>NZ_NXLY01000004.1 GCF_005406225.1 Campylobacter taeniopygiae | reverse complement strand
GATGGTAGAGGTATTAAAATAACTGGAGATATAGGTGCAGGTGCTGGTATCTTATCTACTCAAAAAGAAAATTATGGAAGATTATCTTTAGTGAAAAATGATGGTAGAGATATAAATCTAGGTGGAACTAATCTTAGTGTTATTGGTATGGGTAAGGGTAGTTTTATCTCTCAAACTTCAGTTTCTTTAAGAGAATCTAAGGGTCAAATTGATGCAAAGACAGCGGATGCTATGGGCTTTAATTCTTATCAAGGTGGTGGAAAGCAAATTATAGCCGGTTTTAGTGCGGTTTCTGCTTATATGAGTGGAGGAGGTACTGGTTTTTCCGCAGGCTCTGGTTTTTCTGTAGGATCTGGTAAAAACATGTCTGTAGCTTTACAAGAGAGTGCTGTATTTGTTAAAGGCGGAAATACTGGAAATATGAGTGATGTTTATACTGTTTCCAAAGGTTCAGGTTTTTCATCAGGTTCTAATCAATCTCAATTTGCTGTTATGAAAATTTCAACAGATAATAAAGTAGGAGCTGTGAATGAAACTTCAGGTGTGACTACACTTAAAGGAGCTATGGCTGTGATGGATATCGCTGAAACTGCCATTAACAATCTAGACCAAATCAGAGCAGATATAGGTTCGGTGCAAAATCAAATCACATCAACTATCAACAATATCACCGTAACTCAAGTAAATGTGAAATCAGCTGAATCACAAATTAGAGATGTGGACTTTGCAAGCGAGAGTGCAAACTACTCTAAAGCAAACATCCTAGCTCAAAGTGGATCTTATGCGATGGCACAAGCAAATGCAAGCCAACAAAATGTATTAAGATTGCTTCAATAGAAATCCGATCTAAGCCTAGCTTTTTAGGCTTAGATTTTTACTTCTTTAAAAATTTTTAAAAACATTTTGTTTTTCTTCTATAAAATAAAAAGTTGGAATACTTCTTGCTTATATCCTTTTGATGCAATATTTTGAAAGGATTTAAAATGGGTTTTAGAATAAACACCAATATAGGTGCGTTGAATGCACATGCAAATTCGGTGGTTAATGCTAACGAGCTTGATAAGTCTTTAAGCAGACTTAGTTCTGGTCTTAGAATTAACTCAGCAGCAGATGATGCTTCAGGGATGGCTATTGCAGATTCTTTGCGTTCACAAGCAGCGACTTTAGGTCAGGCAATCAATAATGGTAATGATGCGATTGGTATCTTACAAACTGCCGATAAAGCAATGGATGAGCAACTTAAGATCTTAGATACGATTAAAACTAAGGCAACTCAAGCCGCTCAAGATGGACAAAGCTTAAAAACAAGAACCATGCTTCAAGCAGATATCAACCGCTTAATGGAAGAACTTGATAATATCGCTAACACAACAGCTTTTAATGGCAAACAACTTTTAAGTGGAAATTTTACCAATCAAGAATTTCAAATTGGCTCAAGCTCAAATCAAACCATCAAAGCAAGTATAGGGCCAACTCAATCTTCAAAGATTGGTGTGACAAGATTTGAAACTGGCTCTCAAAGTCATAATTCAGGTGTGGCAAGTCTTGTGATCAAAAATTATAATGGGGTTGAAGACTTTAAATTTCAAAGCGTTGTGATCTCAACTTCAGTAGGAACGGGTCTTGGAGCTTTGGCTGAAGAGATCAATAGAAGTTCTGATAAAACAGGAGTTAGAGCTACATATGATGTGAAAACTGTAGGGGCATATGAGATCAAAGCGGGCTCAACTTCAGAAGACTTTGCGATCAATGGGGTGATTATAGGCAAGATTGATTATAAAGATGGGGATGAAAATGGTCAGTTAGTTTCTGCAATCAATGCTGTAAAAGATACAACAGGGATTGAAGCTTCTAGGAATGAAAATGGTAAGCTTGTTTTAACTTCAAGAGATGGTAGAGGTATTAAAATAACTGGAGATATAGGTGCAGGTGCTGGTATCTTATCTACTCAAAAAGAAAATTATGGAAGATTATCTTTAGTGAAAAATGATGGTAGAGATATAAATCTAGGTGGAACTAATCTTAGTGTTATTGGTATGGGTAAGGGTAGTTTTATCTCTCAAACTTCAGTTTCTTTAAGAGAATCTAAGGGTCAAATTGATGCAAAGACAGCGGATGCTATGGGCTTTAATTCTTATCAAGGTGGTGGAAAGCAAATTATAGCCGGTTTTAGTGCGGTTTCTGCTTATATGAGTGGAGGAGGTACTGGTTTTTCCGCAGGCTCTGGTTTTTCTGTAGGATCTGGTAAAAACATGTCTGTAGCTTTACAAGAGAGTGCTGTATTTGTTAAAGGCGGAAATACTGGAAATATGAGTGATGTTTATACTGTTTCCAAAGGTTCAGGTTTTTCATCAGGTTCTAATCAATCTCAATTTGCACCTTTAAAGATTTCAACAGATAATAAAGCAGGTGCTACTTATAAAAATGCAGGTGTTACTACACTTAAAGGAGCTATGGCTGTGATGGATATCGTTGAAACGGCCACAACAAATCTTGATCAAATCAGAGCAGATATTGGTTCGGTGCAAAATCAACTCCAAGTTACGATCAACAACATCACCGTAACTCAAGTCAATGTCAAAGCGGCTGAATCAACCATAAGAGATGTGGACTTTGCAGCTGAGAGTGCGAATTTTTCTAAGTATAACATCTTAGCTCAAAGTGGATCTTATGCGATGAGTCAGGCTAATGCTGTTCAGCAAAATGTTTTAAAACTTTTACAATAATGAGGATATTTATCCTCATCTATATCAATTTTCTTTTTTCTAATTCATCTTGTAAAGGTATAATAGCTCTTTTTAAGATGATATTTTGCGCACTTGTCAATTCAAAAAAACTTTCGATTAAAGATTCATGAGCATAAAGCCAAGCAAAAAGTTTATTTTGCCTTTCACTTTCGTTTGTAAAATTTTTAACATATAAAGAAGCAATAATACTTTCTTCATGATGTAAGGTTGGTCCTAAAATTTCATTTAAAAAATCATAACGCTTTAATTCTATATGAGCTTTTAATTTATCTAAATTATGATTAATTTGATCTAGAGTGAGTTTTTGTTTTCCTCTTTTTAGATTTGCTAATTGATTTTTTACTTTTTTACATTCTTTTAAAAAAGTTTGAGTTAAAGAAATTTGTTTTTTGATTTTTTGGTAAGCTTTTAACATTAGTTTATTTCTTTGTTCTTTTGAAAGTTTAGGAATTTTAACTAAAGGTTTTTTAAGTTCTTTTGCAAGTAAAGTTTCACAAATTTCTTTAAAAGATTTTTCTATAGCGCCTTCTATCTTAGCTCCTCCTTCGGTACAGTTATAGGTTTTAACTTTATTTTTATTTGATGATATAAAATTTTCAAAAATTTCTCTAAATAAATTCCAAATTCTTGAGCTTTGAACGATACCTTCTCCTCCATAAGCTGTAGTTGTAAATTTATTAAAATCTCTTTCGTATTCTCCTTCATGGATTTTTTTATTGGAATAATTTTTAGTGTGAGTTTCTCCATCTTCGCTATAGGCTAGATCTTGTCCTATTAAAACTATATTTTTATAGTTTAAATTTACAGCTAATTCATAACACATATGAGATACGCTCATTCCGCCACTCATATAGCCAAATTCATGAATTCCTACAGAAGTAGCAAAAGGTAGAGGTCTAGTGACTAGTATATATTCTCTTTTGTTTTTTTCAAAATAATCAATTGTGTTTTTATGGGTTAAAGATGCTGCGATAAAAGTGATTCCTTGATCAAAATTTTTAAAATTATGATTAAAAAATTCCGATGTTAAATAATGTCTTTCCAAGGATAAAACATAATCAGGTTTGATATTATGATCTGCTAAAATAGGATAAGAACTATCGGCGCAAAATATAACTGCTTTATTATTATATTTTTTAAGCAAAGGTAATTGTTTATGAAGACTAGGTCCTGTTGCAACAATGATAGCTACATTTTCATCTTTGGAATTTCTTCTTTTTTTAAGTAAAGTATGATAGCTTGGATGATTGATCATCTTAGGAATATTTCGAACAAATTGTTCTATACCTTGCATTGCATCTTTTGGATCATTTCCTCTTCTAAGACTAATATTTTTAATAGCTTTAGAATTTAAAGTATTAACTTTTAACATGTCTTCTTCATAGCTTTTGTAAAAATCACAATGTAAATGTAAATTATAAGTTTTAAAAAATCGATTAATTTCTTTTAAAGAAAATATTGTATCAGTTTTGGTATAGTTTATATGAGGGGTATATATTAATATTAATCTACCTTTTCTTAATTCTTCACTAAAATCAAGCAAATTTAAAACAATAGATATGATTTCTATTTCTTTTTCAAAAACAACAATTCTTTTATGATTTTTATTTTGAAGTAAAGCTTTATATAAAATTCCATTACCTAAACCATAGAAAAATAAGGCTGGATATCTTTCATATTCTTTAAAGAATTCAATTTTTTCTTCTAGTTCTTTTAAAGGATTTTTATAGACTGTTTTTAAATTTCTTTTTTTTATGATATTGATATCTAAATTATCCTTGCCAAAAGTATAAGAAAATTCTCTAAGTTCTTTAATTTTTTTTAATTTTTCTTTAAGTTCATCATATTCATTATTACTCATAGCTTTTATATTTTTATTAAAAATTTCATTTTGCATTTTTGATTTTCCTTTCCCATTTTTTTAAATTTCTTTGTTCTAATTCATTTTCCAAAGGAGTAATATTTTCTATTAAAGCTTTTTCTTGGGCTTCAATATGCACATAAACCATTTTAAAAAATTCAATATGTTCTTTTACCCATAATAAAGATTTATTATAAGCATCTTCTGGGGTTTTTGGATTTAAAACATAAATTCTTGCTAAGTTAAGTTCAAATTGAGTTTGCAATGCTTCTAATGTTTCAATAAAGTCTATTTTTATTTCATCTTCAAGTTTAAGTTTAATTTTGTCAATTTCTATTATAAGATAATTAAGAACTTCTTTACCTTCTTCTAAGTTGGAAATTTGATTGAGATTTGAAAAACTTTCAAAAATATGATCGCAAGATTTTAAAAGCTCTTCTTTAAAATCTTTACAATGTTTTATGCTTTTATAAATTTTATAGTAACATTTTAGCAATAGTTCATTTTGTTTATCTTGGTTTAAATTCTCCACTTTAGGAAAAGGCTTTTTTAAATCTTTTTTAAGCAAAGTTTCGCAAACTTCTTTGAAAGGTTTTTCTATAGTTCCTTCTATCCTAGCTCCTCCTTCAGTACAATTATAGGTTATATAGGTTTTTAATTGATTTGCTTCAAAAATGTGTTTTTCTAAGGTATATTTAAAGATATTCCAAAGTTTTTTAGTAGGAATTAATTTTTCTCCACCATAAGCTACGGTCTTTAGATCGTAAGTAATTTTACTTGTATCTTCATTATCAAAATTTCCAAAAATATGTTCATTTGGATGAGAGCTTCCATCTTCAGCATAAGCTAGATCTTGCCCTATAAAAATAATATTTTTATGATTTAAAAATATAGCCAATCCATATGCCAGATGGGCTACGCTATGTCCTCCAAATAAACCGCTAAATTGAACTAATTTTAAATACATTGCAAATTCATTTTTTCGATAAGATAATAAAAAATTTCTATTATTTTTCTTTAAATTTTCTATGGTTTGAGGATGGGTTAAATGAGTTGTTATAAATATAATGCCTTTATCAAAATCTCCAAAATCATTGTTAAAAAATTTAGAAGTTGGAAAAATTCTTTCTAAAGATAAAACATAATCAGGTTTTATATCGTGTTTTGCTAGTATAGGATACGCGCTATCAGCTGCTATAATGGTTGCTTTATTTGCATATTTTTTAAGAGTGTCAAGTTGTTTAGTAAGACTAGGTCCAGTTGAAATGATGATAGCTGTATCGCTAAGATTTTTTCTTTGTTTGAGTAGATTTTGATAAGGGGTATGAGTTAGCATGATTGGAAGATTACAAATAAACTGTTTTATACCTTGTAAAGCGTCTAAAGAATCATTTCCAAAATCTAATATAATATCTTTAAAACTTTTTGCAAGATTATCATTTAGATTTAAAATATCATCATGATCTTTTTCATAATAATTGCTACTAAGTTCTAAAAAATAAGTTCTAGAAAATTTAAAAAAAAGATTGCTTGAACATAGTTCATGATAATCTTGAAGTTCTAAAACATTAATATCAAACAATAAAAGTTTATTTCCACTTAATTCTTGCGAAAAATCTAAAAGATGGAATATAATTTTAATGATCTCTAATTCTTTTTCAAAGACAACTAAATGCTTACAATGTTTATTTTTTAAAAGAGCTTTAAATAAAATTCCATTTCCAAAACCATAAAAATAAAGCACAGGATATAAAAGATATTTTTCATTGTAGGTTTTTAGCATAGCATCTAGTTCTTTTATGGTATCTTTATAAAGAAAAGTGTTATTTCTTGTATCTCTAAGATTGATATCTAGACTATCCTTGCCTAAGATAAGTTCATAATGAGTGATTGCTAATTCTTTGAGTTTTTCTTTTAAATCAGGATTTTTTAGCGAATTTATATTTTTATTAAAAAGTACAATTTGGTTTTTATTAAATTTCATAAATCCTCCATTTTGATTTATGAAATATCGTCATTTTTGTATTTTTCTAAAGCCTCATTGATGGTTTTATTTTGAGTATTTAAGTATTCTAAAGCTTGCAACCACCATGCTTTTTGGGTGATTAAAAATTCTTTGATTTTTTCTTTTTGATCATTTTCATTTAAAACTTCATAACGTAAAATTTCGCATTCATTGTGATAATATATAGCTTGTGTGATTTCATTAAACAATTTTAATTTTTCAAATTCACTAAAAAATTTTAAAAGATTTTTTTTGATTTTTTCTAAAGTTGATAAATTAAGTTCGGATTTATTGAGTTCAAAATCAAGTTTTTTAAGTTCATTTTGACATTTTTTGATGAATTCTTCACTTTGTTTGACATTTTTAGCAAGAAGTTTTTGGGTTTGTAAAAATTTATTTTTTATTTCATTTTTTTCTAAATTTTTAGGAAATCTAAAAGGTTTTTTTAAATTTTCCTTAAGCAGTGTTTCACAAATTTCTTTAAAAGGTTTTTCTATAGTCCCTTCTATTCTAGCTCCACCTTCAGTGCAATTGTAGGTGTTAATCTGTAATTTTTCTTTTGCCCAAAAAATATCTTTTTCGTAAGCTTGGCGAAATAAATTCCAAGTCAGTTGTGTTCTTACTTGTTTTTTGCCACCATAAGCAAGGGTATAAACTTCCCCGCGTATTTCATCGCCTTGACTCCCATGTATATGTTCTTCCGGATGAGAACTTCCATCTTCAGCATAAGCTAGATCTTGCCCTATTAAAATGATATTTTCATGTCTTAAGCTACCAGCTAATTCATAAGCCATATTTGCAACACTTGCTCCAACGCCTATATAGCCAAATTCCTTAAGATTTAAAGATGAGGCAAAAAGTAATGGACGATGCACTAACATGTAGTTTTTTTGATTTTGTTCTAAATATTTGATCGTGTTTTCATGGGTTAGCGAAGCAATGATAAATAAAATATCTTGATCAAATTCTTTAAAATCATTGTTAAAAAATTCAGAAGTCAATGACACCCTTTCTAAAGACAAAACATAATCAGGCTTGATGTTATACTTTGCTAAGATAGGATAAGAAGAATCTGCTGCTATAATTGTAGCTTTATTTGCGTATTCTTTTAGTAAAGGCAATTGCTTGATAAGACTAGGGCCTGTTGAAACGATGATAGCATTTTTTACTTTACCTTTTCTTTCTTTTAAGAAGTCTTGAAAAATTCCATGACTTAAAAGTTTAGGAAGATTGCTTAATACATGTTTAATCCCTATGTTAGAATCATATGGATCATTTCCCTTAGCTAAAACAATAAAGCGAATATTTTCGATCAAAATTTGATTTAGATTTTGTATTTGCTTGGTATAAAATTTAAGGTAAAAATCGCTATGAATAAAAAGATTAAAAATTTTAACACTTTTTTGAATACTTTCAAACATAAAAAGAGCATTAAGTTGTGCAGTGGTGATACTTGGAGTGTGAAAGAGTATGAGTTTTTCATTTCTTAATTCTTTGGTAAAATCAGTAAAATAAAAAGCTAAGGCTAAAATTTCAAGCTCATCTTCAAAAACGATGATATGTTTATGATTTTTATTTTCACATAAGGCTTTATAAAGTTTGCCATTTCCAAAACCATAAAAAAACAAAACCGGATATTTAAAGTATTGATTTTTATAAAGATTTAAATTTTCTATAAAATCTTTTTTAGGATTTTCATAAATTTTTTTCAAATTGTTTGTAAAATTAATACCATCTTCATTGATCTTGGCTTGGAAATTTTCAAATTTTTGCAAAGCTCTTAGTTTATAAGCTAAAATTTGATCCACTTCAAAAAGCGCTTGAGTATTTTTTAAAAAAAGTTCTTTATCCAATAATTTTGCCTTTTATTTAAAATCTTTTTCTTTTAAGGCATCGCCAAATTCGATATCTCTTGTGGCTTTTTTGCCTAAAATTTCTTGATAAAATTTAGGATGAAGCCCAAAAGAAGGACGTACAGATTTTATATTTTCTTCGCTAAAAATTTCACCTTTTTTGATATCTTTGCTTGCATATAAACTTCTTGCAAAAGTGCGATTTTTTAAAGTTTTTTCATTAAGTTCTAAAGAGCCATCTCCTAAAGCACTTTCAGCTTCTCTTACGGCCTCAACCATGGCTTTAAATTCATCAAAATCAAGGCTAAATTTAGCATCTTCACTTTCTAAATTTTTATCAATCATAAAATGTTTTTCGATTACTCTAGCTCCAAGCGCTACGGCCATAACTGGAGCTAAATGTCCAAAACTATGATCGCTTAGTCCCACTTCTACACTAAATTTTTCTTTTAAGCTTGAAATAGCTTTTAAATTCATATCACTGATTTTTGCAGGATAAGCTGAAGTGCATTTTAAAAATATCAATTGTGGATTTTTTTCCTCTCTAAAAATTTCACAAATTCTAAAAAGCTCTTCTTCGCTTGCAATGCCCGTAGAAACGATCGTGGTTTTGTTTTCTTTGGCTATATAGCGGATCAATTCTTCATCGTTAGCTTCAAAGGAGGCGATTTTATAAGCTATAGGATCAAATTGTTTTAAAAAATCCACATCTTTTTTTGCAAAAGGACTTGAAAAGCAGAGTATACCTTCATCTTTGGCGGTTTGAAAAATTTGTTCGTGCCACTCATAAGGGGTTTTAGCGCTTTCATAAAGTTCATAGAGTCTGCGTTTATCCCAAAGCCCACCTTTGATGATAAAATCTTCTTTATCGCTATCAAGCGTAAGGCTATCTGGGGTATAGGTTTGAATTTTTATCGCATCTGCTCCGGCTTTTTTAGCTGCTTTGATGCTTTTGAGTGCAAGATCTAAGCTTCCGGCATGATTGGCGCTTAATTCTGCTATGATAAATACTTTTTGATCTGTGTTAAAATTTCCTATTTGCATTTAAATTCCAAACTAATTTTTAAAATAATATCGGTAAAATTACTTTTATAAATTATAGCATAATTTAAGGAAAGAAAATTGAACAGCTTAGAAGAAAAAATCAGCAATCATTTTAATACTTTAGAAACACTTTATACAGGTTCTGGAACAAGTGCTTTGTTTTTGATTTTTAAATATCTAAAATCAAAAAATAAAAACAAGGTTTTAATCCCTAGTTTGGTTTGTCCGCAAGTGGCTAGTGTGGCTTTAAAAGCAGGTGTTGAGGTGATTTTTGCAGATGTGAGTTTGGATGATTATACTCTTATCTTTGAGAGTTGTAAAAAAAATTATGATGAAAATCCTTATGATGTTTTAGTTTTAGTTCATCTTTACGGACATTTTTGTGATGAAAAAATTATTAATTTTTGTAAAGATAAGAATATATTTATCATCGAAGATTGTGCGCAAACTTATCAAATCAATCCAAAATGCGATTTAAGTATCCTAAGTTTTGGTCATACTAAATTTTTAGAAAATGACTTATGGGGTGGAGCGATTTTAAGTTCAAAAATATCCTTAAATTCTTTGAGGGATTTTAATAAGGAATTAACCTTAAGAGTTGATAAACAAAAATTTGAAGAATATCGCTTGAAATATTACTCTTTAAATCCCAAAGATGAAAATTATTTTAAAAATCTTAAAAATTTGCTTTTAGATTATACCTTTGTTTTTGGAAGTGATAATAATCCTTATTTGGAAGAAAAACTTTCTAAGCTTAGCAATATATGTGAAAAACGCAAAGAAAATATGCAAATTTATCAAAATTTTTTAAAACACGAACTCATTTTGCATCCAAAGTTCAATTTAAATTCTATATCTTGGCGTTACACCTTTAGATATTTGGGCGATAGAGAAAAATTACTTGAAAATTTAAGAAAAAATGGGATTGATTGTTCTTCTTGGTATTTGCCATCACATTTGATTTTTGGAGGAAAAACTCAAAAAAATTCAGAAATTTTAAGTAAAGAACTTATCAATTTGTGGTGTGATGAAAAAATAAGCAAAGATCAGATCAAGGATAGTATAAAAATAATCCTATCTTTGTTATAATTTTTGCAATTTTTTACAAGGACTTAAAATGAATACTCAAGAAAAATGGCACGAAATGCACTCTCAAAAAAGACATCAACCACGCTATCCTGGTAGCGATTTGGTTGCTTTTGTTTTAAAAAATTTTAAGAAAAATGATCAAATTTTGGATCTAGGTTGCGGGGGGGGGCGACATGTTAAGTTCTTAGCTGAGAATGATTTTATCGCTTATGGAGTGGATTATTCTGCTAATGGTATTAAAGCAACGCAAGAATTGCTAGATTTGTATAAACTAAAAGCAGAATTAAAAATCGCAAGTGTCGATAATATCCCCTATGAAGATGAAAAATTCGAAGGTGTGATTTGTTATGGTGTGCTTTATTATAATTCTAAAGAAGTTATAGAAAAAGCGGCTAAAGAAATTTATAGGGTTTTAAAAAAAGATGGTATTGCTTATATGGTCGTAAGAAATACGAACGATTATCGTTATTTGAACAATGAAAAAATTTCAAAATATGAAGTGTTTATTGATGAAAAGGACGCTTTAAAATCTGCTTTTAAAGAAAATGGAATGAAAATGTATTTTTTTGATAAAGATGAGGTAAGAAGAGTGTTTGGTGATTTTAAACAAATAGAAATCAATTCTTTAAGAAAAACTCATGCGAATGATAGTTTTGCGGATGAAAATTTTTTAGTGATTTTAAGGAGATAGTATGAATTTAGATGAAAAACTTAAAAAAAATGAAAGATTGGAAAGTAAACGTTCTTATTATATAACAGAATATATATATCGTGTTTTGATTATCCAAAAATTTATTCTTTTACCTTTGGCTGAAAAGACTAATATTAAGCCCAATCAAGTTACTATTACTGCAGGTATTTTTGCCTTTTTGTCTCTTGTAATGCTTTTTAATCATTATGCAATTTTGGCTGGAATTTTATACTTGATTTATGATTTTTTAGATCATGTTGATGGCATGCTTGCGAGATATAAAAATTTATCCAGTAAATTAGGACACTATTTAGATCTTTTTGTTGACACATTGGCTTTTAATGGTGCTTTTATAGTTGTTTATTTAACTTATGAAATTTCAATTTATCCCGTTATTTTTGTTTTATTTGCTATGAATCTACACTCATTAATTTGTCCTTTTGTTATTGTTAAAAAGCTTAAGACTTTAAAAAATATTAAAAGATTTGGAATTAAGAAGTTTTTTTTAGACAGGGGATTTATTTTGGGAATTGACGCAAGTTTGCTTTCTATTTTAATTTCTGTATCATTTATAAGCGAGTATTTTACTTTCTTTTTTTATTTAATTGGTTTGATATATTTATTTGATTTATTTTATCGTAGTGTAGAATTATATAGAAATTTAAAAGAAAACAATATTTGAACTGAAAAGTATATTTTTTGTAAAAAATATTTATTATGTTGAAAGTGACAAAGTAGAGTATTTTTTAAGAAGCAACTTAAGATAATTGAGTTGCTTTAATATAAATTTCAGGATCATCATCTTTTGAAATTTTTAAATAATAATACCCTTTAGAATCCATCAATGAAGAAGAATATGAAAAATCTTTCTCATTGTCAATAAAAAGCATTTCTTCTACAATCATTTGAGGTTTTAGGGTTTTTATTTTTTTATAAAACTCATAGTCTTCTTTGGTGAAAATCATTTTAACTAGACAAAAATTTTCAGCTTTTTTATTTACTTTTTGTAATTCTTGTTTTAAAGAACTTTGGATTAAGAATTGTAAATAATCTATATTATAAGAATGATGTATAAGTACATCACGCCACCCTCCAGCCCTCGTAGCTATTTCTATTATAAATACTTTTAAAAGATCTTTTTCTTTATCAAGTTTAATTTCTATATGAGAGGCGCCAAAATCGATTTTAAAAGCATTTAAAACCTTAATAATTTCACTTTCGATTAATTGCTTTTCAAAATGATTAACTCTTGCAGGTATAAGTTGTTGCGTCTCTAAAAAGTCATCCGCAAATTCACCCTCTCTTAAATATTCTTCTGTGATAGCTACGATTTGGTGTTTGCCATGAGAACTTATCGTTTCTACGCTAAATTGTCTTCCTTTTAGAACTTCTTCAGCTAAAACGATTTTATTGTAAGATAAATCCTTAGCTTCATAGTAACGCTTTTTTAAATTCTCTTTATCAAATACTTTTACAACTCCTCTTCCAGCACTTCTATCACTTGGTTTTATAATAATAGGAAATTGAGTAATTTGCTCTAAATCTTTTTCATCTTTGAGTATAAAATATTTAGCATGATTGATATTATATTTTTCAAACACTTTTTTCATTAAGCTTTTATCGGTAGTATTTTTAGCACATTCGTAAGAATTAGTTCCAAGATTGAGTTTTTCTCCGATATAACATGCTGTTAAATTTCCAAGTTCTGTAGCAGCAGTAGCAACGCCTACTATATTAAATTTTATAGCTAATTCTAGAATTTTTTCTTTATCTGCAATAGAAATAGGGTGAAAATAATCTGCTAAATCTTTACAAAAACAATTTTCATCATAATCAAAAACATGAGTAATAAAATCTTTTTTTATTTTTAATACTAAATTTGCCTGTAAATCACCACCACCGATGATAAAAAAATGCTTATCTTTCATGAATTCTCTTAAATTAATTTAATTTAAATTATAGCAAAATATTACAAAAATATAAAATTTATACATCGATTTTTTAACTATGTAAATATTTTTTACCTAGTCTGTACAATCGGGATAAATTTTTATTATAAATTTTTTACCATCTTTATAAAAAAATGCCGGAAATTCTTCATTGCTTACTGTTCTTAAAAGATTAAATTGTTCGTTTATGGTTTTATTAATATCTAATTGGCTATTTTTTGGTGTTCTTTTAGGATAAAAACTTTCTTCACCTTTTTGTTTTTTTGCTTTAATATTTGGGTAATTTTTTAAAAAAGTTAAGCACAAATCTATGGTGCATTGAGCTTGTTTTTTTCTAAGCTCTTCATATAGTTCTAAGCCATTTAATTTTAGAGTTTTTTGAATATAAATATCTCCATTATCCATTTTTTCATCAGCTTCAAATAGGGAGAATACGATTTCATTTTTTCCTTCATTAATTTGATAAAAAAGTGGAGACCATCCTTTGCCTTGAGGTAATTTTGAAGCATGGATGATTATATTATGCTTATTTTTGTCTAAAAATTTTTTTTCGATAATTTTGTGATATGAAAGAATAAATACTATGTCAAAATTTTTAATTTCTTCATGAGAATAAAAAAGTTGAGAGTTATTGATAAGTTTTTGAAGCTGTTTTGCATACTCTATAAACCATTGTTTTGGGGATGTTAATATGGCTATTTTCATGCTGCAAACCTTTGATCAAAAGGTAAGCAAAATTTTATTCTACCCCCCCCCCGTAATTAGATAAATACAAATTAAGCATATTTTTATTTTCCTTTTCAATTTTAAAATCATTGTTAAGATAAAGTTTTAAGGCTTTATCATTATTTTTAAAGACCTGTGCTTTTAGTGTTTTCATTTTTAAAATCTCAAAGGCATATTTTTTAACCTCATCCATTAAAATTTGCCCTACACCTTTTAAATCAGGCCTTGCATAAAGTCCAAAATAGCAACTTTCTTTTTTAATATTAACAAAATCGATCACACCTATAGCCTCTTTATCTTTAAACACTAAAAAATATTTTTTACTCATATCTTGTTTTAAATTATGGATAAAATTCTTATGTTCTTGCATATCGAAGTTCTTAGTGTGCATAAATTCATTAACTTTTTTATCGTTTCTCCATTGCCAAACTAGGGTGATTTCTTGCTCATTAAGCTCTATGAATTTTTTTAACTCAATCAAATTTTGTACTCCACTTCATAGCCTTTTTTAGCAAGCCAATCAGCCGTTGGCCTTTGATTTTCAACATAGCAAATAGCTTTAAATTTAGCCTTTAAAAGTAATGCTTCATTGATTAAAGAGCTTGCACTGATGATGAGTTTTTCACTTTCATTCATCAGTTTAGCGATATTGTCACAATCGATAAAAAGCTTTATATTGGGATTTTCTTTGACTAAAATTTTAAGTTTTTTAAGGTTTTTATTTGAAGAGCTTGTGGCGATGGCTATTTTTTTGTTGCTTGGAAGATCACTTGCTATTTTTAAAGAAAGATTTTTTATATCTGTTCCCCCTAAACAGATGAAAAAATCCCATATTTTCTCTCTTTTTTCCTTAGCTTCGATATAAAACTCATCCCTAATTAAAGCGTAGGAAAATCCGCATCTAAGCTCACACTTAAAAGGAACTAAGCCTTCATAATCACTCGCTTTTGCACAGGCGTTGACATTGAGTAAAATATCGCAATGATGGGGATTTACAGTGTCATCAAAGCTTAAAATTTTAATTCCAGTTTCGAGTTTGATCAATTTTTCATCATCAGCTGTAATTTCATAATGATCAATCACAAGCAAATCAAATTTATGCTCTTTGATAAGATGGATAAGTTCATAAATACTAGCACTTTGCAATTCAAAAACAGGATAAGGAATTTCATCGATCAAAGAGCCTTCTAAAGGCAAACAAGCAAAGCTTACATCTTCGTATTGTTTTGCTAAAACTAGATCACGTTTAATATGTCCAAAGCCTATTTGAGTTGAACTATCACTTCTAAATAAAACTTTCATAATTTACCCTATAAAGTATCTTTGCAAATTTCAAATCTTGAGGTGTATCGATATCGCAAACCAAATTCCTTGGCAGTAAAAATACACTAGAATGCGGTCTAAACATAAAATCATTTTCAAGCCAAGCTTTGCTAGTGCCAAAATAAAAAGCTCCCGCATCATGATAAGCTTTAGTAAGATCTTGAGAGCGGCTTTGGTAGTATTTTTCATCAAACATATAAACTTGTTTTTTTTCATCCAAATAAAAAGCTCTTTGTATAGGATAGTCAAATTCGCAAGCGCTAAATAAAAATTGGCTTTTATTTTTTATAAAATTTTCAAAGGCTTGTTTTAAGATATCAGCACTGATAAGCGGTGCTGTAGCATAAAGACAACAGACATGATCATAATTTTGCCCTTGTTTTTGCAAAATTTGTATCACATCTTGGATTACAGCAGTGCTTGAAGCATAATCATCGCTTAAATGAGTGGATCTTTTAAAAGGTACTTTTGCGCCAAATTTTAAAGCTGTTTCGATAATCTCTTCATCATCACTTGAAACGATAACTTCATCAAAAATTTGCGAATTTAAAGCACTTTCTATACTATAAGAGATTAAAGGTTTTCCTAAAAAATCTATGATATTTTTTCTAGGAATTCTTTTTGACCCTCCGCGCGCAGGTATAATGCAAAGATTTTTCATATTTTCCACTTTTATTTTTTATTTTATTTTACCAAATTTTAAGTATAATCATCTTTAAAATATTAAAAGGTTATCAATGCTTGTCAATAAAACTTATGAAATTTCTTCTTGTGATGATGTAGAGCTTAATATTAAAAGAACTTCAAAACTAGAATATCGTATAACTTATGATGATGAAAAAGAAATGAAAGCTATAGTTTTTGTAATTGGTGGATATGGGGCTAATGCTAATATCTCTTTACTAGATTTTGATAGAGAATATATCGCTAAAAAATTTGATGTCGTTGTAGTGAATGTTTTTTATCATTGTTTTTGTCAAAGAAGATCCAATGAAGAAAAGTACAGTGCTTATAAAAAATTTGAACCAGAAGATATAATTACATTAAAAGAAAATTTAACTCAATTTAATTTAGTTACAAAAGATGAAATTACTTCTCAAAATGCTCCATTGATTGCTAAAATGTTAGTAGAACATATATCAAATTTAAAATCAAATAACCAAATTCCACAAGATTACAAAGCTTGCTTTACTTCAACTTTTATCCCACCCAATGATGAATATCAAAACTATGGCATTATGGCTGCTATTGATTTTATCAATACCTTAAAAGATATTGTTAAAAATTACCCACAATTTGCAAATTTACCAAAGATCTACGGTGGAGGATCGTATGGTGGATACTTATCTTTACTTATAGCTAAAATTGCTCCTTGGTGTGTGGATGGTGTGATTGATAATTCAGGAGATGCTTTACCTTCTTTGGCGTATTTATTAGGTAGGGATACTGGATTATGTGATTATTATGAAGATTTATCTAATAGTTCTATTCGTTTTTTTGTCAAAACCCATTGGACAAGAAAAGATCCTAATTCTCCTTATTATTTTAAAGATGAAAATTATATGATAAGAGCGATTTTAAATTCTTCTCATCTTATTCTTGGGGCTAATGCTAATCCAAATATAATTTATGTTTCTTATCACAGCACTAAAGATATTAATACTCCTGCTAAAGATAAAATAGAACTTTATAAATGTTTAAAACAACTTAATCTTGATGCAACTTTACATTTAATCCAAGATGAAAAGGATATCGATGGTAAATATATTAGAAGTTTAGAACATGGTATGAGGTTAAATAATAGAACTCTATTTAAAAAAGAACTTCCTTTAATGCTTGAAAAATTAAAAGATAGAAAATTTCCTATGAAAGAAAATTCTATTTCTTATCCTTGTAAAAACAAAGTTTTTAAATTTAAAGATGAAGGGGATAAATTTAAGCTTGAGATTATTTAAATTCTGTTTAAAATATCAAAAGGTTATCAATGCTTGTCAATAAAACTTATGAAATTTCTTCTTGTGATGATGTAGAGCTTAATATTAAAAGAACTTCAAAACTAGAATATCGTATAACTTATGATGATGAAAAAGAAATGAAAGCTATAGTTTTTGTAATCGGTGGATATGGAGCTAATGCTAATATTTCTTTTTTAGACTTTGATAGAGAATATATCGCTAAAAAATTTGATGTCGTTGTGGTGAATGTTTTTTATCATTGTTTTTGTTCTAGAAAAAGTGTTGATGAAAAATATAACCCTAAACTTGTTCCAAATAAAGAAGATTTAATACATATTAATCAGATCTTAAAAAATATTGATTTAGCACATATAAAAGCAGATGAAAATAATTTTTCTCAAATCATTCCTATTATTGATGAGCAATTAGAAACTATGAAACAAAGAGGACAAATCAAGTTAAATCAAAAAGTAGAATTAACTTGCGATTTTATCCCACCTAATGATGAATATCAAAACTATGGCATTATGGCTGCTATTGATCATATCAATGCCTTAAAAGATATCGCTAAAAATTATCCACAATTTGCAAATTTACCAAAGATCTACGGGGGGGGGTCATACGGTGGATACCTTTCTTTACTTATAGCTAAAATTGCTCCTTGGTATGTGGATGGAGCGATTGATAATTCAGGGCCTATTTTGCCAAATTTAAACTATATACTTGGTAGAGATATACAGCAGCCAGAATTTGTTTTTTCAAATAAAAATACAAATATTTATTGCTTTTTGAAAACCCATTGGACAAGAAAAGATCCTAATTCACCTTATTATTTTAAAGATGAAAATTATATGATAAGAGCGATTTTAAATTCTTCTCATCTTATTCTTGGGGCTAATGCTAATCCAAATATAATTTATGTGTCTTATCATAGTGCTAAAGATTTGCTTGTATGCGCTCAAGATAAAATAGAACTTTATAAATGCTTAAAGCAACTTAATCTTGATGCAACTTTACATTTAATCCAAGATGAAAAAGATATCGATGGTAAATATATTAGAAGTTTAGAACATGGTATGAGGTTAAATAATAGAACTCTATTTAAAAAAGAACTTCCTTTAATGCTTGAAAAATTAAAAAATAAAAAATTTCTTATGAAGGAAAATTCTATTTCTTATCCTTGCAAAAATAGAGTGTTTAAATTTAAAGATGAAGGGGATAAATTTAAGCTAGAAATTATCTAAAAGATAAAAATTTTTATCCCAAATTTAACTTTATATTTAGATTTTTAAACTTGCTTGAAATAAATTCAAACAAGTTAATCTTTCATGGCAAGTTCTAACATTTGCTTAATGCTTGCAAAACTTTCAAAATTTTCAGGAGTGATGAACTTTGCTTTTAAGGTTTTTTTATAGTGTTTTTCTATCTCACTAACCAAAGCCATCATATCTACACTGTCAATAATATCTTCGCTAATCAATTCTTCCATATTCTCATCAACATCAGCTCTGCCTATATTGATAAAAAACTGTTTAATCTCTTTCATTTTCTCTCCTTAAAGTTCTTTATAATAATTTCTATCAATCTTACCATTTTGATTGAGTTTAAAACTATCTATTCTTTTAAAATGTTTAGGTATCATGTAAAGAGGTAATTTATCTTTTAAAAACATTCTAAAATCAATTTCTTCTTTACTCTCATAAAAACAAATGATCTCTTCTTTAAAAATACAAGCAGAGTTTCTTACTTTATCATGAGAGTTAATAATACTTTCTATTTCTCCTAATTCTATTCTATGACCCATGTATTTAATCTGATTATCCGCTCTTCCATAACACAATAATTCTTCAAATTCATTATAAGCAACAATATCTCCTGTTTTATAGAGTAAATCTAAATAATTATCATGCAAAGGATTTTGTATAAAAGCTTTGTTTGTTTTTTCTTTATCATTGTAATATCCTAAGGATAAAGAAGTTCCTCTTATATATAATTCTCCTTTTTTGCCTATTTCTTTAGGACTTATATAATTCATATTCTCATCAAAGACTAGAAGTTCTGTATTTTTACAAGCTTTACCTATAGGTAAGAGTTCATCATCTTTGAAAGGGCGGTTGATAGTATAAAAACAAGCAATGATTGTGATTTCAGTAGGACCATAAAGATTGGCAAATAAACTTTGAGGTAGATGTTCTCTCCAAATGTTTAATTGTTTATTGGGCATGATTTCGCCTGCAAAGAGTATTTTTTTTAAATTTAATAAATTAAAATCATCCAAGGCTTCAGTATTCGCAAAATAAATCAACACTGAAGGCACCCAAAAGATTGTACTTACTTTTTCTTGTTCTAAGCATTGTAAGACTTTAGCAGGAAAGGCAAAGATATGATTAGGGATGATGTGCAAAGTCGCACCTTTAAATATGGTTGCCATAATATCTGAAACCGAAACATCAAAATAAAATTGAACTTGATTAGCTAAAATATCATTTTTATTAATATCAAATTCATCGCAAAACCAAAACATATAATCAATCACACTCTTATGAGCTATACTTACTCCTTTAGGAATTCCAGTACTCCCACTAGTAAAAAGTACATAAAGTAAATTAGTATCGATATGGTTTTCTTTAGCTTTAGTGATTAGATTTTCATCGATATTAAAACTTTGAAAATCTTGTGTATAAAGAGTAGGTAAATTTAAATCTAGTTTTAATTCTTTAGAAGTGATTAGAAGTTTTGGTTTTAAAACTTCTATAACTTTTTCTATTCTTTCTTTAGGACTTTTTTCATCTAAGAGTGTATAAAAGTTTCCACTTAAGGCTACACCAAAAAAAGAAATCAAACAATCAATGCCTTTAGGTAAGATAATAAGAATGGCTTTTTGTAAAGGTAAGGTATTATTATCTAAAGTTCTTAAAATTTCACTAGCAACTTTTTTAGAATAAAGATCAAATTCTTTATAAGTGATTTCTTTTTTACCTTCTTTGGCAAAAGGTTCAACAAAGGCTATTTTTTCACTAAAGTTTTCAACACTTTTTTCTAGGAAGTTATAGATGTGGGTGAGCATGATTTTCCTTGTTTGCAGTCTTTTGATATTCTATCTTATTTTCTTTTAATTAATGTTTAATTGAGATTATAGGTAAATTCTTAGAATAAAATATTATTTTAATATTTTTAAGGATTTGTTAATTTAGATATAGTTAATTTATAAAAAATGTGTTAGAATATATTAATCTTTATTTAATAATAGACGATATTAGGATGTATTAATATTTTCATGATTTTTTGGAGATTTTTATGGATAAAAAAGAATTTTTAAAAGCCATTGCTGAAATTTTAATGACAGATGAGGATGACTTAAAAGAAGAAATGGAGCTTAATTCTTTTTCGGATTTTGATAGTATTGCTTTTTTACAGATTATTACTCTATTTGAGCAGGAACTTAAATTGGAAATTGATCTCGAAGCAATTAGAAAGTTACACACTGTTAAAGATTTGTTAAAGCTTGGAAACTTTGTATAATTTATGAATATGGATTGATTAAAGTGAAGTTAAAAAATGTAAAAATTTCTTATGTATGTGGGATTTTTCCTTCTAAAAAGGTTCAAAATATAGATAATCCTTATTTTGATGAAATAACTAAAGGTAAAATTATTCATCTTTCGGAAATTAAAGAGCGTTACGTTTTAAATAGAGATGCTAATGAAACCATGATGAGTCTTTATAAAAAAGCAGGTTTGCAAACCATTGAAAAATTGGGCTGGAAAAAAGAAGAAGTCAAAGGAGTAATTGTTGTTTCGCAAAGTCATGAATATAGATTTCCTTCTACAGCGGTTTTATTGCAAGATGAATTAGGATTAAGTAAGGATTGTTTTGCTTATGATGTGGTAATGGGGTGTTCAGGATATATTTATGGACTTTTTTGTGCCATGAGTCATTTAAATGAAAATTGTGATAAAATTTTAATGTTTGTAGGAGATTCGGTTAATGATTTTATCTACTCTAAAAATAGATCAGTGGCTTTTTTGTTTAGTGATGCAGCTAGTTGTACAGCTTTGGAATATGCTTCAGGTTTTGAGGCGGATTTTATATTTGAAACCGATGGATCGGGAAGAAATGCCATAATCGTTCCGCATGGTGGAAGTGCACATCCTATATGTGAAGATTCTTTTAAAGAATACCAAGATGAAGATGGAAATATTAATATTAAATCTTGTATGGAGATGAAGGGTTTGGATGTCTTTGTTTTTATTTGTCAGAATGTTCCAAATGTTATTTTAAAGCTTTTAAGAATACAAAATTTAGAAGTTGAAGATATTAGTAGTTTCTTTCTTCATCAAGCAAATTATTATGCTTTAATTCAAATTAGGAAAAAATTAAAAATTAAAAATGAGTGTTTGCCGCTTGAAAAGAACTATGGAAATACTTCTTCTGCTTCTATAGCAATTTTATTAGCAGAGGAAAAATCTTGCCAAAAATCAAATGTGATTATGGCGGGTTTTGGAGTAGGCTTATCTATAGGAGTTGTTTTTTTTAATAAACTTGATTTTAAAAGTGAATTATTGTTTGCTTAATTTAATAAGGAGGATAAATAAAAATGAATAAACAAGAAATGTTTAAAGCGCTAGAAGAAATTTTGATGTTAGATGAAGGAATGCTAAAAGAGGATAGCGTTTTGGCTGATTTTGAAGATTGGGATAGTTTGGCTTTTTTGAGTTTAATAACTCTTTTTGATGCAAAATTGCAAATGAATATTACTTCAGATCAAATCGCTAGTTTGAAAACTGTATCAGATGTTTTAAAATTAGCTAAAATTGATTAATTTGGAGCTTGAGTATGCAAAAATTTCATCAAGGAAGCATAGCACATATTTGTTCTGTTGTGCCAAGTAAAAAAATTGTAAATTCTCAAATTGACAATTTTGATGAAAAAGATAAGAAAAAGATCATTAAGCAAATCGGCGTTGAGCAAAGATATATTCTTAATAAAGATAAAGAAAAAATCAGTGATTTGTATTTAATGGCAGCTGATGAAACCTTAAAAACTCTTTCTTGGGATAAAGATAGTATTGATGCTATTATAGTGGTTTCTCAAAGTAATGAATTTCGCTTTCCAGCTATGGCTTGTTATTTACAGGGAGTTTTGGGATTAAGGAAGGATAATTTCTTAGCTTTTGATGTGAATTTGGGTTGTAGTGGTTATGTTTATGGGCTTAATATCGCTTACAATTATATCGCTAATGGCTTAAAACGAATCTTGCTTTTTACTGGTGATGTAAGTAGTGATGTGGTGGATTTCAATGCTAGAGACACTGCTTTTCTTTTTGGAGATGGTGTAAGTTGTACTGCAATTGAAAACAAAGCTTGTCAGAGTTATTTTTGTTTTAAGACTTTGGGTGAAGGATATGATTGCATCATAGCTCCTTATTGGGGGGGGGTATATGCAAATGAAAGGGGTTGAAGTCTTCGATTTTACTCTTAAATACTTGCCTTTAGAATTTAAAAAAATACTAGAGTTTGCTTCTTTAAAAAAAGAAGAACTTACTAAATTGTATTTTCATCAGGCTAATACTTTTTTGCTTTCTTATTTAGAGGAAAAACTAGGCGTTCAAGGAAAGCTTCCAAATAATATGAAAAATTTTGGAAATACAAGTTCAAATTCTATCCCTTTACTTATCAGCGATACTAAGGATCAAGATTATAAAAATGTGATGCTTATGGGTTTTGGAGTCGGCTTTTCTATAGGAACTTGCATCTTAGAAAATTTGGATTGTTCTTGTAGTTTAATTTATAAAAAATAATGAATTGGAAAAAAGATGAAACAAGTTAATGATTATATCCATTTTGACACTGAAAAATTAGAATGTGAAAATTTATATAAAAAATTTTGGATTTTTGGTTGCCATAAGGAAGAAATTAAAAATGATAAAGATTATATTATCTTAAGAATTTATGACTTTGAAGTCGTAATTTATAACGATAAAGGTAGTATTGTCGCTTTTTATAATATTTGTCCTCATCGTGGAGCTAAACTTTTAAATTTTGGAAATAATGAAAGTATTTTCAAATCCAATGGAGAAATAAAATGTTTTTATCATCATTGGACTTATAAAAATCAAAAACTTTCTATTGCGATGAAAAGCGAATTTGATGAAAATGAAAAGATCGATCTTTTTAAGCTTAAACTTGCATTTTGCGGAGATTTTATCTTTTTTTCTCATAATCCAAAAATACGATTAAAAGAACAACTTAAAGGCTTTTATGAAGAATTGGAACAAATCAGTAAAAGCATTGATCGTTTTAATGGTCTTAACGCTCCAATTAATTATCATTCTAATTGGAAAGTGGGTGTAGAAAATAGTTTAGAAATTTATCATGTAGACTGTGTACACCCAAAATCTTTAGGAATTTTAAATTTAGAAGACAATCCAAAATTTATAGGTTTTAATTCTAAAACTTGTGGAGAAATTAAAGATGAAAAAATTTATTCTAAATTAAAAAGAAATCAAGCTATTTTTTTAGAGGATAATTACTTTGAGGATAAATATTTTTCTTATCATTTGTTTCCATTTACTATCATTAGTTCTACTTTTGGTTATGCTTATTCTATACAACATTATTTTCCTCACACTTTCAATAAAACGCATTTTATTTCAAGAAATTATATAGCAAAAGCAAAGCATGATGTTGAGCTTTTTGCAAATGAAGTTATATCGATGAATAAAACGATTTTTAAAGAAGATGCGCAAGCGACTAATTTGATACAAGGAAGTTTATTTTTGGATGATTTAAAATTCAATTATGCTAGAAATTCAGAAAAAAGGATTTTATATTTCCATGAACAATATGAAAAGGCAATGAAGGAGGAAAAATGAGAGAAGATTTTTTTCATTTAAAAGATAAAATTTGCTTAATTGCGGGGGCAAGTAGTGGTTTAGGCAAACAAACATGTAAAATTTTAGATTCTCTTGAGGCTAAAGTTATAGCTATAGCAAGACGTGAAGAAAATTTAAAGCAATTGCAAAAAGAATGTAAAAATTTAGAATATAAAATTTATGATTTCTATGCTCAAGATGGGATTAAAAATTTGGTAGATGATATTGTAAAAGAGCATGGAAAAATTAATGCTATGGCTTATTTTTCTGGAACTTCATGCGTTAAACCGCTAAGAATGATTGATATAGAAGAGGCGAAAAAAGTATTTGATGTAAATTTTTTTAGTTGTTTGGAATTGTTAAAATGTCTTTATGATAAAAGAAAATCAGAAAATTTAAGTACCGTTTTAATCGGCTCGGCTTCTTTAAAAATGAGCGTATCCTCAATGAGTGTTTATGATGCTTCAAAAGGTGCTCTTAATACCCTTGCTACTAGTCTAGTGAAAGATTTTGCGAAATTTAACTTTAGGATTAATAGCATCTTACCTGCTCATGTTGATACAGAAATGACTCATAAGGCTTCTAGCATCCGAAGCGATGGTTATAATCTAGAGCTTGAAAAATTATATCCTTTGGGTGTAGGTAAAGAAGATGATATTGCTAATCTATGTGTTTTTTTACTCAGTCCTTTAAGTGCTTGGATGAGTGGGCAAAGCATTGTTATGGATGGTGGCAGAGTTTTGTATTAATTAGCTCTAAAAATATGACCATCCTGTTTATAAGCTTGAATCAAATCTTCATAAAACGCTTGAGCATCAATTAAATTTAAAAAAGTTCCACCAAAGGCTATTTTATTAAAATAAGTTTTTTTTTCTAAAAATTTAATCACTTTTTCGTCCGTTTCATAAGCATCGGGTTTTCTTACATAATATTGAATGCTTTTGTGATAACTTTGGCCTTTTTCATCAATAATTAAGCCTTTAAATTCTTTAAAATATCTATAATCAACTCCAACTTTTTCCATAGGATAATGTGCAAAGGTAAAACAATCTTTATTTCCAAAATTTAAAATTTTACCCTTATTTTTTACAAGAATAGCATAAAGACAATTTTCATCAAAACAAGATTCTTGTTCTTGATTTAAAAATAAATTTTCTTTAGCGCCTTTAATTGCAAAGGAAAAAATAGGATCATTGGTTCTTTTTACCCCAGTTTGTTTTCTAAAAAATTCTCCTAAAGCTCCTACTGTGCATTTTGAATTTAATTTATCATAAACTTCATTATTGCAAAAACTATAGGTAAAAGTAGGTATAATTAAGGTTCCATTTTCTCCTATAACTTCAAATAGACATTCTATTAGAGCATTTAAAAAATCTTTAATAGGTAAAAGCGGTATGCCAAAACTATAAATTTCATTGTGAACACAGATAATATCACTTTTTTTTATGCCTAAATTGTATAGGGTTTTAATCAAATCATCTTGGGTATATTTTTTATCTTGATATTTAAATAAATCTTTCATAAGAGTTCCTCTAGATGTAAATCAAGTCTTCATATTTGATGTTTTTAAAAGTTTAAATTCTAATATTTCCTCCAAAAGATCTTTAAATTCGTAAGCTTGCATATTTAAAATTTCAGCGATATCGATGATATCGTTTTTACCATCGCAATAAGCCAAGATGTTAGCGGTCAAAGGAGGGCGATTTATGGAAGCATTTAAAGTATGATAAAGTCCTCGTTTTCCAAGATTGGGTTCGCAAAAAATAGTATTTTCATAAATTTCATTGATTTCTACATTTAAAATGATTTCTTGCATAGTTTTAAGCCCACCCATTAAACCTTTAGGACTGATGAAATTTAAATTATCTTTAGAAGTGTGATATTCTTGATACTTTGCATATTTTGATCTGCATATTCCTACAACACCTAAATTCACAAGAGGAGCATTGTATTGCCTTTCATCGGATCCACGATCTAAAAAACTATATTCTTTAAAATTTTCTTTATTTTTTAAAGTGTGTAAAGCAACTTTATCTGAAAGGGTGTTTTGAGAAGGTGAATGCACAAGTGAGTAAGTGTTATCATCACCTAAGCAAGAGAGCACAAAACCTGCCTTAGTGTGTTTTTGCAAATGTTTTAAATGTTTATGGATATAAACGATAGAGCCTATGGTTTCAGGGACGATGACAAAACGATAATTATATTTTCTTTCTTTTAAATTTAAAAGCCATTTAGCAAGATAGATCGCTACTATCGGGCCGCTTAATTCATTATTTGCCATAGAGGGGTGGCAAAGATAAGTAGAGATTAGAATCTCTTCTTTAGAGTTTTGAGTGCTAGGGATGATAAAATCTGCGTAATTTAAAACACCATTTTCATCGTGCTTAGCATCAATAAAAACGCGATATTTTCCTTGTTTGAGTTTTTTTCTTTCATTGTGTGTGATGCAAAATCCCCAACGCTTTTTATAATAACTCGTTATATAAGGAATAGCATCAGGTTTTTCTTCAAGTGAGTAAAGATGATTTTGCAATTCATCAAGCTCTATTTCTTTATCGATACCTTCGCTGTAGTTTAAAATATGTAAATTATGCTTTTTAAAATCACAAATTTTTTCTCCATCAGGAGTGATGATAAAAGCATCTTTTATATGCCATTCAGGTGGAACTATCCAGTCAAAAACTTTTGTTCCACTTTGGATCGAGTGAATTTGTAAAATACCCCCCCCCAGAGCATCATTTAAAATTTGCAAACTATCTCTAAAGCCTTGTCCTGTTATACTTCTGCAGATTGGGAAAAGTTCTTTAGCGAGTTCATACATCGCTTTGCTAGTATCTTCAAAATCAGCACTTCTAAAATCAAGGTTATCCACAATATTCCTTTTTAGTTTTTTCAAGTATATCAAATAAAGTATCTTTTACGAATTTAGCATCTTGCAAATTCATTTCTTGATGACAAGGGATGCTAAGTTCTGCTTTGTAAAAATTATCCGCATTCTCAAGTCTTATTTGCCCTAAAAGTTTTTGATAAAAACTAAATTCATAAGTAGGTTTGTAATGCACCTGCACACCAATACCTTTATCTAGTAAAGCTTTAAAAATATCTTCTTTTTGGCAATAAAATTCAGGAAAAAGCAAAATAGGATACAAATGCCTTGAGCTTTTTTTATAATCTTTGATTTTAATAGTAGAAAAATAAGGATTTCTTTCAAATTCTTTATCATAAAATTGGGCAATTTCCTCTCGTTTTTCTAAATTGTGGTCTAATTTTTTAAGTTGATTGATCCCCAAAGCACAAGCGACATCACTTAAGCGGTAATTATAACCAAGATCGATCATATCGCTATTCCAAAGTCTTTTTTTAACTATGCCATGACTTCTTAAAAGTTTGATTTTTTTTATAAGCTCTTCATTGTCACTTACAACAGCACCGCCTTCAAAGGTAGTGATAGGTTTTACCGGATGAAAAGAAAAAATGCTTAAATCGGCTTTTTTACCGACTTTTTCGCCTTTATAATAAGCCCCTAAGGCGTGACTTGCATCATCGATTAAGGGAATATTATAATTTTTACAAAGCTTATAAATTTCATCCATTTCGACACTATTGCCCGCATAATCAACAACGCAAATCACCCCTATATCATCGCTTTTTGTTTTTAATCTTTGTTCTATTTTTTTTTCATCGATATTGCCATCGCTTTTAATATCGATAAATTCAACCTTTGCTCCAGCCATTAAAGCTGCATTGGCTGTTGCCGCAAAAGTAAGAGGTGTGGTAAGAACGGTTTTATTTTTTACATTTAAAACACTATAGGCTAGATGCAAAGCTGAGGTGGCAGAATTTAAAACACAAGCATATTTTACACCCACATACTCACATAAAGCTTGTTCAAATTCTTCAACCTTTTTTCCACCGGTTAAAATTTCTCCCTTTAAGGCATCAATAACCGCTTCAATGTCGCTTTGGTCGATATTTTGATGAGAATAGGTAAGCATTATTCAAATTCCGTATGATCGATGATATCTAAAAGATCTTTTTCACTCACCCATTCTTTATTGTTATCAGAGCTATAAGAAAAACCATCTTTAACTTTTTGTCCTTTTTCTCCTTTAGCATTAACGCTAAAATCACTTTTAACATTTGTAAATTGAATACTTGGGCTAATGACATAGTATTTGTTAAATTCATAAGTTAAATGGCTATCATCGCTTGAAATCATTGTTTCATGCAGTTTTTCTCCAGGTCTAATGCCTATAATTTTTGTTTTCAAATCAGGTGCTAAGGCGTGGGCTAAATCTGTAATTTTCATTGATGGAATTTTTGGAACAAAAACTTCTCCACCATGCATAATTTCAAAATTGTTTAAAACGAATTTAACCCCATCTTCAAGGCTGATCCAAAATCTTGTCATTCTCTCATCCGTAATAGGCAATTCTTTAGCGCCTTCTTTAATCAGCTTTTTAAAAAATGGCACTACAGAGCCTCTAGAACCTACGACATTTCCATATCTAGCGACGCTAAATTTTGTATTTTTATTTCCCGCGATATTGTTAGCCGCAACAAAAAGCTTATCACTTGCAAGCTTGGTTGCACCATATAAATTAACCGGATTGCATGCTTTATCCGTAGAGAGTGCGATACATTTTTCAACATTATTTTCTAAACAAGCATCGATAACATTTTGTGCACCGTTGATATTGGTTTTTATACATTCCATAGGATTATATTCAGCCACAGGAACATGTTTCATAGCAGCTGCATGGATAACAAAATCAACATCATTCATAGCATAACTTAGTCTTTCTTTATCCCTTACATCGCCTATAAAATATCGCATACAAGGCTGATTAAAAGATATTGCCATTTCAAATTGTTTTAATTCATCTCTTGAAAAAATAATGATTTTATTCGGCTTGTAATTTTGGAGTAAAATTTTAGTATAAGCCTTTCCAAAGCTTCCTGTTCCACCTGTTATAAGAATATTTTTTCCGTTAAACATTTATCCTCCTTTATAAATATTTTTATTTCAATGTTTTTTAAGAATTTTAAGCAATAAATGTTCCATAAAATTTATTTTAAAATTCTAGGCAAGGTTATACCTGTTTGGGCTTGGTATTTACCTTTTTTATCGCGATAAGTTGTATCACACGCTTCATCACCTTGTAAAAATAAAACTTGGGCTATACCTTCATTGGCATAAATTTTAGCAGGTAAAGGAGTAGTGTTTGAAATTTCTATGGTGATATGCCCTTCAAAGCCAGGCTCAAATGGGGTTACATTGACTATAATTCCACATCTTGCATAAGTGCTTTTGCCAAGACAAATAGCCAAAACATCATCAGGCATTTTAAAATACTCTATTGTTCTTGCTAATGCAAAAGAATTAGCCGGAACGATGCATTCATCACCTACAAAATCAACCACATTTTCCTCTAAAAAATTTTTAGGATCAACCACTGTAGAATTAACATTAGTAAAAATTTTAAACTCACGTCCCACGCGTATATCATACCCATAGCTTGAAAGTCCGTAGCTCACAACCCCTTTGCCTATATTTGCTTCACAAAATGGCTCGATCATTTTATGCTCAAGCGCCATTTTTCTGATCCAATTATCCGCTTTTAAACCCATATTTAACCTTAATTAAATTCTTTTAAGAGATTATAGCTTATTTTTTTATATTTTTAGGAATTTTTTGTTTTTTTAAAGTTAAATTTTAAGTTTTTCAATATAATACTAGATTAAGTTCTTAAAATCAGGAGAAATTTATGACAAAAGAAGAGATTAAAGAATTAGTCAATTTATTTGCAGAAGCTAATATCAGTAAAATTAAGATTAAAGAACAAGATGGTTTTGAAATTGAACTTGAAAGGGATATGTGTTGTGATATTCCAGCGCCGGTTTGTCCTACGACTCCAGCTCCACAACCTATCAATGTGAATGTTGTGAATGAAACACATTCTTCTAATCATACAAAATCCAATAATCCAACCATTAATAGCCCTATGGTAGGGACATTTTATCAAGCTCCAAGCCCAGGTGCTGCTCCATTTGTAAAAGTAGGTAGTACTGTAAAAAAAGGCGATGCGATTGCTATTATTGAAGCTATGAAGATTATGAATGAAATTGAGGCTGAATTTGATTGTAAAATTGTAGAAATTTTAGTTGCTGATGGACAGCCTGTAGAATTTGGTATGCCTTTATTTACAGTGGAGAAATTATAATTATGGAAATTAAAAGCGTTTTAATAGCCAATAGGGGAGAGATTGCTTTAAGAGCTTTAAGAACCATTAAAGAAATGGGTAAAAAAGCGATTTGTGTGTATTCTGAAGCGGATAAGGATGCTTTATATTTAAAATATGCTGATGCGAGTATTTGCATAGGAAAAGCAAGAAGCTCTGAAAGTTATTTAAATATTCCAGCTATTATTACCGCAGCTGAAATTGCTGAAGCAGATGCCATTTTTCCAGGTTATGGTTTTTTAAGTGAAAATCAAAATTTTGTTGAAATTTGTACTAAACATAATATTAAATTTATAGGTCCTTCTGTAGAGGCTATGAATTTAATGAGTGATAAAAGTAAAGCAAAACAAGTGATGCAAAGAGCAGGTGTGCCGGTAATTCCAGGAAGTGATGGAGCTTTAGCAGGTGCTGAAGCGGCTAAAAAACTTGCTAAAGAAATCAGTTATCCTGTGATTTTAAAAGCTGCAGCGGGTGGTGGTGGCCGCGGAATGAGGGTTGTTGAAAATGAAAAGGATCTTGAGAAAGCTTATTGGTCTGCTGAAAGTGAAGCGATGACGGCTTTTGGAGATGGCACTATGTATATGGAAAAATATATCCAAAATCCACGCCATATAGAAGTGCAAGTGATCGGAGATAGTTTTGGAAATGTGATCCACATAGGAGAAAGAGACTGCTCTATGCAAAGACGCCATCAAAAATTAATTGAAGAATCTCCAGCAATTTTACTTGATGAAAAAACACGTTCAAGACTTCATGAAACCGCAATTAAGGCGGCTAAAGCGATTGGTTATGAAGGAGCAGGAACTTTTGAGTTTTTGGTGGATAAAAATTTAGATTTTTATTTTATAGAAATGAATACACGTTTGCAGGTTGAACATTGTGTGAGTGAAATGGTTAGTGGTATTGATATTATTGAACAAATGATTAGAGTTGCGGAAGGTTATACATTGCCAAAACAAGAGGATATTATTCTTAAAGGACATTCTATAGAATGTAGAATTACCGCTGAAGATTCTCAAACCTTTTTACCTTGCCCAGGTAAGATCACAAAATACATCGCTCCAGCTGGACGTAATGTTAGAATGGAAAGTCATTGCTATCAGGATTATTCTGTGCCACCTTATTATGATTCTATGATAGGAAAACTTGTAGTTTGGGCAGAAGATCGCAATAAAGCCATCTCTAAAATGAAAGTAGCTTTAAATGAGCTTATCGTTGGGGGTATTAAAACGACTAAAGATTTTCATCTTGCTATGATGGATAATGAAGATTTTATTAAAAACAATTACGATACAAATTATCTCTCTAGACATTGATTAAATTTAGGATTTAATCCTAAATTTAATCATCTTAAATATTCTATATTTATTTTTGAACGCAATTTATCAAAATAATCTTGAATGTAATTTTGTCTTTGTTCGCTAACATAAGCGTTTAAAACATCATTTTTAACTTGTTCAAATTCTGGTGCTTGTATGCCACTTTTGCTTTCTACTTTATAAATTTGATAGCCATTTTTAGAATTTAAAATCGGAGAAAAATCACCCGTAGAAACTTGAGATAAAAGGCTTAAAAGTCTAGGATCTGCATTTTCTGGAGTTAAAATAGCATTTTCACCTTTAAGCATAGTTTTTTTACTACTTTTTAAAGATTCTAAAAATTTTATATTTTTAGAGGTGTAAATTTTTACAGCAATTTCTGTAAAAATACTGAATTTATCTTGATGCTGTTCAAAGAATTTTTTAGCACCTATATCGCTATAATCTATCTTAGTTGTGCTAATTATTTGATCGTATAATTTTCTTTTTTCTAAATCTTTTTTAAAATTTTCTCTAAATTGTTCGTAAGTTTGCCCTTTAGTTTTTAGATCAGCCTTAAGCATATCAAGTGTAATATTGTTTTGAGAAAGCATGTTATTAATAGCATTATCAAGCTCTAATTCACTTGTAAAAATTCCAAATTTTTTCATTTGAGATTTTTCCATTTTTTCATTGATTAAAACTTGCAAGGCTTCATTTTTAGAAAGATGCAATTTTTCCATTTTTTCATTGATATCATAAGTTGTAATTGGCTCTTTATCAACAACTATGGCAATAGCATCAATAGTGTTTGCACTTGCTAAATTTGCAAAAAAACAAAAACTTAATAAAATTTTTTTCATTTCAAACCTTTATTTAAGTGTAAATATCGCATTATATCAATAAAAATTTAAGAAAAGGCAAAAAATGGAAGAAAAACTTGTAACTCGTTTTGCACCAAGTCCTACTGGATATCTGCATATAGGAGGATTAAGAACCGCGCTTTATAGTTATTTGTATGCTAGAAAAAATAAGGGTGAATTTTTACTTCGTATCGAAGATACCGATCTTAAAAGAAATTCTAAAGAAGCCACACAAGCAATTCTTGAGGCTTTTAAATGGTGCGGGCTTGATCATGATGGAGAAGTGACTTATCAGTCTGAACGTTTTGATATTTATAAAAAATATATTCAAAAGCTTTTAGATGAAGGCAGGGCCTATTATTGCTACATGAGTAAAGAAGAATTAGAAGAATTACGCGCCAAACAAGAAGCAGCTAAAGAGCGTCCAAAGTATGATGGAAGATATAGAGATTTTAAAGGTACGCCGCCTCAAGGAATAGAGCCTGTTGTTCGCATAAAAGCACCGCAAAGTGGAGAAATTTGTTTTATGGATGGCGTTAAGGGTGAGGTTAAATTTAAGGTCGAGGATATTTTAGATGATTTTATTATTGCAAGAAGTGATGGAACGCCTACTTATAATTTTACCGTTGTCATTGATGATGCTTTAATGGGAGTTAGTGATGTTATTCGCGGGGATGATCATCTTTCTAATACCCCAAAACAAATCATTCTTTATGAAGCTTTAGGCTTTAAAATTCCAAAATTTTATCATGTGGCTATGATTCACGGAGAAGATGGAAAAAAACTTTCAAAACGTCATGGAGCTACTGATGTTATGGAGTATAAAGCTATGGGAATTTTGCCTCAAGCTTTACTGAATTTTCTTGTGCGTTTGGGTTGGAGCCATGGAGATGATGAAATTTTTTCACTTGAAGATTTAAAAAAACTTTTTGATCCAAATCACATCAATAAAAGTGCATCTTGCTATAATTTTAAAAAGTTAGAGTGGCTTAACGCACATTATATTAAAACTTTGCCTTTTGAAGAGATCAATCACCAACTTAAAGAGCTTGGATTTGATTTGTCAGTTTATGAAAAAGCAGAATTTTTACTTGATCTTTTAAGAGAACGTGCTAAAACTTTACTTGAAATTATCAGCGGGGCTAAAAGCATTATAGAAGTTCCTAAAAGTTATGATGAGCAAGCCGTCAATAAATTTGTAAATGAAAAAAATCTTGATTTATTAAAAAAATATGCAAATGAGTTAAGCAGCCAAAGTCTTGCGAGTGATTTTGAAAGTTTTACTAATGAATTCTTACAAAAAAATGATGTAAAATTAAAAGAACTTGCCCAACCTATACGCATTGCTTTAACCGGTACGGCTGTAAGCCCTAGTATTTTTGAGGTTTTAGAGTTTTTAGGGGTTGAGGAATGTAAAAAGAGAATGGAAATTTTTTCAAAAAGGATAATAAAATGAATTTAAAAGAAGAGGCTTTAAAATATCATTTGGGTGGTAAAGTTAGTATCACTCCTTTAAAACCAATGGACACAAGTCATGATTTATCTTTAGCTTATAGCCCAGGTGTAGCTGAGCCTTGTTTGGAAATTGCTAAAGATAAAGAATTAGCATATCTTTATACAAATAAGGCAAATTTGGTGGCTATTGTAAGTGATGGTTCTGCGGTTTTAGGACTTGGAAATATTGGAGCACAAGCTTCTAAGCCAGTTATGGAAGGCAAGGCTTGTTTGTTTAAAAAATTTGCTAATGTTAATGCTTACGATATAGAAATTAATGCTCATAGTGTTGATGAAATTGTTACTTTTTGTAAAGCTTTAGCCCCAACAGTTGGTGGAATTAATTTAGAAGATATTGCAGCACCAAAATGTTTTGAGATAGAAGCGGCTTTACAAGATCTTGGAATTCCTGTCATGCATGATGATCAGCACGGAACAGCGATTATATCGACCGCTGGACTTATGAATGCGATGGAAATTAGCGGAAAAAAATTTAAAGATATTAAAGTGGTGGTAAGTGGTGCCGGAGCTGCTGGAATTGCTAGTGCTAAAATGTATCGAAATTTAGGAGTTGAACATATTGTTTTAGTCGATAGCAAAGGTGTGGTTAGTAAAGATAGAAATGATTTAACCCCGCAAAAACTTGAATTTGCTGTGGATTCTAAAGAAAAGACATTAAAAGAGGCCTTAAAAGGAGCGGATGTATTTTTAGGACTTAGTGCTCCAAAAATTCTTGATGATGAGATGATTTTATCAATGGCTAAAGATCCTGTTATTTTTGCCTTGGCAAATCCTATTCCAGAGGTTATGCCTGAAGATGTTGCAAGGCTTAGAAAAGATGCGATCGTAGGCACTGGAAGAAGTGATTACCCTAATCAAATCAATAATGTTTTAGGTTTTCCTTTTATTTTTAGAGGTGCTTTGGATGTAAGAGCGACTAAGATCACTGAAAATATGAAAATAGCTGCAGCAAGAGCCTTGGCTGATTTGGCAAAATTGCCTGTGAGTGATGCGGTTAAAAAGGCTTATGAAATTGACTTTTTAGAATTTGGTAGAGATTATGTGATCCCAAAACCTTTTGATGAAAGAGTAAGGGCAGCAGTAAGCACTGCAGTAGCTGCAGCAGCGGTTAAAGATGGGGTGACTTTGATTAAGGAGTTTGACGAAAAAGCCTATTTTGAAAGTCTAAAATGAATAAAGTTTTTTGCACAAATCATCCTTTAATAGAACATAAATTAGGCCTTTTACGTGATCAAAGTACTAAGCCTTTTCAATTTAGAATGTTGATTGATGAAATTTCAACTTTTTTACTTTTTGAAGCAACTAAGGATTTGAATTTAAAAGAAATTCAAATCCAAACTCCTGTTTCAAATGCTAAGGTAAAAAAGCTAAATGAAAAAATTATGATTTGTCCTATTTTAAGAGCTGCTTTGGGTATGCTTGAGAGTGTTTTTAGATTGATTCCTGATGCTAGTGTAGGTTTTTTGGGTTTTGCAAGAAATGAAGAAACTCTTGAGGCGGATTTTTATTTTGAAAAAATTCCACAAGATGCAGCTAAACGCGTAGCTATTGTTATAGATCCTATGTTTGCCACGGGTGGAACCGCAATAGAGGCTTGTAAATTTTTAAAATCAAAAGGCGTGAAAAAAATTAAATTTATTTCAATACTTGCCACGCCTAAAGGAATTGAAAATTTTAGAAAAGTGCATGAAGATATAGAAATTTATGTGGCCGCTATTGATGAAAATTTAAATGAAAAAGGTTATATAGTACCAGGACTTGGAGATGCAGGAGATAGAGTTTTTAACACTCTAGGCTAATTATGATTTTTGGTAAATTTGATTATATTAATTTGTTGCCTTTAAGTGTTTATCTTAAAAAATATCCTTTACCTAATGGCTTTAAAGCAACGCTTTTTTATAAAAAAGGTGAGCCTAGTCATTTTAATAAGGAATTATTCTATCGCAGAGTTGATGGTGCTATGACTTCAAGCATTGAAAGCGTTAGAAAAAAATATAAAAATTTAGATGTTGGAATTTGTGCTAATAAAAAAGTTTTAAGTGTTTTGGTTGAAAGAAATTCATTCAAAGCTAAAGATCCTAGCTCGGCTACATCAAATGCGCTTTCTCAAGTTTTAGGCTTAAAGGGTAGGGTTATCATAGGTGATAAGGCTTTAAAACTTTATATAAAAGATCCTAATGCTTATATAGATTTGTGTGATTTGTGGTATAAAAAGACTAATTTACCTTTTGTTTTTGCCCGTTTTTCATGTATGCAAAAAAAGATTTATTTTTCTAAAATTTTAAATAAATTTGCTAGAGAAAAAATCAAAATTCCACAATACATACTTCAAAAATATGCTCAAAAAAAGGAAATATCAGCTAAAGATATTAGATATTATTTAAGTGAGATTATTTATTATAATATAACTCATAAGGAAAAAAAGGCCTTAAAACGTTTTGTTGATGCGGTTAAATTTAAAAAAGAAATTTAATACTCAAAATTTCTTAATTCCTTGACCGTTCCTAGTAGTATAATCACATCCCCACTATAGGCTATTGTTGTTTCAAAATCAGGCAATATTTCCCAATCATTATTTAATTTTTTATAAGCGATCACTCTCATATTTTGTGCAATATGCTTAAGTGAATTTCCAGCTAATTTTTCATCTACATTGATTTTAATAGCTCGAATGGTATTTGCTGATAAATCAAACACTTCAAATTCACTTTCTCTAACAAGAAATTCTTTAACCAATCTTTTTGCGCTTTCTTTTTCAGGATAAATGACTTTTGTAGCTCCAAGTTTGGATAAAATTTGCCCATGGATATTTGAAGTAGCTTTTGCGATGATATTATTAACCCCTATATCTTTAAGAGCCATTAAAGTAAGAATTGATTTTTCAACATTATCTCCAATACTTACAATAACCACCTCAACATCGTGAAACCCTGCTTCTTTTAAAGCTGTCACATTTGTAGAATCAAGTATATACGCATAACTTGCAGGATTAGATATATTTTTTAAAGCTTCTTCATCTTTATCAGCAACGATTACAGTATTTCCTGCAGAGATCAATTCTTCTGCAACGACTGATCCAAATTTTCCAAGACCGATAATTCCATAACTATTATTTTTCATAATTTGCCTTTATAGGTTGATTTTTCCTTCAGGAAATCTAATATGCATTGCTTTATCTTGTTTAAAAACAGAGAGTAAAAATGCAAAAACCCCAATCCTTCCGCTAAGCATCATAATAATGATAATGATTTTGCTTGGATTGGAAAACAAGGCACAAAGAGAAAGTGTTCCTCCATTGCCAACTGAAATTCCAACGGTTGCAAACGCTGACGAGGTTTCAAATAATAAAGGAAGGAAATTAAAATGAGATTCTAATAAAGAAAGCAAAATAACAGCGACTATGATATAAACTGCTGATCCTATTGCTATAACAAAAGCTCTTGATATAGTTTCTTGTGAAATTTCATATCCAAAGATCCTTACCCTTCCATCTCTAATACTCCAATATGCATAGAGTAAAAGTGTGATGACTGTAGTGATTTTCATCCCTCCAGCTGTGCCTCCAGGTGCCCCACCTATAACCATAAATAAAGAACCAAAAAATAAACTTGCATCGTTTAAATGATTGATATTTAGAGTGTTAAAACCTGCTGTACGGTAATTGATCGCGGTAAAATATGAACTTAAGATTTTATCAAACAAAGAAAAATGCCCCATTGTTTTAGGATTAGAATATTCTAGAGCAAAGATGATTAAAGTTGAGGAAATAATTAAAATAATAGTCGATAAAACAACAACTTTTGTATGCAAACTAAGGCTAGGCAAACGTTTTTTTTGAAAAAAATAAAGCTCCACTAAAACAAAATATCCAAGACCTCCAATGATAATTAGACTAGTAATAATGAAGTTAATCGCAATATCATTTTTATAGGTGGAAATTCCATGTTCAAAAATACTAAAACCAGCATTATTAAACGCACTAATGGAGTGAAATATCCCAAACCAAAGAGCTTTTTTAAAATTCATATCAAGGGCAAATCGCATGGTTAAAAGCAAAGCACCTGCTAATTCTATAATAAAAATAAAAAGTAAAACTTTTTTAAAAAATTTAAAAAGTCCATCCATACTCGGATAAAATAGGGATTCTTTTAGTAAATTTCTACCACTAAATCCCACTTTTTTTCTTATGAGTAAATATACAAAAAAACCTATACTCATATATCCTAAACCGCCAATTTGGATGAGTATTAATATAATAATTTGTCCAAGAAGTGTAAAATCTGTCGCGGTATTTTTTACAACTAGTCCTGTCATGCTGATCGCTGAAGTGCTTGTGAAAAAGGCATCAAGAAAGTTAATAGGAGTTGTATGAGCCCAACTTGAATACAAAAAGGCAGCTCCAATTAAAGCGATAATAACATAACCAGCTAATAAAATTTTAAAAGTTCGCCTATCCAGTCCAAATTGTTTCAAAAAAATCCTCATTCTAAATTTTAAAGCAAGAATTCTATCTGATAAAAACTTTAAGGCAAATAAATTTTAATCTTATATTTAAACTTAGATTAAAGAAAAAAAGATAAAATTACATTTTTTAAACTTCAGCTTTAGAAAAGCGAAAATATTTTTTGGTTGGATAGCTCAGTCGGTAGAGCAGCAGACTGAAAATCTGCGTGTCGGCAGTTCGATTCTGCCTCTAACCACCATTTTCTTTTTACAAATCTTTCTTTAAATTTTTTAGCATAAATTTTAAATTTCTAGTGTATGATTTTAAGAAAATAAAATTTCAAGGTTTATTAATGAGATTATTGTTTCTTATTTTATTTTTAAATTTTAATCTTTTAGCGGAAAATTTTTTAGATTTTGCTAAAAACAATATTAAAAAAGAACAAAATACAAGTCAAGAAAATCCTACAAAACGTATTAAAATTCCTACTCATTAAAATGAAACAAGAAAATATTTTATTAGCACAATTAAAAGATGGCTATCGTTACAATAGTGATTCTTTAATTTTAGCTGATTTTATTTTAAAATGTGGGATAAAAAATGAATTATTGGATGTTGGATCTGGATGTGGAATTTTAGGCATTTTACTTAAAAAATTTAATGAAAAAATCAAGCTATCAATGATCGATATCCAAGAAAGAAACATGCAACTCATCAAGCAAAATTTAAAATCCAATCACATAGAAGCTGAGGTTTTTTGCGATGATTTTTTAAATTTTAATACCCAAAAAAAATTCGATTTTATAGTGTCTAATCCTCCTTTTTATAGACAAGAAGCTTACAAGAGTCAAAATTTACATAAAAATATCAGTAAATTTCAATCCTATTTACCTTTGGATGAATTTATTTCTAAGGCAAATTCTATGCTTAAACCTAGGGGTATTTTGTATTTTTGCTATGAGGTTTTAGCGTTTGATAAAATTTGTGTGACTTTAGAAAAGAAAAAGCTAAAAATGACTAAAATTTGTTTTGTGCATAGTGATAAAAATGAAAAAGCTAGACTTGTTTTGATTGAGGCTAGAAAAAGCGTAAAGTCTTTTTGCGAGATATTGCCCCCATTTTTTGTTTATGAAAATGGAAATTTGAGTCAAAAAATGCAAACAATTCACTCTAGGTTTATATTGGAAAGTTATGATTTTTAAAAAAGATTTTTCTTATTGCTTTGATGAAAATGCGTGTCAAAAATGTGGCGGAAAATGTTGCATTGGAGATAGCGGTAATATTTTTGCAAGTAAAGAGGAGCTTAAAAAATTAAGAGAATATTTAGGCTTAAGTGAGGAAGAATTTGCTTTAAAATATCTTAGAAAAGTGGGTTTTAAAATGAGTTTTAAAGAGGTTGAATTTGAAGGCGGATACGCGTGTATCTTTTTTGATCCTATAAATAGAAATTGTTCAATTTATGATTATCGTCCAATGCAATGTCGCACCTTTCCTTTTTGGGAATATTTTAAAACACATCAAGAGGAATTAAAAAAAGAATGTATAGGAATTACTTATTTATCTTAATCGCTATTTTATTGAGTGCTTGTGCTGGTTCTAAAACCGTCGTTGTTTATCCTGATTATAAAAAATTTAAAAGTAATGAATTTGATTTAAGGGTGATGAAAGCTTATAATTATGAGTATTTTCACCAAAATAAAGAAGCTAGAGATGAGTTTTTAAAGCTTTTTAAGGATTATAATAATACTCATTTTTTAGAAAATGCATTTTTAATTACTTTAGTCAATGATCTTGATCAAAAAAAAGAAATCAACAAAATAGCAAAGCCTTATTTAAATCAAAATGATAATCTTAAGCGTCTTAGTGCCCTTTATGATCTTAACTCTCATGATCTTAAAAATGCTAAAAAATTAGTGCAAGAGCTTTTAAAAAAAGAAAATAATGATCCAAGAAATTTAGAATTATATGGTGATATTTTAGTGAAGCAAAATGATCTTAAAAATGCTGCAAAATACTATCGTTTAGCTTATAATTATGCTTCAAATGAGGAAATTTTATTAAAACTTGTAAGCGTTTATGCGATTTTAAATAATACAGCTAGCATTAAAGAATTGCTAGAAAATTCTAGAAAAACAAATGGTTGTACTTTAAAAACTTGTATTTTGCTTGCAAAAATTTATAACGATGAAAAAGATTATAAAGCTTTAGTAGAGGTTTATCTTCAGCTTTATGAAATCACTAAAAGCAAGAATTTTATTTTATCAGCGGTTGAGTTGCTTAATTCTGAAAATCAAGTCAAACAAGCTTTAAATATCGCTTTAGAATACAATTTGGATGATGATATTAAATTGTATTTATATCAAAAATTAAAATATTATAATCAAGCTAAAGATTTAAGTATGCAGGTTTATCAACGCACTCACAATAAAGAATACCTTTTGCGTGCTGCAGTTTTTGAATTTGAAGATGCGAGTTTAAAGAAAAAAATTACACCCAAAATCATACAAGCTGTAAAGGAAAAATTTGAAAAAGCGATTGATGAAAATACTAATGATTTGTATTTAAATTATTATGGATATTTACTGATTGATTATGATTTAGATGTTAAAAAAGGGATTAAATTTGTAGAACTTGCTTTGAAAAAAGATCCACAGAATTTGTATTATTTGGATTCTTTGGCTTGGGGATATTATAAGCTTGGAGATTGTCATAAGGCTTGGGAAATTTTGAAAAAAACTTTTAAAGATAAAGAGTTTTCAAATTCTAAAGAAAGTAAAGCTCATATAAAGGCAATAAAAAAATGTTTAAAGCTATAAAACGAGATGAAATTTATAAAAAAATTCAAAAAGAACTTGAAGAGAGAAAAAAGATTTTACCCTATGATATGCTGGGTCGATCTTTAGCTTCAAATCCTTTTTTTCCTAAAGATGTGCATAAGGCTTTAAAAAGAATAGATCAAGAGATAAAATTGATCCCTCAAATTAAAGAGGATTTAAATCAAAATTTACCCTTAGCCTTAGAGAGTGAAAAAAAAGGAGCGGCTGCTCTTTCTATATCTACTTGGCCGCATTTTAATGGCGTGCTTGAAAATTTAAGTATGATACGTCGCTACACTCAAATTCCTTTATTAAGAGAAGATTTTATTATCGATGAGTATCAAATTTTAGAAACCTTAGTCTATGGTGGAGATTTTATTTTATTGATCGCTAAAATGCTAAGCACTAAAGAGCTTAAAAAATTGCTTGAATTTGCAAGACATTTAGGACTTGAAGCTTTGGTTGAAATTTGCGATAAAGAGGATTTAAGCAAGGCGATTTTAGCTGGAGCTGATCTTGTAAGTATTTGTAATGAGGATGAAAATTTTTCAAACTATGTGCAAGTATGTGAAAAACTCATCAGTCAAATTCCAAATTCTAAAATCATTATTGCTAGTGTAAATGATGAAGAAAATTTACAATACTTACAAAAATTAGGCATAGATGCTTTTTTAATAAGCAATGTAAATCATTAAGGAAATTCAATGCAATACTTATACGCGCCTTGGAGAAGTGAATATTTTGAGAAAGAAAAGAGTAAATGTCCTTTTTGCGACTGTGCTAATAAAATAGATGATGATGAAAAATTAGGCGTTATTTTTAGAGCTAAGCATTGTTTTGCTGTGATGAATCGCTATCCTTATTCTGCGGGACATTTTATGATCATACCTTATTTACATGAAGAGCATATAGAAAATTTGGATGAGGCGATTTGGCAAGAAATGAGTTATTGGGTAAGAGAAGGCGTTAAGATTTTAAAAAACGAACTTCACGCAAGTGGTGTTAATATCGGGATGAATTTAAGTAAAGATGCAGGAGCAGGCATTGCGATGCATTGTCATTATCATTTGGTACCTCGTTGGTCTGGAGATACTAATTTTATTACAACTATAGGAGAAACTAGGGTTTGTGGTACAGATTTAAAAGATGTGTATTATAAATTAGTTAATGCTTTTAACAATGTTAAGTGAATTAGAATTTGAAAATTTTAATCAAGAAAAATTTGATCTTTTAATCGATGCAAGAAGTCCAAAAGAATTTACCCATTCTCATCTTCAAGGAGCTTTAAATTTTTATGCTTTAAATGATGATGAACATAAAAAAATAGGGACACTTTATAAACAAAATCAGGCTTTAGCTAAAGCAGAGGGCGCAAGCTATATTTGTGCCAATATGGCTTGTCATATTCCTATTATCACTCAAGAATTTCGCATAGGATCTAAAGTTGGAATTTATTGCGCTAGAGGTGGATTGCGTTCTAAATCTATAGCGGTTATTTTAAGTGAATTAGGCTATAGAGTAGTACGTTTAAAAGGAGGTTTTAAAGCTTATAGGGCTTTTTTACTGAATTTTTTTGATCAAACTTTAAATTTGAAGTTATTTTCGCTTTGTGGAAATACTGGATGTGGAAAAAGTGAGCTTTTAGAATCTTTACCTCATGCCATTCATTTAGAAAAAATGGCAAATCATTTAGGATCTTCTTTTGGAAATATTTTGGGTGATCAACCCACTCAAAAAGCTTTTGAATCTTTACTTTTTGATAAGATTAGTAAGATTAATGATTTTGCTTTTATTGAAAGTGAAAGTCGTAAAATCGGAGAAATAATCTTACCTTTAAAGCTTTATGAGAGTATGCAAAATGCTTTTAAAATTTATTGTTTTTGTTCTTTGGAAAATCGCATTAAAAGAATTGAAAAATTTTATAAAAATAAAATGACTTCTTTAAAATTTAAAGAATGTGTTGCAAAAATCACTCCTTATATTAGTGCCAATTTCAAGCAAGATTTATTTCAAAATTACGAAAAAAAAGAGTGGAATAAACTTATCACAATGCTTTTAGAATATTATGATAAAACTTATAAACAGCCAGAAAAAATAGATTTTAAACTCAATACCGATGATATTTCAAAGGCTAAAGAAGAGCTTTTGAATTTTTTAAAAATTAAGCATAGGATTAATTTTTAAGAGATTTTAAAATAAAATCAATAAATTCATCACTATCATTTGGACAAGAAATTAATGAGTAATCTTTAGCAGCTAAATGTCTGTATTCCATACCTAGTTCAAAGATAGTTTCAGAGCAATCAATACAAAAAGATATAGGATAAATTAAGGCTTTATTTTTAAGTTTTGCCAAAATATCGCTTGTGCTAGGTTCTAGCCATTTTACAGGCCCTAGCTTAGACTGATAAGAAAGAATGATTTCTTCAAAATGATTTTTGAGTTTTTCTTTTAAAATTTGAATATGCTCATTAATATGTTTTTCATACAAATCTCCTTTTTGTATAAGAGAAATTGGCAAAGAATGGGCTGAAAAAATAAGAGTTTTGGCATCAAATTGATTTTTTTTATCTAAGATATGAGAAATAATCATTTGATTATAATTTGCATCTTTATAAAAAATATCCATTATTTTAATCTTGCTAGTGATGTTTAATTTTTCAATTTCTCTTTGCAAAACTTCAAGTGAAGAAGTTACCGTGGTGCAAGAGTGGTGAGGGTAGAGTGGATAAAGGATGATTTCATCTTTTGAATTTAAGGAATATTTTTTTAAAACCTCATTAGCGTAAGGCGGGACGTATAAATTGACAAAATCAAAATTAAATTCATTTTGTAAGGAGTTGAGTTTGTGACATAAATTTTGTGTAATTTCGTTTAAAGGAGATTTTCCGCCCATTTTAATATAATTTTTTTGCATGGTTTTGGTGCGTGATAAGGTTATCATCCAAGCCACAAATCGCCTTAAAAATCTATTTTTAATTCCTAAGATATAAGGATCATTAAACATATTTTTTAAAAAAGTTTTACAATCTTCTAAATGAGTGGCTCCGCCCATGTTTAAAAATAAAACTAATTTCAATTTTCTTCCTCTAAGATTTTTTGGACTTCATAGGCATCATCAATGTTTGCTAGGAAATGTTCTTTATTGTTGATTAAATTCGCTAAAGCTTGATGCTCACTAAATAAAGGAGAATTTTTTTCTATTTGAATTTCTTTGCCGTCTTTAAGCAATTTAAAATCAGCCAAATTAGCCTCAAAAAAATGATTTTCTGTTATAAGATGAATTTTTCTAAGCTTTAAAGAGCAATTCCAACTTTGATGCAAAGAAGCTATAATCCCTTCAAGCTCACAAGCTAAGATACTTTCACTTTCTCTATTTTTATCTTGAGTAAAACATTTGATAATCTTGGTTTTTGTGATATTTTTTTGGCTTAAAAAGCGAATCAAATCAAGATCATGCACGGCTAGATCATGTAAAATCCCAACATCATTAATTCTTTGTGGATAAGGTGAAAATCTTTGTATGTTTATACTGATAATTTTTTCATCTTTTAAATTTTGCTTTAAGGCTAAAACAGCAGGATTAAAACGCTCACAAAAGCCCACAGCTATTTTTTTATTTTGTGCTATTTGTTTTAATTCTTCAATTTGTGCTAAATTTAAAGCCAAAGGTTTTTCTATAAGCAGTGCTTTTGCAGAGTTTAAAACTTTTTTTGCAATATCTAAATGTGAATTTGTAGGCGTTGCGATAATAATAATATCATTATTTTGTTTTATAAATTCATCTAGATTATCGAAAAAAATATTGTCAAATTGGCTTAAATTTGAATTTTGATAAAGATCAAATAGGGCATTGATTTTAAAATGAGAATTTCTAGCAAGCTCATTGAGATGATTTTGCCCCATTTTACCAAGGCCTATTATACCGATTTTCATTTTTTAATCCTTGAAAAGATCAATAACTTGCTCTTGCTCTTTTTCTCCTAAAAAAGCTGAAAAAGGTAAAGATAAAATACGCTCACTCACATAGCTTGAATTTTTAACTTCTAAATGATTTGCCTCTTTAAAGCAAGGTTGTTTATGAAGCGGGGTTGGATAATGAATAGCATAAGGTATATTGGCTTTTTCAAATTTTTGCAAGATATTTGCTCTATTTTCCACTAAAATGCTATATTGTGCATAAACACTTTTAGCATTGCTATCGATTTTTGGAATCACGCAGTTTTTTAAATTTTCATTATAGATTTTGGCTAGAATTTGTCTTTTTTCAATTTCTTGTTCAAGATGTTTTAATTTCACATTTAAAATAGCTGCTTGAAGGGTATCAAGACGTGCGTTTATACCTATAAATTCATGCTTGTAACGCTCGGTTTGTCCGTGATTGAGTAAAATTCTTATTTTTTGTGCTAAAGCATCATCATGGCAAAAAATGGCTCCTCCATCTCCATAAGCACCCAAAGGCTTAGATGGAAAAAAGCTGGTGCAAGAAATAGGTGCAATAGAGCAAGATTTTTCTCCTTTAAAACTTGCACCAAAACTTTGTGCCCCATCTTCGATAAGAGTGATATTTTTATTTTTTAGCATTTCATTTAAATTTTTTAAATCACTCATTTGCCCAAACATACTCACAGCAATAACCGCTTTTGTTTTAGATGTGATAGCTTGTTCTACGGCTTTAAAATCAAGATTGTAATTATCAAGGTTGATATCCACAAAAACAGGTTTTGCGCCTACTAATGCTACAGCTTCAGCTGTTGCAATAAAGGTAAAATCAGGAACGATCACTTCATCATTTTCTTTAATATCTAAGGCTCTTAAGGCTAAATACAAAGCACTAGTTCCACTTGAACACCCTATGGCGTGTTTAATGCCTACAAAATTGGCTAAATTCTTTTCAAATTCATTTAGTTTTAATCCGCCTATAAAAGAAGAGCTTTGTAAAACGCTTTGAATTTCAGCATCAATTTCATCTTTATAAGTTAAATATTGTGCATTGAGATTAATGAAATTCATATATACCTTTGCATTTTTAAGAGTTTTTAAAATATTTATTGTAGTTTAGTTTTACTTAATTTAAAGTAATTTTGGTATTATATGATTTTATAAAAATTCTTTTAGGAAGTCTTTATGGATATTAGAAAAGCTTATTTGGATTTTTTTGCTTCTAAAGGACATGAAATCACCCCTTCAAGCCCTTTAGTTCCTGATGATGCAACTTTACTTTTTACTAACGCAGGTATGGTACCTTTTAAAAGTATTTTTACTGGAGAAATTCCGCGTCCAAATCCTCCAAGAAAAACAAGCTGTCAAACTTGTATTAGAGCGGGTGGAAAACACAATGATTTAGATAATGTTGGCTATACAGCACGCCACCATACTTTTTTTGAAATGCTTGGAAATTTCAGCTTTGGAGATTATTTTAAAGAACAAGCGATTTCTTATGCTTGGGAATTTGTTACTCAAATTTTAAAACTTCCTAAAGATAGACTTTATGTAACCGTTCATCAAGATGACAATGAAGCTTTTGAAATTTGGCAAAAGCACATAGAAAAAGAAAGAATTTATAAATTTGGAGATAAGGATAATTTTTGGCAAATGGGTGATACAGGCCCTTGCGGTCCTTGCAGTGAAATTTTTTATGATCAAGGTGCTGAGCATTTTAATAGCGATGAAGATTATATGGGCGGGGATGGAGATAGATTTTTAGAGATTTGGAACCTTGTTTTTATGCAGTATGAAAGAAGTGCTGATGGAACTTTAAGCCCTTTACCAAAGCCAAGTATTGATACAGGAATGGGTCTTGAAAGAGTTATGGCGATCAAGGAAGGAAAATTCAGTAATTTTGATAGTTCTTTATTTATGCCAATTATTGATGAAATTTCCAAACTTTGTAAAAAAGAATATATATATGAAAGTGGTGCAAGTTTTAGAGTGATCGCTGATCATATACGCTCTAGCGTGTTTTTACTTGCCCAAGGGACAAATTTTGATAAAGAAGGTAGAGGCTATGTTTTAAGACGAATTTTGCGTCGCGCTCTAAGACATGGTTATTTGTTGGGATTTAAAAAGCCTTTTATGTATAAATTAGTTGATATAGTTTGTCATTTGATGGGAGATCATTACACTTATTTAAATGAAAAAAAAGAATTTGTTAAAGAGCAAATTAGGCTTGAAGAAGAAAGATTTTTAAGCACTATAGAAAATGGAATTGAAATCTTTAACGAAGAGCTTAAAAACACTCAAGAAATTTTCAGCGGAGAAGTTGCTTTTAAGCTTTACGATACTTATGGTTTTCCGCTTGATCTAACTCAAGATATGCTTAGAGAAAAAAATCTTAAAGTGGATGAGGAAAAATTTGAAACCTTAATGCAAGAACAAAAAGAGCGTGCTAAGGCTTCTTGGAAAGGAAGTGGAAGTAAAAATGCGAGCGGTGATTTTAAGATTTTACTTGAAAAATTTGGAGAAAATGAATTTGTTGGTTATGAAAAAATAGAATGCGAAACTAAAATTCTTGCTCTTTTAGATGAAAATTTTAAAGAAATTTCATCCCTTCAGGGTAAAGGTTGGGTGATGCTTGAAAAAACTCCTTTTTATGCAACGAGTGGTGGGCAAAGTGCTGATGTGGGATTTTTAGATGATTGTGAGGTTTTAGACACTCAAAAATTCTTTGGACTTAATCTTAGTTTTGTAAATGCTAATAAAGAATTAAAAATCAATGATAATATAAAAGCAAAGATTGATTTTGAAAAAAGAGAGCAAATCGCACGTCATCACTCAGCAACCCATCTTTTACATCATGCTTTAAGAGAAATTTTAGGCAGTCATGTTTCTCAAGCAGGTTCTTTGGTAGAATTTAATAAATTAAGATTTGATTTTACCCATCCTAAAGCCTTAAGTAAAGAAGAGCTAGAATGCATTGAAAAAAGAGTCAATGAAATGATTATACTTTCAAGCGATGCAGTGCTTGAAAGTATGTCTTTAGATGAAGCAAAAAAGAGCGGAGCTATAGCTTTGTTTAATGAAAAATATCAAGATAATGTTCGCGTATTAACTTTAGGAGAAAGTAAAGAGCTTTGTGGTGGAACTCATGTTTTAAATACAGCACAGATTGGTAGTTTTTATATCGTTAAAGAAAGTGGCGTGAGTGCAGGCATAAGACGCATAGAAGCGGTTGTATCTAAAGCGGCTTTAAAATTTGTAAAAAATCAGCTTGATGAAATGGCTAAAATCAAAGAAGAATTAAAAAATAATGATGTTTTAAATGGGATAAAAAAACTTAAAAACGAAATTATTATCTTAAAAGAAGAATTAAGAAATTCAAATAAAACAGAATTAAAATCAAAAAATATTAATGGGATACAAATTTGCGTTGAAAGTATCCAAAACGGAGATATTAAAGCTATGATTGATGATTTTAAAAATAAATTTAGTAAAGCTGTGATTTTACTTGCTCAAGTAAAAGAGGGTAAAGTTCTTCTTGCAGCTGGAGTAAAAGACGCTCCTTTAAAAGCTGGAGTTTTGGTTAAAGAAGCGGCGCAAATTTTAGGTGGAAATGGTGGTGGAAGAGATGATTTTGCCACAGCAGGGGGTAAAGATATAACTAAACTTGATGAAGCTTTAAAACAAAGCTTGGATCATATAGAAAAAGCAATTCAATGTTAATTCTCGCATCAAGTTCTTCTTCGAGGGCAAAATTGCTCCAAGAGGAAAATATTAAATTTAAGCAAATTGCTTTTGATTATGATGAAAATTTAAATAAAAATATTTTAGCAAGTTTATATGTTCAAAATGTCGTTCTTCAAAAGGAAAAACAATTTCTTGCTGCTTTTGAAAAAGATTTTTTAAATGAAACTGTGCTTTTTGCTGATAGCATTGTCTGTATAGGAGATAAAATTTTAACCAAAGCAAAGGATAAAAATGAAGCTTATGAAATGCTCACTTTACAAGATGGTAAAAGTGCAAGTATTTTGAGTGCTTTTTTATTGGTTAATACTCAAAAAAGAGTTTTTTCTCTTTCTAAAACAACGCTCTATTTTAGAGAATTTGATAAAAATGCCTTAAAAGATTATGTAGAAAATAATCTTTTTCAAGGTAAGGCAGGTTGCATTATGCATGAAGGCTTTCATGGGCAATTTATAAAAAAACAAATAGGAAATTCAAGTACAGCTTTAGGGCTTGATACCCAAACTTTAAAGGCTTATTTATGAAAATTTTAAGATATATTTTTTCATTTTTTGGTTTATTGTTAATCGCAGGTGTTATTTATGTTGGATATCTCTTTGCAAGTGTGGATACTCAAGATTATACCTTTAAAGAATATAAACCACCGCTTACAACGCAAATTTTTGATCGAAATGGAAAATTAGTCGCCAATATCTTTGAACAGCATCGCTTTTACGCAAAGTATGATGAATTGCCTCCACGTCTGATTGAAGCTTTAGTAGCGATTGAAGATACGAGTTTTTTTGAGCACAATGGTGTTAATATTGATGCTATTTTTAGAGCAGGATTGAAGGTGATAAAAAATGTTGGTAAGCCTGTAGAAGGTGCTTCTACTCTTACTCAACAACTTATAAAAAATACAGAATTAACTCCAGAAAAAACCATCACAAGGAAAATCAGAGAAGCTTTACTTGCCTATAAAATTGAAACCTTACTAACCAAAGAACAAATTTTAGAAAGATATTTGAATTTTATCTTTTTTGGACATGGATATTATGGCGTAAAAACTGCTGCACAAGGCTATTTTCATAAAAATTTAAGCGAATTAAGTCTTAAAGAAATTGCAATGCTAGTTGGTATTCCTAAAGCACCAAGCAGCTATGATCCAACCAAACATTTAGATCTTTCTATTTCACGGGCAAATAATGTTTTAACAAGAATGTATAGTTTAGGTTGGATTTCTAAAAGTGATTATGATAGTGCTATGAAAGAGGTGCCTAAAATTTATAACGATACCTTAACACAAAATGCCGCTCCCTATGTTGTTGATGAGGTGATGAAGCAACTTAGTTCTAGTATTAAGGATTTAAGAACGGGTGGTTATAAAATCACTTTAAATATTGATTTAGATGTTCAAGAAATGGCACAAAATGCTTTAAAATTTGGTTATGATGAAATTGTAAAGCGTGATAAAGATGCAAATTTAAGTACTTTAAATGGTGCCATGGTGGTTGTTAATCATCAAAGTGGTGATGTTTTGGCGCTTGTTGGTGGAGTGGATTATGAAAAAAGCAATTATAACCGTGCTACTCAAAGTATGCGTCAGCCAGGAAGCTCTTTTAAGCCTTTTGTGTATCAAGTGGCGATTAATTTAGGTTATTCTCCTATGAGTGAAATTGCGGATATTTCTAGAATTTTTTCAGGTGGAGGTAAGGTTTGGAAACCTAAAAATGATGGTGGAAAATTCCTAGGTTTGATCACTCTTAAAGAAGCTTTAACGCGTTCTAGAAATCTTGCCACGATTAATCTTGCACTTGATATCGGACTTGATGTGCTTTATTCTAAATTGATGGAATTTGGTTTTAAAGATATTCCACCGAATTTATCTATAGTTTTGGGAAGTTTTGGAATTTCTCCTTTGGAGTATTCTAAATTTTATACTATGTTTGGAAATTATGGGGTGATAAAAGAACCTCAAATTATAAGGCAAGTTCAAGATAAAGATGGCAAAGTGATCATGAAATTTGACTCAAGTGAACATAGAGTGAGTAATCCAGAACAAAGCTTTTTAGTGCTTGATATGATGAGAAATGTTGTAGAAAGTGGAACAGGTCGTAATGCTAAGGTTAAAGGTATAGATATAGCTGGAAAAACGGGAACGACAAATAAAAATGTCGATGCTTGGTTTTGTGGGATTACTCCAGAGATTGAAGCATTGATTTGGTATGGAAATGACAATAATAAGCCAATGCGTTATACAGAAAGCGGAGCTAGAACTGCAGCGCCAGTATTTAAGGACTTTTTAACTCAATATATAGAGAAATTCCCAAATACAACAAGAAAATTCAGCATTCCAAATGGAGTTTATCAAGGAACTTATAAAGGTAAAAGTGCTTATTATACAGATAAATCACCTTTGCCAAGAAATAATATTAATTTAAATGAAAATGAGATTTTGTTTTAATTTGAAAGTAGAAATTTCTACTTTCAATTTTGTATTTTTTTGATCACAATTTCATCATTTTCGGCATCGATTAAAATGTTATCGTTTTCGTTAAGTTCATCAGCTAAGATCATATCGCTTAATTTATCCTCTATCATATCATAAATAGCTCTTTTTAATGGTCTAGCTCCAAAGTCAGGATCAAAACCATTTTTTGCGATTAAAAGCGCTCCATTTTCGCTTAAATTTGCTTTGATACCTTTGTTTGATAAACTATTTTGTAAATCTTTAAATAAAAGCTTTACAATTTCATAAGCCTCATCTTGTCCTAGGGGATTAAAAGTAATGATATCATCTAAACGATTTAAAAATTCAGGTTTAAAGAAATTTTTCAATTCATTTTTGATCGCATTTTCTTTTTCTTCTCCATTTAGCGTCATGATTGCATTTGAGGCGATATTAGAGGTTAAAATAATAATGGTATTTTTAAAATCCACCGTTACGCCTTTGCTATCTGTTGCTCTTCCATCATCTAAAATTCCTAAAAGCACATTAAAAACATCTTTATGAGCTTTTTCAACTTCATCAAATAAAAGAACGCTATAAGGTTTTCTACGCACTGCTTCGGTTAGTTCTCCACCTTCTTCATGTCCTATATATCCTGGAGGCGCTCCTAAAAGTCTTGAAACGCTATGTTTTTCCATAAATTCACTCATGTCAAAGCGTATCATAGCCTTTTCATCATCAAATAAAAATTTTGCCAAAGCTTTGGCCGATTGAGTTTTTCCTACTCCAGTTGGTCCTAAAAATAAAAAACTTCCTATAGGTTTATTGTCTGCATTAAGTCCTGCTTTATTGCGTTTAATAGCTCTTGCTAAAGCATTTAAGGCCTCATCTTGTCCTATAACACTTTCTTTTAAGTGCTTTTCAACCTCTAAGAATTTTTGTTTTTCAGAAGTAAGCATTTTCTGCACGCTAATACCTGTCCATTTGCTCAAAATTCCAGCGACTAAATCTTCATCCACTTGATTTTTAAGCAAAACGCCATTTTCGCTCATTTTTTTCCATTTTTCTTCTAAGTTTTGCACTTCTTTTTCAAGGCTTGGAATTTTTCCATATTCTAATTCAGCCGCTTTTTGAAATTCACCTCTATTTTTAGCTAGATTGGCTTCATTTTTTAAAAGATCAATTTCTTTTTTCTTTGCACTGATTTCATTAAAAACACCTTTTTCATTTTCAAATTGTGAATTTAAAGCATTTTGCTTTTCTTTTAGATTGGCTAATTCTTTGATGATTTCTTCTATTCTTTTTTCATTTTTCTTGTTATCTTCCATTTTTAAAGCTTCATTTTCAACTTCTAAAGTTTCAATGTCTTTTCTTACTTTTCTTAAAGAACTAGGTTCGCTTTCAATCTGCATCTTAAGTTCAGCGGCGGCTTCATCGATTAAGTCAATAGCTTTATCGGGCAAAAAACGATCCGCTATATAGCGTTTTGAAAGTTTAGCAGCTGCAACTAAAGCACTATCATTGATTGTGACATTGTGATGAATTTCTAATTTTTCTTTGATTCCTCTTAGCATCGCTAAAGCTTCGTTAATACTAGGTTCAGGAACATTAACAGGTTGAAAACGGCGTTGTAAAGCCGCGTCTTTTTCAAAATATTTGCGGTATTCTTTCAAAGTGGTAGCGCCTATGGTATGAAGTTCGCCTCTAGCTAAAGCAGGTTTTAAGATATTGGCTGCATCCATACTCCCTTCACTCGCTCCAGCTCCTACTATGGTGTGAATTTCATCTATAAATAAGATGATATTTTTATTTTTGATCGCTTCATTAACTACTGCTTTTAAGCGATCTTCAAATTCGCCGCGGTATTTTGCACCTGCTATTAAAGCACTCATATCAAGCGCAATGACTCTTTTATTTTGCAAAGAAGTTGGCACATCTTTTTTGACTATTCTTTGCGCTAAGGCTTCAACAATTGCGGTTTTTCCAACTCCAGGTTCTCCAAGCAAAATAGGATTGTTTTTAGTTTTGCGGATAAGAATTTGCATGAGTCTTTCTATTTCTTCTTCTCTTCCGATCACTGGATCTAGCTCTCCTTGAGTTGCTTTTTGAGTTAGATCAATACCGAATTTATTTAAACTATCTAAAGTTTCATCGCTTGTTTTACTATCAACCTTTCTTCCGGCTCTTAAATTTTGTAATTCTTTTTGAAATTCTTTACGATCTAAAAACTTAGATAAAATTTCTTTAATCGGATCTTTTTCGCTTTCACTAATAAGCCAAGTATCTACAGATAAATAGCTATCTCCATTTGCATTCATTAAGCCTTTGGCTGTCTCCAAAGAATTGATAAATTCATTTGAAAATTTGATATTTTCTTTACTCACATTTGAGCTTGTCGGTAATTTAGAAATTTTGCTTTTAATTTCAAGTTCTAAAGCTTCTTTAGAAATATTTAATTTATTAAGTATTTGATTAAGCAAACTTGAGCTATCAACGCATAAAGCCCAAAAAAGATGCAAAGGAACAATTTCATTATTTTTAGAATATATTGCTAAAGATGCTGCACTTTCAACATTTGAAAGCATAGAGTCTGTTAAATAATCTTGTATATTTGCCATATTGATTCCTTTTTTGTTAATTTATATAAAACGTATTATATAACTTTAGTCATATAATGTCAAGTTATTTTATAATATTTTATAAATATATTTAAGTTCATTTTTATAAAGTTATAGTAAAAACGCTATTTTACAAACATATCAATAGCTTTATTAAGATCTTCTATGCTTTGTTTATTTTCTTCAGAGCATGTATGATGGATGCAATGAGCTAAATGTTCTTTTAAAACAGCTTTTGCGGTATTATTAACCGCTGCTTTAATAGCGGCAAGTTGTATTAAAATTTTGCTACAATCCTCATCTCTTTTTACCATGTTTTTAACTGCTTCTAAATGTCCAATTGTTCGACTAAGTCTATTGCTGATCGCTTTAATATGTTTTTGTGAATGCTGATGTTTTTTTATATTTTGCATTTATCTTCCTAAAAATCCTTTGATTTTTTAAATTAAAATTTTAAAATCATTCTAGCATAAAAAATAAAAGAAAACGCAATGTAAATTTTTATGTGTTTAATTTACAATTTCTTAAGCATTTTTTATTAAAATTTACTTTTAAAAATATGAAAAAATTTTAATGGAGTTTCACTTGAAAATAAAACGATCTTTAGCCACTTTAATAGGTTTTATAAGCTCTTTGGCTTTTTGTGTTTTTTTTGTTGGAAATTTACACGCCAAAGCTGACGATAATAAAAAACTAGAACAACGCTTGCAAGCTTTAGATAAGCTTACAAAAACTTTAGCTATAGTTGAACAATATTATGTTGATGATGAAAATATAAGTGATTTGGTGGATAAATCTTTATCCGGACTTTTGAGTAATCTTGATGCACATTCTTCTTTCTTAAATGAAAAAGATTTTAATGATATGAAAATTCAAACCAATGGTGAATTTGGAGGACTTGGAATTACGGTAGGCATGAAAGATGGAGCCTTAACTGTTGTTTCTCCTATGGAAGGAACTCCTGCAGATAAAGCAGGAATAAAATCAGGCGATATCATTTTAAAAATAAACAATGAAGCAACCTTGGGTATGAATTTAAATGACGCTGTAGAAAAAATGCGTGGTAAGCCAAAAACTGAAATCACTTTAACTATTTTTAGAAAAGGTTCTACTAAGCCTTTTGATGTGACTCTTATGAGAGATATTATAAAAGTTGAGAGTGTTTATGCAAAATTGATCCAAAAAGAAAATATTTTATATTTAAGAGTGACTAATTTTGATAAAAATGTAGTCGATTCTGCAAGTAAAGAGCTTAAAAAATATCCTAATGTTAAAGGGATTATTTTAGATCTTAGAAATAATCCTGGTGGACTTTTAAGTCAAGCTATAGGATTAGTTAATTTATTTGTAGATAAAGGCGTGATCGTTTCTCAAAAAGGACGCATAGCTAGTGAAAATCAAGAATACAAAGCAGAAGCAAAAAATAAAATTTCTAATGCCCCTTTAGTGGTGCTTGTCAATGGTGGAAGTGCTAGTGCGAGTGAGATTGTTAGCGGGGCTTTGCAAGATTTAAAAAGGGCTGTGATTGTTGGCGAAAATACTTTTGGAAAAGGTAGTGTGCAGCAAATCATTCCTATTAATAAAACTGAAGCATTAAGATTGACTATAGCAAGATATTATTTGCCAAGTGGTCGCACCATCCAAGCTATAGGCGTAAAACCGGATATTGAAGTTTTTCCTGGAAAGGTAAGCACTCAAGAAGAAGGCTTTAATCTAAAAGAAAGTGAATTAAAACAGCATTTGGAAAATGAACTTCAAAAAACTAATGATAAAAAAGAAGAGAAAAAAGAAATCAAAAATGATAAAAACATCATTACATTAAAACAAATTTATGAAGATGCGCAATTAAAATCTGCTATTGATGCGGTGAAAATTTTAAACATTAAGGAGGGTGCGTTATGACAAAAAAAGATTTAATGTATGAGGGAAAAGGAAAGAAGCTTTTTAAAACTGATGATGAAAATTTATTAATCAGTGAATTTAAAGACGATTTAACAGCTTTTAATGCTGAAAAAAAAGGGAATGAAAGCGGCAAAGGGGCTTTAAATTGTAAAATCAGTACAGAAATTTTTCATTTGCTTGAGAAAAATGGCATCAAAACTCATTTAGTTGATCGTATCAGTGATACCGAACAATTGGTAAAAAAATGCAAAATCATCCCTATAGAAGTAATAGTGCGTAATGTTGCCACAGGTTCGATTGTAAAAAGATTGGGCTTAGAGGATGGTAAAGTTTTGCCTTTTGCTTTGGTTGAATTTTGCTTAAAAGATGATGCTTTAGGCGATCCTTTTATCAATGATGATCATTGTTTGATTTTAAATTTAGTTCAAAATGAAGCACAAATTCAAGAGATTAAAAATATCGCTAAAAAGATCAATTCCATCTTAACTCCATTTTTTGATTCTAAAAATTTAAGATTGATTGATTTTAAAATAGAATTAGGTTTAACTAAAGATAATGAACTTGTTTTAGCTGATGAAATCAGTCCAGACAGCTGTAGATTTTGGGATAAATTTAGCAATGAAAAACTAGATAAAGACAGATTTCGCCAAGATTTAGGTAGCGTAAAAGTTGCTTACGAAGAAGTTTTAAAAAGAATTTTAAGTTAAGGTATATTGATGAAAATAGTGGTAAATATTTTTTTAAAAAATGGAGTTTTAGATCCTCAAGGCAAGGCTATTGAAAAGGCTTTGCATTCTTTAAATTTTAATGAAGTTAAAGAAGTAAGAATGGCTAAACAACTCATCATTGATTTAGATGAAAAAGATGAAGCAAGAGCTAAAGAGCGTATTGCGAAAATGTGCGAAGAATTGCTGGTTAATAATGTGATTGAAGATTATGAACTGAGTATAAGCGAGAAATAATGAAAGTAGCAATTATTCGATTTCCTGGAACAAATTGTGAATTTGATACAGAATATGCATTTAACAAACTTGGAGCTAAAACTGAAATAATCTGGCATGAGCAAAAAGAATTTACAGCTGATTTGGTTGTTTTACCTGGAGGATTTTCTTATGGAGATTATTTAAGATGTGCAGCGATTGCTAAACTTGCTCCTGCAATGCAAGGTGTTTTTGAGCACGCTAAGAAAGGAGGCTATATTTTAGGAATTTGCAATGGATTTCAAATTCTTTTAGAAAGTGGCCTTTTAAAAGGCGCAATGAAGCACAATGAAAAACTAAGCTTTATTTCAAAAAATCAAGATTTAAAAGTGGTTTCAAATCAAAATGTTTTTTTAAGAAATTTTCAAAAAGATGATATTATTAATTTACCCATTGCACACGGAGAAGGAAATTACTACGCAAAAGAGGATGTTTTAAAAGAATTAGAAGATAAGGACTTAATCACATTAAAATATCAACCAAATCCTAACGGTTCTGTTTGTGATATTGCTGGAATTTGTGATGAGAATAAAAAGATTTTTGGTCTCATGCCACATCCTGAAAGAGCTTGTGATAGTGTTTTAGGTAATGAAATAGGTTTAAAAATGTTAGAAGGTTTTATGTGAGAATATTATTTTTTATATTTTTATTTTCTTGCAGTCTTTTTGCTCAAAAAGAAATTTCTGTTTTTGATGCTCAAAAGGTGCAAAAAGAATTAGAAAAATTACCAAAAGAGGAGCAGCAAATTTATCAAAATATTGCTCCAAGTGATGAAAATACTGATATCGATACGAGCAATGTTGAAGATCCTTTTATCCCGCAAAGCTCTTTGGTGCTTACTAATGATGAGTATCCGCACAAGGTTTATGTTGGAGAAGCTTTTCCAATTACCATTCATGCAAAAACAACTGAAAACACTAATTTTGATTTTAAGATTAATCTAAAAAAGAACGATGACTTGCTTTTTCTAAATCCTGATGCAAAATGGAAAAATATACAAGGCGAGTATGTAACAACTTTATGGTTTGAAGCTAAAACTTCTAATGCCTCTTTAGAGCAAATTTCAATTCAGTTGCTTAGAAATGGAGAAGCTTTTCAGCAATCTGCTTTAAATTTAAATCCAATCAGATATGAAATCACACCAAGTGATAATCATTTTTCACACCTAGTAGCAAGTTCTTTGGAAGTAAAAAAGATAAAAACTAAAAATTTTGATAATAATAGCATCATTGTTATGCTTGAATTAAATGCTACCAATACAAATCTTAAAAGTTTTTATATCGATGGTGTTCAAAAACAAGGAGTTGAAAATTTAAAAGGTGATTTTAACGCTTCTACTGGTTTTTATTACGCTTTATTTCCATCATCTAAAACCCATTTTGATTTTTCTTATTTCAATAAAGATACTAAAAGTCTTGAAAATATGAGTTTTAGACTTGTTATTAGTGATGATGAGATTAGCACTCAAAGTGATTTAAATCCTACCAATAAAGATTTTAATATTTATAAACAATATGCACTTTGGTTTTTTACATTTGTTTTTGCATTTGTATTTGTGTGGAGAAAAAATTATATCATTTTGGTTTTAGCAATAGTATGTTTTGTATTAAGTTTTTTCATAGATACAAGCGTAAAAAGCGGTATTTTAAAAGCAGGTTCAAGAGCAAGAATTTTGCCAACAGAGCCTTCAACTTTTTTCTATACAGCTCATTCTAATGAAAAAGTTAAAATTTTAGGAAAAAGATTAGATTATATTAAAGTAATTCTTGAAAATGGCCAAATAGGATGGGTACTTCGTGAAGATTTACAAAAAAATTAAAGCTTTATATTTTTGGTTTTTTTTTATTTTTAGTATTTTAATTGTAGTATGTTGCTTTTGTTTTGTAAATTCGCAAAATACCCTTTGGAAAATTCGTAGAATTTGGGCTAAATTTCAAAAATATACTATTTTTTACAAAACTGAGCTTGTGGGTGAGTTTAATCCTAGCGCAAATATGATTTTAATGAATCATCAAAGCGCCCTAGATATTATTGCTTTAGAGGAATTATACCCTAAAAATTTATGCTGGATTGCAAAAAAAGAACTTGGAGAAATTCCACTTTTTAAAATCACTATAAAAAAACCAAAATTGCTTTGTATCGATAGAAAAAATCCAAGAGATTTAGTGCGTGTATTAAAAGAAGCCAAAGAAAGACTAAATGAAGATAGAGTTTTAGCCATTTTTCCTGAAGGAACGCGTTCAAAAACAGCAAAAATGCTTAAATTCCAAAGCGGAGCTAAAGTTTTAACTGAAAAGTTGAATTTGAAAGTTCAGCCTATTTTGATTGTAGATTCTGCTAAAATTTTAGATACGAAAAGTTTTAGCGTGGGAAGTGGTGGAAATTTAAAGATTATTTGCATGGATTTAGTGGATACTAGCGATGAGAGATGGCTTGAAAATACTAGAAAAAAAATGCAAGAAATATTAGATCAAGAAAGAATGAAATCATGCCCAATATGATTTTAATTGTAGGCATAGGTGGCTTTTTGGGTTCTGTATTTAGAATGTTAAGTATTAATTTTATCAATAAAATTTTTCCACATGCTATTAATTTTGGTACTCTTTTTGTAAATATTTTTGGCTCTTTTGCTATAGGACTTTGTTTTTCTTATGCACAAAATAAAGGTTTATCTCCATTACTTAAAAATTTTATCAATACAGGATTTTTAGGAGCTTTTACAACTTTTTCTACTTTTTCTTATGAAAATTTAATGCTTTTGCAAAATGGAAATTATTTTCATCTTTTTCTTAATATTGTTTTTAATGTCATTTTGTGTTTATTGGCAGTTTGGCTTGGTTTTGTAATTTTTAAATAAATTTTTTTACAATTATGTATTTTTTGCTAAAATAACGCATTTGAAAAATACAAAGGAGAAAAAATGCAATTTCAAACTGAAGTTAATCAACTTTTACAATTGATGATTCATTCTTTATATTCAAATAAGGAGATTTTTTTAAGGGAGCTCGTCTCTAATGCTAGCGATGCTTTAGATAAATTGAATTTTTTAAGCGTTAGCGATGATTCTTATAAGAGCTTAAAATTTGATCCTAAAATAGAAATTACAATAGACAAAGATAAAAAAACTTTAACCATTAGTGATAATGGTATAGGTATGAATAAAGAAGATTTGATTAATAATTTAGGAACCATTGCAAAGAGTGGCACAAAAAGCTTTTTAGAGAATTTAAGCGGTGATGCTAAGAAAGATTCTCAACTTATAGGGCAATTTGGTGTTGGATTTTATTCTGCTTTTATGGTGGCAAATAAAATTGAAGTTTTAAGTAAAAAAGCTTTGGATGATAAAGCTTATCTTTGGACTTCTGATGCAAATGGTTATGAAATTGAAGATGCTAAAAAAGAAGAGCAAGGAACCACAATCACACTTTATTTAAAAGATGATGAATTTGCTAATTCTTATAAAATTGAAAGCATTATAGAAAAATATTCAAATCATATACAATTTCCAATTTTTATGGAAAAAGAAGAGTATATCCCTGCTAAAGAGGGCGAAACAGAAGGAAAGAGTGAAGTAAAAATCACTCAAATTAATAAAGCTAATGCTCTTTGGAGAATGCAAAAAACAAGCCTTAAAGCCGAAGATTATGAAAAATTTTATGAACAAAATTTCCATGATTCTAATAAGCCTTTATTATATCTTCATACCAAAAGCGAAGGAAAATTAGAATATAGTTCTTTATTTTTCATTCCAAAAAATGCTCCTTTTGATCTTTTTAGAGTGGATTATCAAAGCGGACTTAAGCTCTATGTAAAACGTGTTTTTATTAGCGATGATGATAAAGAACTTTTACCGACTTATTTGCGTTTTGTTAGAGGGATTATTGATGTTGAAGATTTACCATTGAATGTAAGTCGTGAAATTTTGCAAGAAAATCAAATTTTAAAAGCAGTTAAAGAAGCAAGTGTCAAAAAAATACTTAGTGAACTTGAAAAATTAAAAAATAAAGACAAAGATAAATATTTAGATTTTTTCAAAACCTTTGGAAAAGTTTTAAAAGAAGGGCTTTACGGTTTTGGAACAGAAAAAGAGAGTTTATTAAAACTTATGTTTTATAAGAGCACTAAAGGTGAAAATTTACGTTCTTTAGAAGAATATAAAAATGACTTACAAAAAGATCAAAAAGAAATTTTTTATATTACAGGAAATAATGAAAGCCTACTTAGGAATTCACCTTTATTGGAAGAGTATAAACAAAAAAATATAGAAGTACTTTTAATGGATGATGAGATTGATTCTTTGGTTACTCCTATGCTTGGAGAGTATGAAGGGTTAAAATTTGTAGCCATTAATCAAGTTGAAGATAAAAACGAATTAAGTGATGAAGAGAAAAAAGAATATGCTCCGCTTGTGGCTAAATTTAAAGAACTTTTAAAAGATGAAGTTGAAGATGTAAGATTAACCACTCGTTTAAAAGATAGTCCAAGCTGTATTGTTTTTGATAAAAATAAACCTGATTTTGCTATGCAGCAGCTTTTAAAGCAAATGGGACAAGAGCAAAATATAAAGCCTATCTTAGAGATCAATCCAAAACATGCGATTTTTTCAGGACTTAAGAATAATGAAACATTCTATAGCGATATTGCAATTTTGGTATTAAATATGGCTAAACTTAGCGAAGGCATGGGAATTGAAAATGCTTCTGAATTTAATGCAAGTTTGGCTAAAATCATCACGAAGGCTTTTTCATGATAGAAAATATTCCAGCTAGTGTTTGGACAAAACAAGATTTAAGCGAATATCAAATTTTTGATGTTCGCACTCCTTTGGAATGGGGAGAAGGTGTATTACCTAATGCCGAGTGCGTTTCATTTTATGATCATAAAGGATTTTTAAATGAAAATTTTTTGCAAGAATTTCAAGCTAAACAAAAATCCGATAAAAAAATAGCTTTTATTTGTCGCAGTGGCCATAGAAGTATGTTAGCTGCACAGTATGTTAAAGATCAACTTGGTTTAGATAGCGTGAATTTAGATGGCGGAATGTTAGCGCTTTAAGGAAATCAATGATAGAGATATATTTATTAATAGCTGCTTTGTCTTTTTTATTTCTTTATTTTGCTGTGAAAAAATTAATTTTAAATGTTGATAAAAAAGCGTTATTGGAGCCTATAAAGATGGATATTTATCCAGAATTTTGCGAAGTAATTAATGATAAAATCAGAGCTTTTAAGGATCGCATAGAAGAAATGAAATTGAAAAATCAGACTGATAAAGATCAATTTTTAGAAAAACTTAGTGATGCAAGTAGAGAACTTACCTTTATCCAGACAATGAATTTGAGTAATAAAAATAATAATATTTGGGAAAATGAGCTTTTTGAATTTTTAGAAAAATTAGAAAATATTTTGATTCATTTTTTAGAAAACGGCAAAGAGGAAGCAGAAAATTTAAGAGAATTCTTAATGCAAGAATTCCAAAGATTAAAATCTAAATCAAACGATTAATTTTTAGTCGTTTGATTGTTATCAAGTGCCGGTTTTAAAAAATCTTCATTGATTAAAATATTAACCACATCTTTAAACATTGGCAAAGCACTTTGAGCCGCATAATAACTATAAGGCTTAGTAGGATTTCTCACTAAAACTCCTACGGTATAAGCGTGCGTAGCATCATTGGCAAAACCAAAAAATGAAGCGTTATAACGGTTTGAGGTATAACCTTGCCTCTCAGCAATTCTAGCTGTTCCTGTTTTACCTCCTAAAGTAACTCCTTTTGTGAAAGCTTTTCTTCCAGTTCCTTTTTCGATAACGTCGATTAATATTCTTTGCATAAGTTGAGCTGATTGTGGATTTAAAATAGCCTCTTTTTTTATATCATTATCTAAATTAACAAAACGCCCATCTTGATAATATTTTTCTGCCAAACGCGGAGTAATATAAACTCCATTATTGTTAAAAACATTATACGCAGCCAGTAATTGCATAAAAGTAGTCTTAAGTCCATAGCCATAGCTTAATACCGATTTTTCTATTTCTCTTAGATGTTTAGGGTTTGGAATTTCTCCTTTTTGTTCATAGGGAAGATCAATACCGCTTTTATCTCCAAAATTGAAGGTTTTTAAACCCGTGATAATTTCTAAATTGCTAAGTCTTTGCGCAATTTGAATCATTCCTATATTTGAAGAATATCTTATAACCTCCTCAGCGGTCATTTTATCCATTCTGTGATCATCTCTAATGGTAAATCGTCCTAATTTATAAGATCCGCCATAAGTATCAATGATTTCATCAAGAGTTATTTTATTAAGTCTTAATGCGGTGATAAAAATAAAAGGTTTGATTACCGATCCTGCTTCATAGCCGTATTCAATAGCGCTAGCATTTAATACCGATAAATCTTTGCTGCGATTTTCGGGATCGTAACGTCTTGAGCTTGCTAGGGCTAAAATTTTTCCCGTTTTACTATCCATAACTCCTACGATAATTTCATTAGCCTTTAGATCTTCATTGCGTTCATCGATGGCTTTTTCAATACTTTTTTGAAGTTTTAAAGAAACATTAAGATATAAATCACAACCATTGATTTTTTTTTGTTGTAGTGATTTTAAATTTAAAATGATATTTCCGCCGATATCTTTTAAACCTTGAATTTTTTCATTTTGCAAGGGGCTTAAGCATTGATCATAGTATTTTTCTAAGCCTTTAACACCGATATTTTTTAAAATCCCACTTTCTGGATCCAAGACAACTTTTGTATAACCTATGGCAGGAGTGAGTGCATCGTGTGACATATAAATTCTATCTTCTTCATGTTCGATAATATTTAAACCTCTGGTTTCAACTTTACCAGCACTATTAGTAAATGCTTTAAAAAATCCTTGTATGTATAATTTTTTTGCAAGATCCTTAAGATAGTTGGCCTGTTTGGAGTCTAAATTTTGAGAAAGGATGAAATTATAAGAGCGTTTTTTTTGATTTTGCATCCTTTTTTTTATGTCTGCAATTTCTTTATCGCTAAATCCACTATAGATTTGAAAAAGTTTTAAAAAAAGATCAAACTTATCTCTATCGATACTCCTTAGATCAATTTCAGCACGATAAATTTGCTTCGAGGTTGTAACGGTAAAATTATCTTTTGTGATAATATTGCCACGCAAAGCTAAAGAATATTGATCTTTTTCAGTATTAGGAATATGGCGTTTAGAAGTGAGTATAAAGGTTGAGCTTAAAAAAATAATCATAAACAAAAGTGCCATGCAGTAGGCAAAGGCGACTTTTGAAACGCGATTTTTTTTATTTTCTTGCATAGAAATTTAAATTTGAGTTCTTGTAATTTCTTTATAGGCACTAATGGCTTTATTTCTAACCTCTAACATAAATTTCATACTGCTTTCAGCTTTAGTGATGGCAATAGCAGCTTGGTGCAAATCTTTAACTTGTCCCGTGGCAATATCTGTCATAGCAGCTTCACCGGTTTTTTGAGTTTTGTTTAAATCATCAATTTCATTTTTAAGCATTTTGGCAAATTCATCGCCAATATTATTTTGTTGTATATTTTGGTTTGAATTTGTTTTTGAAATATTATTTAATCTTAGATCATTAATATTATTCATTCGTTATTATCCTCTTAATAAATCAATTGCACTTTGCGCGATAGTTTTTGCACTTGTAAAAGCACTGACATTCGCTTGATAAGCTCTTGTTGCTTCAATCAAATCAGCCATTTCAATTACAGGGTTAATATTAGGATAAGCCACATAACCTTCAGCATTTGCATCAGGATTACTTGGATCGTATTTCATTCTAAAATCTTTATCATCTCTTACAACTTTATCCACGACTACACTTTGAATAGCTGGTTTAGCTTCTTCTGGAGAGTCAGGATCATTTAAAGGATTTTCATATTTTAAAAAATTATTATCCTTGCTAATTTGTTCGTTTAAAAGTTTATCAAAATCTGTCGCTTTAAAGATCACTTCGCGTCTTCTATAAGGTCCGCCTTCTGCTGTTCTAGTTGTATTTGCATTAGCTATATTAGAGCTAATAACATTCATTCTAAAACGTTGAGCACTTAAACCATATCCGCTGATATCAAAATCACTTAAGTATGCCATAATTTACCTTTAACTTAATTTAGAACTTGCATCAAGTATGGAGCTAAATATACTACTTTGTTTTCTTAAAACTCCATCAAGAGCTGTAATCATAACTGTATTTTTACTCATTTCTGTAGTTTCAACATCTAAATCTACAGTATTGCCATCATTTCTTGCTAAGTGTCCATCTCTTAAATAAATGGTTGATTTATTAGGATCTGGAAATTTCCAAGGTTCTTGATGTCCTTTTTCTGTTACGGCTAATTTTAATTCTTTATCATCACTCTTTTTAAAAATTTCATTAGCACGATGTATTAGAGCAGTTTCAAATTCTATATCTCTTGATTTATAAAAAGGAGTATCGACATTTGCAAGATTAGCATTGATCAATTGATTTCTAAGATTTCTACCTGCTAAAGCACTAGTAACAAGTTCTTTTGATTTAAATGGATCAATCATCTTTTATCCTTTTTATTTATAATTTTACAAATTAACAAGCAAATATCGTTCCAACTTTTCAAATTTTTATCTGTTTTTTTGTAAATTAATGGCTTTATTATGATCGTTTAAATTGCTTGTAAAAATATGAACTCCAGTGTTTTTATCGCGTACAAAATATAAATAATCCGTTTTTGCCGGAAAAATAGCTGCACGAATTGCAGCCAAAGAAACATTACAAACCGCTTCTTTTGGCAAACCTTCAAATTTATAGGTGTTATAAAAGGTTTTATCTTGTCTGATTCTTTGAGGTGTAACTTTTTCATGAGAATAAATACCATAATTTAAAGTTCCATCCATTTGTAATTTCATACCTTTTTTAAGACGATTATAAATCACACTTGCAACTATAGGCATTTCTGATTCATTGGCGGCTTCTTTTTGAATAACAGAAGCTGTGATGATATATTGATGCCATTTTTTGGGATTATATTGTCCAAAAATTTTTTTAGAAGTGGTTTGATTTGATTTTTCAGAAATAGCAAGTAAATTTTTTATCAATAAGCTTTCTGAAATTCCTTTTGGAATTTCATAGGTTTCTGGTAAAAAAACTCCTTCTAAGTAAGGAGCTTGTTTTTGAAATTCGGATAAAAGTATTTCTTTATTAAGTCCTAATTTTTTGGAAACTTGATCTAAAAAAACAATGCTTGTTTCCCCAGGGATTAAAGTGATTGTTTCAAGTGCAGCTTTGGCTACGGTTAATTTGTATAAAAATTCTATTCTGTTTAGTTTTTGCGTACTCATATTAATCCATCCAGATTGTGGGTGCCCTAAAAAAAATAAAATATATTTGTCAATAATACTCATTTCATATTTTTTTTCTTTAAGATATGATATAATCTGAGTAATAGAGCCTTTTGGTATAAAAATAACAGAATCGCTTTTTAAAGGTTGAGTTAAATAATAACAAATTCCCAAAATAAATATCAATAAGAAGTTACGCATGAAAAAGAAAATATTATATACACTAGCAGTATTATTTGTATTATTATCAATTATATTTTTAGTGCTGAAAAACGGAATATTCATTTCTAGTATCCAATTTGATTTTTTAAAAGTTCAGCAATTATATATTAAATTAGATAAAAAACTTATTTTTCGCGCAAAAAATATTGTTTTAAATATTAATGATACTTCAAATGATAATTCTGATTTTGATTCTAAAACCTTACTAAAGGTAATGAAAAATTTAAAATATTTATATAATTTTGTTGAAGAGGTAAATATTGAGAATTTATCTTTTAAGAATCAAAAATTAAAAATTTTATTTAAAGATGGTGATTATTTTATAGATAGCGACGATCTTTTTTTGAAAGCTTCTTTCACTGTGAATAAGGGTGATTTATTAGGAATGATTAATTCCTTAAAACTTAAAAAATATGATTTGAATTTAAATGGTGTTTTTGAAATAAAAACAAAAAGTAATTTTTATAATTTGAATTTAAATGCGAGTGGCAATAATTTGACTTTTAAAAGCACAATCAGTTATAAAGATAATAAATTGCTTTACAAAATTAATGATCTTAATGCAACAAATATACAAAATATAGCGACTATGATTAGAAAAGATTTTACCTTAAATAAAACTTTAGATCATTGGATATTTAAAAATGCTGTTGGGGAATTTTATCATTTGGATTTTTTGCAAGGCTTTATAGATTTTAAACAAAATAATTATTATTTAGACAATATAAGTGCTTTAGGATATGTTAATAAAGTTAAAGTTCGTTTAGAAGATAATATGAATGCTATTGAAATTCCAAGAGTTGATTTAAATTTGAGTCAGCAAAAATTGGATTTTCAATTTAATAAGGCCTCTTACAATGGATCAGATTTGAGTAAAAGTGAAGTTTATTTGTATGATTTTTTTGATAAAGAAAAGGCTGGAATTTATTTGCGCATAAAATCAGATAATTTAAAATTAGATGAAAAACTTGAAAAAGCTTTGCAAAATTATCATCTCAACTTGCCTTTTTATCAAAAAAGTGGATCCATTAAAACCGATTTAGAGCTTAAAATCGATTTTCATGATAAGGGTCAATTTCTTCATAATGGAATTTTTTATTTAAATAATGCCAATATATCTTTAGCCGATATGAATATTTCTAGAGGGTTGATTAGATTAGTGCAGGATAATTTAAGTATAGAAAATGCCGATGTGGAAAATCAGCACTTTAAAGCCAATATAAATGCCAAAATCAACTTAAAAGAAAAACAAGGAATTTTTAATACTCAGCTTTATAAATTGTATTTTGATGATGATTTGTTGGATATTAAAAATCAAAATATTACTCTTAATTTGGATTTTAATCAAGACGTATTGACTATACCAGAATGGAGTTTGATAGCTAATTTTAAAAATGGATTAGAAATTAATTTAAATAATCCCAATATTTTAATTTCCTATTCTAAAGTTCTTAAGGATTTTGGTTTTAACGAGGCTAAAAGTGTTTATTTTAAAACTTTAGATTTTAAAGATTTTGATTTGCAAGCCCAAGATGTAGGTTTTAATCATAATTTATTTATCAATAATCAAACACCTTATAATAAAGATAGTTTTAGTGTTGTAAGAAAAAATGATATTATATATATTAATACTCAAAGTGATCTTATAAGTGCTACAATATCTTCACTTAAAAAAGAAATACAGGTAAAAAATTTAACTTATGTTTATAAGAAAGAAAAAGATTCTTCAAATAGTTTTGATATCAGTAAAAATAAACAAAATATTATTTTTGGTGGGGCTAATTGCGCTTTAGTATTGGCTGATATGAATAAAACTTTAGCTTTTGATAAATTAGAAGCAGATCTAAATGCAAGTGTTTTAAATGTGCAAGGTTCAAGAGGAGGTACAAATTTAAATTTTTACTATAGTCCGGATGATTTAAAGCTTTTTGTTAAAAACATAAACGATCAATATTTAAATGAATTTTTACAAAAACAAGCAGTGCAAGATGGAATTTTTAATTTAAGTGTTGTTGGAAGTGGAGTTGATTATTTTGATGGAGAATTTGATTTTAAAAATACTTTTGTGAAGGATTTAAAAGGTGTTAATCAATTGATATCATTTATAGATACGGTTCCTAGTTTATTGATGTTTAAAACTCCAACCTTCAATCAAAAAGGTTTAAAATTTCAAAATGGAAAAGTTATTTTTAACCGAAAAAAAGATTTATTGAGTTTTAGTGCTATTAATTTAAATGGAGATAGTGTTGATATTTATGGATTAGGTAGTGCTAATTTACGTCTTGATACTATAGATTTAAATTTGGAGTTAAAAACTTTAAAATCAGCTTCTGAAACTATTTCAAAAGTTCCAATTTTAAATTATGTTATTTTGGGAAAAAATCAAGAAATAAGTACAAATATCAAGGTGGATGGAAAGCTCGATGATCCAAAATTTCATACCCAAATTTTAAGTGATACTTTAAAAACCCCATTTAACTTGATTAAAAATATTATACAATTGCCTAAAAATTTATTCGACTAATTAAAGTTTATTTTTAAATGAAAATAAACTTTAAATATATCTTTGCAATTTTTTCTATTTATAATATACTTTTAATAGCTAAAGATAATAACTATTTAAAAACTATACTCTATATAAGTTTTTGGTAATTATTATCACGCATTTTTATAATTTTTTTTATTTTAATTTTTATTTATATTTAAGATTATTTAATTTATCAAGTAGATTAAAATAAAATCTATATGTTACAAAATTACTCAAAAATTAAAAATTAATTAAAAATATACACAATATAAAATTAGGATGAAAATGAAAATTACAATTATCGGTTCAGGAAACATTGGTTCAAGTCTTTCTTATGGTTTGATTTTGCGTGAATTAGCTCATGAAATTGTTATGATTGATATCAATGAAGAGTTATTGATCGCAAAGGAGTTAGAATTATCTCAAAGCATAGCTGCTTTTAATTTAGATATTAAGTTAGTTTGCACTCAAGATTATGCACATACTAAAAATTCTGATATAGTTATTTTTAGTGCGGGTTTTACTCGAAAAGAAGGGCAAAGTAGAGAAGAGTTATTAAAACTTAATTCTGATATTTTACTCACTTGCGCAAAAGAGATTAAAAAATTTAATCCCGATCCCCTTTTTATCATTCTAACTAATCCGGTAGATTTATTGCTTAATATTTTATATCAAAGCAATCTTTTTTCGTCTAAAAAAATTATTGCCATGGCGGGAGTTTTGGATAATGCGCGTTTTAAATACGAGTTGGCTAAAAAATTAAATGTTAAAATGCCTAGTATAGACACCAAACTCATAGGTTTTCATAATGATGATATGGTTTTAGTTAAATCTCATACAAGAATTAATGGTAAAAATATAGACGAGTATTTAAATGAAGAAGAATTTGAAGATTTAGAAAATGAAGTTAAAACAGGCGGAGCCAAGGTTATTAAATATCTTAAAACTTCGGCCTATTTAGCTCCTTCTAGTGCTTGTATTAGAATGATAGAATCGATTAGAAGTGGAGAATTTCTGCCTATGAGTATAATCTTAGATGCGAAATTTGGGATTAAAAATAAAGCTTTTGGAATGATGGCGAGATTAAGTCTTGAAGGCGTGGTTGAGATTATGGATATTGAATTAAGTGCCAAGGAAAAACAAAAATTAGAATTATCTTTACTTAAGCATCATTATAGGGAATAAAATTAAAAGTGATTTTAGAAATTTCTTAGTTGAGTTTGGATTATTTTGGATATAATAAATCAAGAATAAAAATTAAAAAAGGAAAAATAATGAATATAAAAGCTCCAAAAGATACTCCAGTATGGGTAGATGAGCATCGATGTAAAGCTTGTAATATTTGTGTAAGTTATTGTCCAGCAGGAGTTTTAGCCATGCGTGATGATGTGCATGCTGTTTTAGGACAAATGATAGAGGTAGTGCATCCAGAATCTTGCATAGGTTGTACTGAATGTGAAACGCATTGTCCTGATTTTGCTATTATGGTGGCCAAAAGAGATGAATTTAAATTTGCCAAACTTACACCAGAAGCTAAAGATAGGGCTTTAGCGGTTAGAAATAATCAATATAAAAAATTAGCTTAGGAAAAAATAATGAGAGAAATTATAGCAACAGGTAATGTTTTAATTGCGCAGGCTGCCATTGATTGTGGTTGCAAGTTTTTTGGAGGATATCCTATTACACCAAGTAGTGAGATTGCCCATGAGTTAAGTCATCTACTCCCAGCTAATGATGGAACTTTTATACAAATGGAAGATGAAATTTCAGGGATAAGCGTTGTTATTGGTGCGGCAATGAGTGGGGTAAAAGCTATGACAGCAAGTAGTGGCCCAGGAATTTCTTTAAAAGCAGAACAAATCGGACTTGCATTTATAGCTGAAATTCCACTAGTGATAGTCAATGTTATGCGTGGGGGGCCTTCAACGGGCTTACCAACTCGCGTAGCGCAAGGGGATTTGTTTCAAGCAAAGGCTCCAACTCATGGGGATTTTGCAAGCATAGCTATTGCACCTGCTTCGCTTGAAGAGGCTTATTTAGAAACTATTAGAGCTTTTAATTTGGCTGAAAAATATATGACACCTGTATTTTTACTCATGGATGAAACAGTAGGGCATATGAATGGTAAAGCGATATTACCTGATTTAAAAGATATTAAAATTTATAATCGCAAAAAATTTGAAGGCGATAAGAAAGATTATAAACCTTATGCGGCTGGTGAAAATGAAGCTGCAACGCTTAATCCTTTTTTTACAGGTTATCGTTATCATGTAACAGGACTTCATCATGGTGATATTGGTTTTCCAACAGAAGATGGCACCATAGTGAAAAAAAATATAGAGCGACTTATGGGTAAAATTAATAACAATCGTGAAGATATTTGTACTTATGAAGAGTACATGCTTGATGATGCTGAATTTTTAATCATAGCTTATGGAAGCGTAAGTCGATCAGTAAAAGAAGCCATCCAAAGACTTAGGGAAGAAGGAATTAAAGTAGGTCTTTTTCGTCCTATCACTCTTTATCCTGTAGCGGAGAAAAAAATAGCTAAAGTGGTGAGTCAATTTGAAAAAGTTATGGTTACGGAATTAAATATGGGTCAATATCTTGAAGAGATTGAAAGGGTGAGCTTACGCCGTGATTTTATCAGTTTGCATCGTGCAAATGGCCGTCCTATCACCCCTAGTGAAATTATTGCTAAAGTGAAGGAGAATATATAAATGGCATTTAATTATGATGAATATTTAAGAACTGATAAACTTCCAACTCAATGGTGTTGGGGTTGTGGAGATGGTGTTGTTTTAAAATGTATTATCCGTGCAATTGAAAAACTTGGTTGGAGCATGGATGATGTATGTCTTGTTTCAGGGATTGGTTGTAGTGGCAGGATGAGTTCTTATGTCAATTGCAATACTGTGCATACTACACATGGTAGAGCTATTGCTTATGCAACGGGAATAAAATTAGCAAATCCAACCAAACATGTAATTGTGGTCAGTGGAGATGGTGATACTTTAGCAATTGGTGGAAACCACACTATACATGGTTGTCGTAGAAATATAGATTTAACACATATAGTGATCAATAATTTTATCTATGGTCTTACAAATTCGCAAACTTCTCCAACCACACCAAAAGGTTTTTATACCGTAACTGCGCAATTTGGAAATATTGATCCAAATTTTGATGCTTGTGAATTAACAAAAGCTGCAGGAGCTTCATTTGTTGCAAGAGGAAATGTGATAGAGGCAAATAAGCTTGAAAATTTAATCTATAAAGCTTTAGCGCACAAAGGTTATAGCTTTGTTGATGTTTTTTCAAATTGTCATATCAATCTAGGAAGAAAAAATAAAATGGGAGAAGCAACTGCAATGCTTGATTGGATTAAAAATCGTGTTGTAGAAAAAGCTAAATTTGAAAGTATGGATTTTGAAGAAAGAAAAGATAAATTTCCAATTGGGGTTTTACATGAAGATAATTCTCAACCAGAATATTGTCAAGCTTATGAAGAAGTGCGTCGTGCAGCCAAAGAAAAAAGAATGGTTGATTTAGGAGCTTTAAAATGAAATATCAATTAAGATTTGGCGGTGAAGGCGGACAAGGAGTGATCACTGCAGGAGAAATTTTAGCTGAAGCGGCAATTAAAGAAGGACGTCAGGCTTTTAAAGCATCAACTTATACTTCTCAAGTAAGAGGAGGTCCTACAAAAGTAGATATTATTATAGATGATAAAGAAATTCTTTTTCCTTATGCTGTAGAAGGAGAAGTTGATTTTATGCTTTCAACTGCTGATAAGGGCTATAAGGGTTTTCGTAGTGGTGTAAAAGAAGGAGGGATTATTGTTGTAGAACCTAATTTGGTACATCCTGAAAATGAAGATTATAAAAGATGGCAGATTTTTGAAATTCCAATTATTACTATAGCTAAAGATGAGGTAGGGAATGTTGCAACGCAATCTGTTGTAGCTTTAGCCATTGCTGCTTATATGAGTAAATGTATTGATTTGGATGTTTTAAAAGAAACAATGTTACATATGGTTCCACCAAAAACTCGCGATGCGAATTCAAAAGCTTTTGATTTGGGTGTTAAATACGCCAAAGAGAGTAAGTCTGTTCAATTATAGTTTTTTGGGGTTTTACCCCAAATTTTATTAATTAAAAATTTTGTAATTTAGCTACTTTTAACGATTAAAATTTTATAATCAAAAACTTACTATTTTCAAGGAAAATAATGGATATCTTTGATGAAATGTTTAATAAAACCCCTAAAGAAAAATTTTTAGAAATCATACAAAATGGTAATTTGGGAGCCTTAGAAAAAGTATTTGAAAATTTTTTTGCTGAATATATAAGTATGATTGAGCTTTTAGAGAAACAAGGCTTAAATGAAATAGATGTTAAAAATTTTATACTTGAAAATGGAGATTTAATTAAACAGAGATTAGATGATATTTACATAGATTTGGGTGCCCAAATTTTAGGACATGAGGGTTAATGCAAAGATTGTTAAAATTATTTTTTGTCTTATTATTTATTTTGGCGTGCGAGAGTCATTTAAACGCGGCTCCAGTCTTTGAATATACTTATAAATTTGTTCTTAAAAAAGATCAAAGAGCAAGTGTGCAAATTAAAGAAGTTGGTTATGAGGATAAGGTTCAAAATTTTGATTTTTATTGGACTTTATTTGATAATACAAACATCATCGTTCAATCTAAATTTCGTAAATATCCAAGGCAATTTGTGATGAGTTTGCGAAGAAATTTAGATTGGGTTACTCAAACTTTAATTCCTGATTATACAAATCCACATATAGATAGAGCAAGGCTTATTTTAGAATTTAGTGGTTATAATAAGGGTTTAGCAACTTTTACAGTGTATATTGAAGATAAGGAGTCTCGTGTGATGGTAGAATTTTTAGATCCGAGAAAAACACCACTTCCAAATCCACCGCAAAATAATCAAGTTGTCCCTATGATCGATCTTAACCAACCACAAGTTAAACCATTGACAAGTTGGGATAAATAGCAAAAAAAGGAATTGAGTGTGCAAGTAATAGATGATTTGATACAAAAATTTTTAAAAGAGCTAAATTATCAACCTATATTAGAAATGCTTTTGCATGTTAAATCAGGGAAGAAATTGCGTTCTAAATTACTTTTAGCCATTTCAGGGGAAAGTAAAGAGGCAATAAGCATTTGTGCGACTATTGAGCTTATACATTTAGCAAGTTTGCTGCATGATGATATTATTGATGAGAGCGAGTTAAGAAGAGGGGTAAAATCCGTTAATTCAGAATTTGGGACAAAAAATGCTTTAATGCTAGGAGATATTTTATACTCTAAAGCTTTTTATGAATTAAGTCAAATGAACACTCAATTTGCAAACATTATTTCTGATGCAGTTGTCAAGCTTTCTATAGGTGAGCTTATGGATGTTAATTTAAGTCAGGATTTTAACACCGATAAAGATAAATATCTAAGTATGATTTATAATAAAACAGCAGTTTTAATTGAAGCGAGTGCAAGATGCGGAGCTATTTTAGCTGGTTTGGATGAAAAATCTTTTGGAGAATATGGAAAAAATTTAGGACTTGCTTTTCAGATGATTGATGATATTTTAGATATTAAAGGAGATGAAAAAACACTAGGAAAACCTTCTATGGCAGATTTTAAAGAAGGAAAGGTTACTTTGCCTTATATATATCTTTTTGAAAGTTTAGATGAAGAAGGAAAAAAACAATTAAAATCAATGTTTAAAAAAGATTTAAACGAGCAAGAAAAAATATGGATAAATACTCAATTTAAAGAAAAAGAAATTTTGGAAAAATCAATTTTGGAGGTTAAAGAATACGCCAAAAGAGCAATTGATGCTATAGAAGAATATTCTAATCAAAAATTAAAAGATATTGTTAAAGCAATGATAGATAGGAATTTTTAATGTATTATTGCGTTTCTTTTACTCATAAAAATACCGATCTTTTTTTAAGGGAAAAATTAAGTTTTACAGATGAAACAAAAAAGTATGAATTTTTACGCATGATTAATGCACATGAAAATATTGAAGAAAGTTTGATAATTAGTACCTGTAATCGTGTGGAGATTATTGCTTTTGTTAAAAATGCTTGTTCAGAATATATTATTAAAACTTTAGCTTTGTTATGTGGTGTCAATCAGGATGAGTTACTAAAAAAAGCTGATATATTTGAGGATAGCGGAGCGATACACCATCTTTTTTCAGTAGCAAGTTCTTTAGATAGTCTTGTTGTGGGTGAAACTCAAATTGCAGGACAAATTAAAGATGCTTTTTCATTTTCTCTAAAGAATGAATTTTGTAAAACTCATATTTCAAGGGCATTGCATTGTGCTTTTAAGTGTGCTGCTAAAGTCCGAACAGAAACTCAAATTTCAAAAAATCCTATTTCAGTTGCTAGTGTTGCTGTGGCTAAAGCAAAGGAACTTTTAGATTTAAGTCAAAAAAAGGCTGTGGTTATAGGAGCTGGAGAAATGGCTGAACTTGCAGCTAAGCATTTGATTGCTGGTGGAGCTAAGATTATTATTTTAAATCGCGATATGCAAAAGGCTAAATTACTTTGTGAAAAATTAGAGGGTTTGCATCAATACGATAGTTTGGAAAATTTAAAATTGTATTTAAACCAGTATGAACTCTTTTTTTCAGCTACTAATGCGACTCATGCTATTATTACTAATGCTTTAATCGAAGAAGTTCCTCATAAAAGATATTTTTTTGATATTGCAGTGCCACGTGATATTGATATTAAAGAAAATGATAAAATTTTTGTTTTTGCCGTTGATGATCTACAAGCTGTTGTCCAAAAAAATTTAGCCTTAAGGGAGAATGAAGCACGTATGGCTTATAGCATTATAGGGCAAGAAACATCGGATTTTTTTAGATATTTAAATGATTTGGCTTTAAATCCAATTATTAAAGCTATACGTTTAAAAGCAAAAGAGTGTGCAGATAAACAACTTGACATTGCTTTAAAGAAAGGTTACTTAAAACATTCAGATAAGAATGAAGCAAGAAAACTGATCCATCAAGTTTTTAAAGCTTTTTTACACAATCCAACTGTAAATTTAAAACACCTTCAAGGAAAAATTCAAAGCGATACAGTGATTAATGCTATGCGTTATGTTTTTGATTTGAAAAATAATCTTGAGGGTTTAAATCAATACAAATGCGATTTTAACATGGAGAATAATGATGAAATTTAGTCAATTATATGCACCAAGCACAAAAGAAACGCCTAAAGATGCAAGTTTGCCAAGTCATATTTTTTTAGTTCGATCTGGTTTTGTTGAACAAATTGGTAGTGGGCTTTATAATTTTTTGCCTTTAGGGAAAAGAGTTTTAGACAAAATTCGTGCCATAGTTAAAGAAGAAATGGACAAAGCTGGCGCACAGGAAGTAAATCTTAGTTTTGTTACTCCAGCTAGTTTGTGGCAGGAAAGTGGGCGTTATAATGTTTTTGGAAAAGAACTTTTGCGTTTTAAAGATAGAAAAGAAAATGATTTTGTTTTAGGGCCAACTCATGAAGAAGCGATGGTTTCTTTGGTGAAAAATAAAATTACAAGCTATAAGCAACTTCCTTTGCATTTGTATCAAATCGGTTGGAAATTTAGAGATGAAGCGCGTCCGCGTTTCGGGCTTTTAAGATGTAGAGAATTTTTAATGAAGGATGGTTATAGCTTTCATAAAAATGAAGAAGATTTGACACGTGAATTTGATTTGATGTATGAAACTTATTCTCGTATCTTAAAAAGAATGGGATTTGATTTTAGGGCTGTTGAGGCTGATAGTGGAGCAATAGGTGGAAGCGGCTCTAAAGAATTTATGGTTTTGGCAAAAAATGGGGAAGATGATATCTTGCTTTGTGAAAATTGTGATTATGCTGCGAACATTGAAGCAGCAACAAGAGCTAAAAAAACTTGTGATAAAGAGCGTCCAGAAGCCAGTTATGCGAGTAAATTTCACACCCCTAATATTAAAAGTATTAAAGAATTGGCTGATTTTTTTAGGATCGATGAATTTTATACTGTTAAGGCGGTTGTAAAAAAAGCTATTTACGAGAATGAAAGTAAATTGGTTGTATTTTTTATACGTGGATGTGATGATTTGCAAGAGGTTAAAGCGCAAAATGCTTGTAAGGCTTTAGAGCTTATTGATGCGGATGAAAGTGAGTTACTTAATGCGGGATTAGTTCCTGGTTTTATTGGATTTGTAGGCCTAAAAGATATAGATTTTTATCTTGATCAAGAGCTTGAAAATGAAAAACAAATGATTATTGGAGCTAATGAAAAAGATTATCATTTGGTAGGAATTGATGTTGTTAATCTCAATAAAGATCGTTTTAAGGATTTAGTAGAGGTTAAAGAAAATGATTGTTGCTTAAAATGTGGTGCAAAGCTAAGAAAAAGTAAAGGTATAGAGGTAGGGCATATTTTTAAATTAGGACAAAAATATTCTAAGGCTATGAATGCGCATTTTTTAGATGAAAATGGAAAAACTCAAGCATTTTATATGGGATGTTATGGAATTGGAGTTTCTCGTTTAGTAGCTGTTGCTATTGAAGCTAGTCATGATGAAAAAGGTTGTATTTGGAATCAAACTTTGGCTCCTTTTGTTATCGATATCATCATTTCAAATATAAAAGATGAAGAAGCTTGTCAATTTGCACATCAAATTTATCATCAATTGCAAGATTTGGGTATCGAAGTTTTGCTTGATGATAGAAATGAACGTTTTGGTGTGAAAATGAATGATTTTGAATTAATGGGTTTTCCTTATGCCTTAGTGATCGGCAAAGGATTGCAAAACAATGAAATAGAACTCATACAAAGAAAAAATCTAAGCAAAGAAGTGATTAAAACAGAACATATTGTAGAAATTATAAAAAAGAAAATATTATGAGTTATAAGCTTAAATTAAGTCCTTTATTTGCTGTAGAAATTATTTTTAGTCTATTATTTATCGTCTTTTTTGGTTTTGGAAATTTTTTAATTTTTATTTTAGCAAGTATGATATTTGGTGTAATACTTTTAGGGGTTTTTTGGAAAAATATACTTGAATTTCAAATTTTAGGCTTTAAAAATATGCTAACACAATTTTCTTTTGTTATTGCTGGGTTTTTACTTGTTTTTCCAGGGGTTTTAACAAGTTTTTTAGGGTTTTTGGTTTTTTTATTTGGCATTTTTTTTAAAATAGCTACTAAAACAAAATATACCCATAAACAAAATCGAAATTCGAGTGAAGAAATCATTGATGTTGAAATTATAGAGGATGGAAAATGAATCAATTAATCATAGCCACAAGAAAAAGCGCTTTAGCTCTTTGGCAAAGTGAGCACATCGCGCAAATTTTAAAAAATCAACACAATATAGATGTTGTATTGCAAGGGTTTAAAACAAAAGGGGATATTTTACTTGATTCTCCTTTGGCTAAGATTGGTGGTAAGGGGCTTTTTACAAAAGAACTTGAAGAGAGTATGCTTAGAAATGAAGCGCATTTAGCGGTGCATAGTTTAAAAGATGTCCCGAGTTTTTTTCCAAAAGGTTTGGTTTTAGCAGCAGTTAGCAAAAGAGAAAAAAGTAATGATGCCATGTTGAGTCAAAAATATGAAAATTTTCTCTCTTTACCCAAAGGAGCAAAAATAGGCACTACAAGTCTTAGGCGAAAAATGCAACTTTTGTTATTAAGGCCTGATTTAGAGATTATTTCTCTACGTGGAAATGTAAATTCTCGCATAGAAAAATTAAAAAAAGGTGATTTTGATGCTATTATACTTGCTTTAGCAGGTATTAAACGTTTGGAATTAGACAAAGAGGTTAATTTTATCTATGAATTTAGCAAGGATGAACTCATTCCTGCAGCCTCTCAAGGTGCTTTAGGTATAGAGAGTATTGAAGATGTAAAAATTTTAAATTTATTAAAATGTTTAAATGATGAAAATACTTTAATAGAAACGACTATAGAGAGAGAATTTATCGCTACTTTAGAGGGTGGATGTCAAGTTCCTATAGGGATCAATGCTGAACTTAATGAAGATATGATTTGTGTCCGTGCTATACTTGGTTTGCCTGATGGGAGTGAAATTTTAAAAGATAAGAGAATGATCAAGAAAAATGAATTTAAAGGATTTGGTGAAATTTTAGCCAAAGAATTTATAAGCAAAGGAGCTAAAGAACTATTAAAAAAAGCAGAGGATATGATATGAAAAATTTTATCCAAGTTTTAAAGGAAAATAATTTATTAAAAATTATCGAAGAGCCTGTGGATGTAGATCTTGAAATCGCACATTTAGCTTATATTGAGGCAAAAAAAGAAGAAAATGGTAAGGCTTTGCTTTTTAAAAATCCTGTTGATAAAAAATTAGAAAAAAAATACAAATTTCCGGTTTTAATGAATACTTTTTGCAATCAAAAAGCTTTAAATTTAGCCTTTGGAAGAGATTTTAATGAAGTGGCTGATGAAATTTCAAAATTAACCAAACTTCATATTCCTACTAATTTTAGAGCCAAAATTGATTTTTTTATGAATTTATTGAGTTTTAAAAATGTTCCACCTAAAAGATTAGGCGTAAATAAGGCACTTTATAATTATGAAATTTTAAATTCTCTTAAAGAGCTTCCTATACTTAAAACTTGGGAGGATGATGCAGGTAAATTTATCACTATGGGGCAAGTTTATACTCATAATTTAGATAAAACTCAAAATAATCTTGGAATGTATCGTTTGCAAGTAAGCGGTGAAAATGAACTTTTAATGCATTGGCAAATCCATAAAGATGGTGCTAATTTTTATCATGAGTATAAAAAAGCAGGTTTTAAAAAAATGCCTGTTAGTGTAGCTATTGGTGGAGATCCACTTTATATTTGGTGTTCTCAAGCTCCACTACCAAAAGGAATTTTTGAACTTTTACTTTATGGTTTTATCAAAAAAACTCCCGCTAAATTGACACCTTGCAATAATGGTGTTTTTGTCCCTTTTGATAGCGATATTGTTATAGAGGGTTATGTGGATTTGGAGGAATTTAAAATAGAAGGTCCTTTTGGCGACCATACGGGTTTTTATACTCCTGCAGAACTTTTTCCTGTCATGAAAGTTGAAAAAATTTATGCTAAAAAAGACGCGATTTATCAAGCAACCGTTGTAGGAAAGCCTCCTTTAGAGGATAGGATTATGGGGCTTGGAACTGAACGTATTTTCTTGCCTCTTTTGCAAACTTCTGTTCCGGATTTGATCGATTATAAAATGCCTGAAAATGGAGTTTTTCACAATCTAATTTTAGCTAAAATTGATACAAAATACCCCGCACATGCACAGCAGATCATGCATGCTTTGTGGGGTGTGGGGCAAATGAGTTTTGTTAAACATGCGATTTTTGTTGATAAAGATGCGCCTAGTTTAGATGATTATGATGCGTTAATTCCTTATATTCTCAATCGTTTTTGTGTGCAAAAATTACTTATAAGCGAAGGAATTTGCGATCAGCTTGATCATGCGTCGCCTAATTCTTGTTTTGGTGGAAAAGCAGGACTTGATGCTTGTGATAAAAATGAGATAGAAGAGCTTGAAATTTTAGAGGATGAAAAATTATTTGAACTTTTTAATTCTGAAGTAGAGCTTTTTGCTTTAAAGCAGTTTTATAAAGAATGTAAAAGTCCTATAGTTTGTATTTTACTTGATAAAAAAGAAAGAAATTCTCAAGTTTTTGAAAGATTATTGAAATTTAAAAAGCATTTTAGAATTTTAGTCTTTTTAGATACAAACAATAAATTAGAAAATCCATACATGTTAGTGTGGCGAGTAGTAAATAATATCGATGCAAAAAGAGATTTATTTATAAAAGAGGATAGATTGGCTATTGATGCGAGTGCTAAAAATGAAACTGAAGGTTATACAAGAGCTTGGCCTCGGCAAACTGATTGCAATGAAAATGTTATAAAAGATCTAATTTTGCGTAATATTTTAGATAATGATCCGCAGTTATTTAAAAAATTTGAAATTATGGGTTAAGAAAAATAAGTTTGTTTTTACTTGGCACACTTTTTGCTTATAAAAAATTAAGTAAAAATTTTAAAATTTTTATTAAAAAAGTATTCATAAAATTATTTTTTTGCCGATGTAGAGTTTAACTAGCAATAGAAGAAATTTTAAAAAGGATTTTAAAATGGAAATTTCGAAGGCAAATGAAAAAATGGATATGGTTTTGACTCAAATGAGTCAAAGAACAGATAAGGCGCAAAAAGCTAGTTCGGATATTCACGCTGAAAAACAAAGCCAAGGAGGCGATGATAATCAGCAAAATTTGAATGATAAATTAGCAGATGTTACGAAAAAATTAAATGAACAAATGGATTCTTTGGATACCAATGTTCGTTTTGGTTATAGTGATAAAACCGGTTCAATGTATATCAGCGTAACTGAAAAAAGCACAGGAAGAGAAATTCGTAAAATTCCTAGTGAAGAGGCTATGAGATTAGCAGAATATTTTAAAGATGTAATCGGTATGATTTTTGATAAGGAGAGTTGAAAATGGCGTTAGGTAGTTTATCAAGTTTGGGTTTTGGATCTGGAGTTTTAACTCAAGATACTTTGGATAAGTTAAAACAGGCAGAGGAAAAAGCTAGAGTAGATCCTTATACAAAAAAAATCGAAGAAAATACAACTAAACAAAAAGATTTAACTGAAATAAAAACAAAATTGCTTACATTCCAAACCGCAGTTTCTTCTTTGGCGGATGCAACAGCTTTTGCAAAGAGAAAAGTAAGTGCGAGTGTGACTACAAATCCTCCAGCAAGTTTAACTGCTGATAGTGGGGTATCTTTACAAAGTATGAAGATCAATGTAACTCAACTCGCACAAAAAGATGTTTATCAAAGTAAAGGTTTGGCAAACGATGGAGGTTATGTTGATTCTAACTTAGAGGGTGATGCTTCTTTTACTCTTATGCAAAATGGAAAGCAATATACTATTACTTATAATAAAAACACAACCTATAGGGACTTAGCCGATAAGATCAATGAAGCTACGGGTGGTGAGATCGTTGCAAAGATTGTAAATACGGGAGAAAAAGATGCTCCTTATCGTTTAACCTTAACCAGTAAAGAAACCGGAGAAGATAGTGCTATTAGTTTCTTTGATGGATATAAAGATGATAAAGGAAGATATGTAGTTGATCAAAATGCCTCTAAACTTTTTTCAAATCTTGGATGGGAGTTAGATAAACCTTTATCGGATACTGCGGGTAGAGATGGTGAAAACTATGTTCTTACTCTTGATCCAGAAACTTTCAAAGGATATGGCATTAAGGATGATAAAGATAATCCTTTACATATACAAAAAGCACAAAATGCTGAATTTACCCTTGATGGAATCAAAATGATACGTCAAAGCAATACCGTAACCGATCTAGGCGTTGGTTTAACTTTGACTTTAAATAAAACAGGAGAAATTGATTTTGATGTTCAGCAAGATAATGAAGCTGTAACTAAAGCTATGCAAGAATTAGTTGATGCTTATAATGATTTAGTAACCAATCTTAATGCTGCAACAGATTACAATGCTGAAACAGGAACTAAAGGAACTTTACAAGGTGTAACTGAAGTTAATTCTATACGCTCAAGTATCATTTCAGCTTTATTTGATTCTCAATCAGTTAGTGGAACTGTTGAAGATGAAAATGGTAATAAAGTTAGTACTACGGTTATGCTTTCTATGCAAGATTTTGGTTTAACTTTAAATGATGCTGGAACTTTAAGCTTTGATTCCTCTAAATTTGAAAGCAAGGTAAAAGAAAATCCTGATTTTGCGGAAAGCTTTTTTTCAGGTATCACGCAATATCAAGATATTTCTCATACTGGAGATTTGATTAAAAAAGGTAGTTTAGATAAATATTTAACTAAAGAAGATGCTGAAACAAGAGATGGAGAAGAAAATCAAGGGATTAAATTCGAATCTGGAAAATTTAGCATAGTTTATAATGGTCAAACCTATGATTTATCAAAAACAACAGATGGGACAAATTTTGTACTTACAGGTAACACTGAAGAAGAAATGCTTAAAAATTTGGCCAGTCATATCAATAGTCTTAATATTGATGGATTAAAAGTTAAAGTTGAAGAATATGATAAAAATAATGAAAAAGGTTTTAAACTTAATTTTAGCGGCGATGGTGGATCTGATTTTGCTATCAAAGGAGATAAAGAATTTCTTAAGATGTTTGGTTTAAGCGAGACAACGATTGCTGCAAAGCCTATCGAAGGTAAGGGTATTTTTTCTCAACTTAAGGCAACTCTTCAAGGAATGACAGGAACAAATGGTTCATTAACTAAATATGATGAAAGTTTGACTAATGATACTAAATCTCTAAATGAGTCAAAAAAATCAGCTCAAGATATGATTGATGCAAGATATGATACTATGGCAAATCAGTGGTTGCAATATGAAAGTATTTTAAATAAACTTAATCAGCAATTAACCACAGTTACAAATATGATTAATGCTGCAAATAATTCAAATAATTAAGGAAAAGATCGATGCAAAATAGTTTAGCTTATAATGCTTATTCCCAAAATCAAGTAGGGATAGAATCTTCTCAAAAATTGATTGAAATGCTCTATGAGGGCATTTTACGTTTTTGTGCTAGAGCTAAAGTAGCTATTAAAAATGAAGATATAGAGCAAAGAGTTTATTTTATTAAAAGAACTACAGCTATCTTTATAGAACTAATCAACACCTTAGATTATGAAAAAGGCGGAGAAGTGGCACATTATTTAAGTGGGCTTTATACGAGAGAAATTCAACTTCTATCTTTGGCAAATTTAGAAAATAATGAAGCAAGAATCGATGAGGTTATCAATGTAACCAAAGGCTTATTGGAAGCTTGGAGAGATGTGCATAGCAATGAAGAAATGGCTTGATGATTTTAAACTCGCTTTAATACAAGAAAATATAGAAAATTTAGAAAGCCTTTTAGATGATTTAGATCTAAAAGGCTTTGCAATCAACGCAGCAAAAAAATCCAAAAATGATGACGAGCTTAGAGAAAATATAAATGATACTTTAATTCAAATTCAAGCTTTATTGCAAGAAGCTACAAATTTAATCATAGCAAAAAAAGACAATAAAGCTCATGATATTCAAAAATTTCAAAAAGCTTTAAAATATTTTAATTCTTAATTTTAAGGATTAAAATAAAATTTATTTTCATTAAATTATAAGCAAGACAGTGCTAGAATAAGCTTTTATAAAAAATTCTGAGGAAATTATGAAAGATTTATTTTTATTCAGTTCTTTATTTGATTCAAGTCATACTTTTTCTTATTTTTTTCATTTAGGCTTAGTGGCTTTTATCGCAGTAATCATTGCTTATAGAGCTACTAGTTCTATGCAATTTATCCCTCGTGGTTTGCAAAATTTAGGAGAAGCTTTTTTAGAAGGCGTTCTTTCTATGGGGCGTGATACTTTAGGAGATGAAAAAAGTGCTAGAAAATACCTTCCTTTAGTGGCTACTTTGGGTATTATTATATTTTTTAGTAATGTTATAGGTATTATCCCTGGTTTTCATTCACCAACAGCAAGTTTAAATTTAACTTTATCTTTGGCTATTATTGTTTTTGTTTATTATCATTTTGAAGGAATAAGAACTCAAGGCGTGGTGAAATATTTTTCTCATTTCATGGGACCTATTAAATTTCTAGCTCCTTTGATGTTTCCAATTGAAATTGTTTCTCATTTTTCTCGAGTGATTTCTTTATCTTTTCGTCTTTTTGGTAATATCAAAGGCGATGATTTATTTTTAATGGTTATCTTAGCTCTTGTTCCTTATGTGGCACCACTTCCTGCTTACGTACTTTTAACTTTTATGGCATTTTTACAAGCCTTTATTTTTATGATTTTAACCTATGTGTATTTAGCAGGTGCTGTTAAGATAGAGGAAGATCATTGATTTATATTTTAGAATTTTTCAAAGGTGCATCCTTAGCTTTAATGCTTTTTGGTGCATTTTTGATGTTTCTTAAATTTAATTCTTATATATATTTATGCCTAGGGCTTACTCCGGGTTTGCTTTTAACTCTAATTTTTATTTTACTGATAGAAAATTACCAACTTAAAAATAAGTTAAATAATACTTCTCATTAATATTTAATCTTACTTTTTATTTTTTAAAGTCATTTTGAAAGAAAATAATGTTAAAATAATGCCAAAGATAATTTAAGTATCAAGGAAATTTAATGTTTGAAGTAGTTATAGGACTTGAAGTTCATACCCAACTTAATACTAAAACAAAGATTTTTTGCTCTTGTGCAACTTCTTTTGGGGAAACTCCTAATACTAATGTTTGTCCTACTTGCTTAGCTTTGCCAGGTGCTTTACCTGTTTTAAATGAAGAAGCAGTTAAAAAAGCGATTTTTTTTGGAAAAGCTGTAAATGCCACTATCAATAAAAAAAGTGTTTTTAATCGTAAAAATTATTTTTATCCTGATTTACCTAAGGCTTATCAAATTTCTCAATTTGATATTCCTATAGTGGAAAATGGGGAACTTTTTATTAATGTAAATGGAGAAAATAAACGTATAGGTATTACTAGGGCACATTTGGAAGAAGATGCAGGAAAAAACATCCATGAAAGCAATTTTTCAAAAGTGGATTTAAATCGTGCAGGAACTCCTTTGCTTGAGATTGTAAGCGAACCTGAATTAAGAAGCAGTGATGAAGCGGTCGCTTATCTTAAAAAACTTCATTCTATCATACGTTTTTTAGATATTTCAGATGCAAATATGCAAGAAGGAAGTTTTAGATGTGATGCAAACGTGAGTATTCGTCCTAAAGGAGATACTAAACTTTATACAAGGGTTGAAATTAAAAATCTTAACTCTTTTCGTTTTATACAAAAAGCGATCGATTATGAAGTGAAGCGTCAAAGTGAGGCTTGGGAAGATGGAACCTATGAAAAAGAAGTCGTTCAAGAAACAAGACTTTTTGATACAAGTAGCTTAACCACTCGCTCAATGAGAGGAAAAGAAGAAGCTGCAGAATACCGTTATTTTCCAGATCCTGATCTTTTGCCAGTCTTGCTTAAAGATGAATTTTTAGAACTTAAAATTCCAGAATTGCCTGATGAAAAGAAAAAACGTTATATGCAAGAATTAGGCATTAAAGAGAGTGATGCAGAAGTTCTTATTAGTTCGCTTGAGATGAGTCGTTTTTTTGAAAATTTAATTACTCAAAAATTAAATCCTAAACTTTGTGTTAATTGGCTAAATACAGAACTAATGGGACTCTTAAAGGGAGAATTAACTATAGAAAATTCTCCAGTAGATGCACAAAAACTTGGAAATCTAATAAAACGCATAGAAGAAGGCGTTATTAGTGCTAAAGCAGGTAAAGAGGTTTTAGCCTATGTGTTTGAAAATACTCAAATAAACATTGATGAAGCCATTGATAAATTAGGCTTAAAACAAGTAAGTGATGATTCTGCAATTGAAGCAGTGATTGAAAAAATTTTAAAAGAAAATGATGATAAAGTTGCAGAATATAAAAGCGGTAAAGATAAGCTTTTTGGGTTTTTTGTAGGTCAAGTGATGAAAGAGGGTAAAGGAGCCTTTAATCCTTCAAAAGTGAATGAAATCTTAAAATCAAAGCTAGGTTAATGAGTAAAATTGCAGTTATTGGAGCGGGAAAATGGGGCAATGCTTTATACCATGCTTTCAATGTTAAAAATACTTGCCTAATCACTTCTCGTTCGCAGCGGAATTTAACTCATTTTGTTGATTTAGATACTGCTTTAAAATGCGATTATCTCGTTTTTGCTTTAAGTTCTCAAGGAATTCATAAGTGGCTTAAAGAACATTTTAAAAATCAAGGCCAAAAAATTTTAATCGCTTCCAAAGGGATAGAAACTTCAACTTGTAAATTTTTAGATGAAATTTTTTTAGAATTTGTCAGTCAAGATCAAGTATGCGTTTTAAGTGGCCCTTCATTTGCAGCAGAGGTTGAGGAGAAATTGCCTTGTGCTTTAGTCATTAGTGGTTTTAATCTTAAAATTTGTGAAGAATTTGCAGCTTTTTTCCCTGATTTTATAAAAACTTATGTAGGCAATGATGTAAGGGGTGCAGAAATTTGTGGAGCTTATAAGAATGTTTTAGCTATTGCTAGTGGAGTGAGCGATGGTTTAAACTTGGGTAATAATGCAAGAGCATCACTTATTTCAAGGGGACTTATAGAAATGCATCGTTTTGGAAATTTTTTTGGAGCGAAAGAAGAAACTTTTTTAGGGCTTAGCGGCGCAGGAGATTTGTTTTTAACTGCTTCAAGTCAGCTTTCTAGAAATTATCGTGTAGGTTTAGCACTTTCTAAAAATCAAAAATTAGATGATATTTTAAAAGATCTAGGTGAAGTCGCTGAAGGAGTTAAAACAGCTTATGCTATAGAAAAAATAGCTTTAAAAAATCAGATTTATACGCCTATAGTGCGTGAAGTTGTACAAATTTTACAAGGAAAAGATGTAAAAAAAGCAGTGCAGGAACTATTAAAAGCTAAAAAATAGGAGTTAAAATGCTTATTAAAAATGCTAAAATTTATGGTCAAGAATTACAAGATGTTTTAATTCAAAATGGAAAAATCGCAAAAATAGATACTAACTTAGAAGGCGATGAAATTTTAGACGCTAAAGGAATGACTTTATTACCTTCTTTTGTAGATTTAGGCGTTAGTTTAAAAGACGATAAATTTTCCTTAGATCATTTATCATCTTTAGAACAAGAGTGTATAGAAAATGGTTTTAGCGCTGTTGTCTTGCGTGATTGTATGGATTTTGATGAAGAGATTTTTTCACTTTTTTTACAAAATCTAAATTCTAAAAAAATAAAAATTTTTCCAAATATACGTGCTTTAGATTCTCAAGGAAAAATTAAAAATTTAGCCACACTTTTAAATAAAGGAGCTAATGCTTTAGAGCTTAAAAGTTCTAGCGATACGAATATTTTACGCGTAGTTATGCAATATGCTTTAATGAAAGATAGTTTCGTTTTTACTCGTTGCAATGATAGTGATTTTGATGATAGAGGGGTGATGAATGATTGCGAAACTAGCTTTAATTTAGGTCTTATAGGAATGAGTTTAGTTGCTGAAACAAGCGAAGTGGCAAAGATGAAGGAAATTGCTCAATTTTATGGAGTTAAGATTGTTTTTGATTTATTGAGTCTTAAAAGATCTATTGAAATTTTAGATAAAGATGATCTTAAGCTAGTGAGTATTCATCATTTGATCAAAGATGATAGTGCTTGTGAAAATTTTAATACAGCAGCTAAACTAAACCCTCCTTTAAGAAGTACCCAAGATAAAGAATCTTTAAGAACTTTTTTAAAAGAGGGAAAAATTCAATTTTTAACTTCCATGCATAGCCCTAAATCTTCTTCTTTGAAAGATTTGGCTTTCGATGAAGCGGCTTTTGGAATTGATGGAATATCTGATTTTATAAGTCTTTGTTATACTTTTTTCATCAAAAATAGTTTTTTAACTTGGAAAGAACTTTGTAATTTTACCAGTAAAAATGCTAGTGAATTGTTAGGTTTAAATGCCGGAGTTATTGAAGTAGGAAAAGATGCTAATTTGATACTTGTTGATGAAAATGAAGAAATTTCTACTCCAAAGAGTCCTCTTTATAATAATGATAAATTATTTGCAAAAGTTAAAATGCATATAATTAAAGGTGCAAAACTTTAATCAATATTAGTTTTAAATAATAAATTTTTATTTTAGCAATTTATTAAATTGCTAAAATAAATTTAAATCCTAAGAATATAATCGCAGCCATAATTCCTGCAGCTGGTAAAGTGATGATCCATGCTAAGCCTATCGGTTTCATTAAAGCCCAATTTGCATTTTTATTATACACACCAATGCCTAAGATCGCACCAATTAAAATATGAGTAGAGCTTACCGGAATTCCAAATTGAGTCGCTAAAAGTATAACAATACTAGCACCAAGTTCTGCACTAAAGCCTGTAGTTGGCTTAATGGTGGCTAATTTTGATCCTACTGTAGCGATCACTTCTTTTCCTAAAAACCAAAGACCAGCAACTAAAGCAACTCCAAACATAGCCATTGCTGCAAAAGGTATAGGTGAATTAGCATTAATGGTAGCATTTTTAAGAACATCTAAAATTGCCGCAAAAGGCCCAATAGCATTAGCTATATCATTGGCTCCATGAGAGAAAGCAAAACTTGAAGCGGTAAAAATTTGAAACCATGAAAAAAGTCTGTCGGTTGTTTTGTTTAACTCATTTTTCTTGACAATTTTTACAATAGCAAATGTTATAACATAGCTAATTATTCCTAAAATTCCCATAATCCAAAAATTTTGTAAAATATCTAAAGTGCTTACATTATTCAAGCCTTTAAATAAAAACATCGCTGCAATGATTGCTGCACTGATACATGCAACTATAGGCATGTGAGTTTTTAAGACAGAATATATATCTATATTCTTTTCTCTTTCTTTAAATTCTTTAATTTTATTTTTGTAAAAATTATTTTCTTGCTCTTCATCATCTAGAGCAATTGCTGAGAGTTCTTTGATTTGTTCTTCAGTTGATTTATTTTTAAGATTTAGAAAATAATTTTCTTTAAATTTTCTTTTTTCTTTTTTTATATTTTTTAAATCTTCACTTAGTTTTTCAGAAGGTTTGAGTATTTTTTTATCAATGTAAGAATAAATCAAATAAGCAACCAATCCTCCAAGCAAAGGAGAAGCAATCCAAGATATAACAATTCTTACAATTTCACTCCATTTAACCATAGAAAGAGTTTGAGAACCATCGAATTTTAAAAGCCCCATCATGATACTTGCGCCGACAATTCCACCTACTATACTATGCGTGGTTGATACTGGCAAACCTTTTTTAGTGGCTATAAAGATCCAAAGTCCAGAGCTAAGAAGAGCGGCTAGCATAATGGAAACAAAAAGCATAGGATTAAATTCTTTAGGAAAAACTACAATCCCGCTACGTATGGTTTGAGTAACCTCTGCACCTGCAAAAATAGCTCCGCTTAATTCAAAAACTGCAGCAATAAGAAGAGCTTGTTTTATAGTAACTGTTTTAGCTCCAACGCTTGTCCCAAAAGAGTTAGCAACATCATTACCACCAATATTGAAAGCCATAAATATACCAAAAATCGAGGCGAGTATAAAAAGTATTAATTGGTGTTGAGATATATAACCAAATCCCCAAATAATAAAAGCCGCAACGCTTATGATAAATATAACAAAAGCTATAATATTATCTTTTTGCATAAAAACCCTTTTTTAAATTTTTAAGTTTGCTTTTAATTATACCTTATAATTTTAAAATTGCAAATATTTTATCTTGAGTTGATATAGTATTTATTTTATTTTTTTATAATATTTTTAAACTTAAATATGTAGTTAGGAAAAGCTGATTCAATGAAAAATGCTTTTTGTATATTTCTCTTATTTTCTTTACTTAATGCAAGTGAAACAAATTGTTCATGGCATCAATTTGATTTTCAAGCTGTTAAAAAGGCTCCTAAAATTCAAGAGGAAAATTTAGATTTTCAAAAAGCTTTAAATAGTTTATTATCAAATACTTTAGAAAATGAAAATGGTATTGATACAACCGATGGTATTTTAGATTTTCAAAATGAAAATATCCGCGTTAAAAATTTAAGTTCAATTTACGAAGGAGAAAATGATTCCTTATTATTTCAAAAAGAACTTTTTATCGCTCAAGATGGGTATAATTATTCTAGCGGCTTAATCAATCGTTATAAAAAAGATAATTTTTTATTTGGTTTTAATGGGTTTGTAGATAAACAAGAAGAGCAAAAAAATGCTAAAAGTTTTGGAGCCGAATTTGGTTATGGTGACTTTGTTAAAGCTTATAGTAATTATTATGTTTTAGATGAAATTAATAAAAGTTTTCAATTAGGAATTAGTTTTATTGATCCTGCTTATAATAAATTTACATTTGATGTGATCAAAGATGAAGAAAAAACTAATTACCAGTTAATTTATTCTCCTTATAGTATTTTAAATTTGAATATATCTCGTCGCATTTTTAATGCTAATACAAATGAAAATGATATCGCAGTTCAAATCGGATTTAATTTTAGTTTTGATAAAAGTTTCTCAAGACAACTTCATAAACAAGATAATATTTTCCAAGAAATCAATCGTTATGATTTCTTGGAGAGAATTTATTAATTCATCCCTGCATTATGGAATTTCTCTGGATTATCCATAGCATAACGGAATTTTTCCCAATCAATTTGTTTATCCCAAATGGAAACAATTAAGGCTGCAACGCTATTTCCACAAAGATTTCCCACAGCTCTCATTTCTGACATAAATTTATCAACGCCTAGAAGTATTCCTATGGCTGCAACAGGTAGAACTTCTGCTAAGGTAGCATTTGCTTCAGATATTTCCATATTTCCTAAAGCAGCTAGGGTGCTACCTAAAACTATAAATCCTGATCCTGTTACTCCAACAGCACCTTTTGAGGCTATCATAAGAACGATTAAAATACTGATTTCATGTGCTAGACTTAGATTAACATTGAAGGCCTGTGCTAAAAAAATCAAACTCATAGCTAGATAAATATTAGTGCAATCAAGATTAAAACTATAGCCTGTTGGTAAAACAAGTCCAACGGTAGCTTTAGAAAGACCCGCTTTTTCTAATTTTCTCATCAAAGGAGCGAGTGCAGATTCGCTTGAACTTGTTGCAAAGACGATTAAAACTTCACGAGCTATAAATCTCATAAATTTAAATATATTAACCTTAGCAAAATAACAAATTATTCCTAAAATACCAAATATAAATACTAAACAAGAAATTAGCATAACTAAAAGTAAATAAGCAAGGTTAATCAAAGAGCCAATGCCATATTGTGCAATTAAAACAGCCATAGCTGAAAAAGCGGCAATAGGGCTAAAATACATTATAATTTGTAGAATTTTAAAAACAAAATTTTGAAGAACTTCTAAAACTCTTTGAATGGCTTGTTTATCTTCTGTTCTCATTAAAGAAATAATTAAAGCCGTAACAATAGCAATCACTAAAACTTGTATGGTTTTTCCTTCGGTAAAAGGAGTAATAATATCGGTTGGCATAGCATCTTTTAAAATATGCATAATCTCTGAACCAGCGCTAATTTCTGTTGTTTGTGAAATATATTTTTGCACACTTTGAGTATCTAATTGATCCGGATTTAGATTCATCCCGTGGCCTGGTTGCATTATATTAGCCATAAAAATACCTATAGCTAAAGCCAAGGTGCTTACAACTTCAAAATATATCACAGCCTTAGCTCCTATACTTCCAACCTTTTTTAAGCTTTCAAGGCTAATAATTCCTAAAACTAAAGTTACAAATATAATAGGTCCAATTAAAACTTTTAAAGATTTTATAAAATATTCCACACCTGGCTTACTTGCAATTGCCCATTCTTTATCAATATATCCAAGTGTAACACCGGCGATAATTCCTATAATTACCCAAAAACCTAAACTTTTTAGGATTCTTTTGTATAAGGGAGGTTTTATCTCTGCAAAAGTTTGACTTAAAGTTTCCAAAAAAACTCCTTAATTTTATTTCAATTGGTAACATCTTAACAAACAAAGAATAAAATAGAAATTAAATATTTTAATTCTTGGCTTTTACAAAAAATCATTTGGGTTATAATGTTACGTAATTTCTCATTTTATAATAAATTAAATATATTTATGTTAGCATAGATTAAATAATGCTTTGGTGGTTATTTTAAAATCCCAATGCTGTTTTTAAGTTTTTTTAAAAGTGATAGAAAGAGTTTAGGGTCATGGAAGAAATAATAGTAGATAATAATGCTTTAATTACTTCAAAAACAGATCTTAGAGGGAATATTATTTATGCAAATAATGATTTTGCTAAATATGCAGGATATACAATTGATGAGTTATTAAATCGACCCCATAGTATCGTAAGACATGAAGATATGCCAAGAACAGTATTTAAATGTCTATGGGACTATATACAAAGAGGCGATGAAATTTTTGCTTTTGTTAAAAATAAAGCTAAAGATGGAAGGTATTATTGGGTTTTTACTAATGTAACTCCTTCTTATGGCATACATGGTAATATTATTAATTATTATTCAGTTCGCAGAGCTCCAAATCGTAAAATTTTACCTATGATAGAAGAAATTTATAAAATTTTAAGAGAAAAAGAACAAAAAGGTGGAATTCAAGCAGGTGTAAAAGCTTTAATGGAAATTGTTAATTCTTATAAAATAAGTTATAATGAACTTATTTTTAATTTACAGCATGAAATTTAAAGACAAATTAATATTAATAATTGTAGAATATATCAGATCTTTGATAATTTATCTTACAAAGGTTAGTTCTATCTTTTTTTTGATTTAAAATCATAAAAAATAAATATTTATTGTAAGAAAGGGAGACCTAATTCAATGAAAAATGGATTATTTTTGGCTATTTTTCTGGGTATTTTAAGTATCTTTGGAACGATTTTTGTTCATGCTTATGTTGGAGCAGTGATTATATTACTTGCTATTGCGCTTATGATTTATCTTTTTATATATTACAAAGATGAACAAATAATGATAGATAAGCTATATGATCTTTGCAAGGAGTTAAGAGAAGGAAATTTCGAAAATAGGGTTGTTTATATAAAAACCAAAAGTCAAAAATTCGCAGAAATTTCAGATAATCTTAATAATACTTTAGACAATCTTGAAGCTTATTTAAGAGAGATCAGCACTTCTATAGCTTGTTCGCAAAAAGGAGAATTTTATCGTAAAGCTTTACCTGAAGGTCTTAAGGGTATTTTTGCTCATAATATTGAATTTATCAATAAAGCTTTAGTTAATGTGGAAAATACTTCAAAATCTGTCTTTAAAAATGCTTTATCAAGAGCTTTGATGGATCTTAGCCTTGGAAATCAAAATAAAGATATGTCACAAATTTCAGTCTCTTTAAATAAAGATATTGATGTTATGAAAGATGTGCATGATGTGGTTAATTCTATCACTCATACAGCAACAGAAAATGGTAGTGAGGTTGATTCTTTACAAAATGCTATGGCTTCTTTAATGGAAGTGGTTAATTCAAGCAAAGAAACCGTTCAAACTTTTGTTGCTAATTCTCAAAATATTACTTCTGTAGTTGAGGTAATTAGAGATATTGCTGATCAAACAAATTTACTTGCACTCAATGCAGCAATAGAAGCCGCACGTGCAGGAGAGCATGGGCGAGGATTTGCGGTGGTTGCTGATGAAGTTAGAAAATTAGCCGAAAGAACTCAAAGATCTACAAGTGAAATTTCTATAGCAATTCAAACTATGCAACAAGATTTTATCAATATTCAAAATGGCAGTGAGCAAGTTTTTAATATCGTAAGCCAATCAGAAGAAAGAATCCAAAAATTCTCTCAAGCTTTTAGAGGTTTAGAGGAAAATAGTTCTACTTTGGGTAAAGATTTTTCAGAACTTGCTAATAGATTAGCATTATCAGTTATAAAACTTGATCATATTTTATATAAATCAAATATATATTTAAATCTCAATGGAGCACAAGAATTTGACTTATCTAGCGTGGATCCAATTTCTAATTTGTGTCTTGATGATAGAATCAAAAATATTATTAATCATTTTGTATCGGATGAAGAATTAGATTCTACAAAGCAACTAATCAAATCAAATGCGAAAAAAGCTATAGAGGAATCAAAAGCAAGTTATATTGATCAAAGAGTATATGATACTATTGTCAATGATATAAAAGTTTTAGAACACAAAAGTACTGAGATTTTAGATAAATTAAAAATTTAAGGAAGTTTAAATGTCAAAAGAAATTTTTTTACAAAAAGATAGTTTGATAACTTCAAAAACAGATTTAAAAGGTTTAATAGTTTATGCAAATGATGATTTTTTAAAATATGCGGATTATACCATGAAAGAAGTATTATATCAACCGCATAATATAGTAAGACATCAAGATATGCCAAAAACTGTTTTCAAATTTTTATGGGATTACATGAAAGAAGGCAAAGAAATCTTCGCTTATGTAAAGAATAAAACTAAAAATAATGATTATTATTGGGTTTTTGCTAATGTAACACCTTCTTTAGATACTAGAAATAATATTATCGGATATTATTCTGTTAGGCGTATGCCAAATCGTAAAGCGTTAGAAACTATAGAAAATCTTTATAACGATTTATTAAGAGCTGAAAAACAGAGCATTCATAAAGGTGTGGAAATGTTAAAAGATTTCTGTAAAAGCATGGGTAAAAGCTACAATGAATTAATATTCTCTCTTCAAGAAGACAAATAAAAATTTATAGACTTAAAACAATCTTTGTTTTAAGTCTTGATGTTATATAATCTCTATTCATTGTTTTTAAAAAACTTCATTTATTTAGGAAAAAATATGTTCGATATTATTGTCATAGGTGGCGGACATGCTGGTATCGAAGCGAGTGCTGTTGCTGCTAAAATGGGCAAAAAAACTTTACTTTTAACAACCCTTATAGAACAAATCGGTGCGGCAAGTTGCAACCCAGCTATTGGAGGACTTGCTAAGGGACATTTGGTTAAAGAACTTGATGCCATGGGTGGTTTAATGGGTGAAATTACCGATAGTGCAGGCATACAATTTCGTATTTTAAATGAAAGTAAAGGTGTAGCAGTAAGGGGCAGTAGAGCACAAATTGATATGGATAAATACCGTATTGTTGCACGTAACAAACTTTTAAAGCTTGAAAATTTAGAAATTTCACAAGAACAAGTTTGCGAGTTGATATTTGACAAAGATAGAGTTATTGGAGTAAAAACTAACTTAAATAATGAATATAAAGCTCAAAAAATTATTTTAACAACAGGAACTTTTTTAAATGGACTTATTCATATAGGAGAAAACAAACTTGAAGCAGGGAGGGTTGGAGAACTTGCTTCTGTAAAATTAGGAAAAAATTTATCTCATACTAATTTGAAAATGGGACGTTTAAAAACAGGAACTTGTCCTAGAGTGGATGCAAAAACTATCGATTTTAATGCCCTTGAAATTCAATACGGAGATGAAAACCCTAAGGCTTTTAGTTTTAAAACTAGAGATTTTAATCCCACTCAATTACCATGTTACATAGCAAGAACCAATTTAAAAACTCATGAAATTATTAAAAATAATTTTTATCGTGCTCCACTTTTTACAGGACAAATTGAAGGAGTGGGGCCAAGATATTGCCCGTCTATAGAAGATAAAATCAATCGTTTTGCAGAGAAAGAAAGCCATCATCTTTTTATAGAACCTCAAACCATTGATGCTACTGAGTATTATATCAATGGATTTTCTACTTCTTTACCTTACGAAGTTCAACAAGAAATGCTTTCTTCTATAAAAGGATTTGAAAAAGCTAAAATTACACGTTTTGGTTATGCAATCGAGTATGATTATATTGATCCAACAGAACTTTACCATACTTTAGAAACTAAAAAGATTAAAAATCTTTATTGCGCTGGACAGATTAATGGAACGACAGGTTATGAAGAAGCGGCAGCACAAGGCTTTATGGCAGGTATTAATGCTGTTTTAGCTCTTGATGAAAAAGAACCATTTATTTTAAGACGAGATGAGGCTTATATAGGCGTTTTAATCGATGATTTAGTAGTTAAAGGAACAAAAGAACCTTATAGAATGTTTACCTCAAGGGCTGAATTTAGATTACTTTTAAGAGAAGAAAATGCCATAATTAGACTTGGAAAATATGGTAAGGAATTTGGACTTTTAGGGGATGAGGATTATAAATTCATTGAAAATATTAAAGAAAATTTAGATAAAGGATTGAAATTTCTTTTGGAAAAAGAATTGACACCTAATAATCAAAATAATGAATTTTTGACTCATTTGGGTGAAGAAAAAATCAGTTCTATTGTTAATTTGCAAAAAATAGTTGCACGATCTAGCTTTAATATAGAAAAATTAAAAAAACTAGATCCTATTTTTGAAACTATGGATGAATATTCCTTAAGAGAAATTTTAAATGAAGCTAAATATTATCATTATATCATCATGCAAAAAGCACAAGTTGAAAAAATGAAAAATTTAATTGATATGCGTATTCCTAAAGATTTTGATTTTAAAAGTGTGAGTGGTTTAAGCAATGAAGTAATTGAAAAACTTGAACTTAATAGACCTTTAACCTTGTTTGCTGCTAGTCAGATTAGCGGTATCACTCCTGCGGCTTTAGATATTTTACAAATTTATATAAAAATCCAAAAGAAACAAAATTAATGTTTCTTGCGGTTTTATTTTTTTTAATCACTTTAGTTTTTATTTTTTTAAGGCCTTGGAATTTATCTTTATGGATAATTTCTTTAATCGGGGCTTTTTTTGTTTATTTTTTTAAACTTGTAAATTGGAATGATATTGTTTTTATTTTTGATCTTGTTTGGGGAAGTTCTTTAACCCTTTTAGCACTCATGATACTTTCTTTTGCTTTGGAAATTTTAGGTTTTTTTGACTTCATAGCTGGAAAAATTTTGGATTATTCTAAAAATAAAAATGAAAAAATTTCGACTAAGAAATTAATGCTTTTTTTACTTGTTTTTGTATTTTTTATCACTGCCTTTTTAGGAAATGATGGTGCTATTTTGATCATCACTCCTATTGTTATTGCGATTTTTAGCACTTTTAAAAATTTAAAAGATAGTATCATTATAAATACTTTTTTATTGAGTGTTTCTTTTTTATGTGATGCAAGTTCTAATACTTTGGTTATTTCTAATTTAACTAATTTAATCACGGCTAATTATTTTAATCTTGATTTTTTAGAATTTGCAAAAAATATGTTTTTACCAAGTTTGTTTGTTTTATTTTCTATCCTTTTTATTGTTTGTTTTGTTTTTTTAAGATCCCTACCATGCTATCTTGAAATAAAACTATCCAAAGAGGTAAAATTTTCTACTTCTTTTTTTATTTTTTGTATTTGTTATTTGATTTTATTTGTACTTAGTTTTTTTATCGCTCAAATATATCAATGGGATAAAAGCTTGATCGCTTTATGCGAATCTTTGTTTTTTTGGTTTATAGCTTATAGGATTAAAAAAAGAGAGGCTTTAAGAGTAATTAAACATGCGCCTTGGGGTATTTTTATTTTTAGCTTTGGACTTTATATCGTTGTTTTTGCTTTGCATAAATGTGGAGTAGGTGAAATTTTATCCAATTTATATCAGAATTTGAAATACAATGAAATCAATTCTATTTTTGGCACAGGTTTTATTTCAGCTTTATTATCTTCAATTTTTAATAATTTACCTATGACTTTAATCGGTGATTTAGCGTTGAAAGATTTTCCAAAAGATATGGTATATGCACATCTTTTAGGAGTTAATATCGGTTCAAAGCTTACCCCTATAGGATCTTTAGCAACTTTATTTTGGTTAGAACTTTTGGCAAAAAGAGGTATTAAAATTTCTTTTTTAAAGTATTGCAAATTTAGCTTTTTTATCACTTTGCCCGTTCTTTTTTTCTCTTTTTTGGGGCTTATTTTGAAATAAGTAAACAAGAGATTAATAAGCAAAGAAAAAATTTATTTTATTTTAGATAAACTAATGATTTGTTTAAATAAAAATGAAAGGACGAGTTATGGCTACATCTGAAAGCAGAAGAAGCTTTATGGGAGTTGCATTTGGAACCGTAGCTGCTGTAGGCGGTGTTTTTTCGCTTGTTGCAATGAAAAAAACTTGGGATCCACTTCCAAGTGTTAAAGCTGCAGGTTTTACTACAGTAGATTTATCAGGAATGCAAGCCGGAGAGCTTAGGACGATAGAGTGGAGAAAAAAACCTATTTTTATTTTAAAAAAAGATGCTAGTATGGCGAAAGATCCAAAGCGTGATGTTGTTGTTGATAATGCGGCATATACTGTTGTTATAGGACTTTGTACCCATTTAGGCTGTATTCCTGCATATCATCCAAGTGAGCAAATTTTTAAATGTGCTTGTCATGGTGGGGAATTCGATACAAGTGGAAAAAATATCTTTGGACCTCCTCCAAGACCTCTTGATATCCCTCCTTTTAAAATTGAAGGAACTAAACTTGTTTTAGGCGAAGAGGGTCCAGAATATAAACAAATGACCAAGGAGGCTTAATTATGGCACATATTAGAAAAGCAAATGGCTTAATAGATTGGCTTGATCAGAGATTAGCTGTCAATAAATTATTTGATGTTTTGATGGCAAAATACTGGATCCCAAAACAAATTAATTTTCTTTGGGCGATGGGTGTTATTTTAACAACGCTTTTTGCAGTACTTTTTGTAACAGGTCTTTTACTTGTAATGTATTATAAGCCTGATACTACTCTTGCTTTTAATAGTGTAAATAAAACAATTATGCAAGAGGTTGATTATGGTTGGTTATGGCGTCATATGCACGGTGTAGCTGCTTCTGTAATCTTTTTAATCATTTATATTCATATGTTTACCGGAATTTATTATGGTTCTTATAAACGTGGTAGAGAGATGATTTGGGTAAGCGGTATGCTTCTTTTTGTTGTGTTTTCAGCTGAAGCTTTTAGTGGTTATATGCTTCCTTGGGGACAAATGAGTTATTGGGCTGCACAAGTTATCACTAATCTTTTTGGAGGAATTCCTTTTATAGGTCCTGAACTTGTAATTTGGATTCGTGGGGATTATGCTGTTTCTGATCCAACTTTAACAAGATTTTTTATGCTTCATGTATGTTTGCTTCCTATTGTGATTATTTCAATCATTGCTTTCCATTTTTATTCTTTAAGAATTCCACATGTAAATAATGAAATTTCTGAAGAATTAGATTTTGATTTAGAAGCTGAAAAATATATGGCAGGCGATACTAAAAATTCAAAAGTAATTCCTTTTTGGCCAGGATTTTTATCTAAAGACTTTATGTATATTTGTTTATTCATGATTTTCTTTTTTTATTTGGTTTGTTTTAAATTCGAATTTGCTATGGATCCTATCAATTTTGATCCAGCGGATGCGCTTAAAACTCCACCTCATATTTATCCAGAATGGTATTTCTTATGGAGTTATGAGGTTTTAAGAGGATTTTTCTTTGATATAGCAGGTATCAAAGCTTTTAGTATCGGTTTAGCGGCTTTTGGTGTGGCTCAAGTGATCTTTTTCCTACTTCCTTGGCTTGATAGAAGTGAAGTGGTAAAACCAGCTCATGAAAGACCTTTATTTTTTATTTGGTTTTGGATTTTACTTGTAGATATGATCGTCTTGACTATTTATGGCAAGTTGCCTCCAACGGGTGTAAATGCTTGGGTAGGATTTTATGCTTCTGTTGTATTTTTATTATTACTTCTAGTCATCTTACCTATAATTACTATTATGGAAAGAAAAGGAGCTAGATAATGAGAGAAATTAAAATATTTTTAATAGTAGTAATTTTTGCAGGAATTGTGTATTGGGGTGTTGAACCTTATGCTCATTCTGTAATGAAACCGCATGTTGCTCCTGCTAATTTTGATTTTTCTGCAGAAGATATCAATTATGCTAAGAATATTTTAGCTCAAAAAGAAACAGCTTTAACTGATGCTAAAAAGGCAAATGATGCTAAAAGAATAGAAAGTGCTCAAAAAGAACTTGACAAAGCAAAAGAGGATTTAAATCAAGTTACAACTCTTTGGGATAATGTTGCAAAAATAGATCTTAGTAAAGGTAATGCGGCTAAGGGTAAAGAATTTTTTGCTGGAAATTGTGCAGGTTGTCATGGCTTAAAAGAAGATAATATCACATCACCAGTTGCTGATTCTTCTACTTTTGGAGTTATTCCTCCTGATTTAAGTTCTGCTGGGGCTATTTTTGATGATAAATTTTTAGCAGCTTTGGTGATGAATCCATCTGTAACTTTAAAGGTATATCATAAATTTGGAGATGCCTTCCCAATGCCTCCTTATCAAGATACTCCAGAAGTTATGAATGCTAATGTGGCTAACGTGGTTGCTTATCTTAAAGAAATGGGAACTAAATTTGAAGCCAATGAAAATGCTGCAATTAAAAAAGAAATAGAAACTAAATATCAAAAAATGGCAAATAGTCCTGAAAAAACTGCTTTAATAGATAAAGACATTGCATTTGCTAAAGATAAGGCTACTTTTATAGAAGCTTGTGGTCGTTGTCATGATGTAAAATATGATAATTTCTTCACTCCTTCAAAACATAGTGATTTGAAAACTTATTTAGGCTCAATACCGCCTGATCTTTCTATGATGATTAGATCTCGTGGAGAACAATATCTACACGACTTTATCAATGATACTCAAAAACTACTTCCAGGAACTGCTATGCCAAGAGTTGGTTTAACAGAATCTGCTCAAGCTAAGGTTATTTCTTATATTGAAAAAGTAGGTGATAGCAAAAAAGAAGAAAGAGAAAAAACAGGAATTTATATCATGATATTCTTCGCGATTTTAAGCGTATTTGCTATAGGCTGGAAACGTTCAGTTTGGTCTAAACTTCATTAAACCTTTTTTAGATTTTCATCAGGCTTTGATGAAAATCTTTTAATTTATCTTCAATTTTATTAGATTTTAAACTTAAAAGAGAAATACTGCTGTTTAATAATTTTTATTAAATTGGAGTATTTATGTTTGAAAAAAAATTAATTAAAAAGATTCTTTCAAAATGGAATTATGGTGATTTTAAAGTTATATTTTGGGATAACGAGGAATTGATCATTGGAAAAAAACCTTCTCAATTTACCTTAATTTTTAAAGAGAAAATACCTTTATTTGATTTATTTAACGATACAAGTTTAGTTTTTGCAAAGCATTATATGGAATCTAAGCTTGATATAGAAGGAAATTATGATGAGATAGCTAGGGTATTATATTATTTTTCAAATAAACATTTTTTAAAAAATAAGGAAGATGCTTTAAGCAAAATTACACAAAAACAAGAGAGCAAAAATATCAAAAGCCACTATGATTTGGGAAATGACTTTTATAAATTATGGCTTGATGAAACTATGAGTTATTCTTGTGCCTATTTTAAAAATCCAAATGATACTCTTTATCAAGCACAAATTAACAAAATCAATCATACTTTAAAAAAACTTGATTTAAAAAAAGGAGAAAAGCTTTTAGATATAGGTTGTGGTTGGGGATGGCTTTCCATTATGGCTGCACAGCAATATGGTGTTAATGTTGTTGGAGTTACAATTTCTGAAGAGCAATATAAAAAAGCAAAAGAAAGAGTGAAAGAATTTAATCTTGAAGATAAAGTTGAAATAAGATTGCAAAACTACCAAGATTTAGAATTTGAAAATTATTTCGATAAGGTTGTCTCTGTGGGTATGTTTGAGCATGTAGGTAAAGAAAACTTAGGGCTTTATTTTATGAAAGTTAAACAAGTGTTGAAACCAGGGGGAATGATGCTTTTGCATTCTATTTTATCTATGTTTGAGGGAAAAACTAATGCTTGGATTGATCAATATATTTTCCCAGGGGGATATTTACCTTCTTTAAGAGAGGTTATTAGTATTATGAGTGAATGGGATTTTCATCTTCTTTTAGCAGAAAGTTTAAGAATACATTATGCTAAAACTTTAGATATGTGGAGCCAAAATTTCAATCAAGTTTTACCACAAGTGAGAGAAAAATATGATGAAAAATTTATCAGAATGTGGGATTTATATCTAAGATCTTGTGCTTCAGCTTTTCGTGTGGGCAGTGTGGATTTGTTTCAATTTCTAATTACAAAAGAAATCAATAATGAATTAAGCCTAACCAAAGAGTATATTTATAAGTAAAAACTAAACTTAATTTTGGTAAAATCGAAACTTCATTTCGCACGCACCAACTTCCTTTTTAGCTTGTTTAGTTAAGGGGTGCGGAGGAATAAAGCTAAATTTATAAGGAGAAATCATGGTTAGCATGAGAGATTTATTAGAATGCGGTGTTCATTTTGGACATCAAACAAGAAGATGGAATCCAAAAATGAAGAAATTTATTTTTGGTGAAAGAAAAGGTATCTATGTTATAGATCTACAAAAAACTTTGAGATATTTTAGATACACTTACAATATCGTTCGTGATGCTGCAGCTGAAGGAAAAACTATACTTTTTGTTGGAACAAAAAAACAAGCTGGCGGAGCGATTAAAGAATACGCTGAAAAATGCGGTATGCCTTATGTAAATCACAGATGGTTAGGCGGTATGATGACCAATTTTGGCACTATTCGTCAATCAATTAGAAAATTAGAAGTTATAGAAAAAATGGAAGAAGATGGAAGTATCAAACTTTTAACTAAAAAAGAAGCTTTGATGCTTACAAGAAAAAAAGAAAAATTATTAGCTTATCTTGGAGGAATTCGTCATTTAAAAACTCAACCAGATATGATTTTTGTTATCGATACAGTTAAAGAAAAAATTGCTGTTCAAGAAGCAAATAAATTAAGAATTCCTGTTGTAGCACCTCTTGATACAAATTGCGATCCTGATTTAGTAACTTATCCTATTCCAGGCAATGATGATGCGATTCGTTCTGTTCAACTTTTCTGCCAAGAAATAGCTGAAGCTATCAATGAAGGAAAAAATTTAAGAGAACAAGATGGTGAAGTTCCAGCTACACAAGAGCAAGAAATCACAGAAGAAGAAAAAAAAGAAGTTTTAGATGAAGCTATGAGTGAAGAAGATTTTAAAGAGGAGCAAGAATAATGGCTGAAATTACTGCTGCAATGGTAAAAGAACTCCGCGAAAGTACAGGCGCGGGGATGATGGATTGTAAAAATGCTTTGAGTGAAACCGATGGAGATTTTGACAAAGCAGTTCAGCTTTTAAGAGAAAAAGGATTAGGCAAGGCTGCAAAAAAAGCTGATAGACTTGCTGCTGAAGGTTTGGTGAGTGTTAAAGTTAATGATGATTTTTCAAGTGTAACCATCACTGAGATCAATTCAGAAACTGACTTTGTAGCTAAGAATGATCAATTTATTTCTTTAACTAAAGATACAACAGCGCATATTCAAAACAATAGCTTACAAAGTGTTGAAGAACTTCATTCAAGTATGATCAATGGGGTAAAATTTGAAGAATATTTAAAAAGTCAAATTGCAACCATTGGTGAAAACTTGGTTGTAAGAAGATTTGCAACTTTAAAATCAAGTGCTAATGGCGTTGTTAATGGTTATATCCATACAAATGGACGTATAGGTGTTATCATTGCTGCTGCTTGTGATAGTGCTGAAATCGCTTCTAAATCAAGAGATTTTTTAAAACAAATTTGTATGCATATAGCAGCGATGAAACCAAGCTATTTAAGTTATGAAGAATTAGATCTTTCTTTTGTTGAGAGTGAATATAAAGCTTTGGTGGCTGAACTTGAAAAAGAAAATGAAGAAAGACGCAGATTAAAAGATCCAAATAAGCCAGAGCTTAAAATACCTAAATTTGCAAGTAGAAAACAACTTAGTGAAGAAATTTTAAAACAAGCAGAAGAAGATATTAAAGCTGAGCTTAAAGCACAAGGAAAACCTGAAAAAATTTGGGACAATATCATTCCTGGAAAAATGAACAGCTTTATAGCGGATAATTCTCAACTTGATAGTAAATTAACCCTAATGGGACAATTTTATGTTATGGATGATAAAAAAACTATAGAGCAAGTTATCGCTGAAAAGGAAAAAGAATTGGGCGGTAAAATTAAAATCGTGGAATTTATCCGTTTTGAGGTTGGCGAAGGTTTAGAAAAGAAAACTGAAGATTTTGCTGCTGAAGTAGCTGCGCAACTTTAAAAGCGATTATAATGGAACTTTTAAGAGCGGAGAATTTAAGTCATAGCTTTGATTATCCGCTCTTTGAAAATTTAAATTTAACTTTAAAAACTCAAGATTGTATTGCTATAGAGGGGAGTAGTGGTTGTGGAAAATCCACTCTTTTGCATATCCTTTCTTCTTTACTTCAGCCAAATAAAGGCGATGTCTTTTACAAAAATAAGAACCTCTATCATTTAAATGAAAATGAAAGATTAAAAATTCGTCGTTATGATTTTGGTATTATTTTTCAAACACATTATTTATTTAAGGGTTTTTCTGCTTTAGAAAATATAGAACTTGCTAGTGTTTTATCGCACCAAAAATTGGATGAAAAAATTTTGGAAAAACTAGGCATTGATAAGCTTTTAAATCAAAAAATAGGAAAATTAAGCGGTGGGCAACAACAGCGTGTAAGCATAGCTAGAGTGCTTTGTAAAAAACCTAAAATTATTTTTGCAGATGAAGCGACTGGAAATTTAGATTTTGATAATGCTAAAAATGTTATAGAACTTTTAATTAGTTATGTTAAAGAAAATGAAGCGGCTTTATTTTTTGTTACTCATGATCACAATCTTGCAAAATTTTGCGATCAAATCTATACTTTAAAATCAAATGGAATTTGTTAATTATCTAGGCGATAAAAATGTAGCCACTTTTATGCTTCTTTTTGCTAGAATGAGTGGGCTTATAGTTTTTTTTCCTTTTTTTTCTCATAATTCTATTCCTATAGTTATTAAAACAACTTTAGCTTTATTTTTAACTATGTATTTATATCCTTTAGCAAAGCTTGAAAATTTGCATTTGGATGCTTTTTTTGTGATCCAACTTTTAAGCGAAGTGATTTTTGGAATGATCGCAGGTTTGATACTGCAAATTATTTTTGCTATTATTATGATGGCTGGTGAGCAAGTCGCTTTTATCATGGGATTTACAATGGCTAATGTCTTAGATCCAAGCTCGGGTACAAATATGCCAATCACATCTCAAATTTTACATCTAATTGCTTTGTTGTTTTTTCTAGCTTTTAATGGACATCATTTGATACTTTTATTTTTAAGTTATTCTTTGGGTTATATTGATTTGGGGGCTTTTTATCCTCAAGAAAATTTAATGCATTATTTAAATTCGGGTATTTTAAATATTTTTATTATAGGTTTTACCATGAGTTTTCCTATACTTGGAATTTCTTTGCTTACTGATACTATTTTTGGACTTTTGATGAAAACTATGCCACAATTTAATCTTTTGGTTATTGGTTATCCTATTAAAATCGCTTTAGGGATTATTGTTTTAATAGTTATTTTAATTGTGATGATGGAGTATTTTAAGGATTTGATATTAGAAGCAATCACTCATATGCAAACTCTCTTTTTTGTCTAAGCAAAGGATAAATGAAAATTTTGTAGAATAGTGATTATTTTTAAGGATAAGCGATGAAAATTTTACTTTTAAATGAGAATTCTGTAGTTTCAAGATTGATAAGTCTGAGTGCTAAAAAAATGTCTTATGAATTTGAAGAGCTTAATACTTATAGTGAAGATTTAGGTCATTATGATGTTATTGTAGTTGATAGTGATATTCCAGCTCCTTTAAAGGTTTTAAAAGAAAAATGTGATAAATTGATATTTTTAGCACCACGTAATCAAAATGTTGATATTGATGCGCAAATTTTATACAAGCCTTTTTTACCTACGGATTTTTTAAATTTATTAAATGGGGAAAATTTAAAAATCGACGATACCATTACTACAACAGCTATTGAAGATTCTGATGATGAAACTAGCAAAAACGAACTTGATATAGGCGATTTAAATTTAGATTCTCATAGTGAATCTAGTGAAGATGAAATTAAAATCGATGATTTGAATTTTGATGAGGAAAATTTAGGTGAGGAAAATTTAAATCTTGAAGAAGCAAAGGAAGAAAATTCTATAAATGAAGAAGAATTAGGAAATTTTGATGATCTTGAAGAAGTTAAAGATCAAGAAAATTCTTCAAATGAAGAATTAGAAAATTTTGAAAATCTTGAAGAAAATGAAATTGCAGAATCAAGCGAAAAAACAGAAGAGATTAAAGAGGATTCTCAAGTATCGCAAGAAAATCAAGATGAGTTAGAAATCGATAATGATTTTAAACTCGAAGAAAATATCGATGAACTAGATGAAGAAGAAAAGACATCAGAAGAAAGTAACATTGATGATAATGAAAATTTAGATCATGATGAAAATTTACAAGATGATGATCTTTCATCGCAAGAAGAAAATTTAGATGAAGAATCAGAACAAACAAATATTCAAGAAGAATCTTTTGAGGATGAATTGCCTATAGTTGAAGAACAAGAAAAAGAAGTCGATTTTGATGATATTCCAGAAGATGCGGAATTTTTAGGACAAAACAAAGAAGACGCAGAAGAATCAGAAGAGGAAATTTTACCTGTAATTGAAGAGGAAGAAACTTCAGAAGAAGATTTAATCAATGATTTTGGAAATTTAAGTACTCAAGATCAGATAAAAGAAGAATTAGCCCAGCTTGATGAGCTTGAATATGAGATTGATGAAGATGATAGCCCTCAAATTTTAGAGGATTTTAAAGACAAGCCTGTTTTTGATGAAAAAGAATTACAAATTGATGAGGAAGAAGTCGTGGTTCCAAATTTAGCAGTGAGTGAATTAGATAGTATTAAAGAAAGCGATATACAACAAGCTTTAGGTGAAGCAATAACGCAAGAAGAAACGATCGAAGAATTAGCATCTAATGATCAAGATACTAAGATGTCAGAAACGGACAATGAAGAAATTGTCAATGAATTGAGTCAAAGTATTGCAGGAGCGATCACTTCAAGTATTAAAGATAATACCTTAAAAGCAGCTCTTAAGGGTATGAATATGAACATCAACATTAATGTTACGTTTAATGAGGAATAATATTTGAAAAATTTCATTTTATTAGTGTCAGGACCTAGCGGAGCGGGTAAATCCACACTTTTAAAAAAGCTTTTTGAAGAATTTAAGTCAGATTTATATTTTTCAATTTCATCTACAACTAGATCTCCAAGAGAGGGTGAAAGACACGGAGAGCATTATTATTTTGTTAGTCATGAAGAATTTCAAGAAGATATAAAAAATGACTATTTTTTAGAATGGGCTAAGGTGCATGAAAATTTTTATGGAACTTCATTGCGATACACGCAAGAAGCGCTTAATAATGGAAAAATAGTCGTTCTTGATATAGATGTGCAAGGATATAAAATAGCCAAAAAAAAGTTGCAAGATAAAATTGTTTCCGTTTTTATCACAACAAAGGATAAAGAAGAATTAAAAAAAAGACTTATTAAGCGAAATACTGATACAATAATACAACTAGAAAAAAGATTAGAGAATGCAAGCGATGAAATGAAAGAGCTTTGCGAGTATGATTATTTGATCATCAATGATAAACTCGATCAAAGTTATGAAGCATTGCGAGCAATTTTAGTCGCCCATAGGTTAAGAACAAAGGGGCAAGATCTAGATCAAATTCAAAATACTTGGAATAAAGGAGAATAAAATGGGTGGTTGGTCAAGTCCTAGTCATTGGTTGATTATTTTATTAATTGTTGTATTGCTTTTTGGAGCGAAAAAAATTCCAGAACTTGCAAAGGGTTTAGGCAAAGGTATAAAAACCTTTAAAGATGAGATGAATAGCGATGATGAAACAGCTAAAAATACTCAAAAAATCGAAGAAAAGCAAAATAAAGAAAATAATACAAACATTGATGCAAATATAGACGAAACGAAAAAAGCTTAAGGTTTTTTCTTGAAAAGTATTATTTTTAACGAAATTAAAAAAGTTTTAGGATGTGATTTTATTCTTGAAAATCCTAAGGATAAAAACTTAGCACATTTTGCCACTCCTTTAGCTTTTTCTTTAGCTAAAGAGTTAAAAAAATCTCCTATGATTATAGCTAATGATTTGGCGCAAAAATTTCAAAATCATCATTGTTTTGAAAAAGTTGAAGCCATCAATGGTTATCTTAATTTTAGAATTTCAAAAAACTTTTTAAATGAGCTTGTAACTCAAGCTTTAAAAAATCCAAATGAATTTGCCAAAGATGAGGGTAAAACTCAAACTTTTTTACTTGAATACGTGAGTGCAAATCCTACAGGTCCTTTGCATATAGGCCATGCAAGAGGAGCTATCTTTGGTGATACTTTAGCGAGAGTAGCAAGGCATTTAGGTTATAAATTTGATACAGAGTATTATGTCAATGATGCGGGAAATCAAATTTATCTTCTTGGACTTTCTGTTTTATTGAGTGTAAAAGAGAAAATTTTAAAAGAAGAAGTAGAATATCCAGAGCAATACTACAAAGGCGATTATATCAGCGATTTGGCTGAAGAGGCTTATAAAGAATTTGGAAAAGAATTCTTTAAAGAAGAAAATATCCCTTCTTTATCAGATTGGGCAAAAGATAAAATGCTGATTCTAATCAAGCAAAATTTAGATCAAGCAAAAATCAAAATCGATAATTATGTAAGCGAAAGATCTTATTATGATGCTTTAAATGCGACTTTAGAAGCCTTAAAAGAGCATCAAGGTATTTATGAAAAAGAGGGAAAAATTTGGTTAGCTTCTTCTTTAAAAGGAGATGAAAAAGATCGTGTGATTATTCGCGAGGATGGTCGTGGAACTTATTTAGCTGCTGATATAGTGTATCATAAAGATAAAATGAGTCGATCTTATGATAAGTGTATCAATATTTGGGGAGCTGATCATCACGGATACATTCCTAGAATGAAAGCCGCTATGGATTATTTAGGTTTTAATCCAGATGATCTTGAAATCATTTTAGCACAGATGGTTTCCTTGCTTAAAGATGGTGAGCCTTACAAGATGAGTAAAAGAGCAGGAAATTTCATCTTAATGAGTGATGTTTTAAATGAAATTGGCGCAGATGCATTGCGTTATATATTCTTAAGTAAAAGATGTGATACTCATTTAGAATTTGATGTGAGCGATCTACAAAAGGAAGATAATTCCAATCCTGTTTTTTATATCAATTACGCCCATGCAAGAATTCATCAAGTTTTTGCAAAGGCAAATAAAAGCGTCGCAGATGTGATTGAGGCTGATTTGGAAAGTTTAAACCAAGATGGGACTAATTTGCTTTTTGAAGCTTTAAATTTAAAAGCGATTTTAAATGATGCTTTTGAGAGTCGATCTTTGCAAAAAATTCCAGATTATCTAAAAAATTTAGCAGCAAGTTTTCATAAATTTTACAATGAAAATAAAGTAGTGGGCACTGAAAACGAGAAGAGTTTATTAAAATTATTTGCTATGGTTGCCTTAAGCATAAGAACTGCTTTTGCTTTGATGGGGATTGAAGCAAAAAATAGAATGGATCATTAAATCCATTCTAAAAATTGAGCAAAATCACAGCCGCTATAGTTAAAAAAACGCCACAAATTCCTATTTTATTTAATTTTTCTTTATATAAAATCCACCCTCCAGCACACGTTCCGATAATCCCTATAGCACCCCAAGTCGAATAAGCAATACTTAAAGGCACGTATTTTAAAGCAAAAGAGAGTAGAAAAAAGGCTAAGATAGCACTAAAAATAGCAGCAACTCCCCAAAATTTATACTTAAAGCCATTAGATTTTTTAAGTAATAAATTTGCAAAGATGTCTAAAAATGCAGATAAAATAATAATTAAAAAATAAAATTTCACTCTTTAATTTCTCCGATATTAATCATAATAATCCCAGCAATAGAACAAACAATTCCTAAAATTTGAGTCAAGGTTAAATTCTCTTTAAAAACGATAAAAGAAACTAAAAGGATAAGAATCACGCCTAGTAATTCCCAAATCGCATAAGCGATCCCAATTTGAATTTTTGTGATGGCTTTGCTTAGAAAAAAATAAGAAAAAGCAATAAACATAGCCATAAAAAAATAACCCAAAATCACGTTTTTCATTTTTAAAAAACTCGTGCCCAAAACTTCAAAAACAATAGCACATATTAAAAAAAACCAAGCTTTTAAAAGTCCCTTTTTTTCTGCAATCACTCCAATCCTTTTTAAAATTAAGTGCTGAAATCATATCATTTAAAGCTTTAATCAGCCTTTTTGTTTTATACTTTCAAGCGTAAAAATCTTTAAGAAAGTGAGAAACTTATGGGACGAGCGTTCGAATACCGAAGAGCTTCTAAGGAGGCTAGATGGGATAAGATGAGTAAGCTTTTTCCTAAGCTTGCTAAGGCTATACAAGTAGCAGCCAAAGAAGGCGGGCCTGATCCTGATATGAATCCAAAATTAAGAAGTGCTATAGCGACTGCTAAAGCTAATAATATGCCTAAAGATAACATTGATGCGGCGATTAAACGTGCGAGTGGTAAAGATAGTGTGGATATAAAAAATATCCATTATGAAGGAAAAGCAGCGCATGGGGTTTTAGTGATCGTTGAATGCATGACAGATAATCCTACTAGAACAGTGGCAAATGTAAAAGCAACTTTCAGTAAAAATGGTGGAGAAATTTTGCAAAATGGATCTTTGGGCTTTATGTTTAATCGAAAAGCGGTTTTTCATCTTGAAAAATTTACAGGAGATTTAGAGGAATTAGAACTCGATCTAATCGATGCTGGTCTTGAAGAATTAGAACAAAATGAAGAAGAATTAGTTATCAGCGGAGATTATACTGCCTTTGGAGAATTAAGCTCGGCTATAGAGGCTAAAGGTTTGGTGCTTAAAAAAGCCGGACTTGAATACATCGCTAACAATCCTTTAAGTTTTAGCGAAGAGCAACTTAACGATATAGAAAAGCTTTTAGATAAACTTGAAGAAGACGATGACGTTCAAGCTGTTTATACCAATATAGAATAAGGAGAAAAAATGCTTAAGCAAATCGATACTACTAATGCAGACAAATATAAATTTGCTTTAATCAAAACAGAAAAAGGCACAATGAAACTCGAGCTTTTTGCAGATGAAGCTCCTCAAACGGTTTGCAATTTTGCTAATCTAGTCAATGAAGGATTTTACAAAGATCTAACCTTTCATAGAGTGATTCCAAATTTTGTTGTGCAAGGAGGCTGTCCTTATGGTAATGGCATAGGCGGGCCTGGTTATGAAATTCCTTGCGAATGCGATGATCAAAAGCATAAGCATTTACGCGGAACTTTATCAATGGCACACGCAGGAAGAGATACTGGTGGATCGCAATTTTTTATTTGTCATAGCCCACAACCTCACTTAGATGGAGTGCATACTGTGTTTGGGCAAATCGATTTAGAAGATGAAGAAAGTTTAGAGGTGCTAGACTCAATACGCCAAGGCGATAAAATTTTAGATATAGAAATTACTAGCAAAAAATGATTAATATAATCTAAATTAAAGCTTTTTTTTCTTAAAATAACCCTTTTTATTTCAATGAAATATTTACAAGGAGTTATTATTATGAAAACTAAGTTTTCAATTATTTTGAGTGCTTGTATTCTTTCATCATCACTTTTTGCACAAACTACAGATGATGAAATCACTAAGCTTCAAAAACAGCTTGCAAAAATTCAAGCCGAATTAAAAGAAATCAGAAAAGAAAGAGAAGCGCAAGCTAAGCAAAACAAAGAAGTTAATGCTGAACTTGCTGATCTTAACGATAGAGCAGATGATAATGAATTCCAAGCTGCTTTAAGCAAAGTTAAATTCGGACTTGAATTCTCAAATGCCGTTTCAAACACAAACTACAAACTTCCTACTACAAGTTATCATGCAAATAACAAGTGGATGATGGAACTTCATTTAAATATGAATGCAGACATCAATGAAAAAACTAAATTCTACGGTCGTTTGTCTATGGCTAAAAACTGGTCTCAAATGGGATGGGTTGGAGGCCCACTTGAGCTAGATGCAGGAAGAAACACAAGAACAAGCGGTCCAGCTCTTTACGTAGATAGAGCTTATCTTGATTATTACATCACACCTGAGTGGATTGCAACTATAGGAAGACAACCTGGAACCGATGGTCCTGGAACAAATCTTAGAAACAATGCTTTAAGACAATCAACCTATCCAGCTTTAGCGATCAATACTTTAGGTGATGCTGCGGTTATCACTTATAAACCTGAAAGCTTACAAGATCATAAAGTAGCGATCCGTGCAGCTTATGGTAAAGCTTATCAATGGGATGAGGAAGGAAAAGTAAGAGATTGGATGAGTGATCAAAAAGATGCGGATGCAAATCTTTACTATGCAGCCGTAGAAGGAGAACTTCCTTTAGGTAGCATGGGAAATAACTTGATTATTTTCAATGCGGCTCGTATGACTGATTTTTCATTGCCAATTCCTGGGTCAAATTTATTGGATGATGATGGAGTTGTTAATTTAGGAACCTTAACTTTAGCAAATATCCATTTTGAAAATTATAATACCTTTGGAACAAATTTCAATTGGTTTGCCTCTTTGGGTTATTCTAAAGGAAGTGATAATGAAATAAATCCTCTATTAAGTACAGCGCTTATTAGCAAAGGATATGGTGATGGCAAATTTAACGAAAAAGATGGTTATGCAGTGCATGTAGGCGGACGCTATGACTTTACTAAAGCTTTAAAAGTAGGTTATGAGTTCTTCTGGGGTAGCAGATACTGGTACACTATGAGTCGTCCAAGCATCAACGATCCACTTAATATAAGAATGACTAGAGGTATAGCAAATGATTTCTATGTGATTTATCAGCTTGATAGATATCAATTCTTAAGATTAAGCTATACCAATATCCAAAACAAATGGGGAAATCGTGGATTGCCATTTGGTGGAGCTAAGAAAGAAAAATCAAGAGCTGATAATGTTATGTTAATGTATAATGTGAAATTTTAAGGGGTGAGTGATATGAAAAAATTACTTTTTTTGGGTTTATTACCTATCATTGCTTTAGCTGATTGTGCTAGCTTAATGGCAAAATATGAAGCTCCAGAACCAGAATCAAAAACAATGAAACAAATTGAACGTTGGATCAATAAAAAAGTTAAAGACGCAAATGACGCTGCTGTTTTAAAAGAGTGCATGGTTGCTCGTGCAGCAGATAATCCAAATCAAGTTTCAGTTGCTGGTAAATAATAAAAGCGGTTTAAAGCCGCTTTTATCTTTCTTTTATCTTCTTTAAATTTTAGAAATTTTCTTACAATTTATATTTTTTATTTTAAAAATTTGTTATAATAGATCAATTTTAATCACAAAGAAATATATATGCAAAAGCCTGATATACAAAGTTTAACTAACTTTCTTATAGTCTATACTAAAACTTTATTAGGAGCTGGAACTTATACATCTAGGGTGGCTAAATGTGTAGGAAGGATCGCTGAAGTTTATGGTTATGAGATCAATATCAATTTCTTTTTTCACCACATCACTTTAAATATTGTTGATAAAAGTGATAATTCTTTGCATAGAACTTATGTTATCCCTAATCATCATGCTTATATTAATTTCAAAATCATTTTGGATTTGAGTGCTTTAAGTTGGGCTATATATGATCATAAATATGATCTTGAAAAAGCAAAAGCTATATTTGATCAAGTTACTCATCAAGAAAAGCGTTCTTTTATAGTTACTCTTATTTTGGTTTCTATTGCAAATTCGGCTTTTTGCAGGCTTTTTGGAGGGGATTTTGGTTCGGGTGTTTTGGTGTGTTTTGGAACTTTTTTGGGTTTAATTTTAAGATTTTTATTGACAAAAATCAAAATAGATTTAAGAATTCAATACATCATTTGCTCTTTTGTTTCTTCGGGTTTTGTTTTTTTAGGGCTTAATATGGGCTATACTAATACATCTGATGTGGCTTTAGGTTCTAGCATTTTGTATCTTATCCCTGGTGTTTTTTTTATTAATTCAGTTATTGATATACTTAAAGATCATATTTTAATGGGTGTAAGTCGTATTATTAGCGTTGCGATCTTAATTTCTTGTATCGCTCTTGGAATTTACATGACGCTTAGTTTATCAAATTTTGGAATTTTAAAATGATAGAATTTGTTTTAAAAGATATGTTTTTTGCTGCTTTGGCTGGTTTTGGATTTGCCTATGCTTGTAATCCTCCTTTAAAAACGTTGATCGCTTCCGCGTTCTTAGCGGCTATTGCTCATGGCTTTCGTTTTGTTTTAACAGAATATTTTCACTTTCAAACTTTAGCAATAGCAACTTTTATGGCCTCTTTTTGTATAGGTTGTTTGGGTATAATTTTGGCTAAGATTATGAAAACTCCTGCAGAAATTATCGCATTTCCTGCACTTATACCGATGATCCCAGGAATTTATGCTTATAAGGCGATTTTGCATCTGATTTCTTTTATACGCAGTGAAGATCTTCAAGCTAAAACTGATTTTTTGGTGCAATTTTTTGATTATTTTTTAACTACTGTTTCTGTAACTTTAGCTTTGGCTATAGGGGTGAGTGTGACTTTGCTTATCTTTTTTGAGCAAAGTTTCATGATGACAAGACACGCAAATCAGGATTAAATTTTAAAAAATAATTGCAAAAAGCTTGTTTTTTCTTAAATTTTTATTCTTTTATTATACAATAAAAATAAAAAGGATAAAAATGCAAAAGTATCTATCGCACAAACCTCTAGTTAAAAAATGCCACGATCATCATCACGATCACCACCATCATCACGATCATTCAGATGCGCGTAATGTGGATAAGAAAATTTTAAAAATATCCCTTATTATGACTTTTTTAATGATGCTTGTGCAATTTGTGTATTCTATACTTTCAAATTCTTTAGCATTATTAAGCGATACTTTGCATATGTTTTCCGATGTTTTTGCCTTAGCCCTTAGTTTTTTTGCGATCATTGCGATTGAAAAATTTAAAGACAAGCAAAAAACCTTTGGTTATTTTAGATTAGAAATTTTAGTGGCCTTTATCAATGCTTTAACGATTATATTATCTGCAATTTTTATCATTTATGAAAGTATAGAAAAATTATTTTATCCAGTAAATATAGATGCAAAAACTATGATTGTAGTTGCAATTTTAGGTTTTTTAGTCAATGCTTTTAATACTTTTTTGATGTTTAAGGGTGCAAATTTAGATAATGTCAATATGAAGTCCGCTTTTTTGCACATGATGAGTGATTTGCTTGGATCTTTAGTTGTGATTATAGGTGGAGTCGTTGTTTATTATACTCAAATTGTTTATATTGATACGATTTTAGCTTTGATTTTATCTCTTTTACTTTTAAGGTGGTCGATTAAGTTATTAAGAAAAAGTATCAATATTTTATTAGAGACTTCGCCTGTAGATGTAAAAAGTGTTGAAGAGTTGATTTTAAAGCACCATCAAGTGAGTAAAATTTTGGATTTACATATCGTAGAAATTACAAATAAAATGTTTGTGGCAACTTTACATATCGAAGTGGATATTAAAGAATTGCTAGAATTTGAAAAGCTTTATCAAGAGCTTTCAAGTGAGCTTTTAGAGCATTTTAATATAGGACATATTACAATACAACCAAGTATCATAAGAAAGGAAGACTCATGAAATTTAAAGTAAAAAATATCAATTGTATAAATTGTGTCAATTTGATAAAAAATTCCTTGCAAGATGAATATGGTTTAATCGATATAGATTTGGAGAATAAAATTTTAAGTGTAAATTTACAAGAAGAGAATTTGGAAAATTTTAAAAATGAATTTCAAGAATTAGGATTTGAGATCGTAGAGCGTATATAAAAATGCAAGAATTTCGTGTCAAAATAGGAAAGATGACTTGTGTCAATTGCTCTAATGCTATAGAAAGAGCATGTAAAAAAATAGAAGGCGTTGAAGAAGCTAGTGTTTCTTATGTGAATTCGAGTGGAATTTTTCTCATCCAAAAGGATGAAAAACGCAAAGAAATTTTAGCAAAAATAAAAAATTTGGGCTTTGAAATTTTAGAAGATGAGCAAAGCTTGGAAGAGTATAAAATAAAAAAACACATCGAGCTTAGAAAAAATTTACTTTTAAGCATAGTTTTAAGTGTTGTTGTGATGTATTTTGAAATGTTTGATCAAAGTTTTTTTTCACAAAATATGCAAATGTTTTTAAGCTTTTTTGGGATTTTTTATTGTGGGAGAGATTTTTTTTCTCATGCTTTTTTGGGATTGAAAAATAAAAATTTAGATATGAACACTCTTATTGTTTTAGGGGTGATGAGTGCTTTTGTGTATTCTTGTTTGATTTATTTTAGAATTTTTGATGAAAAGCATTTGTATTTTAGCGGTGCTATGATGATTATCTCCTTTGTGCTTTTAGGAAAATATCTTGAAAATAAAATCAAACTCAAGGCTGAAAGCTATCAAAAAAATCTTGAAAAAATTGATACAAAAAAGGCAAGAATTTTGCTTGAAAACGATGAAGTTAAGGAAATTTCTAGCGCCTTTGTTAAGGCCGGAGATGTTATTTTAGTCAAAGAAGGTGAAAGTATCGTTGCTGATGGGGCGATTTTAAGCGGAAGTGCTGAAGTAGATATGAGCTTTTTAAATGGAGAATTTTTTCCTGTTTTAAAAAAAGAAAACGATGAGGTGCAAGCAGGTGGTATTGTTTTAAATGGTATGCTAAAAATTAAAGCAAATAAAAAAGCAATGGATAGCACTTTAGAACAAATTAAAAATTTAGTTTTTTATGCAGGAAATATAAAAACTCCATTGGCAACTTTAGCGGATAAAATTTCTAAATATTTTGTTGCATCTATCATCATTTTAGCTTTGTGTGTATTTTTATTTTGGCTTTTTAGGGCAAATTTAAATACAGCTTTTTTGCGTGCTTGTGCTGTGCTTTTGATCTCTTGTCCTTGTGCTTTAGGGCTTGCAACGCCCATTGCTTTAGTTGTAGCAAGTTCAAATGCGGCTAAAAATTTTATTTTGCTTAAAAATCCTGCCGCTTTAGAAAAGTTAAGCCAAATCAAACTTGCTTATTTTGATAAAACCGGAACTTTAACTAAAGAAGAATTAGAGATCATTAAGCACAATCTAAATCAAGATGATTTTCAAAAACTTTGTGAGATAGAGACTTTAAGTTCTCATTCTATTGCAAAAAGTTTGAGTAAAAATACCCATGTTGAGTTAAAAGGCGAGGGTGAGATTGTCGTTGGTGCAGGTATAATTTATAAAGAAAATGATGATACGTATTTTATAGGAAGTCGGTATTTTTTAGATAGCAAAGGCGTAGATACTAAAGAATGCGATCATTTTTTTAATCAATTTAAAAATTTAAGCAGTATCAAGGTGTATTTCGCAAAAAATTCTCATTGTTTAGGGGGAGTTTTGCTTGATAGTTCTTTAAAAGAGGGTGCAAGAGAACTCATAGTAGGATTAAAAAAACAAGGGATTAAAAGTGTTATTTTAAGCGGAGACAATCAAGAAAGTGTTGAAAAAATAGCCAAAGAATTAGATATTGATGATTTTTATGCACAATTAAAACCAGAAGAAAAACTTCAAATTATTAAAAATTCTAAAGAAGCTTTGTTTATAGGAGATGGTTTAAATGACGCAGCGGGATTATCTTTAGCAAGTGTGAGTATGAGTTTTTCAAAAGCTAATGAATTGGCTAAAAAAACAGGGGATTTTATTTTGATTAAGGAAAATTTAGCAAATATTTTATATTGTTTTTCTCTTTCTAAAAAAACAAGAAAAATAATCAAATTAAATCTTTTTTGGGCTTTTATCTATAATACACTTTGTATTCCTATCGCAGCAGGTTTTGTGCCTTTCATAGCTTTAAGTCCGCATTTTGCAGCTTTGGCTATGTGTTTTAGTTCTATAACAGTTGTGCTTAATTCTTTGCGGTTAAAAAATATTTGATTATTCTTGAATTTGAGGCTCTCCAAAGCAATCTTTTAAAGCCTCTTTAACATCTTCTTCGGGATTAAATTTTTTAGCACCTTGCTTGAGTTCATTAAAAGATGAATTAAGATCGAGTTTTGAATTTGAAAGAGTGCTAGGTTCTTGAGTGATGGATTGGAGTTTGCTTTCATCAATGACTATTTCTTTTTGCACAGCAATTTTTGCATTTTGTCCTAATTTATCTTTTAAAAGCTCTTGTATGAGTTTAAAGCCTTTATTAAGTTGGGTACGATTTTCCCCTGTTGCATTAGAACTGATCGTTAAAATCTCATCTTCATAACTGATAAATCGAGTGCTTTTTTCAAAACATTCCCCAAGTTCATAATCTCTATCGTATATAGCTTCTAAAAGCAATTCATAGGCATTTTTTGCTTTTGGTTTTTCCTCAATTTTTTGTTCTAAAATCGGTGTGATTTTTGGAGTGATATTTTCAGCTTTTTTTTGCTCCATTTCATTGATTTGTGTATCAATTTCTTTAAGATAACTTGCTTCCATCATCATAAAAGCCATCACACAAAGCGTAAAGCCATCATCATCGCAAATCATATTTTTAGCACGAGCTAAAATACGGAAAAATCTTTCATAAATTAGAGTTGAAAATTCAGTGCTTCTAGCAAAAAAACTTTCTTTAAGATAAAATAGCATCTCATCTATAACGCTAGAGGCTTCATATTCTTTAAGCTCATCTAAAAACTCAAAAACTTTTTCTTTGTTTTTAGTCAAAATAGCATGGTAAAATTCTTTGATTTTATTTGGATCTAAAAAGCCTAACATATCAGTGATTTTAAGTACGCTAATATCATTTTGACAAAAAATAATAGCTTGATCAAGCAAAGTCAGCGTATCTCTTAAAGATCCATTGCCACTTCTTGCAAGAAATTTTAAAGCTTCTTCTTCAAAACGAACATTTTCTTTGATGAGAATCTCTTTAAGATGATTTTGAATTTCGCTTTGTGGAATTTGCTTAAAGCGAAAATGTTGAGTCCTTGATAAAACCGTAGCGGGAAGTTTTAAAGGATCGGTGGTTGCAAGTATAAATTTTACATAGCTTGGCGGTTCTTCTAGGGTTTTTAAAAGTGCGTTTGCAGCTTGAGGGGTAAGCATATGCACTTCATCGATAATGAAAATTTTAAAACGAGCCATAGAAGGAGCGTATTTAGTTTGTTCGATCAAAGCTTGTATATCTTCAAGACCACGATTACTTGCCGCATCCATTTCTATGATATCGATGTGTTTTCCCTCTAAAGCCGCGATACACTGCTTACAAGTTCCACAAGGAGTATCGCTAGGCCCTTGATCGCAAACCAAAGCTCGAGAAAAAATTCTAGCACTAGAGGTTTTTCCACTACCTCTTAAACCTGAAAAAAGATAAGCATGGGCTAGGCGGTTGTTATTGAGTGCGTATTTTAAACTTGTGCTAACAGTTTTTTGCCCTATAAGCTCATCAAAGGTTTTTGGTCTATATTTAACGGCTAGTGCTTGAAGCATTTTTACTCATTCATTATAGATAAAAGTTCGACATTGTCTTTAGTTTTTAGCATTTTAGAATATAAAAATTTAAGTGCTTCAACATCATCCATTTGAGAAATAGCCGAGCGTATTGCCCAAATTTTTTGAAGTTCCCCAACACCTTGTAAAAGTTCTTCTTTTCTTGTTCCTGATTTGATGATATTGATTGCAGGATAAATTCTTCTATCAGAAATATTTCTATCAAGTACGATTTCACTATTTCCTGTTCCTTTGAATTCTTCAAAAATCACATCATCCATTCTAGAACCGGTGTCGATTAATGCTGTAGCTATGATGGTTAAAGATCCACCATTTTCTATATTTCTAGCGGCGCCAAAAAAGCGTTTTGGTTTATGGAGTGCGTTTGCATCTACACCACCACTTAAAACTTTTCCACTGCTAGGAGTTGCTGTATTGTAAGCTCTAGCAAGTCTTGTGATGCTATCAAGTAAAATGATGACATCCTTGCCTGTTTCAACCATTCTTTTTGCTTTTTCTATAACAAGTTCTGCAACGCGAACGTGATTATAAGCAGGTAAATCAAAAGTGGAGCTAAAAACTTCACCCTTAACACAACGTTGCATATCGGTTACTTCTTCAGGTCTTTCATCAACCAAAAGAACGATTAAATGCATTTCTGGGTGATTTCTAGCAATTGCAGCTGCTAATTCTTTCATGAGTTCTGTTTTACCTGTTCTAGGCGGCGCTACAATAAGCCCACGTTGCCCTTTTCCTATAGGGGTAAAAAGATCTAAAACGCGTCCTGTTAATTTCATAGGATCGTATTCGAGTTTGATTTTTTCAGTAGGGAAAATCGGAGTTAGATTGTCAAATAATGGCCTTTCTTTAGCTTCTTGTAAAGGCATGTAATTGATCGCTTCGATTTTTAAAAGTGCGTAATATTTTTCTTGATCTTTAGGTTCTCTAACTTGTCCTGTGACGATATCGCCTACACGCAATGCAAATTTACGGATTTGAGAATTAGAAACATAAGCATCATTAACACTATCGCTTAAGTTAGAATCCATACCTCTTAAAAAGCCATAACCTTCACTTGAAATTTCTAAAATTCCGGTAAAAAGTATAAAGCCGCCTTTTTTAGTTTGTGCTTTTAAAATCTCAAAAATAAGTTCTTGGCGACGAAATTCGCGTGGATTTTCTATTTCGCATTCGTTTGCAATTTTGACTAAATTTTCTAAATCAAGTAATTTTAAGTCTTCTATTTTATAACCCTCAACTGGAATATGGGTTCTTTGATGTTGTTTTTTTTCTTTTTCCATAAGCCCTCGCAAGAAATTATGCAGTCATTTGCAGTAGTAAATTAAAATTGTGATTTTAATAAAAAAATATACTTTTTGTCAAATAATTTGCATATATTTGTTTATAATTATAAAAAAATATTTTTTAAAGATTAATTATGAAATGTGAACATTGTAGATTAAGTTATCAAAAATCCCAAATGATTCTTTATAAAGATAAATTTTTTTGTTGTAAAGGATGTGAGAGTGTTTGGAAAATCTTGCATGAAACGGGCTTGGATGAATTTTATGAAAGATTAGGAGATCGATCTTTAAAGCCTGTAAATTTAGAATTTTCAAATAAAAATTATGATGAATTTATCACTCAAACTAAGGAAGGTTTTAGTGAAATTTATCTTATGATTCATGGTATTGAATGTGCAGCTTGTGTGTGGCTTAATGAAAAGATTTTAATCAAACAGCAAGGAATTTTAGAACTAGATATCAATCATTTAAGCCATAAAGCAAGGATAGTTTTCGATAAAGAAAGTATTTCTTTGAGTCAAATTTTAAATTTAATCGAAAGCATAGGCTATAAAGCAAGTGCGTATAATCCTGCTAAAAGCTCGAAAAAAGCTGATTTGATGAAAAGGGAATTTTATTCTAAGCTTGTAGTGGGTATTGCTTGTGTGATGAATATCATGTGGATTGCAGTGGCAAAATATGCTGGTTTTTTTAGCGGTATGGATAGAGATACAAAAGATATTTTGAATTTTTTTGAATTCATTCTTTGCTCTCCTGTTCTTTTTTATACCGGATCTAATTTTTATAAAAGTGCTTTGAGATCTTTAAAACTTAAAAGCCTTAATATGGATACTTTAGTCATTAGCGGCGCTACTTTGGCGTATAGCTATTCTTTATGGGCTATGTTTACAAGATCTTCTGAGGTTTATTTTGATTCGGTTGCGATGATTATTTGCTTTGTATTTATAGGAAAATATCTTGAAATGTTTAGCAAAAAACGCGCTCTAGACACTATAGACGGTTTGAATGATTTTTTGCAAAATGAGGTTATGGTTTTTAATGGAAAAGATTTTAGTCCTAAAGAAGTGCAAAAAGTGTGTGTAGGGGATAGGATTTTACTCAAAAGTGGAGATAAAATTTTAATCGATGGGATTTGTAAAAAAGGTGAAGCAAGTATTGATACTTCATCCTTAAGTGGAGAAAACGAGCCTTGTTTGGTTAAGCAAGGAGATGTGATCAATTCTGCTTGTATTGTTTTAGATGGAAGTATTGAATATGAGGCGAGTAAAATTTACAATGATTCCAAATTAAGTCAAATCATAAAGCTTTTGGAATTTGCAAGTATGAAAAAAGCAAAACTTGAAAGTTTGGTTTCTCAAATTTCTTCTTATTTTTCTCGCGTGGTTTTAAGTTTTGCTTTGATATGCTTTTTGGTGTGGTTTTTTTATTATAAGGCTGGAATTGAAATTTCTTTAATCAATGCCATTTCAGTTTTAATCATAGCTTGTCCTTGTGCTTTAGCTTTGGCTACTCCAGTTAGCAATCTTGTAGCACTTGGTAGAGCACTAAAAAAAGCAATTTTATTTAAGAGTTCAAGTGTGGTTGAAGATCTTTCAAAATGCAATACGGTTGTATTTGATAAAACAGGAGTTTTAACTAAGCCTAATTTAGAGGTGAAAGATTTTTTCTTGCATGAAAAATTAAATATTGATGAAATTTATACCTTTGTTTCGCTTTCAAATCATCCGATTTCAAAAAGTGTCGCGCAATTTTTAAGTAAAAATAAAAACGCTAAACGTTTAAATTTGGATTTTAAAGAAGTGAGTAATATACAAGCAAAGGGCATTAAGGCTGTAATAAGCGATAAAGTTTTTTTAGGTGGAAATTTGAAATTTTTACAAGAAAATAACATAGTTTTTGATAAAGAATTTAATAATTCTCATTTTATTTTTGCTAAAAATGATGAGGTTTTGGCTTATTTTGAATTTTCAAGTGTTTTAAGAGAAGGAGCTAAAGACTTGATCACTTATCTTAAATCTATAAAAACTCAAGTGATGATTTTAAGCGGCGATAATTATAAAGCAGTTGAAAAAATTGCTAATGAGCTTGAAATTTCAGATTTTAAAGCTGCTTGTTTGCCTGAAGAAAAAATGCAAACCATAGAGCAACTAAGTCAAAATAAAAAAGTTTTGTTTGTGGGTGATGGGGTTAATGATGCTTTGGCATTAAAATACGCTGCTGTTTCTGTAAGTTTGCGTGAAGGAAGTGATTTGGCGATCGAAAATAGTGATATTTTGCTTTTAAAAAATGATTTAAATTCTTTAAAAAATGCTATACAAATTTCAAAAAATACTTATAAAATCATCAAGCAAAATTTAGCTCTTTCTTTACTTTATAATGCCTGTACTATACCTTTGGCTTTTTTAGGACTTATCAATCCTTTAATTGCAGCGATTTCTATGTCTTTTAGTAGTATAATGGTGGTTTTAAATGCTTTAAGGATAAAAAATGAATAGTGTGATTACGATGATGATAGCTGTTTCAATTCTTGGTTTTTGTGTGATTTTAGCTATCTTGCTTTGGGGAATAAAAACTAAACAATTTGATGATGATTACAAATTTGTTACTTTAAATGATGATGAAGAGTCTTTACGTGATGCTATAGAGCTTGAAAATCGTAAAAAAAAGGCTTTAAAAGATAAAAAAGATTGAGCTTTCATTATAAAAATGAAAGCTTTGAAATTATTTTAAAGTTTCAATATATTTATCAACAGCTTCTAAATCAGCTTCGCTTAAGCTATTTAATTGAACTTTCATAATAGCACCTTGGCCAAATTTGTTTCTTGTGCCTGCTTTATATTCTTTAAGTGCTTGTGCTCTTTCTTCAAAGCTTAAAGTTTTAAGAGCTGGAACTTTATTTAAATAAACTTTATCTGCTTTTGCACCGTGGCATACCGCACATTTTTTAAATATAGTTGCACCATCAGCAGCAAAAGCTGAAACACCGATACATGCTAATGCAGAGATTACTAACATTTTTTTCATTTGACACTTCTCCTTAATTTAATTTAATGTCAAAGCTATTATATATCTTATATTTTTATAATCTCCTTAATCATTTCAAAGAATATATTTTTATTTTTTGCAATATTTTTTATTTTAAAAGCTGATATTTTTTTAAAATATACTATAATATTTTTTATGAAAAAAGCGTTATTTTTAGATAGAGATGGTGTTATAAATATCGACAAAAAATATGTTTATAAAATCGAAGATTTTGAATTTTGTGAAGGTATTTTTGATTTGTGTCGTTATTTTTTAAAAAAGGATTATTTGCTTTTTATCATTACAAATCAATCAGGTATCGCAAGAGGGTATTATAGCGAGGAAGATTTTTCTAAGCTTTGTGATTTTTTCTTGAAAGAATTTGAAAAGGAAAAAATTCATTTTTCTAAAATTTATCATTGTCCGCATTTGCAAGATTGCGATTGTAGAAAGCCTAAGCCTGGTATGCTTTTAAAGGCTAAAAAAGAATTTGATATAGATATGGAAAATTCTGTATTTATAGGGGATAATTTAAGCGATATGCAAGCGGGTTTTAATGCAAACATCAAAACTTTGATTTTGGTTAGTCAAGAAAAAAAAGAAGGAAATTTTTTTAAGCAATTTGAAAATTTAAAAGAAGTTTTAAGTTTTTTTGAGAAAGGAAAAAATAAATGAAAATAGCCATTACGGGTGGAGCAGGTTTTATAGGATCTGGACTTGCTTTAGAATTGCAAAAAGATCATGAAATTTTAATCATTGATAAAATGTCAAGCAATGAACTTTTAGATAATGGAAATTTAGAATGTTTTGGACATTTTAAAAATTTGCTTGATTTTGATGGTGAGCTTTACGTTGGGGATATTAAAGATGAAAAAACTTTACAAAAGATTAAAAACTTTAAGCCCGATGTGATTTTTCATAAAGCAGCTATTTCAGATACTACAGTTTATAATCAAAATAAAGTTTTAACAACAAATTTAAATACTTTTAAAGATTTTATAGAATTGAGTATAGATATCAATGCAAAATTGATTTATGCAAGTTCTGCTTCAGTTTATGGTAATCAATCAAGTCCTCAAAAAGTTGGGGTTGAAGATCCTAAAAACCCTTATGCATTTTCAAAACTTATGATGGATAAAATCGCAAGAAAATATTATGATAAAGCCCATCTTGTCGGACTTAGATATTTTAATGTGTATGGAAAAGGTGAATTTTATAAAAATAAAACCGCCTCTATGGTAGTGCAATTTGGCCATCAAATTTTAGCAGGTAAAAATCCTCGTTTATTTGAAAAGAGTGATCAAATTTATAGAGATTTTGTGTATATTAAAGATGCTATTGATGCGAATTTGGTTGCACTTGATTCTAAATGCGGTGTTTATAACGTAGGTAGTGGTGTAGCAAGGACTTTTCAAGATATAGTTGATATTTTGCAAAAAGAACTAGGCACAAATTTACCTTGCGAGTATATTCCAAATCCTTATGTTAAAGCTTATCAATTTCATACTCAAGCTGATCTTTCTAAAGATTGGGCTTATCAGCCAAAATTTAGTCTTGAGGCAGGAATTAAGGATTATTTAGATGAAATTAAACGACTTTTTGAAAAGGAAGTGAATGCTTGAATTTTTAAGTCAGCAAAGACCTAAAATTCTTATTATTGGGGATTTTATGGTGGATAATTACACTTGGTGTGATTGTTCGCGTATTAGTCCTGAAGCCCCTGTTTTAGTGGCAAAAACTTTAAAGCAAGATCAAAGACTTGGTGGAGCTGCAAATGTTTATGCGAATTTAAAAAGCTTAGGAGCGGATGTTTTTGCATTGGGTGTGATAGGCGATGATAGAAATAGTGAATTTTTAAAAGAAAATTTAAAGGGCGAGTTTTTAATCCAAAAGGGACGTAAAACTCCTTTTAAAAATCGTATTATGGCACATAATCAGCAAGTATTAAGGCTTGATGAAGAAGATGTAAATGATATAGTTTTAGAAGAAGAACTCATCGCTTTATTTTGCAAATACATTAAAGATTTTCAAGCAGTGGTTTTGAGTGATTATGCTAAAGGGGTTTTAACTTCTAAGGTATGCAAAGCATTTATACAAAAAGCTAATGAATTAAACATTCCTATTTTAATCGATCCAAAAGGGAGTGATTTTAGCAAATATAGTGGCGCAACTTTACTCACTCCAAACAAAAAAGAAGCTTTAGAGGCTTTAAAATTTGAAAATTTAGATGGAGAGAATTTAGAAAAAGGCATTAAAAAATTAAAAGATGATTTTAATTTAAAATATTCCATGATCACTCTTTCAGAAGCGGGAATTGCAGTGTATGATCAAAAATTACACATTGCACCAGCTAAGGCTTTGGAAGTATATGATGTTACCGGAGCAGGGGATAGCGTGATCGCGGTTTTAGCTTTTTGTTTAGCAAATAAAGTGGATATTTTTAAAGCTTGTGAAATTGCCAATGAGGCAGCAGCGGTTGTTGTGAGTAAAGTGGGTAGTGTGAGTGTGAGTTTTGATGAGATAAAAAGCTTTAAAAGAAGTGATTTGGAGAAAAAAATTGTTAGTAAAAATGAGCTTATGAAAATTTTAAGCGATAAAAATAAAAAAGTCGTTTTTACTAATGGATGTTTTGATATAGTGCATTTTGGGCATATAAAGTATCTTCAAAAAGCGAAAAAACTAGGTGATGTGTTAATAGTAGGGCTAAATTCTGATGAGAGTGTGCGCCGTTTAAAGGGAAGTGAAAGACCTATAAATTCAGAGTTTCAAAGAGCTTGTATGTTGGCGGCTTTTTATTTTGTGGATTTTGTTGTGATCTTTAATGAAGATACACCTTTAAAATTAATCGCGGACTTAAAGCCTGATATCTTGGTTAAGGGTGCTGATTATCAAGGTAAGGAAGTTGTAGGGGCTGATCTTGTTTCAAGGGTTGAATTGATCGAATTTGAAGAGGGTTTTAGCACGAGTAAAATTATAGAAAAAATTAGGAAATAAAATGATTGATCTTATAGAAAAAGAATGGCAAGAGCATCAAGAAGTATTAAAAGCGAGTGAAATTCTTAAAGGACAAATTGCAAAAGTAGGTGAATTGATATGTCAGTGCTTAAAAGAGCACGGCAAAATTCTTATTTGTGGAAATGGTGGAAGTGCTGCAGATTCTCAGCATTTTGCCGCTGAACTTAGCGGTCGTTATAAAAAAGAACGCAAGGCTTTAGCGGGTATAGCTTTAACTACTGATACTTCAGCACTTAGTGCTATAGGCAATGATTACGGATTTGAGTTTGTATTTTCAAGACAGCTTGAGGCTTTGGCAAATGAAAAAGATATCTTAGTGGGAATATCAACAAGTGGAAATAGTCCTAATGTTTTAGAGGCTTTTAAAAAAGCGAAAGAACTCAAAATGCTTTGCATAGGACTAAGTGGAAAAAGTGGTGGCAAAATGAATGAAATTTGTGATTACAATCTTGTTGTGCCAAGTAATGATACAGCAAGAATTCAAGAAATGCATATTTTAATCATCCATGCACTTTGTCAAATGGTTGATGAGAAGTTTTGATGAAAGATTTAAAACCAATTCAGGTTTTAAATCTTTCATGCATTTATGATGTTTTAAAGGGCAAGTTTTTTGCATACAAGGCATACAGTCTAGATTTAAATGCACTAATTTTGCGTTAGGATTTTGCCAAGGCGAGGTTTGAGTAAATTTGGTAGGACCAAAGATAGCTATGGTTTTGATTTTATAAGCAGCTGCTATGTGCATAGGGCCGCTATCGTTTGTGATAAAAAGATCACAAAAAGCTATATTTTGACATAAGGTTTGAATGCTTGTTTTATTGCAAAGATTTTTAGCTTTAATGTTTGATTTTTTTAAAAGCTTTTCGATCTCATCGCAAAGAATTTGTTCGCCATTACCTGCACCAAAAATTAAAATTTCATGGCTTTTTGAAAATTCTTTTGCTACCTCGGCAAAATACTTAGCATCCCAACGCTTAGCACTTCCAAAAGTAGCTCCTGGATTGATCCCTAGAATTTTTTTACCATTTTTAAGTATCAATGGATGTGGAAATCTTGCTTTGATTGGGAGTCGCAGTTCTTTAGAATGAATTTTGAAATTAAAAGAATTTTCTACAAAATAAAGGTATTTTAAAACTTGATGTTCTTCTTTAAAATTACGCTTGTTAAAAAAATATCTTTTTTTCGCTCTTAATATATTTAAAATGATTTTAGAAGATAAGGCCGATCTAAAAGAGATGGCAAAGTCTATTTTAAATTCTTTGCGTAGTTTTAAGGCTTGTTTATAGCGTTTTTTTCTATCCTCTATGATGATTTTAGAATGGGAAAAATTTTTAAAAAGCTGGGTGGAAGCAAAAGATCCATAAAGGATAAACTCAGCGTCTTTAAAATATTCTTTTATGCCGTATAAAGCTACTGAAGCCATCACAGCATCGCCTAACCAAGTGGGAAGATGGATGAAAATTTTCATGAAAACCTTAAAATTTAGATAAAATTTTTTATAATTTTAACAAAAAATTAGGAAAATTATGCCAAAAATCAGTCTTATTATCCCTGTATGCAATGCTCAAAATTTTCTTTCAAGAGCTTTACAAAGTTGCATCAACCAAACTTTTAAAGACATAGAAATTATAATTATTGATGATAAAAGTGAAGATGAAAGCTTAAAGATAGCCTTAGAATTCGCAAAAAAAGATCAAAGAATAAAAATTTTTAAAAATGATAAAAATTTAGGCACTTTTGCAAGTAGAAATTTAGGAGTTTTAAAATCGAGTGCTGATTTTGTGATGTTTTTAGATGCGGATGATTTTTTGCCTTTAAAAGCTTGTGAGGTGGCTTTTTGTAGCATTAAGTCTGAGTTAGATTTGCTTTGTTTTGATGCTTTTGTTCATAGGGTAAAAACTAAGCAATTTTATCGTTTTAAAAAAGATGAAATTTTTACCAAAAAGCAATTTTTAGAGTTTTTAACCAATCAAAAGCATTATTGTTGGTCGGTTTGGGCAAAGGTTTTTAAAAAAGATCTGATCCTTAAAATTTTTGAAAAAATTGATATTTTTGAAAGACTTTGTTATGGAGAGGATGTACTTTTTTGCTATTTTTATTTTATGTTGTGTGAAAAAATAGCTGTTTTTAAAGAATGCCTTTATCATTATGAATTTAATGAAAAAGGTAGGTATGAAAATAAAAATAAAGAAATTTTATGGCAAAATTATCAAGATAAAAAGAAAAGCTTAGAGATCTTAAAAACAATCAAAAATGATTTTTGGGAATTTAACGAAAAGTTTTTTTTGAATTTGGAAAAAGAAATTAAGGGTTTAGAAGGAAGGTTGTAAATGAAACAAGAAGTGAGTAGTTTTTGGTATACCCCCCCCCTATATAAGGGTATAGGCTTAATGGAATTATTATCTATAAAATCTTTTTTGGATAATAACTATAAGTTTATACTCTATACTTACAATCTTGATGATAAAATTTTTAATAAACTCAATGAAATATTTGATGATTTTGAGCTTAGAGATGCTAATGAAATCGTTTCTTTTGATGAATATTTTAGTGATGATAGAGGAGCTGGTGTAGCTGCCTTTAGTGATTATTTTAGATATAAAATGCTTTACATCAAAGGAGGAGTTTGGGTTGATCTTGATATGATTTGTTTAAAAAATATTGATTTAGATCAAGAGTATATCTTTTCTCAAGAGATTGATGAGGATGAAAATTTTCCAAGAATTACAACCTCTTTTTTAAAATTTCCTCAAAATTGTGAATTTGGGAAAATTCTTATAAATGAAGCAGAAAAAATTATAGATTATAAAAAACAAATTCCTTGGGGAGTTATAGGTCCTTCATTTTTAGCAGAGCAAGTTGAAAAAAATCAGCTAAAAAATCATGCTTGGGATTATAAAAAAACATGCCAAATTCCTTGGGAGAGAGCTAAAGAATTTATCCAAGAAAACGTTGTTTTGGATGCAAATCAACCTTTTATCCATCTTTTTTCAGAGATGTGGAATACATATGAAATGAATAAAAATTATTTTTATAAAAATGGAATTTATTCTGATTTGCTAAAAAAGCATGATATTGTCAATCTTGTTTTGGATGTTGGTTATAAATTTTCCCTAAAAGATCGTTTTTATAATCAAATCTTATTTTTTAAAAAAATAAGATTTTATTTTCGCTATCCAAAAAAACTTTTTAAAAAAATATAATCATGCCTAAAATCTCAATCATCTTACCAACTTATAATGTAGAACCATACATAGAAAGAGCTTTGCAAAGTTGTATCAATCAAACCTTTAAAGATATAGAAATCATAGTTGTAGATGATTGTGGCAATGATAAAAGCATAGATATAGCTAAAGAGTATGCTAAAAAAGATGAGAGAATAAAAATTGTTCATAATGAAAAAAACTTAGGTTTATTAAGGGCAAGATATGAGGGTGTAAAAGCAAGCAATTCTTCTTATATTATGTTTTTAGATCCTGATGATTATTTAGAATTGAATTTATGCGAAAAAATAGTTGAAATTTTATGCGAAAATGATATGGTTTGTTATTCATTATTTAAACAAGATAAAGAAATGCAATTTGTTAAAAATGATGAAGAAATTTCTCAAAAACTTAATTTAGATGATTATTTAAGCCATTGCGCTAATTCTAAAAAATGTTATTGGAATTTATGCGGAAAAGTTATTAAAAAAGAAAAATATTTACAAGCTTATCAACATGCCAAACATTTTGGAAAAATCAACATGGGAGAAGATTTGCTTATCTTTCTTTATTTGTTATCATTTATAAAAACAATTTATTTTTTATACTCTCAAAATTATGGATATTATTATTGTTTCAATATTTTCTCTTTGACTCTATCCTATGATAACAGAAAATACAATGAGCAAATAAAAATTTTAAATTTTATAAAAGAAAATTTTTTAACCTTAAAAAAAGGATTAGTTGATAAGTTTTATTTTATAATTTTTTTAGATTTATGTCTTTACAAGGAAGAAAATCTTTATAGTTTTTATAAGCAAAATATTTCTAATACTTTTTTGCTTTATGTAAAAAAGAAAATGTTTAAAATAAAAAGAAGATTGATAACTTTGACAAAGAAAATTTTAATAAAATTATATTTTTAAAACCGATTTCCAAAGTTTTAAAATTTGTTGAGAGCTGAAATTTTCTTCAACTTTAGCTTTGGCATTTTTTCCAAATTCTTTTCTTAAATTTTCATCATCCATTAAAAGACAAAGTTTATTAGCAAATTCGTTTAAATCTCCATCTTTAATCAAAAATCCACTTTTTTCATTATCTATGATATCGCTAGGTCCTGTATTGATATCAAAAGCTATAGTGGGAATTTGATAACTTGAACTTTCTAGCAATACCATAGGAAAACCTTCATAGTAACTTGTCATAACATAAATACTTGCTTTTAAGTATTCTTTTTCAATTTCTTTGGTAAAGGGTTTTAAAATGATAGATTTTTGTAGATTTTTTTTATTTATTTCTTTTTGAATTTCTTTTTTTAAATATCCATCCCCTACAATGTGAAGAGCCCATTCTTTATAAGATTCTTTTTTTTGTAAAATCTCCCAAATTTCTATAAGTCTTAAAAAACCTTTTTCGTGGGAAAACCTGCCAACAGCTAAAACGATTTTATTATTAAGATTTGATGATATATTTGGGGTTTTTTGTAAAAAGTTAGGAATTATTTCTATTTGTTTATGAAAATATTTTTTATAAAAATCAATTTCTTTTGAACATAAAATCACAATAGTATCAAAAAAGTTTAAAGCTTTACATGATTTATAAGTATTTGTGTAATTTCCATGCAATATTTTAATATATTTAGTTTTTTTATTTTTTAATAATGGTATTAAAATGTCATAATCATTTGAAATAACCGCATCAAAAGAATTTATAAATTTAGACCATTTTAAACTTAAACAGGCATATTTGAAAAATTTTAAATATTTATTTTTATAAAATAAAGAATTTTCACAAGGAGGAGTGTTTCCGATATATTTAATTTGTGTATTTTCAGGGATTTGAAAAGATAATGTTTCATTTTGTTTATAAAAGCTTAAAATAGTAATATTAACATTGCAAGTTTGAAACATTTTGGCTAAATTAATAACCGCTCTTTCTGTCCCACCAAAAACACTTAAATCAAAAATAGTCAATAAAATACTTTTTTTCATTATATATGCCGAATTTTTATTTCTATGTTATAATAAAAATATAAATATAATCTTAAAAAAAGTCATTTTGTTTGCAATTAGAGTAATTTATATTTTATTAACAAGCATTTTTAAGGACAATCATGCCTAAAATTTCAATCATCTTGCCCACTTATAATGTAGAACCATATATAGAAAGAGCTTTACAAAGTTGCATTAATCAAACCTTTAAAGATATAGAAATCATAGTTGTAGATGATTGTGGCAATGATAAAAGCATAGATATAGCTAAAGAGTATGCTAAAAAAGATGAGAGAATAAAAATTGTTCATAATGAAAAAAACTTAGGAACCTTTGCAAGTAGAAATATAGGAGTTTTAAATTCAAACTCATCTTATATCATGTTTTTAGATCCGGATGATTATTTGGAATTAAATGCTTGCGAAGTGTGTTTGATAAACATAAAAGATAATAATTTATTGCAATTTGGTTGCAAAAAAAATGAAAATAATGAAATCTCTTTTTTAAATCCAAGAGTAAAAGATTATCAAGAATTTAAAAAAATATTAATTGTTTTTGTCAAATGCCTTGGAATTTATGTTTTTTAATGATTAAAAAAGATTTTTTTATTGAAAGAATTCAAAAAATTGATCGTAGATTTGTTTATGCTGAAGATATGCTAGTTTACATTTCTTTGATTAATGAAAAAATGGTTTTTATTGAAGATTGTCTTTATAATTATATGATTTGCGAAAGTTCTATTTGTAAAGAAAATGATCAAAAATATGATATTTATTTAGAGGATTTAAATTTCGCTCTTAGGGTGATTGAAAAAATGAATTTAAAAAAGAATATCTTAAGATATTATTCTTATTTTATTAAGATGAATATATATTGGTTTTTACATAAAAGTCATAAAATTTCTTATTTGAAATATAAATTTTTAAAAAAGAAAGAAAAAGCAAAGAGAATATATTATATTCTATTGTCTAAAATTAAAAAAAATAAAGAGTTATAATGAATAATCCTTTAATAAGTATTATTATCCCAATTTATAATGTGGCACCATATTTAAAAGAATGCATTGAGAGCGTAATTCATCAAACATATAAAAACTTAGATATTATTTTAGTTGATGATGGAAGTAATGATGAAAGTTTAGAAATAGCTTTAGAATATCTACAAAAAGATGAAAGAATTTTTCTCATTTCAAAAGAAAATGGCGGATTGAGTTCAGCTAGAAATGTAGGGATAGAATTTATAAAAGGAACCAAACTTAGATCTTTTTTTGAAGATAATAAAGAAGAAGATATTATCTCTTTTGAGAAAACTCATACTTTTGAAAAAACAACAAAAATAATAAAAAAAGAAGATATAAAATCAAATTTTAAACAAATTCAAAAAAGATATATTAAAACCAATTTAGAAAATATCAATGACTTTATAATACAAGAATTGCCTAACTCTATAATACATTTTTTAGATTCTGATGATTATTTTTTAAAAGATTGTATAGAATTATGTGTTGAAAATATGATTAAAAAGAATTTGGATATTTGCATACATAATTTTGATGAATTTCATGAAAATGATTGCAAATTTATAAAAAATCCTGACACAAATTTGATGAGTAAGAGTAAAAAAGATTTTTATGAAAATGGTATAGAACTATTGCAAGAAAATAGTTTTTTTAGTTTTTATTTTGCTTGGCAAGGAGCTTTTGATATTGCTATTTTAAATAATTATGTTCTTCGTTTTACTCATGGAATTTATCATGAAGATCATGATTTTGGAACCATACTATTTTGTTTAGCAAAAAAAATATATTATACGGAAAAAGCTTTAATGATTTATAGGATAAGAGATAATTCTATAATAAATTGTAAGGAAACTAGCGTCCCTAAAAAATTGCCTAAAAATTTAGAACCTTTAAGAAAATATTTTAATAATTATCAAGAACTTAGAAGATATTTTATAGTTTATAGTTTTTTAATGATTGCAAAAAAATTATTTTTATTTAATGTTAATTTTAAAAATACATTAATCAGTCAAAGTTTAAAAGAATATTATAATCCTTATTTTGATCAAAATTTTTATAACGATCCTTTAAGAGTAAATGAGATTGTAAAAATTTTTATAAAAAGATTATTTTTTTATAAGATATATAGAAAAATAAGATTTTACTTTCGTCACCCAAAAAAACTTTTTAAAAAGGATAATCATGCCTAAAATCTCAATTATATTATGCAAGTAGAAATAATAATAATCAGATTGATAATAAATTTTTATTTTATTATTTATTTATATTTCATTAGCTAAATATACATTATTTCGATTTAGTTTATTAGTTTATAAATATTTTAAAAAAACTTTTTGTATAAATTTAAATTGAAAATTGAAAGAAAGATGGTAAACTAAAGAAAAAGAAAATATATTGCATTTTAAAGGAAAAAAATGTATCATCTAGTCTTTAGTGCAGATGAAAATTATATAAAATACACATCAGTTTTGATAACAAGTATTATCTTAAATACAGACAAAAATAAAAAAATTCAAGATTTTGATAAAAATTCAAATATAAAAAATGAAAAGTATTTTTTTCATATATTGAGTAATTTTGTAAGCGATAAAACTAGAGAAAAACTTTTAAATTTACAAAATGCTTTAAATGAAATTTTTCCATGTAAAATTATCATACATATAAAAAATGATGAAGATTTTGAAAATTTTCCTACGAGTGGTGCTGCACATAGTTTAAAATTGCCTTATTATCGCTTAAGATTGAGTTCTATTTTTGATGAAAGTATAAAAAAATGCCTTTATCTAGACTCTGACATGCTTTGCATGTGCGACATAAGGGAACTTTTTTCTATAAATTTAAAAGATAAAATAGTAGGGGTTGTAGGGGATCCTGGCTCTAAAAAATCAAAAATAAAATTTAAAGAAAACGATAAAAAGAAAATTTTTTATTTTGATGAAAATTATTTTAATTCGGGATTATTGCTGATCAATTTAGAAGAATACAAAAAGCATAGTATCGAGCAAAAATGCGAAGAACTAGCAAGCAAGTGCTATTATATAAAAGCAGCCGATCAAGATCTTTTGAATGCTACAATACATTATAAACATCAATTAAAATTAGACTTTGCTTATAATTTTAGCACTATTGCATTTTGCTATGTAATTTGTAAAGATGAAAATAAAAATAGATTAAACTACACAAGAAATGAATTTAATAAAAGTATTAAAAATCCAAAAATACTTCACTATGGAGAAAAACCTTGGAGGTTTTTAAAATCTTATTTTGATTACAAGGGTACAAATATAAATGAATATTGGTGGGATATGGCTATTAAAACTCCTATTTTTAATGAAGAATTATTAAAAAGTAAAAAAAATATAACAAATCATTTATTGTGTGCCGGTTTGGGTAGAGAACTTTTTAATGCTGCTTTAAAATTTAATTTTCCAAAAATTAAATTTTTGATTAAAAATACAAGTAATGATGAAAAATATATGCAAAGAGCAGAAAGTATTGAAGATGATTTTTTTGGAATTTGTTGTATATTAGGAATTGCTATTTCTTATGCTAGATCTCACAAAAAAAACTTATTTAGTGTTTATTTAAAAGCCTTAAAGATGATTTATAATTTTAAAAAATATCATTTTAGATCAAGAATTTAAAATTTCATTCCATTGTTCCATTACTTTTTCTTTGCTGAAATTTTCTTCAACTTTAGCTTTGGCATTTTTTCCAAATTCTTTTCTTAAATTTTCATCATCCATTAAAAGACAAAGTTTATTAGCAAATTCGTTTAAATCTCCATCTTTAATCAAAAATCCACTTTTTTCATTATCTATGATATCGCTAGGTCCTGTATTGATATCAAAAGCTATACTAGGAATCTGATAATTTGCACTTTCTATTAAAACCATGCCAAAACCTTCCCAATGGCTAGTCATTACGTAAATACTTGCTTTTAGATATTCTTTTTCAATTTCTTTAGTAAAAGGTTTTAAGATAATAGAATTTTCAAGATTTTTTTCTTTTATTAAGGTTTTAATGTTTTCTTTTAACTCTCCATCGCCAACTAGGGTTAAAGTCCAATCTTTATAAGTGTCATTTTTTTGAACAATTTCCCAAATTTCTATAAGTCTTAAAAATCCTTTCTCATCATTGGGAGTAAATCTACCCACGCTAAGAACATTTTTTTGAAAGAGATCGCTATTTTTTGATGAGATAAAAGGTAAAAAATTAGGAATGGTAAAAACATTTTTATGATGTTGTTTCCAAAGATGGATTTGTTTATTTGTATAAAACCGCTTTTCAAATCAAAGTCATTTGACACTTAAAATCAAAGTCAAAAAATACGACTTTGATTTCTAATGCAAAATTTGAGTATATTTTGT
>NZ_NXLY01000003.1 GCF_005406225.1 Campylobacter taeniopygiae | reverse complement strand
TTTTTGTGCGAGCAAGGTATTTACAAAAAGTTCTTTTATACCAAGTCTTTCGATCTCATCTGCTTTTTTATTTTCTCTTTTATCTACTAAAGCATCAAGCCCACGTGCCAAATATTCTTTTTGCCAAGCGAAGAGTTTGTTTTGCGTGAGTTTAAACTCATAAATTTTCTTAGCATTGATATAGCTTATAAAATCATTAGTGCTTATTTTGCCTTTAGCATGAAGCCACTCTTTAACCACAGCAGCTTTTTGCAAAGCTAAATTTTGCTTTTTAGAACTTGCTTTTGCAAATTCGCTTAAAAAATTTGTATGGTTCATAAGTAAATGTTTATCTTGTGTTCTTTCATCTTGTGTGTTAAATTCTCTTGTGCTAAGCATTTTATTAGACTCTATGTTATTGCTAGATTGTTCCAAAGCTTTGCTCGCATTTTGTATTTTTAATGTGTTAGAATTTTTAAGTAAAACATCATCATTTAATGGTTTGCTTAAAAATTCTTGTGTTGTTTTATTTGAAAATTCATCTTTGTATGTGTGCTTGGCTAGGTATGCTTGAGTACTTGCGTTTTTGCAGTTTGATAAATCATGACTTATGTCTTCTATACTGAAACCTTGATCTATTAGACTTGCTTCTTCCTTGCTTAAAGGCTTAGACCAGATTTGGAGAGTTTTACCTGCGTGACCTTTACCGCTAATATATTTAAAGCATAATATATTATGCTTATATGAACAAAATTTTTTGTTACCCAAAGAAGCTCTAAAACATGCCTTTTCTAAGCTCTTTTTATTTATGTTATTTTCTATTGCAAATTCCTTGCTACTTATCCACATTAAGCCACCTTAAATCCATCTTTTTCTAACATTTCTTTTAATTCTTTAGCCCTACCTCTTATGCCTTTTGTCTTCCCATAACTCATATTTAAAAGCAGTCTATAATCACTCTCTTTTAACTTTTTAAATTTAGCCCAAGTACGAAGCTTAAAGCCTTTTTTACTCATTTGTTCGGTTAAGCTTGTAAAGCTTTTACGCATTTTTACTCCTTTATGATATAATCACCTAAACCATTCCAAAAAGGAGTGGTAAAGATGATTTTACAACTCAAGTTTGAAAGTGATTTTTAGCTTCCAAACTTTGAGTTTTACAACCACCTTTTTACACTTTAAACTTCCATTTTAAAGCTTCAAAAGTGACATTCTTCCTACCCACCCGAACCTCTTTTAAAAATTGCCTTTTTGTGATACAATTCTTTTAAAAGTAATAGAATTATAGCATAATATATTATGCTTGTCAAGGAAAAGCTTATGAAATTAGGCAATAAAATAAAAGAAGCTAGAGAATTTAAACAACTAACTCAAAATGAGCTAGTGAAAATTAGTGGTGTTTCAAGGGCAAGTTTGCAATTATATGAAGCTGATAAGGGAAATATAACTTTAGAGAATCTAGAAAAAATTGCGAATGCATTAGAAATTGATATTACATACTTTGTGTCTCCTAGTAATGTCTCCAAGTCGACAAATTTTGTCTCCTACTCGTCTCCTAATGCAAATTTGGAATCTCAAACCTTAAATGATGATATAATAAATATCCCTTTTTTTGAGAACGTTAGGGCAAGCGCTGGAAGTGGTACTTATAATGATGATGAAAGCAATCAAACTTTGAGTCTTTCTAAAGGTTTTTTACGTGAATGTTTTGGCTTATATTCTTTTATAAATCTCTCTGTGATTTTAGGGCAAGGCGATTCTATGGTACCAACACTCCCTGAAAATTGTTATCTTTTGGTTCAACAAGGCGAGGTAAAAGAAGGAGAAATTTGTGTAACACGCATCGAAGATGAGCTTTATGTAAAACGTTTGCAAAAACGTCCTAAACTAAAACTCCTTAGTGATAATAAAGCTTACGAGCCTATAAGCTTAGATGGGGAAGATTTTGAAATACTAGGACGCGTTGTAGGATATTTTAAAAAGACCACTCTTTAGCTTTTAAAAACTTTGTAAAGTATTTGTAAAAAGAATGTAAAAAATATGTAAAGCTTTTGTAAAAATATGTAAAGAATAAATCCTCACTTTGATTTCTAAAAAAATCTAATCAAAATACTATAAAATAATACTTTAATTAGATTTTATCTCACTTTACTTTTTTACATAACTTTATAATTTGAAAGCACAATTAAAGCATCAAAATAGTTATTTTTATTTCTGTATTTTTTAAAATGTGAATGTACAAAATGAATATATTTTGTGTTTTTATTTTTAAAAAGAGGAAATTGCGGACAATTATTATAAATCATAATGTCCATGTCTTTATACTTTCTCTTTAAAAGATAGCTTTCATAGCATTTGTAAAATGCTTTATAAAAAAGATTTTTTTTCATTTGTTTTTGTGATTTTAAATTTAAAAAATCAACTTTTATATTTTTGTCTATTTCATAAGCTATATTTTCATTTTCTTTGTAGAAACTAAGTATTTTTACTTTGTGATCATATTTTAAAAAGGCATTAGCAAGATTAACCACAACGCGTTCAGCGCCTCCGCCTATGGTGATATCTCCAATGAGTAATAAAATATTCATTTAGTTTCTCCAAGTGGTTTTTTGATTTTTTATAGTATCAAGATAAATTTCATGATTGCCTTGTAGCATATTTTTATCATTTTCTTGATGATAGATATGATAGGCTAGGGCGCTAAATTTGATTCTTCTAAAAATTCCATTACTAAATAAAAATCTCGCAACAAATTCACTATCTTCTCTACCCCATCCAATAAAATTTTCATTAAAGCCCTCTATAACTTCAAAATCTTGTTTATAAAAACTCATATTGCATGTTTTACTACCCTTAACTAGCGTTGTTTTTTTAAAGATTTTTTTATCAATTTTTGAAAATTTATAAATTACCTTAGCTAAGAAATTATTTTTTTGATTTTTAAATCCTTTTTTGTTAAAAGCTAGTTTAAAATTTTGATTTTCTAAAATTTTATCGCTTTCATTTTCATTTAAAATGGTTCTAGAACCTTGTAAAATCAAACCTTTTTGAGAAAATTTTAAATGATCCTTTATGAAATCTTTTTCTAAAATCATATCCCCATCAATTAAAATGATATATTCACAATGAGACGCTTTTATAGCATTGTTGCGACTTTTTGCTGCGCGAAATCCCAAATCTTCTTGCCAAACGTGTTTTAATTCACAAGGAAAGTTTTCTTGATATTTTTTGATTAAATCTGCCGTATCATTTTTGCTTCCATCATCAGCTATAATAACTTCATCAGGCATTAAGCTAAGGTGTTTAATGCTATCTAAAACTAGAGCCAGTCTTTCTTTTTGATTATAGGTAGTGATGATTAGTGCACAATTTTTTGGTTTTTTGTTTTGTAGTTCATATAGCTTCATATATTTAAAAAAAGCTCCTAAGGCATTGCAAATGCTAATTATAAAGCCTTTATAACCATAAACAAAGCCTTTTTTAAAAAAATAATTTCTTATAAAAGTCCAAATCGCCCTTAGATTGGCTTTGCAAATGCTGCTTTTTTTGTGCAAGTTTTGGTTAGCCCATAAGGTGGAGTAATATTGCATTTTTTCAATTAAATGAGCTATATTGTTAAAAGCATAATGTTTAAGTCCATGCCTGAGATAAATTTTTTCTGTATTTTCAAAGATTTCTAGACTTTCATGGACTAAATTTTTATTAAAATGAGTATGCGTTTTATTAAAAATTCTCCAAACAAAGTCAGGCCACCACCCACAAGCTTTAACCCACTCTCCTTGATAAAGGTTTTTTCTTGGTAATGCAAGGATATTATTTGGTTTTAAATCAAGCTTTTTTAATTCTTCTATGCATTCTTTTTCTAAAATTTCATCTGCATCTATACTTAAAACCCAATCATTTTTAGTATAACTTAAGGCAAGATTTTTCAAAGGCCCAAAACCTATAAATTCGCTTTTGTAAATTTTTAAATTATTGTATTTTAGCTGAAAATCTTGAGCTATTTTTATAGTATCATCAGTGCTTTCATTGTCAAGTAAGATAATTTCATCAAATTCTTTTAGGGAATTTAAACATTTTAGTATAGTGTTTTGTGCGTTTTTAACAATTATCGTTGCGCTAATTTTATTTAAATCCATATAAACCTTTTTTTGCTATAATTTATCAAAAACAATAAAAGAGATATTATAATGAATAATCCTTTAATAAGTATTATTATCCCAATTTATAATGTGGCACCATATTTAAAAGAATGTATTGAGAGCGTAATTCATCAAACATATAAAAACTTAGACATTATTTTAGTTGATGATGGAAGCAATGATGAAAGTTTAGAAATAGCTTTAGAATATCTACAAAAAGATGAAAGAATTTTTCTCATTTCAAAAGAAAATGGCGGACAAAGTTCAGCTAGAAATGTAGGGATAGAATTTATAAAAGGAACTAAACTTAGACTTTTTTTTGAAGACAATAAAGAAGAAGATATCATCTCTTTTGAAAAAACTCATACTTTTGAAAAAACAACAAAAATAATAAAAAAAGAAGATATAAAATCAAATTTTAAACAAATTCAAAAAAGATATATTAAAACCAATTTAGAAAATATCAATGAATTTATAATACAAGAATTGCCTAACTCTATAATACATTTTTTAGATTCTGATGATTATTTTTTAAATGATTGTATAGAATTATGTGTTGAAAATATGATTAGAAAGAATTTGGATATTTGCGCTCATAATCTATGCAGATTTATCCAGAATAGCAAAACAATAGATTATAATCATAATTTTGAAATACCAAATCAGATAAAATCAAATCAATATAATTATGCCTTAGATTCTATAGTGGATATAAATAAATATTCTTTTGTCTTTACTTGGCAAGGCTTATTTAAAACAACCATGCTAAATAAATATAATCTTCGTTTTACTCATGGAATTTATAACGAGGATAATGATTTTGGTATTATATTGTTTGGGTTATCAAATAATATTTTATTTTTGCATAATGTTTTGATGGTATATAGGGTAAGAGATGGTTCATCAAGCTCTAAAAATATTAGAGATATTCCTAAATATCTAAAAAATATTAGTGATTCTTTTGATAATTATAAAACATTAAAAGAGTATTATCATTATTATTGTGTGCTTATATCAGGAATTATTATAAATGATTTTTATCAAAACTATTTTAAAAAAAATAAACCAAAATATAATATTTTTTTTGAAAATTCTTTAATTTGGCATTGTAATTTATTTAAAGTTGATCTAAAAATAGATCCTTTAAATACAGTAAGTATATTAAAAAATGTTAAATTAAAGAAAAAATTATTATTTAAGCATGCTATTTTATATTTTTTAAGACATCCAAAGAAGATAAAGAATATAAAAAATTTAAAATATTTGTTTTAATATTCGATTATTTCCTTAAATCTTTTATGAAAGAAAAAATACTCATCAGGCTTAAATTTAATCATTTCTTCACAACAATTTGCTTGATAAAGCGTGAGTTCTTCGATGCTTTTTTCTAAAGGATCTATAGTTTTAAAAAGTCGGATATGAAATTTTTTATCCTCGCCTTGATACACAAAAGCGGGTAAAATTAAAGCCTTTGTTCTTTGGGCTAAAACACTAGCTCCCATTTGATAATTGACTTTTTTACCAAAAAAATCAAGTTGGATACTTTCATTATCGGTGCAGTCTTGATCAGTGAGTATGCCTAATGCTCGTTTATTTTTAATTGCATTTAGCATTTTTCTTAAACCGCCTTGTTTATCGATGAGCTCTATATCAAATTGAGTTCGATTTTTGGCCAAAATAGAATCCATTTTTTGACTTTCTAGCTTTCTTCCTACTATGGAAATAGCTCCAAACTTAGCAGCATAAGCAAGGCTTAAAAGTTCCCAATTTCCATAATGTGCAGTTGTAAATATAATACCTCTTTGGCTTTTTAAGGCTTCATTTATGATTTCTTCATTGTCGATCACGACTTTATTTAAAATTTTCTCTTTGCTTGTGTTTTGATTTTTAATACAATCTAATCCAAAATTAGCAAAATTGCGATAAATTTGAAAAGAGAGCCCATCTCTTTGGAGTTGATTTTTTTCAGGAAAGCAAATTTGAAGATTGGTATCTATAATTTTTCGATGTTTATGGTTGATCTTAAAAACGATTTTTGCAACGATAAAAGCTAAAAAATCAAGAATAAAATCAGGCATGATAATTACTAAAAATTTAAGTGTATAATAAGTAAAAAGATAAAGCCAGTCTTTACTTTTCATCAAAAATTTCCTTGATCAGTTTTAAAATATCCTCTTCTTCTATGCGCATAATGCAAAAATCACTTTTATCGATATGTTTGGAATTTGTAATTTTTTTGCCTGCGTCTATGATTTTATTGATGTTTGTTTTATAGGCATTTCTATAGCTTGGAGTGGCTCCAAATATGGTAATAGAAGGCCTATTTAAAGCAAAAGCAAGATGAGTAGGGCCGCTGTCATTGCCAATAACTAAATCCATCATTTTTGTAAAGGCCATAAGTTCTTCTAGATTGAATTTTGGAGCAAGTTCTATATTTTTTTCATCAATGGCACTTAAATTGATCACATCCTTAGCAAATTCAAATTCTTTAACATTTCCCCAAGATAAGAAAATTTTGGCTTCAGGAAATTCTTGAATGATGAGTTTGCAAAGAAGGGTAACTTTTGTTTTAGGATAAATTTTATTTTCTACACTTGATCCAACATGTATGAGTATATTTTTTGTATTTTGATCAAGTTTTAATTTTTTATGCAAAAGCTGTTTTAAATTTTCATCCACACAAAAAACATCTTTTTTAAAGGCTAAATCTTTTGGATTAAAATCTTCATTAAGGGTAAAAGAACTAAGGCTTAGATACCGAACAAAAACATTCTCATTATAATCTATATTTAATTTTTGATTGTAAAAATTGTGCGCAAAACTTTCTTTTAAGCTGTTTTGATCAAAGCCAAAATTATTGCGACTCAAAATTCGACTCACTAGGGCTGATTTTATAAGTCCTTGTAGATCAATAACAGCATTATAATTATTTTTTCTAGCCTTAAGCAAAATTTTCAAGCTTTTAAAAAAATGCTTATCTTTTAAGGGTAGGGCATAGAGTTTATCAATGAGTGGATGATTTTTGAGTATGCCTTTAAATTTTTCATCTACAAACCAATGAATTTCTATATCTTTTTTGAAATTTTTTATAAATTGCAGCACTACAGCACTTTGTATAATATCACCTAAAGCGGATAAACGAACGATTGCTATTTTCATTCAAACCTATATTGTAATTTTTTTGCTATGATTTTAACAAATAATTTTACAAAAGAAGGTTAAACTATGATTAAAAATGAGGGCTATATTTGTATTTTTGATTGTGAAAGCATACCTGATGTCGATTTGATCCGCAAAACTTTAGCTTTTAAGGGGAATGATTTGGAGGTGAGCTTAAAAGCCTTAGAATGGCAAAAAGAGCAAAGTGGAAATGAGTTTTTGCCTTTACCTTATCATAAGATTGTGAGTATTTGCGCAGTGATTGCTGATAGTTTTGGTAAATTTATTAAAGTGAATAAAATAGATGGTGATAATGAAAAAGAAATGATCCATAATTTTTTTTCTTTTATTGAAAAATACGAACCAAAATTAGTCAGTTATAATGGAAAAAATTTTGATATGCCTTTGTTGGTTTTAAGGGCTTTAAAATACAATATTAAAGCGGCAAATTATCTTGATACGCAAAGTGATAAATGGAATAATTATAAAACGCGTTTTTCAGAGCTTAAACATTGTGATTTGTTTGAAAGCTTTGGAGGATTTAGGGGGATGAAGCTTGATGTGCTTTGTGCCATGGCTGATTTGCCAGGAAAATATGATGTGCATGGTGATGAGGTGATGAGTTTATACTATGAAGATAAGCTTGAAAAAATTCATGAGTATTGCGAAAGCGATGTTTTAAACACCTATATGCTTTTTTTAAAATATGAGCTAATCAAAGCAAATATTAACGATGAGGATTATGTCGGCTTTTTAGATACCATGGGTGAATTTTTAAAAACAAAAAAGGCTAATCGTTCTTATGTTGAAGTCTTTTGTAAAGCGTGTGAAAATGAAATTTCTAAAATACAAATTTAATCGTTAAAATAAATATATTAGAATTTAAAAAGTTATTAGTGATCAAGAAAGGAAAAATGATGAAAATTCTTATTAGTGGCGGTGCAGGATATATCGGTTCTCATACCTTAAGGCAGTTTTTAAAAACAGATCATGAACTTTGTGTCTTAGATAATCTTTCTAAGGGATCAAAAATCGCAATCAACGATTTGCAAAGCATAAGAGATTTTAAATTTTTTGAATTAGATTTGAGTGATTTTAAAGAGGTGAATTCTTTATTTGAAAGGGAAAAATTTGATGCCATTGTTCATTTTGCGGCAAGTATAGAGGTTTTTGAGAGTACTCAAAATCCTTTAAAATACTACATGAACAATACCATAAACACGACCAATTTGATTAAAACTTGTATAGAAACAGGTGTAAATAAATTTATCTTTTCTTCTACGGCTGCAACTTATGGAGAACCTCAAACTCCGGTTGTGAGTGAAAATAGCCCATTAGCGCCTATTAATCCTTATGGTAGAAGTAAATTAATGAGTGAAGAGGTTTTAAAAGATGCCAATAAAGCCCATCCTGAATTTAAGTATTGTATATTAAGATATTTTAACGTTGCGGGTGCTTGTATGGATTTTCATATAGGCCAACGCTATCCAAAAGCGACCTTACTTATAAAAGTAGCGGCAGAATGTGCGGCAAAAAAACGCGAGAAAATGTTTATTTTTGGCGATGATTATGATACAAAAGATGGAACTTGTATAAGAGATTATATCCATGTTGATGATATTTCAAGCGCACATTTGGCTGCTTTAGAGTATTTGCAAAATCATGAAAGCGATATTTTTAATGTGGGTTATGGACATGGTTTTAGCGTAAAAGAAGTGATTGAGTCTATGAAAAGAGTGACTGGGGTTGATTTTAAAGTAGAACTTGCTTCTCGTAGAGAAGGGGATCCAAGTGTTTTGATCTCTGATGCACAAAAAATAAGAACTTTAACTTCTTGGCAACCAAAATTTGATGATTTGGATTTAATCTGCAAATCAGCTTATGATTGGGAAAAACAGTGTTAAAAAGACTATTTTTCATTTTAAGCAAAGAGGATAAAAAATTTTTATTTTCTTTGCTTTTTTTTTCAGTTTTAATTTCTTTTATAGAAAGTTTTGCAATCTCTTTAGTGATGCCTTTTATCACTTTAGCGAGTGATTTTTCTTATTTTGATCGTAATCATTATTTGATAGAAATTAAAAATTATTTAGCTTTGCCAACATTTAAAATCATTGTTTATTTTGGCTTTGTTTTGATTATTTTTTATGTTTTAAGAGCTCTTTTAAATAGTTATTATTTTCACTTATTGGCTAAATTTTCCAAAGGAAGATATCATAATATCGCCTATAAAGTTTTTGCAAAATTTTTAAATATTAATTATGAAAATTTTACTCAAAAAAATCAATCTGAAATTTTAAAATCCATCACAGGAGAAGTTTATAATCTAAGCACGATGATTTCTTCATTTTTATTGATGATGAGTGAAATTTTTGTTGTGATATTGCTTTATGTTTTAATGCTTTTAATTAATTATAAAATCACTTTATTTTTAAGTATTTTTATGGTTTTTAATGCATTGATTTTAATTAAAATTTTAAGCCCTATTATCAAAAAAGCAGGGCTTAGACGCGAAGAAGCAATGAAAAATTTTTTTGAAATTTTAAACACTAATCTAAATAATTTTAAACTCATTAAACTTAAAACCAAAGAAGATGGAATTTTAAATCTTTTTAAAGCTCAAAGCGAAGCTTTTGCTAAAGCAAATATTACTAATGAAAGCATGAGTGCCATTCCTAGAATTTATTTAGAGGGTGTGGGTTTTTGCATCCTTGTTTTTATCGTGATTTTTTTGGTTTTAAAAAATGAAAGTGATATTTCTAGTATTTTGGCTACAATTTCTATTTTTGTTTTAGCACTTTATCGTTTGATGCCAAGTGCAAATCGTATCATTACAAGTTATCATGATTTGATTTATTATCGTTCTTCTTTGGATATTATTTATCAAATTTTTAAACAAGAAGAAGAAAATTTAGGCGATGAAGAAATTTCTTTTAAAAAAGAACTTAGACTTGAAAATTTAAGTTTTGGCTATAAAGGTAAAAAAAATCTTTTTAATGGTTTAAATTTAGAGATAAAAAAAGGTGAAAAAATCGCTTTTATAGGGGAGAGCGGTTGTGGTAAAAGCACTTTAGTGGATATTATTTTAGGGCTTTTAAGTCCAAAAGAAGGAAGGGTTTTGGTTGATGGGGTGGAATTAAATTCTAAAAACGCTAAAAAATATCGCCAAAAAATAGGCTATATCCCTCAAAATATCTATCTTTTTAATGACAGCATTGCTAAAAATATTAGCTTTGGAGATGAGATTGATGAAGAAAGGCTTTTTAGAGTGATCAAACAAGCAAATTTGGAACATTTTATCAAGCATCTTCCTGATGGAATTTGGACAAAAGTTGGAGATGGTGGAAGCAATTTAAGCGGAGGGCAAAAACAACGCATAGCTATTGCTAGAGCTTTGTATTTAGAGCCTGAAATTTTAGTTCTTGATGAAGCAACATCAGCACTTGATACTAAAAGTGAAGCTAAGATTATGGATGAAATTTATAAAATTTCAAAAGATAAAACGATGATTATCATCGCACATCGTCTTTCTACTATAACAAATTGTGATAGTATTTATCGTTTAGAGCATGGTGGGTTGATTAAGGAAGATTAAGTGAGAATTACTTTTATTATAGCGACTTTAAACTCAGGTGGCGCAGAGCGTGTTTTGGTAACCTTAGCAAATGCACTTTGTAAGGAACATGAGGTGAATATCATAAAATTTCACCAAGGAAATTCTTTTTATCCATTGGAAAATAATATCAATCTTAAAACCTTGCCAGAGTTTAGATTTGATACGATTTATCATAAAATTGCAAGTCGTTTTAAGAAATTTTTTACATTGAGAAAATTTTTAAAACAAACTCCAAGCGATGTATTTATTTCTTTTTTAGATACTACAAATATCGCTTGTATTATCGCTAAAATAGGGCTTAATACCCCACTTATTATTAGCGAGCATAGCAATCAAGCTTATTTAAAATCTAAAATTTGGAGATTTTTAAGGCGTTTGACTTATCCTTATTGTGATGCTTTAAGTGTTTTAGGTAGTAGTGATAAAATTTATTATAAAAAATTTGTCAAAAGGGTTGAACTTTTATTAAACCCTTGTCATTTTAGCACTGAAATTTCACTTGATTCTTCTTTTGAAAAAGAAAATTTAGTCCTTTTTATGGGTCGCTTGGATGCAAATAAAAACCCTATGATGTTTTTAAAAGCAATCGCTAAATTAGATCAAAATATACAAAAAAATTATCGTTTTGTAGTAGCGGGTGATGGGGAATTAAGATCTATGCTTGAAAAAAAAGCCAAAGAAATGCATATTTTGGTGGAATTTTTAGGCAGGGTGGAAAATGTTAAAGAGCTTTATAAAAAGGCTAAAATACTTTGTCTTTGCTCTTTTGTTGAGGGTTTGCCAACTGTGCTTATAGAAAGTTTGTATTTTAATGTGTGCCGAATTTCAACTTTGTATCATGATGGCTCTAAAGATTTGATCGAAGATAATAAAGATGGTATTTTGGTAGAATGCGATAATGAAGAAATGTTGGCAAAAAAAATTGAATGGATTGTACAAAATGAAGATTTTAGATTAAATTTAATACAAAATGCCAAAAAAAGATGTATCAATTTTGATATTAATGAGATAAAAAAACAATGGCTAAAATTGATTAAAGAAGTTTCTCATGGCTAAAATTTCAATCATCGTTCCTACTTTTAAGCGTCCAAATTTACTCAAAAAAGCCATTAAAAGCATACAGATGCAAAATTATAAAGATTTAGAAATTATCATTAGCGATGATCATTCAGATGATGAAACAAAAGATATAGTGCAAGAAATGCAAAAGCAAGATAATCGCATAAAATATGTTTTAAACGATAAATACAAAGCAGGACCTAATGGAAACAAAAATAATGGCTTAGATCATGCTAATGGGGAATTTATAAGCTTTTTAGATGATGATGACGAGCTTTTACCTCATGCTTTAGAAATTTTAATGCAAAAAATTGATGAGGGCTATTCTCATGTTATTGGAAATTGTTTTATAGAAAAAAAAGGAAAACTCACTCAAGAATTTAGCGGAAAGGGCTTAAATAAAGATCAAGAACTTTGTAAGAAAGATTTTTTGATGGGAAAATTTCATGGAGAGTTTTTTTCTATTTTTAAAAAATCTTTACTAAAAAATCAGCGTTTTAATGAAGAATTTTATGGAAATGAAGCAACACTTTGGATACATCTATACAAGGAAAAAACTTTTTATATTCATCAAGCCTTTCGAATTTATCGTTTAAATAGAAGCGATAGCGTAACTTTAGCGGCAAGTAAAAATGCTATTAGGGTTTATCTTGGTTATTTAGAACTTGCTAGAATTTTAGAAAATGAGTTAGAACAAACTGGTGATAAAGATTATAAAAATATGTGTGCAAGTTATTATAAGATGGCAGCTTATTATGCAAAACTTGGAGGAAAATTTAAAGAGCTTTATCGTTGTTTATTTAAAAGTTTGAGCATCAAGATAAATACACCTGCTTTAATATTACTCATTTTAAGTATAATTCCAAGTAGTATGATTAAAAAATTATCTAAAATACGGACGAGTTTATGCAAAAATTAGCAATTTTTATTTATTCTTTAGGAAGTGGTGGTGCTGAAAGAGTTGTGGCAACTTTACTTCCTATGTTAAATCTTAAATTTGAAGTGCATTTGATTTTAATGAATGAGAAAATTTGTTATGAGATACCAAAATGCAATATCCATTTTTTAGAACATTCCAAGCCTAGTGAAAATGCGATTTTAAAATTGATTAAACTTCCATTTTTGGCTTTAAAATATAAAAAAATGTGTAAAAAACTAAATATAAACACCGAATTTGTATTCTTAAATCGTCCAAATTATATAGCTTTAATGGCAAGAATTTTTGGCAATAAAACCCGCCTTGTTATCAATGAATGTACCACTCCAAGCGTGATGTATAAAAAAAAGAATTTTAATTCTTGGGCGAATAAATTTTTGATTTCTTGTTTGTATCCTAAGGCGGATTTGATTTTACCAAATTCTAAAGGAAATTTAGAAGATCTAGTTCAAAATTTTAAAATCCAAAAAGAACAATGTAAAATTTTATATAATGCTATAGATTTAGAAAATATAGAAAAAAAATCTCAAGAGGAAATTGTTTTAAAAGATAAATTTATTTTAAGCGTTGGGAGATTAGATGCAGGGAAAAATCACGCTTTGCTTATCCGTGCTTATGCAAGACTTAAAACAAATTTAAAGCTTGTTATTTTAGGCGAGGGAATTTTAAAAAATGAATTAGAAAATTTGATACAGGAGCTTGGCTTGGAAAATCAAGTCTTACTTTTAGGCTTTGATAATAATCCTTATAAATATATGAGTAAATGCGAATTTTTTGCATTTGCTTCGGTATTTGAAGGCTTTTCTAATGTTTTAATTGAAAGTTTGGCTTGTGGGTGTGCTGTGGTATGCACTGATCATAAAAGTGGTGCTAAAGAGCTTTTTGGAAATGATGAGTTTGGTTTGTTGGTAGAAGTGGATAATGAAAATTCTATGTTTCAAGGTTTAAAAACCATGATTGAGGATGAAAATTTAAGACAAGCTTATAAAAATAAAGCCAAAAATAGAGCTCTTGATTTTGATAAAGTTAAAATTGCACGAAATGCTCTAGAATATTTAATAGGATAATGTATGTTTAAAAAAGAATATTTTAAAAACCCTTATACAATTTTATTTTTAATGATTTTAAGTGCTTATATTTTTAGTATAGCCTGTAGATTTTATTGGATTTTTTGGGCGAGTCAGTTTAATGAGTACTTTTTCAATAACCAACTTATGATAACTTCAAACGATGGCTATGCTTTTGCAGAAGGTGCAAGAGATATGATAGCAGGATTTCACCAGCCTAATGATTTATCATATTATGATGCTTCTTTATCAGCATTTACTTATTGGGTTTATAAAATCACTCCTTTTAGTTTTGAAACAATTATTTTATACTTGAGTGTTTTTTTATCTTCATTGATTGTTGTACCTATTATTTTAATCGCAAATGAATACAAATGCTCTCTTGCTGGTTTTATAGCTGCATTATTAGCAAGTATAGCTAATAGTTATTATAATAGAACTATGGCTGGATATTATGATACAGATATGCTTGTCGTTGTTTTGCCGCTTTTTATTTTATTTTTTATGATACGACTGGTTTTAAGAAAAGATCTATTTTCTTTGATATGTTTGCCATTTTTTGTCAGGGTTTATCTTTGGTGGTACCCTTCAAGTTATACTTTAAATGTTAGCTTGATAGGATTTTTCTTATTGTATTCTTTAATTTTTCATAGAAAAGAAACTATTTTTTATATGAGTATCATTTTGATGCTGATGACTTTGCCTAATATTGCTTGGTATTATCAAAGTTCTATTGTTGTTTTATTGTTTAGCTTTTATGCGCTTAAAAGTGAATACTTTAAAATAAAATTTTTAATTTTGTTAGGAATTTTCACTTTTATTTTTTTAATTATCAGTGGCGGAATAGATCCTATACTTTATCAACTTAAATTTTATATTTTTAGATCAGATGAAAGCGTTAATTTAACGCATGGTTTTATGTATTTTAACGTTAATCAAACTATACAAGAGGTTGAAAGTATTGATTCGAGAGTTTTTATGAAAAGAATCAGTTCTAGTGAAATTGTTTTTCTTGCTTCTTGTATAGGTTTTATTTGGTTGATTATAAAGCATAAAAGCATTATTTTAACTCTACCTATGCTTTTTTTAGGTTTTTTAGCTTTAAAAAGTGGGCTTCGTTTTACAATTTATGCTGTTCCTGTTTTAGCTTTTGGTTTTGGCTATTTGGTCTATTCTTTAAGGGAGATAAATTTAAAAAAATACAAAGCAATGGCAGTAAATTTCGTTATCATTTTGTTTGTTTTTTTATCTTTAACTCCAGCTTTGTTTCACATTTATGTTTATAGAGCACCAACGGTTTTTTCTAAAAATGAAGCAACACAATTAGATCAATTAAAAAAGATTGCAAATAGAGAAGATTATGTTGTGGCCTGGTGGGATTATGGCTATCCTATCCGTTATTATAGTGATGTTAAAACTTTGGTTGATGGTGGTAAGCATTTAGGAAAAGATAATTTCTTTCCTTCATTTGCTTTAACCAAGAATCAAAGATCTGCGGCTAATATGGCAAGATTGAGCGTTGAATATACGGAAAAAAGTTTTTATGCCCCTAATGATAGTCTTTTAAGAAAAGATATTTTGCAGGCGATGATGAAGGATTATAACGAGAGTAATGTCGATTTGTTTTTATATTCTTTATCTAAGCCGGATTTTAAAATCGATACTCCAAAAACAAGAGATGTTTATATATATATGCCTTTTAGAATGGCGTCTATTTTTTCAACAATTGCTAGTTTTTCTTTGATTAATCTTAATAATGGAAAATTAGACCAACCTTTTGTTTTCAGTACAGCTTATCCTTTGGGTAGGGAAAATGGAGAAATCATTTTAAGCAATGGCGTTGCCTTGAGTGATGATTTTAGAAGTTTAAAAATCGATAATGATATTTCAATGATTCATAGCTTTATAGAGTTAAATTCGGTGCAGCAAAATGATTATAAAGAAATTCCAATTGATCCAAACGGACAATATTATCTTTTTTATATCAAAAATAGTCCTATTCCATATATACAATTTATATTGATGGATAAGACTATGTATAACAGTGCTTTTGTGCAAATGTTTTTTTTAGGAAATTATGATAAGAGCTTGTTTGATTTGGTGATTAATACACAAGATGTTAAAGTTTTTAAATTAAAAATTTAGGTTTTATTGATATGAAAATAGGTTTTTTATCTCATGCGGGGGCGAGTATTTATCATTTTAGAATGCCAATTATTAAAGCTTTAAAAAAACAAGGTCATGAGATTTTTATCATAGTTCCAAAGGATGAATACACTCAAAAACTTCAAGAATTAGATTTAAATCTTGTTATTTATGATTTTTCAAGATCTAGTTTAAATCCTTTTGTGGTTTTTAAAAATTTCTTTCATTTGAAAAAGGTATTAAAAAATTTAAATTTAGATCTTATTCAGTGTGCTGCACACAAAAGCAATACTTTTGGAATTATGGCTGCTAAATTAGCCAAAATTAAATATATTTTTGGCTTAGTAGAAGGCCTCGGTTCTTTTTACATCGATGATAATTTTAAAAGTAAGATGATAAGATGGAATATTAATTTATTATATAAAATTTCTTTTAAGCTTGCTAATGGCTTTATCTTTGTAAATGAGAGTAACGCTTTATTTATGAGAAATTTAGGACTTAAGAAAGAAAAAATTTTTATCATTAAATCAGTTGGTATTAATCTTAAAAAATTTTTCCCTATAAAAATCAATCATGAGTCAAAAAGAATTTTTTGGAAGAATTTTTGTATCGACGAAAAACCCATCGTTTTAATGATAGCAAGGGCTTTGTGGCATAAAGGAATTAAAGAATTTTATGAGAGTGCAAGCTTGTTAAAAGAACAAGCCAATTTTATTTTAGTAGGTGGAAGAGATGATAATCCTTCTTGCGCGAGTTTGGATTTTTTAAATTCGGGTTGTGTGCATTATTTGGGTTCTAGAAATGATATAGTGGAATTATTGCAAAATTGCGATATTTTTGTTTTGCCAAGCTATAAAGAAGGATTTCCTGTGAGTGTTTTAGAGGCTAAAGCCTGTGGAAAAGCTATTGTAGTGAGTGATTGTGAAGGATGTGTGGAGGCGATTTCAAATGCTTATGATGGACTTTGGTTTCAAACGGGAGATGCTAAAGATTTAAGTGATAAGATCGAACTTTTATTGAGCGATGAAAAATTAAGAGATAATCTAGGCGCAAATGCAGCCAAGGATGCTTTAAAATATGATGAAAATATCATAGCACAGCATTATTTGGAAATTTATAAAAGGGTAATTAGTAATGTATAATCATTTTTTTAAGAGAATTTTTGATTTTTGTTTAGCTTTATTTTTGCTTGTATTATTTTCTCCAATTATTTTTATAACAGCTTTGCTTTTAAAACTAACTCAAGGAAGTGTTATTTTTACTCAAGATAGACCAGGTTTAAATGAAAAAATTTTTAAAATTTATAAATTTAAAACAATGAGCGATGAAAGAGATGAAAATGGAGAACTTTTGCCAGATGAAAAGCGTTTAAAGGCTTTTGGAAAACTTGTAAGATCTTTAAGTTTGGATGAGCTTTTACAGCTTTTCAATGTTTTAAAAGGTGATATGAGTTTTGTTGGGCCTCGTCCTTTATTGGTGGAGTATTTGCCTCTTTACAATGAAAAACAAAAATTGCGTCACAGTGTGCGTCCCGGTATTACAGGATGGGCACAAGTAAATGGTAGAAACGCTATTTCTTGGGAAAAGAAATTCGAGCTTGATGTTTATTATGTAGAAAATCTTTGTTTTTTCTTTGATTTAAAGATTATGTTTTTAACCGCTTTAAAAGTTTTAAAAAGAAGCGGAGTGAGCAAAGAAGGACACGTTACTACAGAGAAATTCAATGGCAAAAACTGAAAAAATTTACATTTATGGCGCGGGTGGGCATGGATTAGTTTGCGAAGATGTTGCTTTGAGTTTAGGTTATAAAGAATGCATTTTTTTAGATGATTTCAAAGCAAAGCCTTTTGATCCAAATTTAGAAAAATATGATTTTTTTATCGCTATAGGGAATAATCAATTAAGAAAAGATTTTTTTGAAAAAGTTTCTCAAAGTGGTTTTAAAATAGTCAATCTCATTCATCCAAGTGCGATCATTAGTTCTAGTGCTTTTATAAAAGAAGATGCTGGAATTTTAATCATGCCTTATGTTGTGGTAAATGCAAGAGCAAAAATTTCAAAAGGGGTTATTTTAAATACCTCAAGTGTAATTGAACATGAGTGTGAAATTGGAGAATTTTCACACATTAGTGTTGGGGCTAAGTGTGCAGGCAATGTAAAAATAGGAAAAAATTGTCTTTTGGGGATTAATTCTTGTGTTTTGCCAAATTTAAGTTTAGCTGATGATAGTATTTTAGGTGGAGGATCAACTTTGATTAAAAGTCAAAATGAAAAAGGTGTTTTTGTAGGAGTACCTGCAAGAAGGATATAACAAATCTTTCATCTTTTAGGATGGATTTTTATAAATTTAGTAAATATATATCATATCCTTTGAAAAACTCTCTAAATATAAATTCGAAGGCTTTTATCGACTTCTTTTTCTTTGAATTGGAAAATAAAAATTTAAAAACACTGTGTAAGTGAATTTATATAACTCGCAAATTTAATCTTTTTTATATGCATTTTGCAAAACGAGAAGATGTAGAATTTTATGAAATGGTGAAATTTGATTATTTTGTAAAAAAGAAGCGCCAACTCTTATTATAAAAACCAAATATAAAAAAATATGTGTTTTAAAGGTATGTATAAAAAAGAAGATTTAAAAAACTTTAAAAGTGGTGCAAAATAAATTTTACCTGCAAAAAGAATTTTTAATGTTTGATTTTTGGTAAATTATTTTAGATACAATGCATAACAAATACAAAGCTCTTTATAAAAAGGATAAAAATGAGATTTTTTCTTTCTCCTCCTCATATGAGTGGTAATGAATTAAAATATATTGAAGAAGTTTTTAAGAGTAATTATATTGCTCCTTTGGGTGAATTTGTAAATCGTTTTGAAAAAAGTGTTAAAGAATATAGCAAGAGTGAAAATGCATTGGCGCTTAACTCCGCTACTGCGGCTTTGCATTTAGCTTTAAGGGTTGCAGGCGTAGAACAAAATGATATAGTTTTAGCTTCATCTTTTACTTTTATAGCCTCAGTAGCACCTATTTGCTATCTTAAGGCAAAGCCTATTTTTATAGATTGTGATGAAACTTATAATCTTGATGTAAGTCTTTTAAAACGTGCTATTAAAGAATGTGAAAAGAAACCAAAAGCTTTGATTTTAACTCATCTTTATGGAAATTCTGCAAAGATGGATGAGATTGTGCAAATTTGTAGTGAAAATAATATTATTTTAATCGAGGATGCTGCTGAAGCTTTAGGAAGTTTTTACAAGGAAAAAGCTTTAGGAACGTTTGGAGAATTTGGAGTTTATTCTTATAATGGTAATAAAATTATCACAACTTCAGGCGGTGGTATGCTTATTGGCAAAGATAAAGAAAAAGTCGAAAAAGCAAGATTTTATAGCACTCAAGCAAGGGAAGATTGTTTGCATTATGAACATTTAGATTATGGGTATAATTATAGATTGAGCAATGTCTTAGGTGCTATCGGTTTAGCACAAATGGAAGTTTTAGAACAAAGAGTACTTAAAAAAAGAGAAATTTATAATTGGTATAAAGAATTTTTAGGAGATAAATTAACTTTTTTGGATGAATTAAAAGATTCAAGAAGTAATCGTTGGCTTAGCACTGCTTTGATTGATTTTGATATGAAAGAGCTTAATTCTTGCGAAAAAAATATCAATATTTCTCAAAAAAATATACCATTACATCCAAAAATTTCTAAATTAATAGATGATTTAAAAAAAGAGCAGATTGAAACACGCCCACTTTGGAAGGCTATGCATACTCAAGCAGTTTTTAAAGATTGTAAAGCTTATATTAATGGAAATAGTGAGTTGTTTTTTCAAAAAGGAATTTGTTTGCCAAGCGGAACAGCTATGCAAAAAAATGATGTAAAAGAAATTTCAGAATTAATCCTTAAAAGTATAAAGGAATGATATGGATTTTTATAAAAGCAAAAGATTAATCTTTTTTTTATGTTTTGATATTATTTTATTTTCTCTTTCTATATATTTGGCTTTCTCTTTACGTTTTAGTGGAGATATTGCAAATATTTTCTATCAAGGCATGTTTAAAGCAGGAATTATTTTACTTTTTTTGAAAATAGCTTTTTTATTTATTTTTAGAATTTATAAGGTTGCTTGGAGATTTTTTTCTTTAAGTGAGGCAAGAAAAATTTTTTTTGCTTTAGCTTTGGCTGAGTTTTGCTTTTTAATCATTTTTTATTTTTTTAGTGATTTTTTCAACCCTTTTCCAAGAAGTGTCGTAGGGATTGATTTTGTTATATCTTATATGTTTATAGGAACTTTAAGGATCAGCAAAAGAATGCTTGTAGATTTTAAATCTTCCAAAGCCGAGCAGGAAAATCCTTGCATCGTTATAGGGGCAACTTCTAAGGCTTTGCATTTGTTAAAAGGTGCAAGAGAGGGAAATTTAGGATTTTATCCTGTTGGGGTGATCGATGAGAGAAAAGAGCTTATAGGAACTTATTGTGACAAATTTATCGTTCAAGATAAAAGCAAAATCAAAGAATATATTCAAGATGGCATTAAAACAGCTATTATTGCATTGAAGCTAGAGCAAGAATCTTTAAAAAAGCTTTTTGAAGAATTAATAGACTATGGCATTGTAGATGTTAAAATATTTTCTTTTACCCAAAATAAAACTAGAGATATTAGCATAGAAGATCTTTTAGCTAGAAAGCCAAAAGATTTAGATGATGGAGCTGTAGCGGCATTTTTAAAAGATAAGGTCGTTTTGGTAAGCGGGGCAGGTGGTACTATAGGAAGTGAGCTTTGCAAACAATGCATTAAATTTGGTGCAAAACATCTCATAATGCTTGATCATAGCGAATTTAATCTTTATAAAATCAATGAGGAATTGCAAAATTTCAAAGAAAAAATCACTCCTTTGATGATGAGTATTTTAGATCAAGATTCTCTTGATAAAGCATTAAAAACATATCAACCTGAATTGATTTTACATGCTGCTGCTTATAAACATGTCCCACTTTGCGAGCAAAATCCTTATGCTGCTGTGATCAATAATATAGTAGGAACAAAAATTTTAACCGATTGTGCCAAGGCCAACGGTGTTAAGAAATTTGTAATGATTAGCACAGATAAAGCTGTGCGTCCAACAAGTGTCATGGGATGTACTAAAAGAGTTTGTGAGCTTTATACACTAAGTTCTTCGAGTTCTGATTTTGAAGTTGCTTGTGTGCGCTTTGGTAATGTATTAGGATCGAGTGGAAGTGTTATTCCTAAATTTAAAGCTCAAATTGAAAATGGAGAAGCGCTAACCTTAACACATCCTGATATCGTGCGTTATTTTATGCTTGTAAATGAAGCTGTGCAACTTGTTTTGCAGGCTGGAGCTATTGCAAAAGGTGGAGAACTTTTTGTGCTTGATATGGGAAAACCTGTTAAGATTATGGATTTAGCTAAAAAAATGCTTTTGCTTTCAAATCGTCCTGACTTGGAAATTAAAATCGTAGGACTTAGAAAAGGGGAAAAGCTTTTTGAAGAGCTTTTGATCGATGAAAATGACGCTAAAACAAAGTATGAAAGTATTTTTGTGGTAAAAAATGAGAAAATTGATTTAAATATTTTAAATGTGCAAATTGAGAGGCTTAAGCAAAATAAAGATATAATTAGTCTTTTAAAAGAAATAGTGCCTGAATTTAAACACAATGCTGGAGGTAATTAAACATGTTTATTAAAGACATGCAAAGATTTGAAGATAATCGTTATAAGGCTAGAGCTTATATGACTTATATTCTAACAAGAAATTTACCCAATAAACTTCCCGATATTCGTCTTGAAAGCATACGAGCTGCTTTAGACAAAATCGAGCATGATATTTCAGTTTTTGATGCTTTGTATATACTTGATACTTCTGGAAGACAAATTGGAAACGCTATAGCATTAAAAAAAGAATTTGAAATAGGAGATGGGGAAGATAAGAGTTCAAAAGCTTATTTTTATAGAGCTGTTAATCTTAAGCGATGCACTCTTAGCGATCCTTACCCTTCAATTTTAAACAATGAGTTATGTGTTACCGCTTCAATGCCTATTTATGATAACAAGGATAATTTATTATTTGTTGTTTGCATTGATATCAGCTTAACAAATATTTTAAAAATGATAGAAACTGGCTATTCTGAAACTATTTTTACCTATTTTAGTCGTATAGTTTATTTTTGTTTTGCTGCAGTTTTATTTATCATCACTTGTTTTTTATTTCAAAAAGGCTTATTTAGTTTATTTCATCCTCAAGGAGAAGTTGGCATACAGGTTATTTTTCAAAGTACCATTGCTATAACTTTAGCCTTGGCTATTTTTGATTTAACAAAAACAATTATAGAAGAAGAGGTTTTTGGAAAAACAAAAAAAGAGATTAATGGGATTCAAAAAACCATGGTGAGATTTTTAGGATCTATTATTATAGCGTTAGCTATAGAGGCTTTAATGCTTGTTTTTAAACTTGTTTCGAGTGATTTATCGCAAATGCTTTATGTATTTTATCTTATTGGAGGCATTAATCTTCTTTTAATAGGACTTAGTATATATTTATTTGCAGTAAAATATAAGAATAATTAAGGAAAAAAATGTTATAATTATTTTTTTACGAGGTTAATGAAATTAAAAAATCAATAGCAAAATAAATTTTTGAAAGGACAAATTGTGAAATTGTTAGTTGTTGATGACAGTTCTACCATGAGAAGGATTATTAAGAATACCCTAACAAGACTTGGACATAATGATGTTCTTGAGGCTGAACATGGAGTTGAGGCTTGGGATTTACTTGTTAAGAATGAAGATGTTCAGGTTTTAATTACCGATTGGAATATGCCAGAAATGAATGGCTTAGAGCTTGTTAAAAAAGTTCGTGCTGAAAAAAAATATGAAGATATGCCAATTATTATGGTAACTACAGAAGGTGGTAAAGCCGAAGTGATTACCGCTTTAAAAGCTGGTGTTAATAATTATATTGTTAAGCCTTTTACTCCTCAAGTATTAAAAGAAAAACTTGAAGATGTTTTAGGAACAGGTTCTAATGAGGCTTCAGCTGAATAAAAATAAAGCCTTTTTTATGGCGCTATGATGCAAAAAATTTATTATGAATTATTTTTTAAAGTAGATAAACAATATAAAAATTTATTTCTTGATTTTGTTTTTGATTTAGGTATTGAAGCCATAGAAGAAAAAGATGAAGGTATTTATATACGTTCAAATGAGAGTTTAGAAGAACTCTCATGGGCTCTTGAAATTTTTAATCAAAAACTGAAAGAAAAATTTAACACAAAAGAAGAAATTCTCTACAACAAAACTGTCGAAGAAAAAGAAAATAAAAATTGGATAGAAGAATATAAAAAAAATATCAAACCTATTTTAATTGATCAAATTTATATTCATACTACTTGGCAAGAAGAAAAGAAAGATTATATTAATATTAAAATAAATCCTGCTTTGGCTTTTGGTTCGGGTCACCATGAGAGTACTTATGCTTGTATAAAATTTTTACAAAAATTTGCAAAAAAAGATGATTTAGTTTTAGATTTGGGTTGTGGTAGTGGGATTTTAGGTATTGCAATGTCAAAACTAGGTTGCAAGGTTGAAATATGTGATACTGATGAATTGGCTATTCATAGTTCTTTGGAAAATGCCAAACTCAATCAGGTTTGTTTTGAAAATTCATGGAAAGGTTCTATTGATCAGGCAAAACATAAATATGATTTAATTGTAGCAAATATTATTGCAGATGTTATTTTGATTTTAGAAAAAGATATTAAAAAACATTTAAAAGATCATGCTATACTTATATTGTCTGGAATTTTAGACAAATATCAGACAAGAATTAAAGAAAAATTTCAAGATTTGGAGCTTATTGATGAAATTAAAATCAATGAATGGTGCTCTTTTGTATATAAAAATAAAAAGGAAATCTAATGAATAATTCTTCAAACAATAAAGGCAATCCGCAAAATAACGGTTTTTTTAATAAAAATCCTATTTTTATTTTTGCGGTTTTTGCTATTGTAATAATAGTCATTTTTAAAGGATTATTTGATGGAAATTCCTCATTTAGTGGTATGCTAAATGGCGGAGAAACTCATAAAAATATTCCTTATTCTGAACTTAAAAAATTAATAGAAAGCGGTCAGATTAATCAAGTCAGCATAGGACAAACCACTATAAAAGCTGTTTCAGGTTCCCAAAATACGGTTTATAGTGCTAAAAAGGTTAATGATCCAGAGCTTGTGAGTTTGCTTGATAGTAAAAATATCGCCTATGGAGCTTATTCTGAAACAAATTGGTTTACTGATATATTGTTTTCATGGGTGCTACCTGTGTTTATATTTTTTGGAATTTGGATGTTTTTGGCTAGTCGTATGCAAAAAAATATGGGGGGATCTATTTTAGGTATAGGAAGTTCTAAAAAATTAGTCAATTCTGAAAAGCCAAAAGTAAAATTTAATGATGTTGCGGGTGTTGAAGAGGCTAAAGAAGAGGTTAAGGAAATAGTTGATTTTCTAAAGTACCCTGAAAGATATATTAAACTTGGGGCTAAAATCCCGAAAGGACTATTGCTTGTTGGACCTCCAGGAACAGGTAAAACTTTACTTGCAAAAGCAGTTGCTGGTGAAGCAGATGTTCCATTTTTTAGCGTCTCTGGTTCTTCTTTTATTGAAATGTTTGTGGGTGTTGGTGCATCTCGCGTGAGAGATTTATTTGAAAATGCAAAAAAAGAAGCTCCTGCTATTGTATTTATCGATGAGATTGATGCTATAGGAAAAAGTCGTGCAGCTAGTGGTATGATGGGTGGAAATGATGAAAGAGAGCAAACCTTAAATCAGCTTTTGGCAGAGATGGATGGTTTTGGAACGGAAAGTTCTCCTGTTATTGTCTTAGCGGCTACAAACCGTCCAGAAGTTTTAGATGCTGCGCTTTTAAGACCAGGTAGATTTGACAGACAAGTTTTAGTGGATAAGCCGGATTTTAAAGGTAGATGTGATATTTTAAAAGTTCATATGAAAGATGTTAAAATTTCTCCTGAAGTAAAAGTTGAAGATATTGCAAGATTGACCGCAGGACTTGCTGGTGCTGATTTGGCTAATATTATCAATGAAGCTGCGTTATTAGCGGGAAGAGATTCTAAAAAACATGTAGAACAAAATGATCTTGTAGAAGCGGTTGAAAGAGCTATAGCTGGACTTGAAAAGAAATCGCGTCGTATTAGTGATAAAGAGAAAAAAATTGTAACTTATCATGAATGTGGTCACGCTTTAATTGCTGAAACCACAAAAGGTGCAAAAAAAGTAAGCAAGGTATCTGTTATCCCAAGAGGTTTAGCAGCATTAGGTTATACACTCAATACTCCTGAAGAGAATAAATTTTTAATGCAAAAACATGAACTTATTGCTGAAGTTGATGTGCTTTTAGGTGGTAGAGCAGCTGAAGAAGTGTTTATAGGAGAAATTTCAACAGGGGCAAGTAATGATTTAGAAAGAGCCACAGATATCATAAAAGCAATGATCTCTATGTATGGTATGAGTGAAATCGCAGGTTTGATGGTGCTTGAAAAACAAAGAAATACTTTTTTAAGTGGCGGACAAACCATTAAAGACTATTCTGAGAAAACAGCAGAGTCTTTAGATGAATATGTTAAAAAAACTTTAGATGAACGTTACAAGGATGTTAAAGATACACTAAGTGTATATAAGGGTGCTATTGAAACTATGGTTGCAGCACTTTATGAGGAAGAAACAATAGAGGGTGCAAAAGTGCGAGAGATTATTAAAAATTATGAAAATGAAAATAATCTTTCAAGTCGTTTGCAAGACATTGAAGAAAATACTAAAGAAGAAAAATAATGAAATATATCGCAAAAGAGGGCTATTTTAGTATAGGTTTGATTGTATTTTTAATCATATTTTTTTGGATTTTAAATGGCTTTTCTTTTGTGCTTTTTTTGGCACTATTGATATTTTTATTTATTTTTAGAAATCCAAATCGTATTTTAATTTGTCATGATAAAAAAGCAATTTTATCTCCTATAGATGGGCAAATTATTCAAATAGAAAATACTTTTAGAAAAGATTTTGGAGAATGTATAGAAATAAGTATCGCCAATTCTTTTTGCAATGCAGGTTCTTTTTATGCTCCTTTTGAAATGAATATTGATGAAGTTAAATATAAATACGGACTTTTTATAGATAAAGGATTTCAAAATTTAAATTTTTTAAAAGAAAAAATTTCTATCAATGCTGTAAGTAATTCATCTAAAATAATTTTGGAAATTTATGCTGGAAATTTAGGAAGAAAACTAAGACTTGATAATATTTCTCATGGTTTAAAAGTTGGAGATAGATTAGGTTTTTTAATTGATGGAAAGATAAAACTGGTACTTCCGAAAAACATACGGATACAAGCAGGACTTGGAGATGAAATAAAATCTGGATCTTTGTTGGGTTATTTGATTTAAGGAGATTGTTATGAATAGCAATAAACCGCAATTTGTTTATATTTTACCAAACCTTTTTACCGCTGCTTCTATTTTTTTGGGTGTTATTTCTATCATTAGCTCCATACAAGGAAATTATTACAAGGCTTTAATTTATATCATTTTTTCTTTAATCTGCGACGGACTCGATGGAAGGGTAGCTAGATTAACAAAAACCACTTCAAAATTTGGAATTGAATTTGATTCTTTGGCCGATTTGGTTGCTTTTGGCGTTGCTCCTGCTATACTTTTTTACATGGTAATAGGTTCTGAATATGGAAGATATGGTTCTTTGATCGCGGCCTTTTTTGTGGTTTTTGGTGCGATACGTCTGGCAAGATTTAATGTAACAACCGGAACTTACGAGCCCTCTGTTTTCATAGGTCTTCCTATACCTACAGCAGCTGTTGTTAGTTCGATTTGGACTTATAGTTATTATCATTATGATTTTTTAAAGACCTATGGTATTGCTTTTTTAATTTTACAAGCAATTTTAGGTTTATTGATGGTAAGTAATATACGCTATCCAAGTTTTAAAAAATTAGATTTTAATCGATCTAGTGTTTTAAAAGTGTTAATTATATTAATCATTATATTTTCATTTTTGTATCTTTATCCTCTTAGAAGTTTAATCACTTTAGCGAGTTTGTATGTTCTTTATGGAATTATACGAGCTTTTTATACGATTATTTATTCTAAATTTAAAAGAAGTTAAGTGTAAAATTTAGCAATGTTTTCACATTCTTCATTGCTAAATCCAGCTTTTAATCTTGCATCTATATTAAGTTTTTTTCCAGCAAGGGAAAATTGATGAAATAAATTACAAATATCTAAAAAGCTATATTGTTCTTTATTTGAGAATTTCCACCAATAATCCCCTTTTTTTACATGGTTGATTTCGTCATTTAAAATGATGGCTAAGATTTCTTTTAATAAATTTTTTATAGGATGATTTGAACTTTCAAGTTTTGCAACCACAAAAGGATTTGCATCAAGCCCTTTTGCTTCTAAGCCACGATGAACTACACCCATTCTAAAATTTAAAGAATTTTGAGTTACTTTTAGCGCAGCTTCTAAATTATCATGTACACTAAAATCTCCATATTTAAAACCTAGTTCTTTTAATGCTGAATTTAAGAAATTAAAATGTTTAATTTCTTCTTCAGCAACTTCTAGCCAATCTTTATAAAATTGTTCTGGCAAATTTTTAAAACGATAACTTGCATCTAAAGCTAGATTGATAGCACTAAATTCAATATGTGCTATAGAATGGATTATTTTAGCTAAAGAATGGGTAGAATTTACAAATTTTGGACGTCTGATTCTTGTTGGATGAATAAGTTTTAAATTAGAATATATATTTTCCTTAAAAATGCTATTTTGATCATGATTGAAGACAATTTTTTGACTTTTAAAATTATCATAAAAATCAGAAAATTGTTTAAATTTTTCTTCAATATCTTGTTCGTATAAAATTTTTTCCAAATTAGAAAAGAATTCTTGATGCATTTTTATCCTAAATTTTTATTTTAATTATATTTAAAAAAAATAAATTTTGTTATAATTTTAATTTTTTAGATTGGAAAATGATAATGAAAACATTAAGCGAAGAAGAAAAAAGAATTATTTTACTAAAGGGCACTGAAGCCCCTTTTAGTGGAAAGTATAATGATTTTTATGAAAAAGGGATTTATCTTTGTAAGCAATGCGGTTCTAAGCTTTATAAATCAGAGGATAAATTTAAATCAGGATGTGGTTGGCCAAGTTTTGATGATGAAATTTCAGGGGCTGTAAAAAGAATCCTCGATAAAGATGGGGTGCGTACAGAAATAGTGTGTTCAAATTGCAATGCACATCTTGGGCATGTTTTTGAAGGTGAGGGTTTTACTGAGAAAAATATTAGACATTGTGTAAATTCAATTTCATTAGAATTTGTAAAAGGTTGATCGTGTTATCGAATTTAGGTTCTGAATTTTATTTAATGTTTTTTTCTAGTATAACCTTACTTGCTATTTTAAATCCATTTGGGAATTTAACTCAATTTTTATCTATGAGTGATGGTTTGCCTTTAAACCTTAGAAAAAGGTTGTTTAGATATATACTTTATACAGCACTTGTTATTATGCTTGTATTTTTATTTTTGGGTCCTTTGCTTATGCAATATATTTTTCGAATTTCATTGGATGAATTAAGGGTTTCTGGGGGATTGGTTTTAATCATCATGGCGATTAAAAATTTACTTTTTTCTACAAAAATGATTATGAAAGATTTTAGTTTTTATCAAGAAATGGATGATAAAGAAATTTTGCGTCAAAGTTTAATTCCTATGGCTTTTCCTATGCTTGTTGGGCCAGGAGCTTTGGCAAGCGTGGTTGTGATTTCTGGAGATTGTGGGATTGATATAGCTCTTGGAGGTATGGTTATAGCTTTTGTTTTTATGTTTGTTTTGTTTCATTTTGCAGCAACTATAGAAAAAATAGTTGGAAAACTTATTTTGCATATTTTCTCTCGTATCGCTCAAGTGTTTATCGCGGCTATGGGGTTTAAGATGATTGTAATAGGACTAAAGGATATTTTTCATTTATAAATTTTATTTTTTTAAATCTTTAAAATTTTCAAAGCCGCTTTCTTGACAGCATTTTTCTTCAATAATCTTTAGAAATTCTTCTCTAGGGATGTTTTTTGCACCCATAAATTCTAAGTGTTTGTTATAAATTTGACAATCTATTATGAAATTATAAGGCGATAATAGATCGCAAAGTTTTATCATTGCGATTTTTGAAACATTTTTTCTTAGACTAACCATGCTTTCTCCAAAAAAAACTTTTCCTATGATTAATCCATAAATTCCCCCTACAAATTCATCATGGTCATAGAGTTCTAAAGTATGAACATATCCTAATTGAAAAAGAGTATTGTATGCTCGGATGAAATCATTATCGATCCAGCTTTGAGAACGTGCGTTCTTACAAGAAGTGATGAGTTTTAAAAAATCATAATCAAGCTTTACTTCGTAAAGATTTAAAAATTTTTTCATATTTTTTTGTATATGAATTTCTTTAGGCTCTAATATACATCTAGGATCAGGACACCACCAAGTAACTGGATTGCTAGTCCATGGAAAAAGTCCAAAACGATAAGCTTTTAAGATAAAATCTGCTTCTAATTTTGCACTTAAAAATACAGGTGCATCTTCAGGAGCTTTTAATAATTTAGAATATAAATTCAAGCTGTCCATTTTTTTTGAGTTTGATTTTAACTATTCCGCCTTGTTTGAGTTTGCCAAAAAGAATTTCATCACTGATTTTTTCTCCAATTTCTTCGCAAATGATGCGTTTAAGTAATCTGACTCCAAATTCTTTATTATAGGCTTTTTTAGCTAAATAAATTTTAGTTTTTTCATCGGCAGTAATTTTGATATTTTTTAAATTTGCAGAAATTTCATCCAATTCTTTTTGTACAATTTTTGATAATATCTCATCATTTAAATCATTAAAATGCAATATTTTATCAATTCTATTGATAAATTCAGGAGCAAAAAAATCTTTTATAGCACGATCACTTTTTGATTCATTTTTACTTAAAAATCCCAATTCATTACTCTCTTTTAAGCCTAGATTTGATGTCATTATGATAATAGTATTTTTAAAATCTATTTTAAGTCCGCTATTGTCTGTAAGTTCGGCATTATCAAATATTTGTAAAAAGGTATTGCTTAAATCAGGGTGGGCTTTTTCTATTTCATCAAAAAGCACCAAGCTGAAAGGATTTTTTCGTATAGCATTACTTAAAAGCCCACCGTCTTCATAGCCAACATAGCCGGCAGGAGAGCCTATAAGCTTACTAAGAGAGTGTTTTTCTGCGTATTCGCTCATATCAAAACGTTCTAAATTGAGTCCTAAAAATTCTGCCAAAGTTTTACAAAGTTCTGTTTTTCCAACCCCGCTAGATCCTGTAAATAAAAAAATTCCTCTTGGAGAATTAGAATTTTTAAATCCAGCAAAACTTTGTTTTAATGTAGATACCAACCCATCAATAACTTCATCTTGTCCAAAAATTTTTGTTTTTAAATTCGTCTTTAAGTTAGCCAAAGCTTTATTATGATCAAATTCAAACATTTTATGATGTCGAGTCATTTTAGCTAAGACAAGCTCCAAATCTTTAAGCGTGATATTTTTTTTATTTTTTGGATTTAAGGCAAAAGAGGCTCCAAGTTCATCAATAAGATCTATGGCACTATCTGGTAAATACTTGTCGTTAAAAAATTTTTTACCCCAAGTGACTGCTTGTTTGAGAATTTCATCATCGAGTTTGATTTGATGAAATTTTTCATACTTTGTTTTTAATCCTTGTAAAATTTGAAAGGCTTCTTCTTGGCTTGGTTCATCTACATTGATTTTAGCAAAACGACGACTCAAAGGCTTGTTTTTATCAAAAGTATTTTTATACTCCATATAGGTGGTAGCCCCTATGCATTTTAAGTTACCATTGCTAAGCGATGGTTTTAAAAGATTTGAAAAATCAGCGTGTGATTCTCCCGTTGCTCCAGTTCCAACTATAGTGTGAATTTCATCAATGAATAAAATGGCGTTAGGCATTTTATCGAGTTCATTTAGAATTTCTTTAATACGTTTTTCAAAATCTCCGCGATATTTTGTCCCAGAAAGTAATCCGGCCATATCTAAGCTAAAAATTTGAGCATTTTGTAATTTTTTAGGAACTTTTTTTTCGACAATAGCAAGAGCAAGTCCTTCAATGATAGCTGTTTTGCCAACTCCGGCTTCGCCAACTAAAATAGGATTGTTTTTTTTGCGACGAGATAAAATTTGTAATATTCTTTCGAGTTCAAATTTTCTACCTATTAAAGGATCGATTTTTCCTTGCTTTGCTAAAAGAGTTAGATTATTTGTATAAGAATTTAAAATTTCTACTTGAGTGTGTTGTTTGAGTTCTTGTATTTTTTCTAAATTGATATCGTATTTTTTTAATAAATAATTTGATATTGTTCTTTCATCCTGTAAAATTTTTTCTAGAAAATCAATGATTTTCATTTCAGCAAAATTATCCGCTAAAATTTCATCCAAAATAATAGAATTAGTAGGTGTAACTTCTTGATTTAATATTTCATTATTTTTTGCTATATAGTTTTTAAGCTCTTCTTCAAAAATTTCTAAGTCTTTATCGGTGCATTCTTTGAAAATGGTTTTAAAATCCACGCTTAATTTAACTAGAGCAAAAATCAAATGCTCACAAGTTGTAAATTCGTGCTTATTAATAAAGCTTAAATGTCTAGCATGTTCGAGATACTTTTGTAAATTTTCTTGATATTTCATTCTTCTTCCACTTTTACTTTTAAAGGAAAATTTGCCAGTTGTGCAGCTTCAAAAACTTTTTTTTGTTTTGAAAGCGCTATTTCTTGCGTATAAATTCCGCATACTCCACTACCATTTAAATGAACTTCTAGCATAATTTTGCTTGCATTTTCAAAATTATGATGAAAAATACTCATTAAAATTTCTATAACAAAGTCCATTGTGGTTATATCGTCATTTAATAATATAACCTTAAACATTTTAGGTTCTTGGAGTTTGCTTTGTTCTAGAGTTTTAACTTTTGGCATTATTTTTCTTTATAAATTCTATTTAAATCATCTTGAATTATTTGGGTTGGAATTTTTCCAAGATAAAAATTCACAGGAGTATTGTTATTCCAATAATCGCTAAGATTTTGATAATTTCCATTTTTCATAACAACTTTAAAAGGTAGTTGCTCCATACTTTGGTAATTAATATCTTTTAAGATTTGGGCAATAATGCGATCATTTTGAGAGCTATTGCTTAAAAAATAATAAGCTCCATAGTCATTAGCAAATTTTTTTACAGCATCATCGCTAACATCTTCAAAGTGTGTTAAACCGATGATAATAAGTTTATCTGAATTATTTCTCCAAAGATTGCTAAGATTTAAAGCTTCTTCCTTACAAGGAGTGCAGAAAGTACCAAAAAAATCAATCATTAAAACCTTATTTTCCTCCCCTTTAACAACAAATCCTTTATCGGTTCGAATAAGGGTTTTAGTAGCACCACCATTGATATTTTTCAAAACGATCTTATCGCCTTTTTTATATTCTTCAAACATATAATCATTTTTCACATCTTCTTCATGAGAGCAAGCACTGAGAAAAAAAATAACACTTGCGCAAACCAGAGTTAAAATTTTTTTCATTTAATCATCCCTTTGTTGATATTTTTTAAAGCCATTCTAGCATCTAAATCAGCTTGTTTCTTTTTTAAGGTTTCACGCTTATCGTGTAAATTTTTACCCTTAACTAAAGCTAGGGTTGCTTTGACTTTATTTTTATTGTTAAAATAAAGATCCAATGCAACAAGCGTATATCCTTCAATGCTAACTTTACCAAAAAGCTTATCGATTTGTTTTCTGTGCATCAATAGCTTTCTAGCGCCTCTTTCTTCATGTTTGTAAAAAGCATGAGTCGTATTTAATAAAGCAATATGAGCGTTTAAAAGAAAAAGTTCTCCTTTGATAATACGAACAAAAGAATCTTTTAGATTAGCCCTTCTGGCACGTAAAGCCACCACTTCACTGCCTTTAAGAACAATGCCAACCTCAAAACGTTCTATAATGCTATAGTTAAATAAAGCTTTTTTATTTCTAGCGATAATTTTCACTTATCAACCTTAAAAACACTACTTCCGCTTCCACTTAAAAAATATTGATTTTCTAAATAATCTAACATTTTAGGATATAAAGATACACAAGGGGTAAATAAATCATTAAGTTCCAAGTTTTTATAGTCTTGAAGAAGTTCTTTAGTGCTTAAATTTTCATATATTTTAGCTTGTTGTAAATTGAGATTAAAATCATGTCTTTTTTTATCAAATTCTTTATAAACCTTGCTTGTATCGCAAAAGATTTGTGGAAAAGTCCAATTGAGACTCGGAATTTCATCTTCAAAAGCATTGATAATTTCTCCGCATCCGCTAACATTTGCAGAGTGAAATCCGCTTAGAAAAAAGGCAATATCACTTCCTAGTTTTGTGCTTAGATTGATTAATTCTTGAGTGGATAGTTTTAAATTTAAAGTTTCATTCGTTAAGATTAAAAAACTCGCACAATCGCTACTTCCGCCACCAAGTCCCGCACCTGTTGGTATATTTTTTATAAGTTTTAAGCTTTTATTTTTAAATAATTCTTCAAGTTGATTTTTATAGCCATAGTCGCATAATAAATGATAAGCTTTTTTGATAATATTGTCTTCACAGTGAAAATCACTAATGATTTCAAAACCTTCTTGAGTCTTCTCATCGCTTAAATAAAGTTCATCATAAAGATCTTTAAGTAATATAAAGCGAGAGCTTAAAAGATGGTATCTTCTAGTATCTAATCCAATAAGTTTTAAGAAAATATTTGCTTTAGCGTATGCTTTCATTTGATTAGTTTTTTACTTAGATCGTCTAAGCTGATATCGTTTTTAACTACAGAATGCAAGTTTTCATCTTTAATTTGAGTCATCAATTCTTTTCTTAAAATCATTAGTGATTTTGGAGCATCGATACCTATTTTTGCATAGCCTTTTCCGGTTTGAACCACTTTAATCTCTATGCCTTCACCGATAATAATACTTTCATTTTCTTTTCTTGATAATATTAACATTTTTCAACCTTATTTAAAAGATATTTTACCTTATTTTCATTAATATTAATAATGCTAAAATATTTTTCACTTTCTATATAATAATTTCCGCTATCTTGATATTTAAGATCATCCAAACTTAGCTTAGATCCGTTTTCAAGTTTGCTTAGATCACAAATGAAATTAGGTTTTAAATCAAGATATTCTAACACATTAATTTTTTTTTCGTTATTATAGACAAATTTTCCTTCTTTTATGCGCTCTAATGAACTTAAAGTGGCATTAATGCCTAATTTTTTAGCAAAAATTTCGCAATAAGATCTAATATAAGATCCTTCACTAACACTGATTTCTATGCTTAAAAAGGGATGATTATAATGTAAAATTTTGCAAGAAAAAATTTCCATTGTGCAAGATTTTAACGCAACATTTTCTCCTTTTTTTGCAAATTCATAGGCTCTTTTTCCTTCAATTTTTTTAGCGCTAAATTGAGGCGGGAAGTAATCAATCAAGCCTAAAAGTTCTTCACTGATTTTTTCAAGAGCTGATAAATTAAAAGGTTTTAAAGTCTTTATTTCTTGTATGTTTTTATTATCAAGACTTAAAGATTTTACACCAAACCATAAGGTTGCTCGATAAATTTTTGGAGTTTTTTTTAAAAATTGAAATAGTTTGGTGTATTGTCCAAAAGCGACAATTAAAACACCTTTAGCAAAAGGATCTAAAGTTCCAGAATATCCCGCTTTTTTATTATTGTATTTTTTCTTGAGTTGATTTAAAAAATGATTAGAGCTTATTTCTGCGGGTTTAAATGCGGCAAAAATTCTATTCACACTGCACCTTCTACAAAACTTGATAAAATGGTGCGTTCTATGCCGCCAAAATTGATTTTTAATCTTTCTTCCCTGCCGTTTTTAATAACACCTGTAATTCTTCCTATGCCAAAAATTTTATGTTTTACCAAATCTCCTTTTTGATAATTTGATGTATTTTTTTGAGAAATAGAATAAGGAGATTTGTTTTGGTTAAGTTTGCTTTCTTCTAAAAACCTACTAGGAAAAAGTTTAGTTCTTGATCCACGATAAAATCTTGAGTTTGAAACGCTTAAATGAAGTTGTTTTTTTGCTCTTGTTATAGCAACATAAGCAAGACGTCTTTCTTCTTCTATATCTGAATTATCTACCGGAAAAAAACCTTCTTCAAGGCCTATGATAAAAACATGATCAAATTCTAAGCCTTTGCTTGCATGGATACTCATAATATAAACACAATTACCATCCAAATTATCTTGATCACTCAAAAGCGAAATTTCATTTAAAAAATCATTTAATTTAAGATCTTCATCTTGTTTGATTTTATCATTAAGATTGGCATAAAATTCACAAATATTAGCAACTCTATCTTCTGCATCGATTTGCTCTTTATAAAAATCTTTCAATTTAATTTTTTCTTCAAACTGATCAATGAGTTGTTTTAAATTATTACATTCTAATAATTCATAGACAATGTGGATAAATTTTTGTATTTCACGATTTGTTTTTTTTGAGCTGATAATATTGGGATTGCATAATGCTTCAAAAAGAGAAATTTTTTCTTTTTTGGCATATTCTTCAAATTTTTTAACGCTGCTTTCTCCTATACCTCTTTTTGGACGATTGATAATGCGTTTTAGTGAAAAATCATCATTAGTATTAGCAAGAAAGCGTAAATAAGCGATTAAATCTTTAATTTCTAATCTTTCGTAAAAACGCATACCGCTAAGTAATTTATAAGCAATTTTTTCACGCATGAAAGCTTCTTCGATAGCGCGTGAGAGTGCATTAACTCGAAACAAAACAGCGATTTCATTTGCAGGGGTATTGTTGCTAAGCAATTCTTTGATTTTTTTACAGATACTATTGCTTTCCTTTTTTTCATCATCACTATAAAGAAGTTTTATTTCTTCTCCGTGATCTTTAGTACAAACTAAAGTTTTGCCTAATCTTTTTTTATTGTGTTCAATTAAGATATTTGCAGCATTTAAAATTGATCCTACGGAGCGATAATTTTGTTCTAGTTTTACTAATTTGACATTATCAAATTGGCTTTGAAAATTTAAAATATTTTCTATTTTAGCGCCCCTCCATCCATAAATACTTTGATCATCATCCCCTACAACGCAAATATTTTCATGAGAACTGCAAAGTTTTTTTAGAATTTTATATTGTAAAGTATTGGTATCTTGGTATTCATCAACGGTGATGTATTGATAAATATTGCTTTGAGCTTTGGCAAATTCTAAATCATTTTCCAAAATTTGATAGGGCAAAAGTAATAAATCATCAAAATCAACAAAATTGTATTTTGCTAAATAATCTTGATATTTTTGATAATATTTTATATAAGTTTTATCTGAATTTTCTATTGTTTTTAAATCTTTTAAAATTTCATCAGGATTTTTAGCGATATTTTTACAAGTGGAGATAAAATGTAAAATAGTAGAAATATTTTCTTTGGAGTTATCAACCATTTCTTTTAAAATTTTTTTTGCATCATCGCTATCTATAACAATAAAATCATTTTTTCGGTTAAGTTTTTCAATATGTATTCTTAAAAACATAAGTCCAAATTTGTGAAAAGTGCATAGGAGTGGATTAACATGATTATTAATTAAAGCCAAAGCCCTTGTTCTCATCACGCTTGCTGCTTTGTTGGTAAAGGTTAGAGTGAGGGTATTTGAGGCTGGAATTCCTACTTCTTTTATGAGGTAGGCTAGGCGAGTTGTAATGGTTTTTGTTTTGCCGCTACCAGCACCTGCTAAAATAAGCATAGCTCCATCAATATGTGAAGCTGCCTCTATTTGGCTAGAATTTAAACCTTCAAATAAGTTCATTTTTTTAAAAGATCTAAATTATTTGGGTTTTGTAGAAAAATATTTTTAGAATTTTGTAAATTCTGCTTATTTTTACGCTTATAAAGGCTAAAATTAACAAAGATAACGCTATTTTCAACTTGAATTTGAGTGATGGCTCCAAGATCAACTTTAACATAGCTGTCAAAATCATTAGGACCAAATCCAGCGTGAAATTGCAAGTATTCTTTTTCTAATTCTATAGAGCTAAAAGTATAACCACCTAAAACAAAAAGCGCATAAGGATTTTTTTTAACATCTAATTCAGGTGGTAAAACAGGATTAAAATCTATAAATTGAGTATTGGCAACTATTGAAAATTCTATGTTATTTTGGATTAAATTCTGTATAACTCGAAAACAATTATCTTGCATTAAATTGATAAAATTTTCATTTTTTAAAATAGTTTCTAGCATCACAACTCCATAAATTCATCGATCATTTGTTTAATTTCAGCCATACCAATTTCCCAAAAATTTTCATTTTCTATATCAAAACCAAACATTGATACAAGTTCTTTTGGGCTAACACTTCCTCCTAAAGAAAGCATTTTGATATAAAGCTCTTTAAAATTTTGCTTTTCTTTTCTTTTGTAAAGTCCATAAAATGCAAGTACTAAAAGTTGTGCATATGCATAAGCATAACAATAAAATGGAGTATGGATAAAATGTGGGATATAACTCCACCAAAGTGCATAATTTTTAGTTAAATCCACGCTTTCTTTAAACATTTTTTGGGATTCTTCCATCCAAATTTTAGAAATTTCTTCACTGCTTAATTCGTGCTTGTGATTATGAATACGTCTTTCAAAGCAAGTAAAATTAATTTGCCTATAAAGTGTGGCAAAAATATCTTCGATTTTTGCAGCATAAAGAGCGATGAGTTCTTCTTTTTTTAATTTATTTTTAACATAATCAAAAACTAGCATTTCTGCAAATACTGAAGCCGTTTCGGCTGTTGTTAGTGGGGTATCTTGATTTAAAAAAGATATGCTATAGGATAATTTTTGATGAATAGTATGTCCTAGCTCGTGAGCAAGTGTAAAAAGATCTCTTCTTTTGTTGGTATAATTTAACAAAATAAAAGGATGAGAATCTGGTGTAGCGGAGTGAGAAAAAGCTCCTCCTTGCTTTTTATCTTGAGGAAAAACATCAATCCATCCTTTTTCAAAGGCTTCTTTTGCTATATCTCCAAAAATAGGTGAGAAATCATAAAAAGCTTCTAAGATAATTTTTTTACTTTCTTCAAAGCTAAAATTGGTTTCTTTTCCGATTGGAGCATAACGATCGTAATCTTTTAAAGTATCATACCCTAAGATTTGTTTTTTCTTTTTATAAAAACGTTCTACAAGTGAGAAATTTTTTTGAGTTATTTTTATAAGGGAATCAACGCTTTGTTTGGAAATTTGATTTTTTAAATGTCTCGGTGTTTCTGCATCTTCATAGCCACGCAAAGTGCAAATATTTTTGAGTTCGGTTTTTACCATATTGAAAATAAAAGTAAGCAAATTTATGTTTTTATTTAAAGCTTTTGTAAATTTTTTTGCTGCTTTTTTTCTGATTTTTCTATCATGATCATAGAGTTTGCTTAAAATTTCTTCTTCGCTTAATTCTTGCTCCTCAAAAGATATTTTTAAAGAACTCATACTCTCATCAAAAAGACGACCAAAAGCACTTGCTCCGGTATTGGACATATAAAGCATCACCCGTTCTTCTTTTTGGCTTAAATTATATTTTTTATTTTTGATTAAATTTGTAAGATAAAAATGATAATCTTGGCAAAATGTTATAAATTCTTGAGTTTTATTTTCGCTAATTGTGCAAAATTCAAGCTCAAAAAATAATAAATTTTCTTCTGCTTTTTGACATTCTTGCTCATATTTAGCATAAAAAGAACCCCTAGAAGTGTCTTTTGCAAAACATAAATAAGCATAGGTCATTATTTTGGAAAGTTTTAAATTTAAATTTTCATATTCTTTAAGAGCGTTTAAAAAATGTTGCGCTGTGAGTGATTCTAACTTGTTTTCATAGTTTTTTTTAAATAATTCTGTTTCATTAATGCAGCAAGATGTGTAATTTTCTAATTCTTTTTCATTTTGAAAAAGTATACTAAGATCCCATTGAGTCATTATTTTTCCTTAGTTTTCTAAAATTAGTTTTTTTAAAACAGCCATTCTAATTGCAACACCATTTTTTACTTGCTTTAAAATCAAAGCTCTTTGATCTTTCATAACTTCATCGCTGATATCAATATTTCTATTTACAGGACCTGGGTGAAGCAAAATGAGTTTTTTATCTTTTATAAGCTTAGGGTTGATGCAAAAATCATTAGCATAATCTTTTAGAGATGCATAAACTATCTTTTCATGTCTTTCAACTTGAGTTCTTAAACTCATGATAATGTCTGCGTTTTCGATTAATTCTTCGTTTAAAAGATAAGATTTTGGCAAGGATGTATTTGGCATAAAATGTGGCGGAGCTACTAGGGTAATTTTTATACCAAAGCGACTTAAAAGTTCAATATTTGAAGAGGCAACGCGAGAATTTTTTATATCTCCAACTATTAAAATTCTTTTATTTTCAATATCTCCTTGAAAATGTTCATAAATGGTAAATAAATCAAGCAAAGCTTGAGTAGGATGAGCGTGTTTTCCATCTCCACCATTAACAACAGGACAATGAACGCATGAAGATAAAATGCGAGGTACTCCAGAATTTGCATGCCTTACAATAATAGCATGAGGATGCATTGCATCTAAATTTGCAGCAGTATCATAAAGTGTTTCGCCTTTGCTTGAACTCGATCTTGAAACATCTAAGCGCAAAACCCTTGCTCCTAATCTTCTAGCTGCACTTTCAAAAGATGAAAGGGTTCTAGTAGAGTTTTCAAAAAAAATAGTCGTAATGCTTTTTTCTTTAAGAAAGTCTCTAGGTTTTTCATCTAAAAACTCTTTAGCTTCTTGAAAAAGCTCTATAACCTCACTATTGCTAAAATCTTTTGTTGTGATAAGATGTCTCATGCTCGCCTCGCTAAAAATCAACAAAAATTTTAAAATTTTTAAGCTAAAAAATATTCTTAATTTTATCGAAATTTTTCTTAATATTTATAAATTTTATTGAATTAACACAGTGTAAATTTATTTTTAGTTATAATAAGTATGCTTTATTTTAAAATTAAAGGATTTTTTTATGTATCTATTCACTTCTGAAGTTGTAAGCGCAGGTCATCCTGATAAATGCGCTGATATAATCGCTGATACAATAGTGGATATACTCTTGAAAAATGACAAAAATTCAAGGGTGGCGAGTGAGGTTTTTGTCGCAGGAAATAAGATTGTGATTGGAGGAGAGGTAAAATCAAATCACAAACTCAGTAAATCTGATTACGATAATTTAGTTAGAGATGTTTTGAAAAATATTGGTTATGATGGAGCAGGGCATTTTAGCAAAGAACAATGCCTACATCCTGATGAAATTGATGTTATGGTATTTTTAAATGAACAAAGCCCTGATATCAATCAAGGCGTTGATCAAGAAGATGGGGAAACTGGAGCCGGAGATCAAGGTATAATGTTTGGTTTTGCAAGTTGTGAAGCCGATGAATATATGCCTGCAGCCATTTCTTACGCAAGAATGCTTTGTGATAAGGTTTATGCTTATGCAAAGGCTCATCCACACGAACTTGGGGTCGATATTAAAACTCAAGTGACTATTGATTACGACACAAAAGAGAATTTTGAAAATTGTATGCCACAAAGCATTCATACTATAGTTGTTTCAGCTCCTTGTGTGGAAAGCATGAAAATTGAAGATTTAAGATCTTTGGTGATGAAACTTATTTTAGATACGAATTTGCCAAAAGAACTTTTTAATCCGGAAAAAACAAGAATTTTAATCAATCCTACTGGAAAATATGTCAATCACTCTTCATTGCATGATAGTGGCTTAACGGGAAGAAAGCTTATTGTGGATAGTTTTGGCGGATATTCTCCAATCGGTGGAGGTGCCCAATCAAGTAAAGATTACACTAAGGTTGATCGCAGCGGACTTTATGCGGGTAGATGGCTTGCTAAAAATATTGTAGCGGCTGGACTTGCTAAAAAGTGCATTGTTCAATTAAGCTATGCTATAGGTGTTGCAAGACCAACTTCTGTAAGCGTGGATTGCATGGGGACTAATACAAGTGTGAGTGATGAGGTTTTAAGTGATTTTGTAATGGAAAATTTCTCTTTAACACCTAATTGGATACGCGATAAATTTGGTTTAGATAAGCCAAGTAAAGAAACTTTTTTATATGCTGATGTTGCAGCTAGAGGGCAAGTTGGTCAAAAGGATTATCCTTGGGAAAAACTAGATGCATTGGGGCAATTTAAAAAACTAAAAAAATAAAAGTCCTACAAAAAAGGGCTTTTATTTGCCTATTTTTTAAGTCAAATTTTTATATAATATCTTTATTTATAAATTTATTATATCTAATCTAAGGATCCTCACCATGCAAAACCCCAATTCAGCCATAGAAAGAATCAAAAATCATTTAGCTTGGATTAGGTGATAATTAATATAATAAAAATGGGTGATTGAGTATTTAGTTTTATTTAATAGCATAAAAATATATTCTATCTAAAAATTTGAATAGAACGGTATTAAAGATAAAATATTTGACTACAAAAAATAAGCTATATGATTTTAAATAAATTTTTAAATTTAATTAATGTAATAAAATTATAATTTTCATAAAAAAATAAAAAATTATCAGAAAAAGATATTTTATTGTTCTTAAAAAATAATCATTTTTTAAGAACAAAATTCATGCAAATTATGAATTTAAATCATTTGTCCTATATCAAGCAACATCGTCCTGACATAGTAGCTTCTTGGAAGTATTATCAAGAATTTAAAAAAATGTGTGAAGAGTTGGATGATTAAGATTTATGAAATTTCTTAAATACTTTCATCCAACTTTTGCTTAACATTTTTTTAGGGGTTATTAGGGCATTTTCTTTGCCATTAACTGCATGATAAACGCTTACTCCATATTTGCTTGCATAAAATTTCATCAATAATTGTTGAAGTTTATATTCACTTGAATGATTAAACCAAGCATTGTTGCTTATGGCTATGATAATTTGAGAATTTTGATAATTTTTTTCTTTGGTTGCTTCATAGCAAATTGCATTGGTGATGATTTTATGATCGAGTTTATATTTACTTTGAATAGGACCTTTAGAAAATTCTTGAGTGTTAGGTAAAAAATATTTTTGAATGAGATTTTTAAAGATTGGAATTTCTTCTCCAAATGGAACTAGATAATGTTTATTAAGTATATAAACATTGCCTTCTTTAAAAATATAAGTGCTGTTGTAAATATGATCGTTTTCGCTATTAAAAGCTCCAGTAATAATTGTGATTTGATAAGATAAATTTTTGAGTAAATTTTCATAAGGAGTATTTTTCAAATCAAAAGGAAAAGCGGTTTCAGGTAAAATCACCAATTTTTTGTTTTCTTTAATTGCTTCAATGATTTCTTTTAAAAGAAATTCTGTATTGGATTTTATATTTTCTACTAAAAATTTTTGATCTTGAGATATATTTGTATTGATTAATTTATAAGATATGTCTAGTTTTTGAGCTTGTTTTTCATGGTATTGTAATCCCATGAAAAACAAAATTAAAACTATAGCTATTTTGTAATATCTTGAAATATAACCTTCATAAATAAAATAAGCGATTAGAAAAATAGAAATAATGCCCTTATAACTTGTATCAAAAAAACCATAAACGGTAAATATTCCCCAATTTAGCCAATCAAACCCAAAGGGATGGATAAAACTAAGGCAAAAAATTCCACAAAGTCTTAAAAAATCAAATTTCAACCAATGACAAATTCTAAAAAGTAAGCCATAAAACAATCCTATAAAAAAGATGATAATGGGAACTAAATAACTAAGATTAAAATAAATTGAGGAAAGCCCTATCCACCAAAACCAAAGTATTCCTGTAAAAAAACCTATCCAAAAGTATTCTTTGGCTTTTTTATGTTTTAAAAGTAATATTAAGCCCCAAATCGCTAAAAATGGACTTATAGTTTGGGTAAAAATGTTTTCAAAAAAAGATAAATAAATTGGATTTGAAAGTAAAATTGCAACAAAAAAGACTTTTATTATTTTAAAAATGGTAGAATTAGTATTTAATTTTTTTGGAATAAAGGAAAAATATGGAAGAAAAGTCAATTTTAACCTCATTGTTACCTCTTGTTGTTTTATTTGCTATTTTTTATTTTTTAGTAATAAGACCGCAGCAAAAACAAGCAAAAACTCATAAAGATATGCTTAATTCTTTGCAAAAAGGCGATAAAATCATTACTACTGGTGGACTTATTTGTGAAGTTGTAAAACCAGAAGAGGATTTTATCAAAGTTAAGCTTAATGAAGACAATGTTACTGCGAAAATTTCGCGAGAATTTGTAGCAAAGAAAATTGATGCGTAATTCTAAACTAACCTATAGACTGATTGTTTTTATAGCGGTTTTTATCTTTGGAGTGATTTTTTCACTTCCTTCTTTTTTGCAATCTCAAAAAGGCGCCAAAATTAATCTAGGTCTTGATTTACAAGGCGGACTTTATATGCTTTTGGGGGTGGATAATGAAGAAGCAGTAAAATCTAAAATCAAGTCTATTGCCTCTTCTTTAAATTATTCTTTTAATAAAGAGAATATTTTAAATGATGGATTAAGCACTCATGGAGATAAATTAGAATTTACCTTACTTGATAATGCAGATGTATCTAAAGTAGATGAATTACTTAAGGAAATCAAGGGTTTAAAAATCCAAAATGAAAATATGCATTATCAAATTTCTTTTACCCAAGAAGAAGTTAAAAATATCGAAAATTTTGCACTTTTGCAAGCTGTTGAGACAATCAGAAATCGTTTGGATCAATTTGGACTTGCTGAACCTACAGTTGCTAGACAGGGTGAAGATAAAATTTTGGTTGAACTTGCAGGTATTAAAACCAAAGAAGATGAATTAAGAGCAAAGGAACGTATTACCAAAGCAGCACATTTGCAACTTATGGAAGTGGATGATTCTAAAATGGGAGAAGCTGCAACTATGAGCGATGCAGAGGCAGCGAGTTATGGGCTTATTTTAGTCCCAGATTCTAGAAATCCAAATTTAAAATATCCGTTAAAAAGTGTTCCTATTTTAGATGGATCAATGCTGACAGATGCTAGGGTTGGTTTTAGTGATAAAAGTAATTATCCGGTGATTAATTTTACTTTAAATTCTGAAGGTGCAAAAAAATTTGCTGATTATACAGGATCTCATGTTGGCAAACGTTTAGCAATCGTGCTGGATAATAAAGTTTATTCTGCTCCATCTATTAATGAAAGAATAGGCGGAGGAAGTGGTCAAATTAGTGGAGCTTTTACCCAAGAAGAAGCCCGTGATGTAGCTGTAGCTTTAAGAAGTGGAGCTTTATTGGCACCGGTTAAACTTTTAGAACAAAGAAGTATAGGACCATCTTTAGGTGCTGATAGTATAAAAATGAGTATGATGGCCTTAACGGGTGCGTCTATTTTTATTATAGTTTTTATGATAATTTATTACCGCGTAGCTGGAGTTTTTGCTAATATTGCAATGATAGTTAATATTTTAGTTGTTGTTGCTATTATGGCAATGTTTGGAGCTACTTTAACTCTACCAGGTATGGCAGGACTTGTTTTAACTGTAGGGATGGCTGTGGATGCTAATGTAATTATCAATGAACGTATCCGAGAGCTTTTGCGAGATGGAGTAAAAATAAAAACAAGTATAGAGCAAGGCTATAAAAATGCTATGAGTGCCATTGTGGATTCTAATATTACTTCTTTGGTTACTTCAGTTGTGCTTTATATTTATGGAACAGGATCGGTTAAAGGCTTTGCTGTAACTTTGGGTATAGGTATAGTTGTTTCTATGATCACTGCTATTTTAGGAACTCATGGAATGTTTGATTTATTTATGCATCGTATTGAAAAAAGCAATGATACAAAATTTTGGTTTGGATATAGGAGAAAATAATGCAGTTTTTTAGCGAAAAGAAAATTTATGATTTTATGAGAATGCGATTTGCTGCAATTTCTCTTTCTTTTTTTCTATTTTTTGGATCAATTTATTTACTTTGGGATAGAGGTTTGCAATACGGTATTGATTTTAGTGGAGGAACTTTGATCCAGCTTAAATATGATAATGAAGTTGCCCCTATACCTCAAATTCGTGAGCTTTTAGAAAAAAAAGGTGGTTTTCAAAGTCTATCTGTGACAGAATTTGGCAATAAAGATGAAGTAACCATTCGTTTTTTAGGAAGTAATGATAGTCTAGGAAATGATATTAGCGCTTATATCAGTGAAATTTTAAAAGATACTGGAAAATTCGAAGTTCGTAGAGCTGATGTTGTAGGCCCAAAAGTTGGAGATGAGCTTAGAAATAAAGGGATTACTGCTGTTGTTATTTCATTGATCGCTATTTTAATTTATTTAGCAGTTCGTTTTGAGTGGCGTTTTGCTATGGCTGCAATTATTAGTGAAATTCACGATGTGATCATAACTTTGGGTGCGATTTCTCTTTTTAAGATCGATGTTAATTTGGATACTTTAGCTGCAGTTTTAACTGTGCTTGGATATTCTTTAAATGATACAATCATTATTTTTGATAGGATAAGAGAAGGGATTAAAACAAGCAAAAGAACAGAGCTTGCACCTATTATTAATGAAAGTGTATCGGCAACTTTATCAAGGACTATTTTAACATCAGGGCTTACTTTAGCTACAGTAGTTATTTTGTATTTTTTTGGCGGAGAAATGATACAAGGATTTTCTTTAGCGCTTATAGTGGGTATTGTAGCAGGAACCTTAAGTTCTATTTTCGTAGCAAGTCCGACTTTACTTTGGTTTAAATTTAATGTGCTTGATTTTAGAAATAAAGAGCTTGAAAAACTCAAAAGAAAACAAGAAAAAGAACGTAATCGTTCTATGTATGAAAAAGGAATAGTTTAAGGAGAATAATTGATGGCTTATGAAGCAAAGAGTATAGAAAAAAAATGGCAAGAAATTTGGGATCAAAATGATTATTTTGAACCAAAAAATGATTTTTCTTTGCCTAAAAAATATATTTTATCAATGTTTCCTTATCCAAGTGGGCGCATCCACATGGGACATGTTAGAAATTATAGCATAGGGGATGCTATATCGAGATATTACCGAAAAATAGGTTACAATGTTTTGCATCCTATCGGTTTTGATAGTTTTGGTATGCCCGCTGAAAATGCTGCGATTAAACATAAGGTGCATCCAAAATCTTGGACTTATGAAAATATAGATTATATGAAAAATGAACTTTTTTCTTTAGGTTTTTCTTTTTCAAAAAAAAGAATTTTAGCTACTTCTGATCCACTTTATACAAAATTTGAACAAGAATTTTTTATTAAAATGTATGAAAAAGGCTTGATTTATACTAAAGAAGCTAATGTTAATTGGTGTGAGCAAGATCAAACGGTTTTAGCAAATGAGCAAGTTGAAGATGGAAAATGTTGGCGTTGTGGGCATGAAGTTGTCCAAAAAAAGATGCCAGGATATTATGTAAAAATCACAGCTTATACAGATGAGCTTTTAAAAGAGCTTAAAAATTTGAAGGATAAGTGGCCAAATCAAGTATTAACAATGCAAGAAAACTGGATAGGTAAAAGTGAAGGTCTTGAATTTAAGCTTATTTTAGATGAAAAAAGCCAAGAAAAAAGCCAAGAAGATCATATTAATGTTTTCACTACACGTGCTGATACGATATATGGGGTAAGTTATATTGCTTTATCAGTTGATCATAAAATTGTCCAAAATCTTATGAATCATTCTCATTTAGATTCTAAGCTAATCGAAAAAATCAAGCAAATTCAAAATCAAACTCCAAGAGAAAGACAAAGTGCTGAAAAAGAGGGCTATTTTTTAGATATTTACGCTTTGCACCCCTTAACAAAAGAAAAAATTCCTGTATGGGTTGCTAATTTTGTTTTATCTGATTATGGGAGTGGTGCAGTTATGGCTGTTCCTGCACACGATGAGAGGGATTTTGAATTTGCAAACAAATATAAGCTTGAAATTAAAAAAGTGATCGAGTGTGATTCCAAACTTCCATATACACAAAAATCAGGAAAACTCATAGAAAGTGGTGAATTTAGCGAAATTGAGTGTAATATAGCAAGAGATAAAATCATTGCTTTATTTGAGAAGGAAAATATAGGGAAAAGAACCATTAATTTTAAAATTCGAGATTGGGGGGTTTCGCGTCAAAGGTATTGGGGTGCTCCTATTCCTATGATTAAATGTGAAAAATGTGGCATAGTTCCACAAAAAATAGAAAATCTTCCTGTTGTTTTACCTGAAGATATAGAGATCACCGGAGAAGGAAATCCTTTAGAAAAGCACCCAACTTGGAAAGAATGTACTTGTCCAAAATGTGGTCTTAAAGCCTGCAAAGAAACAGATACTTTAGATACTTTTTTTGAAAGTTCTTGGTATTTTGCACGTTTTGCAAGTGATGAGAAAACTTGGCAAGAAAAAGCCTTGGATGAGTCAAGTATGAAATATTGGATGAATGTTGATCAATATATTGGCGGCATTGAACATGCTATTTTACATTTGCTTTATGCAAGATTTTTTCAAAAAGCTTTGAGAGATTTAGGATATTTAAATGATAGTGAGCCTTTTGATAGACTTTTAACTCAAGGTATGGTTTTAAAGGATGGGGCTAAGATGTCAAAGTCTAAAGGCAATGTTGTAGATCCTGATGATATTATTAAAAAATATGGAGCCGATACGGCAAGATTATTTATTTTATTTGCTGCACCACCTGCGAAAGAGTTAGAGTGGAATGATGATGCGCTTGAGGGTGCCTATAGATTTATTTGCAGACTTTATGATAAGGCGCAAAATGTTAAAAAAGGAAAGCTTTTAGAGCTTAAGCAAGAAAATTTAAATAAAGAAGAAAAATATGCGAGATTAAAAGTATATGAAGCTTTGAAAAAATCTGAAGAAGTATATACTCAAACCTTTGCATTTAATACTTTGATTGCATCTTGCATGGAGGCTTTAAACGCACTTTCAAATTGCAAGAATGAAGCTTTAGAACAAGAAGCTTTTTATATCATCTTAAATATTTTAGAGCCTATTATTCCTCATGTTTGCTTTGAATTAAGTGAGCACCTTTTTGGATGTGAAAATTTTAAAATTTTAGAATTAAAAGAAGAAGTTTTTGTAAAAGATATACTAAATTTAGCCGTAAGTGTTAATGGAAAAAAACGTGCAGAGATAGAAATTTCAAGTTCTGCTAGTAAAGATGAAATTCTAAAAATAGCTAAAGAAAGCGTTTTTAAATGGATTCAAGATAAAAATATAGTCAAAGAAATTTATATTGAAGGAAAATTGGTTAATTTGGTGATTAAATGAAGAAAGTTTTTATTAGTTTTATAGTGTTGTTTTTTTCAGCTTGTGGCTATGTTCCAACTTCAAAAATAGCCGATAATATCTTTGATGAGAAGGTTTATGTTAATGTAGAATTAAACCTTCAAGATCCTAAAAATAGTATTTTTGTGGCTGATACTCTTAAGGAAATGGTTATTTCTAAACTTGGAAGAAAACTTGCCTTAAAGCATGAGGCTGATGATATTATCAATGTTAAGATGGATAATCTTGATTTTATTCCTTTAATTTATGATAAGAATGGCTATGTTGTAAGCTATAAAGCTAGATTAAATTTGGAATTTTATGTTATCTTTAAAGATGGCACAAGTGAGCATTTTAATACAAGCGGTAGTTATAATTTTGATATTTCACCTAATAGTATCATAAGTGATTCTGCACGCTATGATGCTATCCGTTCTGCTTCAAGTGAAGCTTTTGATGAATTTATTTCAGCTATAGCTATTAAAGGTCATAAGCGTGCTGCCCAACATTAATGAAATCGCAAAAAAAACTTTAATTGCTTTAAAGGAAAGAAAGTTACGTCCTACTCCTGAAAATTATACTGAAGTATTTGAAGAAATTGCACAAAAAGATAAACTTACAACCTTAAACAAAGTAAAATTGGAAAAATATAAAGCTTTGCTTTTATCAAATTATCAACAAGAGCTTGATTCAAAACCTGTTCGTACTATTGAGGAATTGATAACTTTTTTAATTTCTGTGCTTAATAGACAAAGTGGAAAGCAATTTAGTGAATTTTTTGATTTTTTATCCACTCTATGCAAGGCCTTACAAGTAAGCAAAGATAAAAAAATTAGAGATTTAGCAAAAATTACTTCGATAAGAATTTCTAAAACTATGGATAGCGAAAGTATTTATTTGCTTTCCAAAAAATGGAAAGAATTGGAAAAAAGTTATGAAGAAAATGATTTTGATAATGAGATAAGAAAGTACGGTATTGGTAAATTTGATGATTTTGACACAGTAATTAAGAAACTTTTAAATAAACTTGGAGAAAGAAATTTAGAATATTTTTGCGAACTTTTAACGTCTTGTTTAAATCCTTCTTTGGTGGATGATCTTAAAATTCAAGGGTTTTCACAAAATTTATCTAAAAAAGCTTTTTTAATCAATGAAAATAATTTTAAAAATGAACTTTTAGAAATTGTTAGTCACCGAGTGATGGTTGATAATATGTATGTGCAAAAAAATTTAAATTTTTTCAATGAGAATTTAAAAAAGATCTATGAGCTTTTTAGCTTATTAAATAAGACTAATCAGCAAAATATGGATTTTGTTAACACTTTAAATCCAGATGAAAAGGGTGAGGTTAAGATTAGTTTTGAGTTTTTAAAGAAAAAGCTTGAGCAGCTTAGTGAAAAGATTAATTCTTTAAATACCCAAATTGAATTCACTCAAAGTCTTGAAGAGAGAGAATCTTGGACCGTTGTTAAAGAGCTTGAGAAATTGGATGAAAATTTTAAAAAATATAAAGTAAATTATGCATTAGCTTTATTCTCTATACAAAACTATCGTTTTATTATGGAAAAATATGGGGTTGGGAGTTTAAATGAAATTTTTGTTCGTTTTAAAAAAATTTTAAAAGATAGTTGCAATGAATTTGATGAACTTTGGATGATTGATGAAAAAAGTTATTTGATTATTTCTCCAGGAAAAAGCAAAGAAGAAGTTTCTAGGCTTGTAAATGATAATTTAAAGACTATTGAGAATTTTCGTTTTATTTATAAGCAAGATGTTATTACGCCAAAGATTGATACAGCTTATTTAGATAAGCAAAGTAATCCAGATATTAATATCTTAGAAGAATTAATAAGCCAAATTGCTGATTTAAATCAAAAAAATGATACAGAATAAGGTGAATGATTTTTTAGCAAAGAAAAGTCTTTGCTATGATAGAATTGATCGTTTTTTAATGTTTAGAATGTATGAAAAATACAAGAATCAACTTTTATTAAAACCAGTAATTCAAATCATTGGAACCAATGGTAAAGGAAGCACCGGACGTTTTTTAACCCAACTTTTAGAAAACGTAGGATATAGCGTTGGACATTATACCAGTCCTCATATATTTGACTTTAAGGAACGTTTTTATAAAAATAAAGATATAGTTAGTGATGAGGAATTAGAACAAGCCCATGAGCAATTGGAAAAAATTTTCAAAGAAGAATTAAATAAGCTAAGTTATTTTGAATACGCTACTTTTCTTGCAGCTGTGCTTTTTAGAGAATGTGATTATGTTATATTTGAAGCAGGTTTAGGTGGAGAATATGATGCAACTTCAGTTTTTGAAAAAAAAATGAGCATTTTTACAAAAATAGGTTTTGATCATATGCAAATTTTAGGTGATTCTTTGGAAGAAATTGCAAGAACTAAACTTAAAGTTATGTCAAAAAAAACTTTAATTTCATCAGAGCAAGAAGAAGTTGTTTTGCAAATGGCAAAAAAAATTGCTAAACTAAAAAATATTGATCTTATCTTTGCTTCAAATTTTGAAGGCGATTATTTATCATTAATTCAAAATTATATTCAAAAATATAATTTACCTTTATATTTAAAACATAATTTAATCTTAGCTTTAAATGCTTTTGAGATATTGCTTTCTAAGGAAAAAATAAAAGCAGCTTTAGCTAAATTGGGAAGATTAAATCTTAAAGGGCGACTTGAGCAATTAAAGCCAAATTTATATATAGATGTTGGACATAATGTAATGGCAGCTGCTGCTTTGCGTGATCAATTTATGGGTGAAAAAATAATTTTGGTTTATAATTCTTATCAAGATAAAGATGTTTTTGAAATTTTAAAAACATTAAAGCCTATTATTGATACAATTAAAATATACAAATATGTTAGCATAGAAAGAAAGCTAATAAGTAATGAAATTTATAATATAGCTAATATTTTAGGGATCAAATGCGAAGAATTCAATTTTTTAGAAAAACAGAAAAAAACTTTAGTATTTGGTTCTTTTGCTTTAGTAGAAAATTTTTTAAAGGAATGGAGTGATAAAAAATAAATTTACAATTACAATCACAGATATTAATGGTTCTAAACATTTTTATCTGAATCAGATTATTAAGAAAATTTTTATTTATATTATTGCTTTTGTGCTTTTATTTTTAATTTTTAGTGGTTTTTATATCAAATATCTTGACAGTAAAGTTACAGATGTGAGTAAAAAAAGAGAAGAACTTTTGGCAAAAAGTAAAGAGCTTGAACATTCTAATATTCAAATGCAGAAAAAAATTGAAGAAAAAGCAAAGCAATACGCAGCTATCGAAGATAAAATTGCTTCTTTTGAGGAAGCTTTGGGTTTAGAAGCTGAAAATAATCTTACAATTACAGATAGATTGGAAAATCTCAAATTAACCAATGAGCAACAAGTTGAGATTTTAAAGCAAATTCCTAATGGGTGGCCTATAGAAAATAAGGGTATCACGGGAAATTTTGGTTGGAGAGAACATCCGCTTTTAAAAAGAAAAGAATTTCATCCAGGTATTGATTTAAGAGCAGAAATTGGCACTCCTGTACATGCTACAGCAAATGGGGTTGTGGAATTTGCAGGATATAGCGATAATGGATATGGCTATAATGTTATTTTACTCCATAATTTTGGTTTTAAAACCGTTTTTGCACATATGACACGCAGAGATGTTGTTAAAGCAGGGCAATTTGTTACCAAAGGACAATTGATAGGATATAGTGGAAATACTGGTCTTTCAACGGGGCCGCATTTGCATTATGAGGTGAGATTTATCAATAAAACTCTAGAACCATTATATTTTTTAAATTTACAAAGAAAAAATATGAATAATTTTTTTAATCAAGAAAGGAGAGTTCCATGGCAATCTTTAGTAAAGGCAGTCACAGCGCAGCATCTACCTCAAACTCAGAAACAACAGTAATTTCTTCAGGTGCTAGAATAGAAGGTAAATTTTATTTTGCCTCAATGCTCCATGTGGATGGAGAGCTTAGTGGAGTTATACATTCTGAAAGTATTGTAGTGATCGGTAAGAATGGTAATTTAAAAGGCGAGTTAAAGGCTGATAAAATCGTTGTAAATGGTTATTTTGAGGGCGAATTAGAGGCAAATAGTTTAGAAATTTTAACCGGTGGAATGGTTAATGGAGATATCAATATTAAAGAATTAGCTATAGAAAATGGCGGACGCTTTAATGGGGTGAGTAAGATCAAGCAAGATGAACCGGTTAAATTAATAGAAAATACACCAGAAGAATAAATGCAAGCTAATTTTTTTGAATACTTGCAAGAAAATAAAGCACCGCAACTTGTGCTTTGTGAAAATGATAAAGAAGCTTTTTTATTGACTCAAGTTTCTCTTTATCAAGGTTTTAAAACTTTTGTTTTACCAGATTTTAGAGCTGAATTTGGGGATGATCTAAGGGCATTTTCTAAAGAACTTTTTGAAATTTGTAAAGTTTTAAATGCCTATCATAAAGAAAACAATGATAAAATTTTAATCTCTCCATTATCTACTGTTTTAAAAAAACTTCCCTCTAAAAATCATTTAAAAAATTATGTTGTATCTAAAAAAGATACATTTAAAATCAATGAATTTCGTGATGAACTTGTAAAATTAGGCTATGAATTTGTTGATATGGTGCAAGATAAAGGTGAGGTGAGTATTAGAGGTGAGGTTATCGATATATTTTGCATCAATGAAGAGACTCCAATTAGAATTTTATTATTTGATGAAGAGATAGAAAGCATTAGAAAATTTGATCTTGCGACGCAAAAATCCATAGCCAAAGAATATGAGAGTTTTGAAATTTGTCCATTTTTAAACCATTTTTCAAATTCAGATTATGAAAATTTTCAAAATAATTTAGAGCATTTTGAAAGTAATACTTTAATCAATGATATCAATTCTTTGGGCTTTTGGTGTATAGATGATTTTTATGATTATTTAGAGCTTGATTTTATTAGTATTAAAAAATTTGATGAACAAGAATGGCAAAAAGATTTAAGCAATATCAATGCTAGAATTATACCTGAAGCAAAAAAATATAAAGATTTGAAAAGTTTTTATAATAAAGATTTTTTTTATTTTCATCAAAATAAAAAGATTACGGTATTGGCAAAAAATGAGGCTCTTTTTAAAGCTTTAGAATTAGATGAATTTTCAAATATTCATTTTGCAAAAAGTGAGTTGATTTTAAATTTAATCACTCATGAAGAATTGATTATCTCACTCAATAAAAAAGAAAAACAAAAATACAAACGCAAAGCAAATTTAATCATAGATGAGCTAAAACAAGGCGATTTTATTGTCCATGAAGATTATGGCGTGGGTAAATTTTTAGGTCTTGAGATGATCAGCGTAGCGGGAGCTAAAAAAGAATTTGTTTCTATTGAATATCAAAATAGCGATAAACTTCTTTTGCCAGTTGAAAATTTATATCTTATAGACAAATATTTAGCTACAAGTGGTTCTATTCCACTTTTAGATCGTCTAGGAAAAACCACTTTTATTAAATTAAAAGAAAAATTAAAAGTTAAGCTTTTAGCCATTGCTTCTGAGATTGTTGCTATGGCGGCTAAAAGATCTTTGATTAAACCAAAGCCAATCAAAGTTGATTATGCCCAACAGGCATATTTTACCTCAAAAGCCGGATTTTCCTATACCGAAGATCAAGTTAAGGTGTGTGAGGAAATTTTACAAGATTTTCAAAGCGGTAAAGTTATGGACAGGCTTTTAAGCGGAGATGTGGGTTTTGGTAAAACTGAAGTTGCCATGAATGCCATTTATCCTGTGGTTAAAAGTGGATTTAGTGTTTTTTTCTTTGCACCAACGACGCTTTTATCACATCAGCATTTTAAGACTTTGAAAAAACGTTTTGAAAATTTTGAAATTCCTATTTTTAAGCTTGATCGTTTTACAAATTCTAAAGAGAAAAAAGCACTTTTAGAATATTTAGATCAAGAAAAACCTTGTGTTATTGTTGGTACTCATGCGCTTTTAAATTTACAGTGTAAAAATCTAGCTCTTGTGATTATTGATGAGGAGCATAAATTTGGAGTAAAACAAAAAGAAAAATTAAAAGAATTAACCCAAAATTCGCATCTTTTATCCATGTCAGCTACTCCTATTCCAAGAAGTTTAAATCAGGCTTTAAGCTCTATAAAATCTTATAGTGTATTGCAAACCCCGCCAGAAGACAGACTGGATGTGAGAACTTTTGTTAAAGAAAGCGATGATGCGCTTTTAAAAGAAATTATTTCTAGAGAATTAAGACGTGGAGGGCAAATTTTTTATATTCACAATCACATAGCAAGTATTGAACAATGCAAAAAACATTTGCTTGAACTTTTTAAAAATTTAAAAATTTTAGTCTTACATTCTAAAATCGATGCAAAAGTACAAGAAGAAGAAATGCTTAAATTTGAAAATAAAGAATATGATTTGCTTTTAAGCACTTCTATAGTTGAAAATGGCATTGATTTGGCCAATGCCAATACTATGATTGTAGAAAAAAGTGATCGTTTTGGAATGGCTGATTTACATCAATTGCGTGGAAGAGTTGGAAGGAGTAATAAGCAAGGATATTGTTATTTTTTAGTTGAAAATAAAGAAAATATCACTCAAGATGCTTTAAAACGTTTAATCTCTTTAGAAAGCAATTCTTTTTTAGGAGCAGGATCTGTTTTGGCTTATCATGATCTTGAGATTAGAGGTGGAGGAAATTTATTAGGAATTGATCAAAGTGGGCATATGGAACAAATAGGACTTAGTCTTTATTTGAAAATGCTAGAGGATGAACTCAATGCTTTAACAAAAAAAGAAATTTTTGAAGAGAAAAAAATTGATTTAAAATTAAATATCAATGCTTTTTTAAATTCAGAATTGATTTCTGAAGATCGTCTTAGGCTTGAAATTTATCGTCGTTTAAGTAAATGTGAAGAAATCAATGAAATTTATGAAATCGAAGGTGAAATCGAAGATCGTTTTGGTAAGCTTGATGTTTATACTAAGCAATTTTTATCTTTAATGATGATTAAAATTTTAGCCTTAGGCAAATTTAAAGTAATCAGCAATTTTGAACAAAATATTCAATTTGTAAATTTTAATGATGAAAAAGAATTTATCAAAGCAAGAAGCAAAGATGATGATGATGTTATCGATGCTATTTTAACATATTTAAGAAAAATAGATGAAAATCAAAATATCTCAAAGGATATTGTATGAACGGAGCAGAAATCTTTAAAAAATTGTTGAGTTTAAATTTGGATTTTAAAGAATTTGATTGGCTTGAAAATCAAGGCTTAAGTGATGTTGAATTATTAATTTCTGTTATTTTAACGCAAAATACAAATTGGAATAATGTCTTAAAAGCTTTAAATAATCTTAGAAATTCTCAAATCACTTCTTTAGAGCAAATTAGTCAAATTGAAAATAATGAACTTGCATTGCTTATAAAGCCAAGTGGATTTTATAATACCAAAGCAAAGCGTTTAAAAGATTTAATTGAAGCGATTTTAAAAAAATATAATGATTTGGATAATTTTAAGGAAAATGTTTCTAGAGAATGGCTTTTAAAGATTAAAGGTTTAGGTTTTGAAAGTGTGGATAGTATTTTAAACTATCTTTGCAAAAGAGAAATTTTGGTTGTCGATAGTTACACTCATAGACTTGCTTTATTTTTAGGATATGAATTTGAAGATTATGAAGAATTAAGGGAATTTTTTCAAAGTGGTATAGAAAACGAACAAGAAGATTTATGTAAAATTTTAAACAAATCTTATGAGCTTTATGAGCTTTATGAGCTTTATGAGCTTTATGAGCTTTATCAGATTTTTCATGCTTTGATTGTTGCTTTTGGAAAACTCGCTTTTAAGGGTAAAAAATTAAGCCTTGAGGGTGAAAAATTAATTCAAATTTTAAAGGAGGGATGATGAGAGCAAAAGGGAGTGATTTGATTCCTGTTTTGACAATAGCGGGAAGCGATTGTAGTGGTGGAGCTGGAATTCAAGCGGATTTAAAGACTTTTAGCGCTCACGAGCTTTTTGGCATGAGTGTAATTTTAAGTGTTGTGGCTGAAAATACAGCAAGGGTTATTTCAGTACATGATATACCAACTTCAAGCGTGGATGAGCAAATGTTAGCTGTTTTTGAAGATATAGTGCCAAAGGCAACTAAGATAGGAATGATAGGAAGTTGTGAGCTTATGAGCTGTGTTGCGAAAAATTTAGAGCTTTACAAACCGCAAAATTTGGTTATTGATCCTGTGATGTTTGCTAAAAATGGTTACGCTTTAATGCCTGAAGAAAATTGTGATTTTTTTAAAAAAACGATTGTTGCTTTTGCGGATTTACTCACCCCAAACATACCAGAAGCGGAATTTCTTTGTGGTTTTAAAATAAAAAATGAAGAAGAAATGATAGAGGCGGCAAAATATTTATGTACTTTGGGTGCTAAAGCCGTTTTACTTAAAGGTGGACATAGTGAAAATAATGCAAACGATGTACTCTTTGATGGCAAAGAAATCCATATTTTAAAAGGTGAGCGTATAGAAACTAAAAATACACATGGAACGGGTTGTACTCTTTCTTCAGCTATTGCAAGTAATTTGGCTAAGGGTTATGATTTGTTAGAAGCAGTCAGTAGTGCAAAAGAATACGTTAAAAATGCGATTTATTATTCTTTAAATTTAGGAAAAGGTTGTGGGCCAACCAATCATTTTTATAGGTTTTTAAGTGAAAAATAATCTTGATTTAAAATTATATCTTGTTGCAAGCAGAGGAAAAAGAAGCGATGAGGTATTTTTAAATATACTTGAAAATGCTATTAAAGGCGGAGTTGGTATAATTCAATTGCGTGAAAAAGAACTAAATTCTCGCGAGTTTTATGAGCTAGGAAAAAAGGTGCAAAAGCTTTGTAAAACTTATAAAATACCTTTTTTAATTAATGATAGAATCGATATAGCCTTAGCTTTAAATGCCGATGGGGTGCATTTAGGACAAGAAGATTTGCAAGTTAAGATCGCAAGGGAGCTTTTGGGAGAGAAAAAAATAATAGGTTTAAGTTTAAAAACTTTAGAACAACTTGATTTTATAGAAGGTGCTGATTATTTGGGTTGTGGTGCAATTAGGGCAACGCCAACCAAAGAAAGCTCCCTTATAAGTTTAGAAACTTTAGAGCAAATTTGCAAAAAAAGCCCCATACCTGTAGTGGCTATAGGCGGGATTGATGAAGAGGTGATATCTGAATTAAAAGGTATTGCTTTGACTGGAATTGCTGTTGTTAGAGCCATCATGGAAGTTAGTGATCCTTATTTGAGTGCAAAGAAACTTAAGGAAACTTTTTGTGCCAATTTATCTTCTAAATAAAGCTCCTTTTGAGGGAGTGAAAAATCTTATCTTAAATGAGATTGTTTTTTTTGATATTAAACTCAATTTAGATCGATATGATGCTTTAGTTTGTACTTCAAAAAATGCTTTAATAGCTCTACAAAAAAACAAAATTCCTTTAAATTTGGATATGGAAGTTTATACCATAGGCGAGAATACGGCTTGTTTTGCCCAAAAATTAGGATTTAAAAATATTAAAATTGCTAAAAAATCTTATGCTAGTGATTTTTTTCAAGAATTTAAAGAAGAGTTGGAAAATAAAAAATGTCTTTATTTAAGAGCAAAAATCATAGCTTCGAGTTTAAATTTAGATTTAAGAAATAATGGTGTTGATTTGGATGAAGTTATTGTTTATGAAAATGTTTTTAAATCAAGCGGTGAAATTTTAATACATCCTTCGATATTTATTTTCACTTCTGCTTTAAGTGTGGAAAATTTTTTAAAAAATTATAGTTTGCATGAAGATGATATCGCTATAAGTATTGGAAATAGTACAGCAAAAAAGCTTTTGAATTTTAAAAATCTTTTTGTGTGTGAAAAACAAAGTATTGAAGCTTGTGTTGCTTTGGCTAAAAAGTTAGAGTCTAGACTAGTATAATTTAGTTTTTTTGGGTTTAAGCCAGAAATTTTCTTTTGTGTGCAAAATGAAGGTTTTATTGATTAAAATTTCATCATTAACTCCTTTTTGAGAATTTAAGGCTATGCTAATATGAGCAATTATAATCCCATCTTTGCTTAAATTTGCGTCTTGATTGATGGATATAAGTTTAAAATCTTCACACTTAGCGATGGGGTAATAATAAGTGATTTGAATTTTATCATTTGGATTAGGATAGTTTAAAGTGATGGAATTTAAACATTCTTTATTTTCTAATTTAGCTTTATATAATAAATATTTGGCGAGTTTTTCATCAATGAGTATTTGTGTTTGTAAATAATAATACGTATCTCTTATAAATCTTGGCGTGTAGCTTAAAAGTGTAGTGTTTAAACTCAGCCAAAATCCTAAAAAAGATATTAAAACTATGAGAGTGATTAAAATATAAGCTTTTTTCATAAAAATAATCTTTTTTCAAGACAATATTCTTGCTTTTGGTTTTTCATACATATTTTTAATTTGGAATTTTGCATTTTGAAAAAACTTATATTTTCGGCTAAGATGGCTTTTTGTTTTAATTCATCGTTAAATTTTGGCTTGATTTCATAATGAATTTGATTGTCTTTAAAAATGAGATTTAACTCAGCACTTATAGGTATAAAGTCCCCAATAAAAGAACTTGAAAGATTGTTTTCTGATAGAATAAAAATTTTTTTAATTTGATGATTGTGTAAGCCATAAACTATGTTTTGTTCATCCTTATAAAGTGCTTTTCTATTTTGAAGTTGGGTTTGTAAATCGCTTTTTGGAGAATATAAAGTAGCATTATTTTTTAAAATTAAAGCGGAGTTAAGCAAACGTGTCTTTTTATCTTCAAGAATCAATAAATCATCTTTTAAAAAACAATGGATAGAATACTCATCTATCAGACTCATATCAATACAAGATTGGAGTAATTTTTCTATTTTAAGTAGTGTTAAATGCGTATTGGTGACAAGTTCTTTTGATTTTAAATTTTTATTATTGAGTTGATAAAATTCCCATAAAGGTTTAGAAAGTATGGCAAGTATTGTTCCAGCTAAAAGAAGTGCGATGATGAATTCAAAAAGAGTAAAAGCTTTTTTCATGGTAGAAAATAGAAAGTGTAATTTTGATCTTTTATGTAAAGTCTTTTAAATTTAAACAAATCATTTTCAATATAATGTTCTTTAAATTTTAAATCTTTTAACTCTTGAGTATGAAGTGTAATGTCTTTTTGCTTGGGGTTTAGATAAAGTTCATTTTGGAGTGTGTATAGTTTTTGAAAAATATCTAATTTTTTTTCATTTTGGTGAAAATAAAAAAATAGTTTTGAAAGACTTATAAAAATTATGCTTAAAATTATAATTGAAATAATTATTTCTAAAAGAGAGAAAGCGTTTTTCATTCATTAGTATTTAAAAATTTTTAAATACAAACAGCATTTCCCTGAGGATAAAAAATGCTATTTTTGTATTTAAAAATTATATTTTTAAGTATTTTAATTATTCATTTTCATTTTTTTTGATGTAGTTAGAAATTTGATCAGCTTGAAAAAAATCAGGATAATTAACTGTATCAAGTATAACTTGAACCATAGTATTATTATCAAGATTGATAACCACAGGGGCTAAAAAATTTACAGTGGACTCCTCTATGCTTTTAGCAATGGCTACTATATTATAAATTTTCATGTTAGAATCAGGTGTTAAAGAAAGCAATTCTTGATAATAAGTTGGTATATCAAATTCATAATCAGGTCTTATAAGATAAGGATTGATAAGTACAAATGAAAAATTTTTGCCATCTAGACTTTTTAATCTTACAAATACTTCATCTATAGTTGAAAATTCCATATTTTTAGTTTCTTCAAAACCTAAAATGGGACATTTAACAGCTAAGGTCATTTTTTCTCCTCAAGATTTATAATCATTATTCTATCATAAAATAAGCAATATTAGTTCCAAATTTTAAATTTATTTATCTAAATTTATTATAATTTACAAAAAATAATCGTAAAATAATGATTTTAATAAGATATTTTAAAAGGCGTAAATTAATGAAAAAAAATTTTTTTCTTTTTATTTTAATAGGAATTTTTTTAAGTTCATGTAGTGTAAAGACCAATGAGGGTTTGTATAATTTAACTGCAAAAGAGTGGTATAAACAAATAATTAAAGATTTACAGGATAAAGATTTAGAAAAGGCTGATGAGCATTATAATGGTATGGCCAGCGAACACGTTTCTAATCCGCTTTTAGAAACCACGCTTATAATTTTAGCACAAGCCCATATTGATGAAGAAGAGTATCAATTGGCTGAGTTTTATTTGGATGAATATAATAAAAAATTTGGCAGTTCTCGCAATGCTGATTATATACGTTATTTAAAAATAAAGGCTAAATTTGATGCTTTTGGGGTGCCAAATCGAAATCAAGCACTAATGCTTGAGAGTCAAAAAGAAATCAGTGATTTTTTACAAGATTATCCTGATACAGAGTATAATCCTTTGGTGCAAACTATGCTGACTAAATTTAATTTAGCGATTTTTTATCTTAATGATACAATTAAAGATTTATACTATAGAACCGGACACACTCAAAGTGCAGAAATTTACGAACAAAAACTAAGAGAAAGTGAATTTTATAAGCAAAGTATTATAAAGCCAGAACTTCCTTGGTATAGAAGCATATTTGAAAAATTTTAATTTTAAAGGAAAATAATGCAAATAGAAGACATACAAAAATATCCAGCTGATTTGCCTGTTTTGGTAGAAGATGAATTATTTTTATATCCTTTTATGATTACACCTATTTTTATCAATGATTCTGAAAATATGAAAGCCTTAGATCTTGCAATTAAAAAAGATTCTATGCTTTTTGTTGCTCCTTCTAAATTTGAAAACGGAAGAACTTTTGATGAAATTTATGATTGTGGGGTTGTGGGTACTATTATGAGAAAAGTACCTTTGCCTGATGGAAGAGTTAAGATACTATTTCAAGGTTATGCTAAAGCTAGAATTATAAAACCAATTTCAAATAAACCTTTAGAGGCAACTATAAATTTAATCGAAGAAGAACCTTTGGATAATACTAAAAAAGAAGCCTTGCTTGGAGTTTTGAAAGAAAAAATCAAGGCATTAGCTAATATCAGTCATTATTTTTCTCCTGACTTGCTTAGAACGATTGATGAAGGAATGGATGCTTCTAGAATTTGCGATTTAGTTTTAAATATTATACGTATTAAAAAACAAGATGCTTATAGTTTTTTTATTTTGACCAATTTAGAAGAAAAACTTTTAAAATTAATTGATTTAATAGCTCAAGAAATTGAAGCAAATAAAATTCAAAAAGAAATTAAAAATAAAGTCCATTCTCGTATTGATAAAGTAAATAAAGAATATTTCTTAAAAGAGCAACTCAGACAAATTCAAAAAGAGTTAGGGAGTGATTCTCAAAAAGAAGATGAGGTTAGAGAATACTATAAAAGATTAGAAAATAAGAAAAAATTTATGCATGAAGATGCTTATAAAGAGATTAAAAAACAAATTGATAAATTTGATCGTATTCATCAGGATAATTCTGAAGCGTCTATGATACAAACTTACATTGAAACGGCCTTAGATGTTCCTTTTGAAAAAATATCCAAAAAAAAGCTTGATATTAAAGAAGTATCTAAGCATTTAAATAACGATCATTATGCCTTAAATAAGCCAAAAGAGCGTATAGAGGAGTATTTTGCTGTTAAAGAGCTTTTAGAAAAACGTTCGGTTTCCGATAAAGATGGAGCCAAAGTTATACTTTGTCTTTATGGTCCTCCTGGTGTGGGAAAAACTTCTTTGGCTAACTCGGTTGCAAAAGCGTTAAAAAGAGAACTTATCCGTATTGCTTTAGGAGGGCTTGAGGATGTAAATGAATTAAGAGGGCATCGTCGCACTTATATAGGAGCTATGCCAGGACGTATTACTCAAGGGCTTATAGAAGCAAAGCAAATTAATCCAGTGGTTGTTTTAGATGAGATAGATAAATTAAACCGAAGTTTTAGAGGGGATCCGAGTGCTGTTCTTTTAGAAATCCTTGATCCAGAGCAAAATTCAAAATTTAGAGATTATTATTTAAATTTCAATATCGATTTAAGTAAGATCATTTTTATAGCTACCGCAAATGATATAAGCAATATCCCAGCACCCTTAAGAGATAGGATGGAATTTATAGAGCTTAGTTCTTATACACCTAATGAGAAATTTCATATTGCTAAAAAATATCTTATTCCAGATGAACTTAAAAAACATGGATTAAAAGCCAGTGAATTAAGTATAAATGATGAAACTATAGAACTTATTATTAGCGAATACACTAGAGAATCAGGTGTGAGAAATTTACGTAGAAAAGTAGCTGAAATTTGTCGAAAAAGTGCAAAAAAATTACTTTTAGAAAAGATAAAAAAAGTAAATATTAATGTTAAAAATCTAGAGGAATTTTTAGATAAAAAGGTTTTTGAGATTGAAAAAAATGATGGAGAAAACCGTATAGGACAGGTTAATGGTTTGGCTTGGACAAGTGTGGGTGGTGATGTATTAAAAGTTGAGGCGATTAAGATAAAAGGCAAAGGAAATTTAACTCTAACTGGTAGCTTAGGCGACGTGATGAAAGAATCAGCTAAAATTGCTTTTAGCGTGATTAAAGTTTTGATTGATCAAGGTAAAATCAAAGTTCCTAAAAAATTTATCTTAGATTCTAAAGGCAATGTTTATGATCATTATGATTTGCACATTCATGTTCCAGATGGTGCAACCCCTAAAGATGGACCAAGTGCAGGTATTACTATAAGTACTGCAATTGCTTCTGTTTTTAGTGATAAAAAAGTATGTGCCGATGTTGCAATGACGGGTGAGATTGATTTGGCGGGAAATGTATTGCCTATAGGAGGTTTAAAAGAAAAACTCATTGCTGCTTACAAGGCTGATATAAAAATCGCTTTAATTCCAAAGAAAAATTATGAAAGAGACTTAAAAGATATTCCTAGCGAAGTTAAGGATAATATGAAAATAATTGCCGTGAAAAATTTCGATGAAGTTTTAAAATATGCTTTGGTAAAATAAATAATCAAGCAAAGGTAAAAAACCTTTGCTTTTTATTATAATCCTTCAAAAGGATTACTAATCACTTCTTTTCTATCAACTATATAAGGAATTAGTGCAACGTGTCTAGCACGTTTTATCGCTACTTCAACCATTTCTTGATATTTTTTACTTGTGCCTGTTAAACGACGAGGCATAATTTTAAATCTTTCTGATAGAGCATGTTTTAACATAGCTGTATCCTTATAGTCTATAAATTCAACTTTTGCTTCTGTATATTTGCAATATTTGCGAGAATATTTTCTTTTTTCTGCCATAATTAATCCTTTTTAAAATGGTAAATCTGTGTCGTCACTATCATAAGCATCGACATCAATTTCTTTAATTTTCTCTTGGTTTTGGTTAGAGTTTGGTGTTTTTTGTGGAGCTTTTTCAAAATTGCTTTGACTTGCATAAGGATCATAGCTTTGATTTTCGTAATTTGTATATGAATTACCAAAATTTCCACTATTTTGAGGTGTATTGTTTGCTCCTAGCATTTCCATATTTTCAACTTGGACGCTATGTTTTGAACGATTTTGACCATTTTGATCGCTCCATTGTTCAAATCTTAGACGCCCTTCGATTAAAATTTTTGATCCTTTTGTGAGATATTGATTTGCAACTTCTGCTGTTCTGCCATAAAAGCTGATATCAATAAAGCAAGTTTCCTCTCTTTTTTCTCCATTTACAGTAAAACGTCTAGTTACAGCAATAGCTGAAGCACCAATCGCATTACCATTTTGCCCATAACGCATTTCTATATTGCGCGTAAGATTACCAACCAAAACAACTTTATTAAACATTGTATTCCTTATTGAATTTCAGGGGTATCTAAAGGTTTAATCTCTTTTTTAGATTGCTTGATACCGTGACTTAGTTTTTCCCAAGCCGCAATCTCTTTTTTATTTTCATATTTTACGATTAAAAATCTAATAATTTCTTCTGTGATTCTTAAAACTCTTTCTAACTCAGCAATTAATTTAGGAGGAGCTTTAAAATAAATAACAAAATAAGTTCCACGCTCATATTTTTTAATTTTGTAAGCGAGTTTTCTAGTGCCCATTGGAACAACAGTTTCGATTTCTGCACCATTTTTTGTAAGGACTTCTTTGACGAATTCCAACTTAGTATTAACCTCTTCCTCTGTAAGAGTTGGTTTTAAAATAAATAAAACCTCATAATGTTTCATAAATTCTCCTTGTGGATATTAAGCCCAATAAATGAGCAAGGATTTTGCAAAGTTTTGACTATGCAAACTTTTAATTATATCAAAATATACTTAATTTATACTTGATAGGATGAAATTATTACCAAAAGTAACATTATTTATTTAAATTTAATTAAAATATATTTTAATTTTATTCAAATGGTGTTTTTTATGCTAAGATAATTTTAATGATTCTATTGATTAGGAGAATGCTATGCAGACAAAACCTATTCGCTGGTTTACTTTCATTGTTTTAGTCATAGGGGGGGGGACTGTCTTTAAACTCTCTTCCTTAAAGGATGCTTTTTATGTTCCTATGCAAGAATTTATGAGTCTTAGTAATACTCAAATTGGTCTTGCGCTTTCAGTTTATGGCATAGTCCAAACGGTTGGAAATTTTGCTTCAATTTATATAGCAGATAGATTTTCTAAGAAAATTCTTATTCCATTTTCCTTAGTGTGTGTTGGTTTGGTGGGAATTTATATTTCTACTTTCCCATCATTTTATGGTATTTTAATCGCTTGGGGATTGTTAGCTTTGTTTGGTGAAGTGATTTATTGGCCTGTTCTTTTAAAGGCAATTCGCTTACTTGGAGACTCTACTCAACAAGGAAGACTTTTTGGTTTTTTAGAAGCTGGAAGAGGGGTTGTAGATACTATTGTTGCTTTTAGCGCTTTAGGAATTTTTTTACTTTTAGGATCTGGAGCAGGTGGATTAAAAGCCGCTATACTTTTTTATAGTGTTTGTGTAATTATCGCAGGTGTTTTGGCTTATTTTTTACTTGAAGATGATAAGATCAATACAACCGATGAACAAGGTAATGAAATCAGCAAAAATCAAGCTGCTTGGAATGGAGTTGTAAAGGCTATAAAAACTCCTGAAATTTGGGTGGTTTCTTTAACTATTTTTACTATTTATTCTATATACTGCGGTTTGACTTCATTTATACCTTTTTTAAAAGATATTTATGGTATGCCAGTAGCTTTAGTTGGAGCTTATGGAATTATCAATCAATACACTTTAAAATTAGTCGGCGGTCCTATAGGTGGATATTTGGCAGATGAAAAATTTCACTCATCAACTAAATATTTAAGATTTGCTCTAATTTTAGCAGCTTTTGCGATTTTGATTTTTATTTTTATGCCTCATGAAAAATTAAATATTTATTTTGGAATGTGTTTAACCTTAGGTTTTGGAGCGATTGTATTTACTATGCGTGCGACATTTTTTGCCCCTGTGGATGAGATTGAAATTCCTAGAGAAATCAGTGGGGCAGCTATGAGTATTGCTTGTATTTTTGGATACTCCCCTCAGCTTTTTTGCTTTGCACTTTATGGCTTTATTATTGATCATTTTGATAAAAGTTTATTAGGATATAGAATTGTTTTTGGTTTGATGGGATTTTTTGCAATTTGTGGCGTTGTGGTGACAACTATTTTATTAAAAATGATAGCTAAGAAAAAAATAATTAAGGATTAAAAATGAAAATTGGTTTAGAGAGTGAAAGTATGCATTTATGGTTTCAAAATGGCAGAATGGATATATTTTCTTATATTGATTTTGCAAAAGAGTTGGGTTGTGATGGAGTGATTATAAATATTATTAAAGATTTTGGCTTGGATGAGGAATGGGGGTGTTTGGGAAGCGATGATGAGTATCATCTTAAAAAGATTAAAGAAAAACTTGATGAATATAATATGTATTGTGAAATTGATGCTAAGGGTTTTGATAAAAATAAATTTGAAAAAATTGCTAAAGTAGCACAATTTTTAGATGCAAAAATTATCAGATCTTATGTGCCTTTAACCGATAAAAGTAAAAAAGTTAAAAATGCGAGTGATGGTAGCTTTGATGATTCTAAGATCACAGCGCTTTTTAATAAAGAAGAATTTTTAAGCTCATCGGATGAAATTAAGGCCTTAATTGACATTTTGGAAACATACGATTTAAAACTTGCCATAGAAAATCATGAATATCAAACTTCAGGTGATTTGCTTGAATTATTGGCTTTAATTAATCATCCTAGAATAGGATTTTTATATGATTTTGGAAATTCAATGATGGCTTATGAAGATCCTATTAAAGCTTGTAAGGATATGGCAAAATATACTTTTAGCACACATTGTAAGGATCACATTGTTTTTAACGAAGATGGAGTGGATTATGTTTGTGGTGTGCCCTTAGGTGAAGGAAATATTGATATTAAAGCTTGTGTGGAAATTTTAAAAAGTGAAGGTTTAGATCGTATTAACATAGAGCAATGTTATCCTTATTGTGCAACTTTTAAAAGAGAGAAAGGAACCGGTGGGGTTAGTGAGCTGGGCGAGGGTGCTTTTAAAATCGAAAAACCTTTATTTGAAGGCTTAAAAGCTATGCAATATTATTATCCTCAAGAGGTTTCTAATGAGCAATTAGAAAAGCTTTTAAAACTACAAAAAGAAGGTTGTAAAAAAAGTGTTAAGTATTTAAAAAGCATTATTTAGAAAAAATTTCATTGATTTTTTTCTCAATTTCATCAAGTATTGCAAAACGCTTTTTATACATAGAGCGTTTTTGACTTGGAATTTCTTCAATCTTCTTTCTCAAATGAGAGAGTTTATAATAATTGCGTCTATTGATTTTTATAAGCTCTCCGCCATTTTCAAGCCAAATTTTTTGATAATTTACATAATAACCTTTGCTTTGTCCTTTTTTGGATCGAATTTGATTTTTTTCATGAACGCCGAGTGTGGTATCGCAATTTAAAACTTTAGTTAAAATTTTAATGCATTCTATGATTAAATCTATAGGTCTTAATCCAAAAAATTTTTTAGTACAAATTTTATTGATTTTCAAAGAATCTAAATTTTCATGCTTATAGCCTTGTATGCAAGCGATTAAAATATTATTTTGCAAAGTAAAGCAAAAACTTGCTTGCAAGATGACTTGAGTGTTAAATTTAAGTTTAATCGCCCAAAAACCTTCCTCGCAAACATGATGATTTTGATCAAGATCAATTTCAAAAATATTTTCTTCATCTTTAAGCGTAAAAATACTTTTCTTTTCTGGAAGAAAAGTAAATGTTTTCAATCCTTTATCAACATCATAAAGTAAAGTTTTAACCCTATCATTGGCACTAAAGCTTTTATCACAAAATCTTCTAATGACATTATAACAGGCATAAGGTCTTTCTTGAAAAAAATATTTCAAATGATTATTTTTTTCTTCATTAAGTGTTTTAATAAAAAAATTTACTTGAGAAAAATACAAGAGTTTTCTAGCCCAAAAACGAGAATAACGCCAAAAAATAATACTTTTTTTAGGATCTGAAAAATTGGGCAAAGGATAGGTGAAATTTTGACTCATTGTAAAGCTCTTAAAATATCATTAAAAGTAGCAAAAAGCATTAAGCTTAAAAGTATAGCCATTCCTCCATAACTTAGATATTCAAAAGCTTTTTGTGGTACTTTGCGTCTAAAAATAATTTCATAAATATTAAACAGTATATGTCCTCCATCAAGCATAGGAATAGGTAAAAGATTTAAAATTCCTAGATTGATTGAAATTAAAGCCGCAATAAACAACAGGAGTGTAAAACTTGTTTGTGCTGCTTTTGAGGTGATATTAGCCATTGTGATAATGCCACCTAAATTTTTAGCTTCCACATCTCCAACGATAAGTTTTGCTATACCCTTAACAATAAGTGTTGAAGCTTTGATGCTTTCATCTAAAGCATAATTTAGACTTTGTAATCCCGTGTGAAAAACTAATACATCAGTGCCTTTTGGACTTACCCCAAGTTGTGCTTTTGGAACTAATTGACCAAAATCATTATACCCTTGTCCTATTTTTGGAGTGAGATTAAAATTGATTTTTTCTCCATTTCTATCAATTACAATATTTAAAGGCTTTAGACTTAGGTGTTTTGAAATTTCATCAAAACTTTGAATTTTAACTCCATTGATGGATAAAATTGTATCATCGGGTTTAATTCCAGCTATTTGTGCAGCAGAATTTGGCGCAATGGCTCCTATTTGTGTTGATAATTTTTGTATCCCTAAATTTCCGATGAGAATATAAAGTATAAAAGCCAAAAGGAGATTAAAAAAAGGTCCAGCAAATAAAATATAAATTTTCTTAAACGCAGATAAAACACTGTAGCTATCAGGATCTAAATTTTCAAAACCTGGACGCATATCATCTTGCCCCTTAAGTTTGACATAGCCTCCAAAAGGTAAAGCACTTAAGCGATAAATAGTATTTTTAAAATTAAACTCTAAAAGACTTTTTCCAAAACCGATACTAAAAATTTCTACTTTAACACCTAGAGATTTTGCGGCTAAAAAATGCCCTAACTCATGAAAAAAGATTAAAAAAGAAATTACTAAAATTGTTGCTAAAAATTCAATAGAATAAAATTTAAATCCAAGTATGAGTATTAAAATTAAAAAAAATAAAGATTTCATTGTAATTTTCCTTTGTTTTGTTTCATATAGCTTAAAACGTATTCAAAACCAGAATAAAGAGTTAAAACAAAGGCGATATAAAGTAAAATTTGTCCCCCTGTCCATTGCATTGTTAAAAAACCTATGGCTATCATTTGAAAGGTTGTTTTTAGTTTTCCTGCAAATGAGGCATTGACATTTAAATTTTCACTGACCATAACTACGCGAAATCCTGTGATAAAAAATTCGCGAACGAGTATGAGATAAATAATCCATTCATTTGCTCTTCCTATCATCAATAATCCTAAAAAAGCTGCCAAGATAAGCATTTTATCAGCTAAAGGATCTAAAATACCTCCTAGTTTTGTTGTTTGATTCCAAGTTCTTGCAATATAACCATCAAAAAAATCACTGATTGCGGCTAAAGAAAATGTTAAAGCCGCAAAATAATTAATCCAGCTTTGATCTATTTTTTCAAAAGAATGAGTGAGTAGGAAAAAAAATAAAGGAGCTAGCATAATCCTTAAAAATGCTAAAATGTTGGGTAAATTCATACAAGACCTTAAATTCTATAAATTTTAAAAAATTATATAGAATTTTAGCAAAGTAATGGTAAAAATAGAATTTTAATTCTATTTTTTTATTTGGTTATAAAAATTGAACCACTTCATCAAAATCAAAGCGATTTTTTTGTGGCAAATTTTTATCATTAGAGTAACCTAGAGCTACAACCAGTGTCGCTATTTCTTTTTGAGTGTCAAGATCTAGGTAGGAATCAAGTTTGGTTTTATCAAAGCCCCCTATTGGACAACTAGCTATGTTTAAAGCATTGGCGCTATAAAGTATGCTCGCTAAGGCAATATGAGCTTGCTCTCTAGCGTAAGCAATTTTTTGCTCATGATTTAGAGATTTTAAAAAAGGCATATAAGTATCTAGACGTTTTTGAATTTCTTTTTCTTCCATATCTCTTTTTCTTAGTTTTTCTTCAAAATAATCTAAAAAATCAAGTCTTGATAAAATGATGATCAAAGCAGAACAATTTTTAACATGATTTTGATGATTGCAAATTTGAGATAATTCTTCTTTCTTCTTTTCATCTTGTGCAACCAAAAACCTCCAAGGTTCTAAGCCTAAAGAACTAGGACTTAATCTAGCGACTTCTAATATATTTTTTAGATCTTGTGGATTTAATTTTTCATTTTTAAAATTTCTACAAGAATATCGTTGTTTAAAAATATCCAATTCTTTCATTATTTTTCCTTATAAAATTCAACAACTTCATTAAAATTTAAGCGTTTGGTTGTGTGTTTTGGTTCTTGTGCTCTATATCCAAGGGCTAATACAACCGCTGTTTCAAAAGGATATTCTAATTTTAAAAATCGATCTATTTTTTCTTTGTCAAAACCACCTATCATACAAGAATCAATTCCTAAGCTTATGGCAGCTAAAGACATTTGCATCATTGCAAGATAGCATTGAAGTTGGGCATAATGATAGAGTTGTTTATCGTCCATGGTGTCGGTTTTTTGAGTGTAAATTTGTAAAATTTTTTGAAATTTTTCTTCATCAGAATCAGCAAATCGACGCACTTGCTTTTGGATAAAAGCATCTTTACTTTGCAAATCTTTTCTGGCTAAAATAACGATGTTGTGGCTCGCACTAGCGACATTTTGCTGATTAAAACATAATTTAGAAAGATTTAAATTATCTTCTTGCTTTTCAAAAACAATGAATTTCCAAGGTTCAAGACCATAAGAACTCGGAGTTAAAATTCCACTTTCTAGGATAAAATTTAAGTCATTTTTATTGATTTTTTTATCGCTAAATAATTTACAAGCGTGCCGTTTTAAAATAAGATCTTTAAAATTCATGGTTAATTCCTTAATGTAATTTAAGCTAAATTAATTATAAGTTATAAAAGTTTAATCATTTATAAAATTAAAATTCAAAAATTTCTGGCTTGAGTTTTAATAATAAACAAAAAGTTGCCATCGCAGCTTGTTTTTGCATCAATTCTCTATCTCCGTCTAAATGAAGAATTTCTTGCACAAATGTTCCATCTTTAAACATTGCCCCTATATAAACAGTACCTGATTTTATAGCGCCTTCATCGTTTTCTCCGGTTACCCCACTGATAGCTAAGGCAAAATCAGGTTTTGCTGTTTTAAAAATTCCTTTTAACATAAAATACACACAACGTTCGCTATATTCTCTTCTATTTTGCAAATTTTCTTCTGCAATGCCTAGCCATTCATGTTTTAAACGATTAGAATAGCTCACAATCGATCCTTCAAAAATTTGACTCACCCCGTTAAATTTAGTAAGCATACTAGCGCAAAGCCCGCCTGTGCAGCTTTCAGCAAAGGAAATTTTTAAGTTTTTTTCTAAAAGTTTTGAAATAATAAAATCCAAAGGATTTTTTCCTAAAAATACTTTTTGTCCAAAAAGATTTTTAATGCTGGTTAAAAATCCATCTAATTTTCCAAAATTAGGACAAGTGGCTTTAATAAGTGTGAGATTATCTAGTATTTTACTTGTTTTGATTTTAACTTCATAAGATTTTGTTAAGGCATCAAGAAGTACAACTGCACTTTCATCATCAATCCCAAAAAGGCAAAAATAAGTAAAATTAGGTTGTATATTTCCAAGAAGTTCTGGAAGTTTCTTACCTATCGTAGTTTTTATAACATTGATTTTTGAATGGATAAAATCACATACAAAACTATCTTTAGAAAAATAAGCTTTATCAGGAACTAAATTATCCTCTTTTAAAACCAAAGCATCTTCATTGAGTGTTGCAAGAATTTTAGCTATGGTTGCATAATGATTAGATGTGGTAAAAAGGGTTATAAAATCATATTCTGTTAGAAGTTTTTCTAGTAAAAAAGGTAATTCTTTATCGGTTTTATTTTGAAAACGAATTTCGCAAATTTCTTTAAATTTTTTTTCATAAGAGCGATAAATATAATCCTTATAATCATCATTCATTGCCAATTCATCGCCAATAAGAAAAAGTAAATGTTTCATAAAATTTCCCTTTTTTGTGTAATTATAGCTAAATTTTAAACTAATTTTAGTAAAATTTGAGATTATAAAAAATTTAGGTGGAAAATGATGGACTATAAAGATACCTTACTTTTGCCAAATACTACTTTTTCAATGCGTGCTAATTTGGCCGAATTTGAACCTAAAAGATTTGAAAAATGGTTTAATCAAAATTATGCTTATGAGAAAATGAAACAAAAGCGTAAAGATACTTGTGATACCTTTACTCTACACGATGGTCCTCCTTATGCAAATGGTCATATTCATATCGGTCATGCTTTAAATAAAATTTTAAAAGAAACGATTATCAAATTGCATTATTTTAATGGAGAAAAAATTCGTTTTACCCCAGGTTGGGATTGTCACGGCTTACCTATAGAACAGCAGGTTGAAATTAAACTTGGTGAAAAGAAGAAAAGTCTAAGCAAAAAAGAGATCCGAGAATTTTGTAGAAAACATGCTGATGAATTTGTTAATATTCAAAGAGAAGAGTTTAAAAAACTTGGCATTATAGCGGATTGGGATAAGCCTTATCTTACGATGAAATTTGAATTTGAAGCCGCTATTTATAGGACTTTATGCGAAATTGCTAAAAAAGGATTGCTTTGTGAGCGTTCCAAACCTGTTTTTTGGAGCTGGGCTGCAAAATCAGCTTTGGCTGAAGCTGAGGTAGAATATGAAGATAAAGAGGATTATTCTATCTTTGTAGCTTTTGATTTGGATGAAAATGCTTGTAAAAAAATAGGAGTTTCAAAAGCTAGTGCGGTTATTTGGACAACTACACCTTGGACTTTAGTGGCTAATCAAGCCATTGCTTTAAATCCTAATGAAAATTATGTGATCACTAAAGAGGGCTTTATTTTTGCAAGTGCTTTGCTTAAAAGTATGGTAGAAAAAGGTTTAACAAAAGGAGAGGTGCAAAAAGAGCTTAGCGCAAAAGAATTTGAAAGATTAGAAGCGATTAATCCTTTAAATTTTAGAAAATCCACTTTGATTATGGGTGAGCATGTATTGATGGATGGTGGAAGTGGGCTTGTGCATACTGCTCCAGGTCATGGTGAAGATGATTATTATGCTTGTTTAAAATATGGTATTGAAGTTTTAATGCCTGTGGATGATGGAGGGTGTTATGATGAAACTTTAAGGACTAAAAAACTTTTGCCAGAAAATTTACTAAATGAATTTATAGGACTTCATATTTTTAAGGCTAATGAAAGAATTTTAGAACTTTTGGGTGATTCTTTATTGCATTCTTCCAAATTTATACACTCTTATCCGTTTTGCTGGAGAACTCACAAACCTGTCATTTATAGAGCAACTAAACAATGGTTTATTTTAATGGATGAAGCACTTTTAGAGGGTAAAACTTTAAGAGAATGCGCAAAAGAACAAATTCTAAAAACAAAATTCTATCCACAAAGCGGTATAAAAAGAATCGGATCTATGGTTGAAAATCGTCCTGATTGGTGCATCTCACGTCAAAGAGATTGGGGGACGCCTATAGCGTTTTTTAGGGATAAAACCACTAAAGAAGTGATTTTTGATACTGAACTTTTTGATTTTGTGGCTAATATTTTTGAAAAACATGGAGCCGATGCGTGGTGGGAATTTGAAATTAAAGATTTAATTCCTAAAAATTCAAAATATAATCCAGAAAATTTAGAAAAAGTTTATGATATTTTAGATGTTTGGTTTGATAGTGGAAGCACTTGGAATGCGGTTTTAAATAGTGGAATTTATGACGCTGGAGAAAAAAGAGCTAATATGTATTTAGAAGGAAGCGATCAGCATAGAGGTTGGTTTCAAAGCTCTTTGCTTATTGGAAGTGCTATTAAACAAATCGCTCCTTATGAAAGCATTTTAACCCATGGATTTACTACAGATGAAAAAGGGCAAAAAATGTCCAAATCTAAAGGTAATGTGATAGCACCTGAATATGTAGCCAAAACTTACGGGGTTGAAATTTTAAGACTTTGGATACTCTTAAGTGATTATTCAAGTGATTTAAAAATTTCTGATAATATCTTAAAGCAAGTAAGCGAGCAATACCGAAAAATAAGAAATACCATAAGGTTTTTACTTGCGAACATTAATGATTTGCAAAATTTACAAATTAATGAATTTAGCTTTATAGATAAATGGATACTCACGCGTGCAACCCATGTGTTTAAAAATGTTAAAGAAAATTTCCTAGCTTATGAATTTGCTAAAGGCTTTAATATGCTTTTAAATTTTTTAAGTGCGGATTTAAGTGGAATTTATCTTGATATTAGCAAGGATAGATTGTACTGTGATGCTAAAAATGGCGATCGTAGAAAATCAGCTCAAGTGGCAATGGCTTTAATCACTAAAGAACTTTTAAATTTACTTGCTCCAACTTTAACTTATAGTGTTGATGAGGCTTTAGAACATGCTAATGATTTGATTAAAGACAATATTGCTGATGTTTTTGATCTTAGTTTGAAAGAAAAATTTGAATATGATTTTGACATAGATGATAAATTTTTACTCAATGTGCGTGAGAAATTTTTTGAAAAAATTGATGCACTTAAAAAAGATAAATTGATAAAATCAACTTTAGAACTTAATCTTATCATAGATTCTAAGCGTTTTGATTTTATACCAAAAGATGAATTAAATGATTGGTTTATGGTGAGTGATGCTAAAGATGGCTTTGGTGAAATTTTGTGCGAATTTGAAATTGAAGATGAAAAGTTTAAGATCGCCAAAGCTATATCACATAAATGCCCTAGATGTTGGAAACTAGAAAGCCAGAAAGAAAACGAACCTTGTGTGCGTTGCAATGAGGTTTTGAAAAATGTTTGAGTATCCTATTTCAAATTGTGTAGTGATTGCAACTATTTTTGTGATTGCTTTTTTCTGTGGTATATCGATTGTTTTGATTAAAAAATATGCAAAAAAATACAAGGAAGGAAAATGATAACTTTAAAAGAGGCCTTGAAATTATCTCAAGAAGAAATTCAAAATTTAAAAAAAGAATTAAATGAAAGAGCTAAAAAAGAAAGCCATCTGGGGGCTTATATAGAACAATTTTTAGGCAAAGATTTAAGTCAAAGTTGCGAAGGAATTCCTGTTGCTATTAAAGATAATATTAGCGTTAAGGGTTGGGAATTAACTTGTGCAAGTAAAATTTTACAAGGTTACGTGGCACCTTATGATGCGAGTGCTATTGTGAATTTGAAAAAAAATGGTTTTGCTCCTTATGGACGAACTAATATGGACGAATTTGCGATGGGTAGTTCAACAGCGACTTCTTATTATGGAAAAACTCTAAATCCGTTAAATCCAAATAAAGTTCCAGGGGGATCAAGCGGAGGTAGTGCCGCAGCTGTAGCTGGCGGCTTAGCTTTGGCAAGTTTAGGTAGTGATACGGGTGGCTCTGTGCGTCAGCCTGCTGCTTTTTGTGGTTGCGTTGGATTTAAACCAAGTTATGGCAGGGTTAGTCGTTATGGTTTGGCATCTTATTCTTCAAGTCTTGATCAGATAGGTGTTTTAACGCAAAATGTTGAAGACGCTGCGATTTTATATGATGCTATTGCAGGATACGATAAAATGGATAGCACAAGTGCAAATATTGAGTTTGTTAAAACAGCACCACAATTAAACGCAAATAAAAAACTAAGAATTGCGGTGATTGAAAATTATATCAATGGTGCAAGTGAAGAGGTTAAAAAAGCTCTTTTAAAAACTATAGATATGTTAAAATCACACGGACATGAAATTGTTTATAAACATATGCTTGATTGTAAATATGATATAGCGGCGTATTATATTATCGCAACGGCTGAGGCGAGTGCGAATTTAAGTCGTTATGATGGTGTGCGTTATGGAAGGCGTTCCGAAAATATAGAAAATCTTAAAGATATGTATATTAATACCCGCAGTGAAGGTTTTGGAGAGGAGGTAAAAAGAAGAATTTTACTCGGAACTTTTGTGCTTAGCAGTGGATATTATGATGCGTATTATATCAAAGCACAAAAGGCTAGAGCCTTTATAAAAGCTAAATATGAAGAAATTTTAAAAGATTGTGATTTGATTTTTATGCCTGTAGCTCCAACAACAGCTTTTGATTTTAACGCTAAAAAAAGTCCTATTGAAGTTTATTTAGAGGATGTTTATACTATCTCTTTAAATTTAGCCGGTCTTGGAGGTATTAGCGTGCCAGTGGGTAAAGATAAAGATGGGCTTAATATTTCTGCCCAGCTTGTTTGTAAAGCCTTTGAAGAGCAAACCTTGCTTGATGGTGCTTTAAGTCTTGAAAATATTATAAAGGAAGGAAAATAATGAATATAGTCAAACGTGCTTTAACCTTTGAAGATGTGCTTTTACGCCCTTGTTATTCTGAAATACTCCCAAAACAAGTTCAAATTCATACTCAACTTACAAAAAACATTTCCTTAAATATGCCTTTGATTTCTGCTGCGATGGATACAGTAACTGAACATAGAGCAGCTATTATGATGGCAAGACTTGGTGGGCTTGGGGTTATCCATAAAAATATGGATATCGCTTCTCAAGCAAGAGAAGTTAAAAGAGTGAAAAAAAGTGAAAGCGGGGTGATCATAGATCCTATTTTTATTGGCCCAAAATCAAGCATAGCTCAAGCCTTAGAAATTATGGCAGAATATAGAATATCAGGCGTTCCAGTGGTTGATGAGTCTAGAAAATTGATCGGAATTTTGACTAATCGTGATTTAAGATTTGAAAATGATTATTCTAATTTAGTTGAAAATGTGATGACAAAAGCCCCTTTAATCACTGCTCCAAAAGGATGCACTTTAGATGATGCTGAAAAAATTTTTAGCAAAAATAAAGTAGAAAAATTACCGATTATAGATAGTGAAGGTCATTTGGAGGGATTGATCACAATTAAAGATCTTAAGAAACGTAAAGAATATCCAAATGCAAATAAAGATAGCTTTGGAAGACTTCGCGTTGGTGCTGCTATAGGCGTAGGACAAATCGATCGAGTCGATGCTTTAGTGGAAGCTGGGGTTGATGTTGTTGTGCTTGATTCTGCGCATGGACATTCTAAGGGTATTATCGATACGATAAAAGCTGTAAAACAAAAGTATCCAAATTTAGATTTGATCGCGGGAAATATCGCTACCGCAGCGGCTGCAAAAGCTCTTTGTGAAGCGGGTGCGGATGCTGTAAAAGTGGGAATAGGGCCAGGAAGTATTTGTACCACTCGTATAGTTTCTGGTGTGGGCGTTCCTCAAATTTCAGCCATAGATGAGTGTGCTATCGAAGCTAAAAAATACGGAGTTCCGGTGATTGCTGATGGTGGGATTAAATATTCAGGTGATATAGCTAAGGCTTTAGCAGCGGGTGCGAGTTCTGTTATGATAGGATCTCTTTTAGCGGGAACAGATGAAAGCCCAGGAGAGCTTTTTACTTATCAAGGAAGACAATACAAATCTTATCGCGGAATGGGATCGCTTGGAGCGATGCAAAAGGGCAGCTCTGATCGCTATTTTCAAGAAGGAACAGCTCAAGATAAATTAGTTCCTGAAGGTATAGAAGGACGTGTGCCTTATGTGGGTAGCATTAAAAGCGTGGTACATCAACTTTTAGGAGGACTTCGTTCTTCTATGGGTTATGTGGGCGCTAAAGATATACAAGATTTTCAAACTAGGGCTGAATTTGTGGAAATTACAAGTGCAGGTCTTAAAGAAAGTCATGTTCATGATGTAACTATAACTCATGAGGCGCCAAATTATAAGGTTAATCAATGAGTTTTGAGGAAAAGATAAAAAAAGCCAATGAAGCCTTAGATAAATTAAATAATGATGAATTAACTTTAAATGAAAGTGTGAAAATATATAAAATGGGTCTAGAAAGCATTAAAAAAGCTAGAGAAGAATTAGAAAAAGCAAAATTAGAAGTGGAGAGTATCGATGAGTAAAATTTCAGCCTTGCAATTTCCTACTTTAGCTTTAAGTGAATCAAGATTGGATTATTATTTAAAAGCTTCAAAAGATAGTGGAGCCGATCTTGTTGTTTTGGGTGAATATGTCATCAATAGTTTTTTTACTGAATTGCTTTCTATGCCAAAATCCATGATAAAAGAGCAAAGCGAGGCTAAAAAAGAAAGCTTAATACGCCTTTCAAAAAAATATGAATTAGAAATCATAGCGCCTTTTATCAGCGTTGAGAGCAAGGGTTGTAAAAAACTTTGTTTAAAGGTTTCTCCTAATGGCGTAAAAAGTTATGAACAGCAAATTTTGATGCCTTATAATCATTGGAACGAAAAAGGTTTTTTTAATAATAAATGCGACAAATATAAACTCTTTACTTTTTCTTACGCGGGATTAAAATGCGCTTTACTTTTTGGTTTTGAAGTTCATTTTGATGGCTTTTGGAAAATGATCATGCAAAAAAAGATCGATTTGGTTATTATCCCTACAGCTTCAACCTTTGAAAGCAAAAAAAGATGGGAAGAACTTTTAAAAATGAGAGCTTTTTTAAATTCAACCAGTATTTTAAGAGTTAATCGCATAGGTAAGCTTAAAGAGGATTGGAATTTTTACGGCGATACTATGTTTATTGATGCTTTTGGTGAAATTCAAGAAAGACTTGGTAACGAAGAAGAAATGCTAATCATCGAGCCTACAAAATCAGACGAAGCAAAAAAACTTTGGTGTTTTGAAAAAATGGCAAAAGGTTTTGAAAGATAATAAGTGCATAATTTAAAAATATTTATTTTTATGTGCTTATAATATAATTTTTATATTTGAGATTTTATATGAGAAAAATTTTATTACAAATTATTATTTTTACTTTTTTGTTTATAATTGTTTTTACAGTGAATAGAATTTTGATGCAAATTGGTTTTATTCCTAGTAATTTAGTTAGCGATAAAAGTGAATTTGTCCAAATGTATCTTTTAGGCATTTTTCACGATATAAGATTTCTAAGTGCTGCTTTTTTACCTTTTTTATTATGTGCTTTTATATCTTTGTTTTTTTCTCAAATAAAATTTAGTAGTATTTTTAAAGAAAGAATATCTAAAATTTATTTTATAGTTTCTAGTTTTTACATAGTTTGCATTGCTTTTCTTTCTTTGGGTTTTTCTTATGCAAAATATTATTATTATGAAATTTATAAAAGCAAATTTGATATTTTTATGTTTAGCTTAAAAGATGATAATACAAAAACTATTTTAGACATTATCTATAATGATTATCCTATTTTAAAAATTTTTGTATTTATGTTTATTTTTGGATTTTTGTGTATTTTTATTAATTCAAAGATTCTAAGATTAAAATTAAGAGCCATTAATCTAAAATTTCCTATATTGATATTGTTAAATTTAATATTAATTGGAAGTTATATTGTGGCTTTAAGAGGTCCTTTTAAACATGTAGCTATCAATGTTCAAAATTATTCTTTTAGTGAATTTAGCGTTTTAAATGATACTATGCTAAATCCTATCATGGCTTTTTCTTGGGCTTTTAAACAATACCGTCAAGAAGAAAGTTTTAAAGCAATTAGTTCTTCAAAAGCCCAAAATCTTAAAAATAAACTTTTTGATGATTTATATACAAGTCCTAAAAATATACAAGCTGAAAAAATTCATCCTAGTGTTTTTGTCAATTTAATGGAAAGTTTTGGACTTAATTTGGCAGATTTTTCAAATGAAGAGCATAATTTTTTAGGTGCTTTAAAGCCACATTTTGAAAAAGATTTTGTATTAAAAAGATTTTTAAGTGCTTATAATGGCACGATACCAAGTTTTGCTAATTTGTTTTTTATAAGTCCGTATCAAAATATCTCTACAAGTAAATTTCAAAAAACTTATTTAGATTTAACTCCTATTGCTGTTTATAAAAAAGCAGGATATAAAGTTATTTTTGTAAGCGCAGGAAATGGTTCATGGCAAAATGTTAAAAATTATTTAAGTGTTTTAGGTGTTGATGAAATTATTGATGAAAATGTTTTGATGAAAGAATACAAACAAGCTAAAACGAGTGAAAATGGTTATGGGATAGCTGATAAATATTTATATAAAAAAGTTTATGAGTTATTGCAAAAAAATCCTCATAATACCTTGATCATCGGTTTAACAATTTCAAATCATCCCCCTTATAAAATCGCACAAGAAGGTTTGCCTAAGCTAGAAAATATCCCACAAGCTTTGCTTAACTTGCTTCCTTATGATAAAAATAAGCAAGAAAATATCATTAAAGCTTATACGTATGCAAATAATGAATTTGGTAAATTTTTAGATAAGGTTAAGCAAAGTTCATTTAAAGATAGTGTTATAATCGCAGCTACTGGAGATCATAGAGTTCGTGAAATGGGGATTGATTTAAATTCTCAAAAAGCCTTTGCTTATAGTGTGCCTTTTTATCTTTATATACCTAAGATTTTGCAAAATAATCTTTACTATGATAAAAATCGTTTGGGTTCTCATAAGGATATTTTTCCTACTCTTTATGCTTTAAGTCTTAGCAATGCTCATTATTTAAGCGTTGGTGGAAGAAATATGCTTGCAAAGCCTACAAATAAAAAATTAGAATTTGCTTTTAATGATGTTGTATGGGCGGATAATGATGGAGTTTATATAGGAAATAAAGGATATTTTTTTGAAAATAATAATACTTTAAAAGATAACAATAAAGCTTTTGATCTTGACGCGTATCATAAGAATTTTACTCAATTTTATAAAGAATTAAATTTCTATCAGTTGGCTCAACGTTTAGGTGTGGCAAAGTAAGGCTTATATTTTCTTTTTAGTAAAAAAGTGTTAAAATTTAGGCTTTTTAAAATAAAGGCTTAAAATATGCAAAAAATTCATTTTATTGGTATAGGCGGTATAGGAATTTCTGCACTAGCAAGATTTTTAAAGGAAAAAGGCTGCGTTATTAGCGGGAGTGATCTTAAAGAAAGTAAGATTACTAAGGAGCTCGAAAAAGAGAGCGTTAAGATCTTTATTCCCCATCATCAAGATAATGTTTTAAATAAAGACTTAGTTGTATATTCAGCGGCTATAAAGGAAGAAAATCCTGAATTCAAACATGCTAAATCTTTAGGTATGAAATGCCTTTCAAGAAAAGAGGCTTTACCGCTTATTTTACAAGATAAGCGTGTGTTTGCCGTTGCTGGTGCACACGGAAAGAGCACTACATCGAGTATTTTAGCTTCTTTATTTGATGATGCTTCGGTGATTATAGGCGCTATTTTAAAAGAATTTGGCTCTAATATGATCTATAAAGAAAGCGAAAATCTTATTTTTGAAGCAGATGAAAGCGATAGCTCTTTTTTAAATTCTAATCCTTATTTAGCCATTGTTACTAACGCTGAAGCGGAACATTTAGATCATTATGAAAATCAAGTTTCAAAATTGCATCAAGCTTATACGCAATTTCTTGATATGGCAAAAATTCGCGTTATCAATGCAGAAGATGATTTTTTGAAGGATTTTAAGGCAGAGGCTTTGCGTCTTTATCCTAGCAAAGATATTAAAAATTGCACCATGAAAATAGAAAATTTTAAGCCTAAAATGAGTTTTGAACTTAAAGATCTTGGGAATTTTGATATTTTAGGAATGGGTTATCATCTAGCTATCGATGCTTCTTTGGCTATTTTAGCGGCTTTAAATTTTTTAGATGTAGAGACTATTAAAGCTAGACTTAAAAATTATCAAGGAATTAAAAAAAGATTTGACATTTTACATGCAGATGAAAGCTTAGCTTTAATCGATGATTATGGTCATCATCCTACAGAGATCAAAGCGACTTTAAAAGCAGCTAAAGAGTATGCTAAACTTGGCGGTTATACTAAGATCACAGCTATTTTTGAGCCTCATCGTTATACGCGTTTATTAACAAATTTGCAAGATTTTGTCCATGCTTTTGATGGGGTTGATGAACTTGTGATTTTACCCGTTTATGCTGCAGGGGAAGAAAAAGTTGAAATCGATTTAAAAAAATACTTTCCTAAGGCTTTATTTGTAGAAGATATCAAAAGAGAGGGTAAATTTTTAGTCAGTGATAAAGGAAGAGTTTTTGATAAAGGACTCATTATAGGATTTGGAGCAGGAGATATTAGCAATAAATTAAGGCAAGCTAATGATTAGATTTTTTCTGTATTTTTTTATTTTCTTGTTTTTTGCTATTTTTGTTTTTGCTCTTAATAAAAAATCAAGTTTAAAGCTTAAATTAATTTATCTTTTTTTCTTTATATTTTTAATAGCTTTTGCAGTATGGTTTGAGTATAAAAATTTAAAACAAGATTCTAAAACAATACTTTTGATTGAAAAATTCAACCATGGTGAAAATATTGTTTGTAAAGAAGGAAATGTCTCAAATCAATTTTTCAATTATGAAAGCGGTACGCAAAGTTTTATTTCAAAAAAAGATAATTTGATTATTGATATAAAAAGATGTGAGTTATAGATGGAAGATATTGCTTTAAGACTTGATTTAAAAGCTTATTTGGATGATTTTAAGGCTTTATTTGCAAGAGAAAAAGATATATTTTTGCAAGGGGATTCTCATTTGCATTTTGAAAGAATTTGTGAGCTTTCAAAGATAGATTTTAAGCCCCCGCTTTCTTTAAAAAAATTAGATTTTGCTTTAATGCATTTAAGCAAACAAGGTGTTTTACATTTAGCGGAAATTTATGAATTTGTTAAGATTTTTCGTTATTTTAAGTATTTAAAGGGTTTAAAATTTGAAACACATTTGAAAACTTGGCTTGAAAAAATCGAATTTCCAAGCGGGATTTTAGAACTTAGTGAAAAATTTGACGATAAGGGCGAGCTAAAAGAAAACCTAGATGAAAGATTGATCAATTTAAATACAGCTTTTAAAATGAAAAATGAAGCCATACAGGCCGAATTTAAAAAATACTGTTATAGCAAATCCTTAACCCCTTATCTTATGGATACTCAAATTCATCTTGTTAATAATCTAGAATCTTTACTCGTTAGAGGCGGTTTTAATCACGCTATAAAAGCAAAGATTATAGGAAGAAGCACCGGAGGAGGCTTTTATATCGTTCCTGAAGGCGTTGAAAAATTGCAAAATGATTTAGAGAAATTGCAAAATCAAAAAGAAGAAATTTATTATGAATATGCTAAAAATTTTTCCATTTTTTTAGCTAAAAATTTATTATTCTTAAAATTTATCAATAACGCTTTTGATTTATTTGATCATTATAGCGCTAGAGTTTTGATGGCTAAAAAGAAAGATTATGAATTTCTCTTGTGTAAAAATTCAGACGAGATTGTTTTAAAAGATTTTGCACATCCGGCTTTAAAAAATCCTAAAAGCGTTTCACTTGAATTTAAAAAGCAAGTTTTGATCATTACTGGGGTAAATGCTGGTGGAAAATCGATGCTTTTAAAAAGCATTTTAAGCGCTTGTTTTTTAGCTAAACATCTTTTGCCAATGCATATAAATGCAAATGAAAGCAAAATAGGAACTTTTAAGGAATTTGATGCTATTATCGAAGATCCGCAAAATGTGAAAAATGACATTTCCACCTTTGCAGGAAGAATGCTCCATTTTTCCAAACTTTTTACAAAGAAAAATTTACTTTTAGGCATAGATGAAATAGAACTTGGGACAGATTTTGAAGAAGCGGCTTGCTTATATAGTACTTTAATCTCTCATTTGATTTCTAATAAATTAAAAATCATCATCACCACACACCACAAACGCCTTGCTATGCTTTTAGCTGAAAATGAACAAGTTGAATTGATAGCGGCTTTATATGATGAGGAATTTTCAAGACCAAAATACGAGTTTTTAAAAGGCACCATAGGAAAATCTTATGCTTTTGAAACGGCTTTGCGTTATCAAATTCCGCCAAATTTGGTTAAAAAAGCCAAAGAGCTTTATGGGGAAGATAAGCAAAATTTAGAAGAAATGGTGAGTAAAAATATCAATCTTGAGCTCGATTTAAAGCTAAAATTAAATGAAGTGGATAAAAAAGAACAAAAGATTGATGAAATTTTACTTTCTTTAAAAGATCAAAAAGAAAAAAATGAAAGCGAATTTCGTCAAAAACTAAGGGACTTAGAGCTTAAATTTTATCAAGCCATAGAAGAAGCTAAAAAAACTATACGCTTAAAAGACACTAAAGAAAAACAAAGAAGTTTAAACAAAGCTAATGAGCTTAAGAAAAATATCGTTTTGCCGAGTATGGAGCAAAATGAAGAATTGAGAGTCGGGGATTTTGTAAAATATGAAAAGATTAAAGGAAAAATCGTAGGAATTTCTAAAAATGATGCTTTAGTGGAAAGTGAAGGGATAAAACTTCGTGTGCCTTTAAAACTGCTTAAAAAAAGCGGTGCTATCCCTAAACCTAGTCCAAAAACAAGTATAAATATCACAAAGCCTAGCAATTTGGGCGTGAGTTTGGATTTGCACGGGCTTAGAAGTGATGAAGCGATTTCAAGGCTTGATAAATTCATTTCAGATGCTTTGATAGCGGGTTTTGACGAAGTGATCGTTTATCATGGTATAGGCACTGGAAAACTCGCTTTTGCGGTAAGAGAGTTTTTAAAAACGCATAAAAGCGTAAAAAGTTTTAGCGATGCTCCGATCAATCAAGGCGGCTTTGGCGCTAAGGTTGTGAGATTATAAAAATTAGAAAAAATCTTGCAAAAATATTTATTTTCTTAAAGTATTTTGTGCTAGACTTTGAAAAATTCAAGGTTTAGTGATGAAAAATATAATGATATTAAGCGGAGCAGGGTTATCTGCTCCAAGCGGACTTAAAACTTTTAGAGATAATAACGGACTTTGGGAAGAATACGATGTGATGGAGGTTTGCTCTGCAACAGCTTTTAGGAAAAATCCTAAAAAAGTGCTTGATTTTTACGATGAAAGAAGAGAGCAGCTTAAAAACGTAGAGCCAAATCACGCCCATAAAAAAATAGCAGAACTTAAGCAAAAATGGGGTAAAAATCTTTTTGTTATCACGCAAAATGTCGATGATTTGCTTGAGCGTGCAGCGTGTAAAGATGTGATCCATTTGCACGGCTTTTTACCTGAACTTCGTTGCCTAAAATGCGGTGAAATTTTTAGTATCGGTTATGAAAAAATGGCCGGTAAATTTTGCCCTAAATGCAAAAGTGAAAATTTAAGACACAATATAGTCATGTTTGAAGAGGCGGCGCCTATGTATGCCACTCTTTATTCTTTGCTTGAGCAAACTTCGCTTTTTATCAGCATAGGCACAAGCGGAGCAGTTTTGCCAGTAGGGCAATACGCTAGCATGTGTGAAAAAAGTATTTTAAATATTTATGATAAAGATGATAATTTAGAAAAATATTTTGATAAAATTTATATTGAAGATGTTGTAAGTGCGATTGATAAAATTGCACTAGATATTGAAGAATTTATGGAGAGTTAATGTTTGATTCTTTGTTGAATGGATTGATTTTAGGATTTGGCGTTAGTGTTCCTTTTGGGCCGGTTAATATTTTGATCTTAACCTATGCTTTAAGATCTTTTAAAAATTCATTAGCAGTAGGCTTTGGGGCTTTTAGTGTCGATATGCTTTATCTTTTTTTATTGCAATTTGGGCTTTTGAGCTTTTTAAACAATGATATTTTTAAATATATCTTGGCTATTTTTGGCTTTTGTTTTTTAAGCTATATGGCCTTTTTGATGGTTAGAAAAAAAAGCGAAGCTTTAGATCTGCAAAATCAAGATTTTAAAGAAAGTCTTTTAAAAAGTTATATCAAAGGATGTTTTTTAAATGGAACAAATCCTTTTGTTATAGGATTTTGGTTAAGTACAGCTGGGGTGATTATCGGAGATGGACATCCTTATATTATGACTGTTGGGCTTATCATTTCTATCATAGCTTGGGTTTTTGCCTTGTCTTTCTTTGTGGCTAAATATAAACATTTCTTTGGTGCAAAGGTTATTAAGATTGTAAATATAGTTTCAGCTTTGATTATAGAATATTTTGCCCTTAGTTTGTTGTATAAAACTTTTATAGGATAAAAAATGAATGCCAAAGAACTTTTAATCGAGCTTTTGAAATTTAAATCCATCACACCAAAAGATGATGGAATTTTAAATTTTATCGCCTTAGAACTTAGCGATTTTGAAGCTTTTTTTGTGGAAAAAGAGGGTGTAAAAAATTTATTATTGACAAAAAAATTTCAAGATGAAGGCGATCATTTAGCGTTTTGCGGCCATGTAGATGTTGTGTCTGCGGGTGAGGGTTGGCAAAGCGATCCCTTTAAACCTATAGAAAAAGAAGGCTTTATTTATGCAAGAGGTGCACAAGATATGAAAAGTGGCGTGGCTGCTTTCATCCATGCGGTTAAAAATGCGAATTTTAAAGGCTCTAGACTTTCTTTAATGCTAACAAGTGATGAAGAAGGGGAAGCAAAATACGGAACTTTAGAGCTTCTTAAATTCATGCAAGAAGAAAATATCTTGCCTGATTTTGCTATAGTGGGTGAGCCAACTTGTGAAAAATATCTAGGAGATAGCATCAAAATAGGACGCAGAGGTTCTATCAATGGTAAAATTCTCATACGTGGAAAACAAGGACATGCTGCGTATCCTGAAAAATGTATCAATCCTATCCATGATTTTTCTCATGCTTTGAAATTTTTAGCGGGTTTTGATCTTGATCCTGGTAGTGCTGATTTTACTCCTTCTAAGATAGTCATTACTGATATTAGGGGAGGACTTGAGGTGTGCAATGTAACTCCAAATGATCTAAAATTGATGTTTAATGTTAGAAATTCTCCAGATACAACTTTAGATGATGTGAAAAATTATATCGATAAAATTTGTCATGGTTTAAATTATGAATTAGAAATCAAACAAAGTTCAAAGCCTTTTTTAACTCATCATGATAATAAAGTGGTGCAAAAATTAAACGAAAGCATCCAAAAGATCACGCAACGCGTTCCGAGTTTCAATACTAAAGGCGGCACAAGCGATGCAAGATTTTTAGCGGAATTTGGTATAAGTGTATGTGAATTTGGGGTATGCAACGATAGAATTCACGCTATTGATGAAAGAGTAAGCGTGGAAGATTTTGAAAAACTTTGTGAAATTTATAAAGATTTTATAGAAAATTTTTAGAGGCTAGCAATGATTGAAGAAATTTTAAAAGATACTGGTTATAAATTAGATTTATTTTCTAAAGAAGCTATTGAGAAATTAGAAAAATCAATTTTTACCAAAGAAGCAAAAAATGGAAAAAATTATTATGTCCAATGTCTTATTAGAAATAAAGATATCAAGCTAACTCCGGAAGAAATAGTACGTCAGCTTTATATTGACAAACTTTTAAATGAATACGATTATCCTAAAGATAGAATTAAGGTTGAATTTGGCGTGCATTTTGGTAGAGAGGTTAAAAGAGCTGATATTGTGGTAATGGATAAAATTCAAATTACAACCCCTTATATCATCGTAGAAGTAAAAAAACCAAAACTAAAAGATGGTAAAGAACAGCTTAAAAGTTATTGTAATGCTACGGGTGCAACCATGGCTGTATGGTGTAATGGCAAGGAAATTAGTTATTATCACAGAAAAGATCCAAATTATTTTGAATCGATTCCAAATATTCCCAAATCAAATCAAACTTTACCTGAAATTTTAAGAGTAGATTTTACTTTTAAAGATTTAATCGAAAAAGATATTTTAAAACAGCAAACAAGAAGCTTAAAAAGTTTAGTTTTAGAGCTGGAAGAAGAAGTTTTTGCAAATGCAGGAGTGGATGTATTTGAAGAATGTTTTAAGCTAATCTTTATAAAGCTTTATGATGAGCTTGAAGGGGCTAGAGATAAAACAAAGAATTTAGAATTTAGAAATTATGGAGAATCAGATTTTGAGCTTAAACAAAAAATTGAAATTCTTTTTGACAAAGCGAAAAAAAAGTGGCAGGGAATATTTAACACTGATGAAAAAATCAAACTTTCTCCATCGCATTTGGTTATATGTATATCATTATTGCAAAATGTAAAATTATTTAATTCTAATCTAGAAGTCATTGATGATGCTTTTGAATATCTCGTTAATAAATCCTCCAAAGGAGAAAAAGGGCAGTATTTTACCCCGCGTTATGTAATTGATATGTGCGTAAAAATGTTAAATCCTAAAAAAGATGAAAGTATGATAGATACAGCAAGTGGAAGCTGTGGCTTTCCTATACATACTTGTTTTTATGTGTGGCGTTCAATTTACAAGGAAAGAGGTATAGAGGCTAGCCATTTATTTACAGCTGAAGAAAAAATACCAGAATGTCAAGATTATGTAAAAGAAAAAGTATTTGGTATAGATTTTGATGAAAAAAGCGTCCGTGTATCTAAAATGCTCAATCTTATCGCAGGTGATGGACATACCAATGTTTTATATCTTAATTCTATCGATTTTGAAAGATGGGATGAATGGGTAAAAGAAGATGAGGATTGGCAAGATGTGTATTTTGAGGGCTTTAAGCGTTTGAAAAATTTAAGAGCTACAAAAAATCAAAATAGGGATTTTGATTTTGATATTTTAATGGCAAATCCTCCTTTTGCTGGCGATATAAAAGAAAGTACGATTCTTGCTAGATATGAGTTATGCAAAAAAGAAAATGGCAAAATCCAAACTAAAATGGGAAGAGATATTTTATTTATCGAAAGAAATTTAGATATGTTAAAGCCAGGTGGTAGAATGGCCATAGTGCTTCCACAAGGACGTTTTAATAATTCAAGCGATAAATTTATAAGAGAATTTATAGCGCAAAAAGCTAGAATTTTAGCCGTTATTGGACTTCATGGTAATGTTTTCAAGCCTCATACTGGAACAAAAACAAGTGTTTTAATTTTGCAGAAGTGGGATGAGGAACTATGTCCAAAGGTTGAAGATTATAATATTTTCTTTGCAACGATGAATGAACCTAGCAAAGATAACTCAGGAGAGAAAATCTATTATCCACTTTTGGATTCTCATGATCATTTGGTTGTAAAACATGATTTATTTCATCCGCATTTAGAAGGCGATGAACCGATAAAGCAAAAGAATGAAAGCGAAGAAGAATTTGATAAAAGAATGCAAAAATATAAAGACAATTTAGAAAAATATAAAGATTTACAAAAAGACGGGATAGCTGAAGCCTTTATCGAATTTGCAAAGAGTGAAAATTTGAGTTTTTGGAGATAAAAAAGAATTTAGAGTAGCCTCTCATTTAAGAGTACCCCGTAGCCGTCGACGGGTTAGCCCTCTAAACTGATGTTATTATAGCAGATAAAAAATAAATTTGTAATTAGGAGTGAAAATGGGTTTTTCTTTGCAAAGTTTTGAATATGAAAAAATTAAAATTTTGTTTTCCAAATTCCCAAATTTATTAAATGAGGATTTTGAAGCTCGCATGAAAAAAGCAATTGGTGTATTGCATTTTGATTATTTATGGGGTGCTTGCAAGGAGGCAGAAAAAATTTTACCCAAATGCAAACAAGATAATTTATTTGATTTGATTATGAAATTATACACCAAAAAAAGAAAAACTCATCAAGCTAATTTTTTACTTTTGCATTGTTTTGAAAATGCATTGCGTAGCACATTGTGTGTTAAAATTGCAAATTTATATAATACAAGCAACAATGATTCTTGGTTTAAAGCCATAAACTCAAATTCAAATGGACTCAATAATATTTTAAAACTTTTCAACAAGAGAAAAAAACACTTAGGCGGTAAAGAGGCACAAAATTCTTGGGAAGTTTTTGATTGCTTTTATCTTGTGGATTTAGAAGATATTATCAGTTTTCATTGGGGTGAATTTGCGCCCATTTTTAAAAATGAAAAAAGATATAAAGGACAAGATTTGCCAAGTTATGGCACAAAGGATCATTTATTAACTAAACTTAGTCAAATCAGAAAAGCAAGAAATGAGATCTTTCACAATAAACCTACAAAGATAAAATTTCGTAAAGATTTAGAAATTTTGCTTTTGCGTTTAGAATACAATTTAGAAGATGCTATTGAGATTGGCGATATTAAAGAATCTATCGACTTAAGATATAATTACAAGGATGTTGGATGAGTTTAAATCAAAATTTACAGGAAAAATATCCGCATTTAGAGCTTAGTGTATTAAAACTTAGTGAAGTAAAAAAAGACAATGAAAGCTTTAGAATAGATTCCGAGCCATTTAAAAAGTCAAATTTATATTTTAATAAGAACATATTGTATGAAAAATTATCAAATATTGCAACTATAAATCCTTCAAAAAATGAAATAAGCAATCTTTCGCAAGATACAATAGTTACTTTTTTATCAATGCAAAATTTAGGCAACGGCTTTATAAACTATAGAGAATCGGGGCAAATTGTGGAATTTAAAAATGGATATACTTATTTTATGGAAAATGATATTCTTATTGCTAAAATAACGCCTTGCATGGAGCATGGAAAATGTGCAATTGCTACAGGATTAACAAATGGTATAGGTTTTGGCAGTACAGAATTTAATGTTTTTAGAATTCAAGATTCTAGGTTTTTAACCGCATTTGTTTTTTGTTATCTTGATAGAGATTCTATAAGAAAGACAGCTGCTGATAATATGATAGGTACTAGCGGAAGGCAAAGAGTGCCAACCGCATTTTACGAGAAGTTAATTATTCCCATCCTCCCTATGTCTTTTCAGCAAGAAATTGAAAAGATGGTGAAAGATTCTTACAAGGCTTTGGAGGAAAGTAAGGCTTTATATAAAAAGGCTGAAGAAACTTTGTATTTGGAATTAGGCCTTGATCCGCTCGATCCTCTAAAAAGCATTGAAACAAAAAATCAAAAAAACTTAAATATTTCTATTCGTTCATTGAAAGAATCTTTTTTAAAAACAGGACGTTTGGATAGTGAATATTATCAAGAAAAATATGAAGAAAATAATGAGATAATAAAGTCAATAAATTATGGTATTTTAAATGAATTTGTGTCAATAAAAAAATCCATAGAACCTGGAAGTGAATTTTACAAAGATGTAGGAATTCCATTTGTTAGAGTTTCAAATTTAAGCGAAAATGGATTAAGTGAAAGTGATATTTTTTTAGATGAAAAAGATTTTTGTTTGCAATATTTAAAATCTTTATATCCTAAGAAAGATACTATTTTGTTTAGTAAAGATGGAAGCGTCGGCATTGCATATTGTGTAAAAGAAGATAAGGAAATTATTACCAGTGGTGCCATTTTACATTTGCATATAAAGGATAAAAAGAAAATTTTACCAGAATACCTAACATTATTTTTAAATTCTGTTTTTGTAAAATTACAAGCTGAAAGAGATTGTGGTGGTTCCATTATATCGCATTGGAGAGTGGATGATATAAAAAATATTTTAATTGCCGTCCTTGATTTTAAAATTCAAGAAAAAATTTCAAAATATATCGAAGAAAGTTTTTCTTTAAGGAAAAAATCTAAAGAATTATTAGATAATGCTAAAATAAAAGTAGAGCAGGAAATAGAGAATTTAAGGAATTAAATGATTATCAATGGTGAAAAGCTTGATTTAAAAGAATTAAGATTGATGGATTTTTTAAAAGAAAAGGGTTATAAAATCGAACTCATCGCTTTAGAATTAAACGGAGAAATTATCCCAAAGGATCGTTTTGAAAATTTGATTTTAAAAGAAAATGATAAGGCTGAAATTGTAAGTTTTGTAGGAGGTGGTTGATGAAAATAAAATTCAATGGTAAAGAGCTTGAAACCTCTTTTAAAAGCACTTTGGAATTTTTTCAAAGTGTAAGTGTAAGTGAAAATGATGTTTGGATAGTCAATGGCTTTGCGACAAAAGAAGATCTAAATTTAAATGAAAACGATGAGCTTTTTTGCATACAAAAAAACACTTTGCCTCCAAAAGATGCACTTGATGCGATGATGAGAGCAAGACACACCCCAAAACTTCACGATAAATTAAAAAATTCAAGTGTTGCGGTGTGTGGCTTAGGTGGCCTTGGCTCTCACATAGCCATCATGTTAGCAAGAAGTGGAATAGGGGCTTTAAAACTCATCGATTTTGATGTGGTAGAGCCTAGCAATCTTAACCGCCAAGCTTATCGTGTGTGTGATTTGGGTAAATTTAAAACCGAGGCTTTAAAAGAACAAATCAAAGAAATCAATCCTTACACGCAAATTGAAATTCAAACTTTAAAGATAGATGAGCAAAATTTAGCCCATTTATTTAAGGGTGTAAATATCGTTTGTGAAGCCTTTGATACGCCTTTAGCAAAAGCTATGATCGCACAAAATTTTCATAAATTTTATCCTGATATAACTTTAATCTGTGCTTCAGGACTTGCGGGTTATGGCGATAGCAATAGCATACAAACGAGAAAAATTGCAAAAAATTTCTATGTTTGTGGGGATTTGGTGAATGCAGCACAAGTTGGAAATGGACTGATGGCACCACGGGTTAATATTTGTGCAGGACATCAAGCTAATTTAGTTTTAGAACTTTTAGCTAACAAGGAGTAAAAATGGATGATAAATTAAAAATTGGAAAATATGAATTTAACTCACGTTTTATTTTAGGATCGGGTAAATTTTCACTTGAGTTGATCAAATCAGCCATCGAAGAAGCAGGAGCACAGATCATCACTCTAGCTTTACGCCGTGCTTATACGGGAGAGGTTGAAAATATCTTAGATTATATTCCAAAAAATATCACTCTTTTGCCTAACACTTCAGGGGCAAGAAATGCTCAAGAAGCTTTACGTATAGCAAGACTTTCAAGGGAGTTAGGATGTGGAGAGCTTATAAAGATCGAGGTGATTAGCGATAGTAAATATTTATTGCCGGATAATTACGAAACGATCAAAGCTTGTGAGCTTTTAGAAAAAGATGGTTTTACGCCTTTGCCTTATATGTATGCTGATCTTTATGCGGCTAGAGCGATGAGAGATGCTGGAGCGGCGGCTATCATGCCTTTGGCAGCACCTATAGGAAGTAATAAAGGCTTGTGTGCTAAAGAATTCATACAAATTTTACTCAATGAAATCGATCTTCCTATCATCGTAGATGCGGGAATCGGCAGTCCATCTCAAGCTTGTGAGGCAATGCAAATGGGAGTGAGTGCTGTTATGGCAAATACGGCCATAGCTGAAGCAAAAAATATCGCTTTAATGGCTAAAGCTTTTTCTTTGGCGATAAAAGCGGGAAGAGAGGGTTATTTAGCCGGTTTAGCAAGTGTGAGTGAGGCTAAGGCAAGTTCTCCTTTAACAGGATTTTTAAGGGATTAATCATGCAAGATTTTATGCAATATTTGCCCCACATGCAAGAAATAAAAAGTGATATTTTAGATAAAGTTTTGTTTGAAATAAAAGATTATGATGAGGCTAAATTTAGCGCTAAAGATGTTGAAGAAGCTTTAAATTCTGCCCATTTAAGTATAGAAAATTTAAAAGCTTTGCTTTCAAGTGCGGCTGAAGAATTTATCGAAGAATTAGCTTTTAAATCATCAAAGACAAAAATAAAATATTTTGGAAATTCTATATCGCTTTTTACTCCGCTTTATTTGTCAAATTATTGTAATTCTAAGTGCGTGTATTGTGGTTTTCAAAAGGGCAATAAAATCGCAAGAGCAAAGCTTAATGAAGATGAAATTCACAAAGAGATGAAAGCGATTGCAAAAACAAGTTTGCAAGAAATTTTATTATTAACAGGAGAAGGAAGAGAATTTGCAAATGTAGAATACATCGCAAAAGCTTGTGCTATCGCAAAAGAGTATTTTAAAGTTATAGGGGTTGAAATTTATCCTATGAATGAAGATGAGTATAAAATTTTGCATGAAAATGGCTGTGATTATGTGACTATTTTTCAAGAAACTTATAATCCTTTAAAATATTCTAAAATTCATCTTGGTGGCGAAAAACGCATTTTTCCTTATCGTTTTAACGCTCAAGAAAGAGCTTTAAAAGCGGGTATGAGAGGGGTTGCTTTTGCTGCACTTTTGGGCATAGATGATTTTAGAAAAGATGCTTTGGCTACGGCTTTACACGCGTATTTTTTACAGCAAAAATATCCACATGCTGAAATTTCTCTTTCTGTACCACGTTTAAGACCTATCATCAACAATGCTAAAATTCATCCTAAAGATGTGAGCGAAAAGCGTCTTTTGCAAGTGCTTTGCGCGTATAGACTTTTTTTACCTTTTGCGGGAATTACGATATCAAGCCGTGAAAGAATAGGTTTTAGGGATGAGGTGATTAAGCTTGGGGCGACTAAAATGAGTGCGGGAGTTAGCGTAGGGATTGGCGAGCATAGCGGTGAAAAAAAAGGCGATGATCAGTTTGAAATTTCAGATGAAAGAAGCGTAGAAGAAATTTTAACCATGCTTAAAAATGCAAATTTGCAAGCTGTAATGAGTGATAGTATCTATGTGGGATAAAAAGATTATCGCTATAAGCGATCGAAAAATTGTTGAGGGTGGTTTTTTAAAACAGGTTGAAAAAATTGCCAAATCAGGCGTAGATGCTTTTATGCTTAGAGAAAAAGATTTAAGCGAGTTTGAATATTATGACTTAGCTAAAGAAGTTTTGCAAATTTGCTCTAAGCAAAAGCTTACTTGTATTTTGCATTTTTTTGACAGACAATGTTTGAAATTAAATCATAGATATTTTCATGCACCGCTTAGTTTATTAAGACAAGAGCCTAGATTGGCTCGGTATTTTCATTTGCTTGGAACTTCCATCCATAGCAAAGAAGAGCTTTTAGAGGCTATGAATTATAAGGTTAATTATGCTTTTGCTGGACATATTTTTGAAAGTTCTTGCAAGAAGGATTTAAAGCCTAGAGGAATTGAGTTTTTAAATTCCTTACTTACTTTTAGCAAAATTCCACTTTATGCCATAGGTGGAATTAATCTAGAAAATATTGAAAAACTTAAAAATTTAGATATAGCTGGAGTTTGCATGAGAGAAGCTTTGATGAATGAAAAAAAATTAAAAGTTTATTTAAATGAATGCAGACAAAAATGCGAGTAGACATATAGTTTTACCTCAAGATCTTAGAAAATTAAAAAATATTAATTATAAGAATTTTCAATTTTGCACCTTTGCAAGATATATCCAAAAAGATTCTTTTCATTCTAATTACATAAATTTACAAAAACACCTTTTAACCTTTGTCAAAAAAGGCTATAAAATTTTACACACATCTAAAAAAGATTATAGAATTAATTCTTATGAGGTTTTGTTTTTAAAATCAGGAAATTACACCCTTAGCAATATAGGTTTAAAAGATGGAATTTATGAAGCGCATTTATTTTTCTTTGATAATGCTTTTTTAATAGAACTAATTTATAAATACAAGCATTTGCTCAATTTTAATCCTTCTTGCTTAAATGATGAAATTTTTTGGATACGAAATGATAAAATTTTGCAAGGAATTTTAGAAAGTTTTAATCCATATTTTGATGAAAATACGCAAATTTTAGATCCAATTATTAATTTAAAATTTGAAGAGATTTTTTTGCATTTGCTTTTAAATAAAAATTCAAATTTTATCACTTTTTTAGCTGAAATTTTAAAAGAATTTCGTCTGGATTTATCTCAGCTTTTTGAGTATTGCGAGAAAGAATTTTTAAGTGTTCAAGAAATGGCCGATTTTGCTAAGCTTGATTTAGCGAGTTTTTCTAGAGAATTTAAAAAATGCTTTAAGATGAGTCCAAAAAGATGGTTGGATGAAAAACGTTTGCAAAAGGCTAAATTTTTGCTTGAATTTTCTAAAAAAAATATCAATGAAATAGCGACAGAATGTTCCTTTTCTTCTATATCTTGGTTTATAGAAAGATTTAAAAAAAGCTATAAAATGACTCCTAAGCAATATCAAAAATCAAAAAACTTATATTTTTAATCAAAAAACTAATACATTTTATTTTTTTTAAAATATATAATTTTTTTTAATTTTTTAACAAGGAGATAAAATGAAAAAATATATTTTAAGTCTAGCTTTGTTAGCAACTTGTGCTTTAGCTGGTGAGTTAAAATATCAAGAAATTGAAGGATTTTTAAGTCCTGAAAGTGTTTTTGTAGATAAAAATGCCGTATATGTTTCCAATGTAGGAAAAAAGCTTGAGCCTTTAGCAAAGGATAATGATGGTTTTATTTCTAAACTTGATAAAAATGGAAAAGTTTTAGAATATAAATTTTTGAGTGGTTTAAATGCTCCAAAAGGTATGAAAGAAATTGACAATATTTTATATGTTGTGGATATTGATACGCTAAAAGGTTTTGATCTATCCACCAAAAAAGAGGTTTTTACTTTGCCTATAAAAGGAGCGATTTTTCTTAACGATATAGAAAAGCTTAATGATACAACGCTTTTAATCAGCGATACAGGAACGGGTATTGTCCATAAGATTGATTTGAAAACAAAAAAATATGATGAATTGTTAAAATTAGATCTTAAAGAATTTGGCGGCCCAAATGGTTTGTTTTTACACCAAAACCTTCTTTATATCGCCGGATATGATCCTAGCGGAGTTAGCGGAGGAATGGTTTTAAGCTATGATCTTAAAAATAAGAAAATTCAAGTGATCAAAAGCGAAAAAGAACCTTATGATGGTATAGTTTTAAAAAATAATATTTTATATGTAAGTTCTTGGGGAAAAGATCTAAAAGGTGTAATTTATGCTTTAAATTTAAAAAATAAAAGTGTTAAAAAACTTGATCTTCCTTTGATAAAAGGACCAGCGGATATATTTTTAGATAAAAATAATTTATGGATTCCTAAGATGGCAGAAGGTAAAATACTTAAGGTTGAACTTGAGTAAAGGAAATTATGACTTCTTTTAAAAAAATTTTTTGGCTTAATATTTTTATCGTTATCATTATAGCCTTTAATCTTAGAGCCCCTATTACAACGATAGGGCCTATGGTTGATGTTATCAAAGAAGAATTTAATCTAAATTCCACTTTTTTAGGAATTTTAACCAGTTTGCCTTTGATAGCTTTTGGAAGTATTTCCTTTATCGTGGGTTATTTTTCCGCTATTCGTGCGGTTATTGTAGGAATTTTTTTAATCTTTATTGGTGAGCTTTTACGTTCTTATCTAGGGCTTTATGGTTTGTTTATAGGTATGCTTGCTATAGGCTGTGGGATAGCGATTGCTAATGTAGTTTTGCCAAGTTTTATCAAAGAAAAATTTCCTAAACAAATGTCAAGTGTTATGGGTTTATATAGCTTTATTTTAAGTGTCTCTTCTATAGTAGGCATTGCTTTAGCTACGCCTTTACTTCATGCTTTTAATTTATCTTTAGCTATGGTATTTTGGGCTATTTTTGCTTTTATAGCCTTGGTGATTTATTTTCCTCAAGCAAAAAATGGAAGGCTTTTTAGAGCTAAAAAACCTTCTTCTAAACAGGTGAATATTTTTAAACACCCTACAACATGGAAAATCACTCTTTTTATGGGATTTCAAAGCTTTTTAGCTTATTCTTTATTTTTTTGGTATGTTCAAATAGTTACTGAAAAAGGCTTTGCTAAAGATTTTGCAACCAATATGCTTTTATTTGGTCAATTAGTTGCTATGCCAGTTTCTCTTTTTGGACCCTTACTTTTAGGCAAGATTAAAAAAGAATATCACACAAGCTATATTGCGATTTTATGTGCTATGTATGCTATATCTTTTGGAATTTTACTCATTTGTAATAATGAATTTATGATTATTTTGGGCGCTTTTATTATGGGTTTTCCTTGGGGTGGTGTTTTTGGCATAGTTTTGCTTTTTATCGCTCAAAAAAGTCACAATGCACAAATTGCAGCGAGACTTTCAGCCTTCGCTCAAGGCTTTGGGTATTTAATCGCTGCGCAAGGGCAGTGGATTATAGGGTTTTTACATGATCAATTTGGAAATTTTTCAGGCGCCATTGTGATGCTTTTTGCAATTGGAATTATAGTAAATATTGTTGGATATCTATCCTATAAAAGCGAAGTTATCAAATAAGCTTAAGTATTTTTTCAAGTAAAATATCCGATCCATTTTTTTGGATAATATCTTGCAAATTTTTAGAGATACTTTCTAAATTTGTATCTAAAATAGTTTTTAAAATTTCATCTACGTTAGCATTATTTTGTGTAAAAATTTTACATAAATTTTGATCTTGTAAAAATTTAGCGTTAAAGTATTGATGATTTTTTGCCGCATAAGGATAAGGGATGAAAATAGCAGGCAAAGCATTAGCGCAAAGTTCAAAAAGTGTGCTTGCGCCCGCTCTTGATATAGCCAGATCGGCTATATGCATTTTTTCTTCTAAATTTGGACTAAAGTCAAATACATCAGCTTTAATATTTAAGTTTTGATAAATTTGTTTGTATTTTTCCAAATCATTTTTTCCACATTGGTGGATAATATTAATATTTTTTTCATTTAAACTAGGTGCTAATTGTATGGCTAATTCATTGATAAAACTAGCCCCTTGAGAGCCTCCTAGAAAAATAATATTTTTTAATTCTTTGCGAATTCTTGCGTGATCAAAAAATTTATCTGCCACAGGATAAGGCGTAAAATCTTCTTCAAAAGCGCTAAAAAACTTTTTAGAAAAAGGTTTTAAAAGCTTATTTAAAGAGCCACTTTTTGAATTTTGTTCATGTATAAATAAAGGAATTCCAGAAAATAAAGCACCAAAAGATGCAGGTGCTGCGCTGTATCCTCCTACACTAATAACAGCTTTTACTTTATAGTCTTTAAAAATTTGTCTGCATTCTTTAGAAAGTTTTAAAATGTGTAAAAAGGAATTGATTTTATTGAATTTGCTTTGATTAACAACGCCTTGAGAGCTTAGAAAAAATTTATCCTTAAAACGTGTTTCTTTTTCAAACCACGCTTTATCTTGTCCATTTTGACTGCCTATATAAATACAAGCTATATTTTTTCTTTGCGCACTTTCTAATAAACATTTTACTATGGCTAGATGTCCACCTGTGCCACCTCCAGTTAAAACGATCATAATTTAACCTTTTTAGAAATCATCAATACATACCCTATGCCTATACAAATTGCCCACATGGAACTTCCACCATAACTTAAAAGCGGAACTGCAACACCCTTAAGCGGAGTAAGGGAGATAATACCAAAGGCATTCATAAAAAATGAAAAAAGCAAAAGTAAAGCAATACCAGAGCAAAAGATAAAATGCTCTTTTTTATCGCAACGTCCTGCTATTCTAAAAATTCTTAAAATCATCCAAAGATAAATAAAGCAAATAATTCCGAGTCCAAAAAGTCCGATTTCTTCTGTGATACCAGAGAGGATAAAGTCTGTATGAACTTCACTTAAAAAACCTAATTTAAAAGTTCCAAGCCCTAAGCCTTCCCCAAATATCCCTCCATGGGCTATAGCATTTAAAGAGTGTGAAATTTGATATGGCTCTGCATTAGTACTCACCCTTAAAGCATTGGCCATCCAATCAGGAAGCATTGGCAAAAAGGCATCTTGTATATTTCCCCACCAAGATGCGATTCTTTGGATACGCCTTTGGTTGCTAAAAATAACCATTATGCCCACCATCATAATGATTAAAGTTCCAAAGGCAAAAAGCCTTTTACTAGCTCCTGCAAAAAAAGCTAAAGCTAAAATTAAAAAGAAAGAGATAACGCTTTGCCCTAAATCATTTTGCGTGATATAAATATATCCTATAACTATAGTTGCAACGATACAATAGGGTAAGAGAATTAAAACCTCATGCTTAATTGCTTTCTTACTATCATCAATACGTCTTGTATAACTCCAAGCTAAAAAATAAATGAGTCCTATTTTAAAAAATTCAACTGGAGATATAGAAAGTGGTCCTAAGCGAATCCATCTTTTAGCGCCCCCACTAGCCGTTGCTAAAGCTGAAGGTAAAAAAGGTAAAATTGTGATAAAGATAAAGGAAACAATAAGAATAGCAAGTATAATTCTTTCAGAATTTTTTTTATCCGGATCAAGTCTTGAAATAAAAAACATGATTAAAATTCCACTCACTCCAAAAAAAAGTTGGCGAGTAAAAAAGTGAAATTCATTATAATTAAAAAAAAGTACAGTAAAAACTGTCAGTGAATATGAAAAAACTATTCCTATAGTGATGAGTATACAACTTAAATAAAATAATTTCTTATCAGTAACCATTTTGATTTTTACTTTTCTTTGTTTTGGAAATAAAATTTATAAAGTTTTATTATAACCAAAATAATTAATTTTTTTGCTAAGTTTTTATAAGGATATTTTGATAGAATTGCTTTTAGTATTATTATTTCAAAGGCAAACTATGATGCAAATTCATAAAATTCTTATAGCAAATCGTGCTGAAATAGCCGTTAGAGTTATCCGTGCTTGTAGGGATTTGCATATCAAAAGTGTTGCAATTTATACCGAACCTGATCGCGAGTGTTTGCATACAAAAATTGCCGATGAAGCTTATCAAATAGGTAGCGATGCAATAAAGGGTTATTTGGATATTGCTAGGATTATAGAAGTTGCTAAGGCTTGTGGCGCTGATGCTATCCACCCAGGTTATGGTTTTTTAAGTGAAAATTATGAATTTGCTAAGGCTTGTGAAGAATCAAATATTATTTTTATAGGTCCAAAATCTGAAGTGATTTATAAAATGGGCAATAAAAATATCGCACGTAAATTGATGGCACAAAATGGGATTCCTATTGTTCCAGGTACTGAAAAATTAAATTCTTATAGTATAAATGAGATTAAAACTATAGCGGAAAAAATCGGTTATCCTGTGATTTTAAAAGCTTCAGGTGGCGGAGGGGGACGCGGAATTCGCGTTATTTATAAAGAAGAAGATCTTGAGAATGCTTTTGATTCTTGCAAAAGAGAAGCGCTGACTTATTTTAAAAACGATGAAGTATTTATGGAAAAATTTGTCATAAATCCTCGTCATATAGAATTTCAAATTTTAGGAGATAATTATGGCAATATAATACATCTTTGCGAGAGAGATTGCTCTATACAAAGAAGACATCAAAAAGTGATCGAAATTGCTCCTTGTCCTAGTATCTCTGATAATCTTAGAAAAACTATGGGTGTAACTGCTGTTGCGGCCGCTAAAGCGGTGGGTTATACCAATGCAGGAACGATAGAGTTTTTGCTTGATGATTATAACCGTTTTTATTTTATGGAAATGAATACAAGAATTCAAGTTGAACATCCTATCACAGAAGAAATTACAGGGGTTGATCTTATCGTGCGTCAAATTCGTATTGCTGCAGGGGAAATTTTAGATATAGAGCAAAGCGATGTTAAACCTAGAGGATTTGCTATAGAAGCTAGAATTACAGCTGAAAATGTGTGGAAAAATTTTACTCCAAGTGTGGGTAGAATCAATGAATATTATCCAGCGCTTGGTCCTTCTGTAAGAGTGGATAGCCATATTTACAAAGATTATACCGTGCCACCTTATTATGATTCTATGCTTGCTAAATTAATTGTTAGGGCAACAAGTTATGATTTAGCGGTTAATAAACTTGAAAGAGCTTTAAAAGAATTTACCCTAGATATTAGAACAACCATACCTTTTTTAATTGCGATTACAAAAACAAGAGAATTCAGAAGAGGTTATTTTGATACTTCTTTTATAGAAACTCATTTACAAGAATTATTAGAAAAAACGCAAGATTGCCATCAAGAAAATAAAGAAGAGGTGGTGGCTGTGATCGCAGCAGCACTTGAAAAAATCAAAAAAGGAAAATAAATGGATTTTTTAGATAGTTTAAAAAATATAAAAAAAGAAATGCAAACTCATACCAAAGATATAAAAAAAGAAAAAAAGCAAAATAAACAGGAAAAAATTTTAGACAAAGAGATGCAAGAAATTTTTCTAAAGGAAGAAAAATTGCAAGATGAATTTTCTGAATTTATTAAAAATTCAGATATTAAGAAAATTTAATGTTTGAAATTGGATTTTGTACTCTTGAAGATCAATGTCCATATTTAGAAACAAAACGTTCAAGAATAGAATATAAATATATACAAAATTGCCCTAAGGAAATCAATACAAAATTAATCCAACGAGGCTGGAGACGCTTTGGAAGATATTTTTCTCGTCCAATTTGTAAAGATTGTGAAGAATGTCTTAGCCTTAGAATTTTAGCGGATGAGTATAAATTTTCGCGTAGTGAAAGAAGAGTTTTTAAAAAAAATATCAATACCAAAATGATACTTAGAAGACCAGCTTTAAGCAATGAGCATTTATTTTTATACGATAAATATCATCGTTTTATGGAAGATAAGAAGAACTGGAAAAGGTATGATTTAAATTTCAGACAATATTATAATCTTTATATAGATGGATTTATGGATTTTGGTTATGAGCTTGCTTTTTATGTTGATAATAAGCTAGTTTGTGTGGATCTTATTGATGAGGTTGAAGATGGAATTTCAAGTATTTATTGTTTTTACGATCCTGATTTTTCACATCTTTCCTTGGGTAAATTTTCTCTTTTAAATGAGATTAAATTTGCTAAAAGTAAAAATTTAAAATATATTTATTTGGGATATTTTGTAAAAAAGTGTCAATCTTTATCGTATAAAGCCGATTATACACCTAATGAAATTTTAAAAGGGACAAGTTCTCTTTTTGAAAATGAGGTTTTATGGGAGAGAGAAGATGCAAATCGTGCAAACTTTAGAAACGATCAATGTTAATACTGATGATATTAGCGTTTTTCAGTATTTTAAAGACTTAATTACCAAAAATTTCACAAAAGTTATAGGGCGAAAAAATAAGATTTTTTCTTTTTTTGAAGAAAATGAAATTCCACAGCGTCGATATTTTTTAAAAGTTTTAGATCAAAAGTATCGCAAGAGTTCTAATGAAAGCATAGAGAATTTAAAAGATGCACATTTTAAAACTTTTAGGCTTAATTTTGAGCAAAGTAATATGCTAAAACCTATGCTTTTTATAAAAACAAGTTTTGCAGGAAATCAAATTCTAATGCAATTAAGCTCTAATGAAAAATTGTTTGTAACTTATATGAAAAATTATTTTAAAGATCATCAAATAGAATATGATGAAATTACAAATGTTTTAATGCTTAAATATAAAGATGAAAATACCTTGGAACTTTTTGAGACTTTTGCTGATGAGAGTGAGCATTTAAAATATCGCGTTAATTTTGAAGTCGATCGTCAAGAATATAAAGATTTTCGTCAAAATATCTTTAAAAAAGAAAATGCAAAATGGAAATTTAATGCCCTAGCAAAGCTTTTTAATAATTATTTTACAACCTTAGAATGCACACCACAAAATGATCTTAGTGAAATCAGACAAAAATATTTAATGATGGTAAAGCTTTATCATCCTGATTTTTATCAAGGAAAAAATGCCCAAGAGAAAGCTTATGCAAGAGAGCAATTTGAAAAGATACAAATTGCTTACAATAATCTTAAAGCCCTATATAAAAACAATGCTTAAAAGACTTAAATCAAGTCTTTTAATCTATTTTTTTTCTTTCATATATCTTTCTTAATTTACTATCAAGAGTGTAACAAAATTTAAAAAGTGCTGGTACAACTAGCAAGGTTAAAAGAGTTGAGCTAACAAGACCGAAAATAATCGCTATAGCCATAGGGGAATTGGACTCATATCCTGCTCCTCTTGAGGTGGCAAGTGGAAGCATGGCAAAAATCATTGCAAAAGTTGTCATTAAAATAGCTCTTAAACGAGATTTTCCAGCGATCAATAAAGCCTCATCAGGTTCTACTCCCTCATGGCACTTTTTATTGGCCACATCCACAAGTAAAATCGCATTTTTTCCTACCATGCCAAAAAGTAAGATGATGGCGATTAAAACAAAAAGTGAGAAATTGTGCCCCGTGATAAAAAGTCCTATAGAAGCCCCTCCAAAAGCTAAAGGCATGGTAATCATTATAATGAGTGGCAAAATAAGACTTTCATAAAGTGCAGCCAAGACAAGATAGATTAGTACAAAAGCTAATGCTATAGCCATAGCAAAGCCTTGAACAGTTTCTCCTAAAAGATTTATAAAGCCAGAAAAGGCATAGCTTAGATTTGAATTTTTACCTAAAATATAATCCATATTATTAAGTAAGAGTTTTTGAACGGCTCCTAGTGAAATATCATTAACTCCGGCCGTAACCTTAATAGATCGGCTTTTATTGTAGCGATTGATGGTTTTTAAATCTTTAGTATAAGAAAAATCAACCACGCTTGAAAGATTTAAATTAATACCTTGATTATTTCTTATATTAATACGCTTTAATGCCTCTATATTTTTCTTAAAATCAGGTGAAAAGCTTAAAATAAGATCATCTTTTGAATTTCCTCTATCCATACTTCCGACGCTAAGTTGCGAAAAAGAATAACTTAGTACTGCAGCAATATATTCTGGATTAACATCTAAAAGTTTTGCTTTTTCTTTGTTGATGTGTAAAGCAACAGCATCTTTTGTGGCATTAGCATTATCACTTATATCTACAATATGGGAATTGCTTCCTAAAATTTCTTTAGCACGATTAGCGGCTTGTTTTATGGAGTCTAAATCATCGCCTAAAACTAAAAATTGAACTGGATCATCAATTCCTGCACCTTCTATTTTTGGAAGTTCTAAAACTTTAATTTTGATGCCATCTTCTTGGAATTTTTGACGATATAAATTAACTATCGCACTTTGCCTTAACTTTCTCTCGCCTAAATTTTTGAGTTTGATATAAATTTTAGCTTTTGTAGCGTCTTTGGCATCATCATAACCTAAAATCAAAAAGGCGTATTTTACGTTTTCATCTGTTTGAATTTTTTCTAGTAGATTAAGACTTTTTTTTCTCATAGCTTCAAAACTTAAATCCTGCTTACTTTCAAGTAAAACTTGAATTTCGCTATCATCTTCCATAGGTAAAAAATCAAGCCCAATGCGACTAGCTAAACCAAAGGATAAGATTACAAAAACGAGACTTGCTAAGATAAATTTAGTTTTATTTTTTAAAATTTTATAAAGTATATTTTCATATTTTTCTTCTATTTTTTGAAAAAAAGCTTCACTTCTTTGATAAAATCGGCTTTCTTTCGGATTTAAAAATCTAGCACTTAAACTTGGAATTAAAAATATAGAAACTAAAAAGCTGATCACAATACCACTTGCAACGCTAATTCCTAGGGCATTAAAAAATAGCCCCGGAATGGATTTCATATAAGAAATAGGGATAAAAACACAAAGTAAAACAACACTGATGCTTAATACACTAAAACCTATTTCATTAACTCCTAAAAAGGCAGCTTGTAAGGGCGAATGTTCTTTTAATTTTTTAGCGATATTTTCAATAACAACAATGGCATCATCTATAAAAATTCCTATACTTAGGGTTAGAGCGATAAAAGTGAGGCGATTTAAATCATAACCTAAAATATCAATGATAAAAAAAGTTGAAATAATCGAAGTTGGTATGGCAACACAAGCAATAAGGGTAGCGCTTAAATTTCTCAAAAATAAAAATACAATAATCAGCGTTAAAAAAATACCCAAAACCATATCGAAAATAACCTGTGAAAGGTGTTTGTAGATATTTAAACTTTTATCATAAACAATGTCAAGTTTTATATCGCTAGGAATTTGCTTTTCTAAAGTGCTTAGAGATTTTTTGACATTTTTTATCATTTGGAGTGTGTTATAGTTGCTTACTTTACCAAGCTCTAAAAGCACACCTTCTTTACCTTGATAAATCGCACTTTGTTTTTCATCCTCATAAAGGCTTTTTATGTCTGCAATATCGCTTAAAAATACACCTGTTTTGATGCGTAAATTTTTTAACTCATTTAAATCATTAGCCTCAAAATAACCTTTGATAATATAATTATCATCTTGATTGTTTAATTCTCCTAAAGCTTGTTTAAAATTTTGACTTTTGATGATATTGGCTACATCATAAGCATTAAGATTATATTTTTGTAATTGTTCAGGCTTTAAATTGATACGAATTTGAGGCTTTAAAAAACCCTTAGCATCAATTTTTCCTACACCATCAACCCTTTGCAAAAAAGGTTTAATTTTGTCATTGATGTTTTGCATCAGTGAAAGTTTATCGGGTGAGTAAAGAAAAAGTGATATAGCCGAGCCAGAATCAGAGCTTATTTTTTCAACTTCAGGTTTGGTTGGAAGGCTTAGGGTGCCTATTTTATCTCTTACATCGTTGGCAGCTACTTCAAGATTTTTTCCAAGTTTAAACTCAACAACAGAAACGCTAAAATTGTCATACGCAACCGAAGTGATGGTTTTAACCCCATCAATTTCACTCAAGGCATTTTCAATTTCTTTGGTGATTTTTGATTCTATAAAATTTAAATCCCCATTTGCTTTGCTTGTGATTTTAATAAGAGGTATGGAGACATTAGGAAATAAATTGACACTCATGTTAAATGCAGAAATAAGCCCAAAAATAATGAGTGCTAAAAAAAACATCAATACAGTAATAGGTCTATTTATCGCTAATTTAAACATATTTTAATCTTTTGTAATGATTTTGCCTTCCCCAAAAAGACCTGGGGTTAATCCGGAAGCTTCAACTTCGGCATAAATTTTTCTTGTTCTAACTTCTATACTTGGATAAATTAAGCTGATTTTTCCTTTGATTTGATTATCGCTTTGATCTATTTTATAGATAAATTCATCTCCAACCTTTACTTTGTCTTTATATTTTTCATCAAAGCTTAAAACAAGTTTGCTTTGCGGGTAAGAAAAAATTTCTACCAAAGGTTGAGCTACTCCACCAACCCCTTCTCCAATTTGTATAAATTTGTTTGCAATGATTGCATCATAAGGGGCTCTTAGTTCTTTTTTTTCGAGTATGTTTTTATAGTAATCTATATTGATTTTAGCTTTGGTTAAATTTAAGCTAGCAATATTAAATTGTGTTTTCATATCTTCATAGCTTTGTTTATCGATAACATCTTGAACGGAATTGATTTTTTTCATCTTGCTTTTTGTATTTTCGTATTGAGCTAAGGCTAGGTTATATGAATTTTTAGCATTTTCAAGGGCTATTTTTTCGCTAGTTTGATCAAGAGCAAGCAAAAGATCCCCCTTTTTAACCCTTTGTCCGATTGTGATTGGAATTTGAGAAACTATTCCTATGCTTTCTATGGCTAATTTGCTTTGTTTTGAGGCTTCTACATTGAAACTAGCATAAATTTCTTCCGCAAAAATCATATTGAAAGAAAATATTAAAAATAAAAATATTTTCATTGTTTCACCTTTGAAATGATTTGTATTCCAGCATTAAAATAATAATTTGCTTTTGTGATTTCAAATTCATTTTGTGCTAATTCTAAGTCGCTTTGAGCTTTGAATTTAGCCTCTAAAGCTTGTAAGTATTCCACGTAAGAAACAAGTCCTGCGCTGTATTTTTTATCTATACTTTCAAAAGCTATATTAGCAGCTTTAAATGCTGATTTTAAAGCCATAATTTGTTCTTTTAAAACTTTTATATTTTTAAGTAAATATAGTAATTCTTCGCGGTTTTTTCTTTCGTTTAATCTCGCATTTGCATTTGCAATTTGCACATTTAAGCGTTCTTTTTCAACCTTTTTAGCTCTAGAATTAAAATCAAAAATTTTCCATTCTAAACCTAAAATAATTTGATTATTTTGTGAATATTTTTTCAAAATTTCATTGGTTATATCAATAAAAGGATAGGGGACTTTTGGATTGTAATTGTTTTTGTAAAATCCGAAATTATCCTGAATAAAAAATTTAGGATAGTATTGAGATTTAGCTAAATTAACATTTTCTTTAGCTAAATTAACATTTTCTCTTGCAATAAGCACGTCATAATTATTTAACACTTTATCATAAAAAGGTTTTTCTAATGTCGCTTGGCCTTCAGGGATGAGATTTTCTCCTGTTAAAATTCTAATTTCTTTTTGGATATTTTCAAGTTTTAATTCATTTTGATGTAACATTAAAACACTTAAATGAAATTTAGCCTCTATGCTTTCTAATTCATCTTTAGAACTAAGTCCTGTTGAATAAAATTTTTTTAATCTTTGCAAGGTTGATTTTAAAAACTCCACTTTTTGTTCATCTGCGGCTATGATTTTTCTTAAACTTAAAGAGTTAAAATAAAGAGTAGTTGCATTTAGGGCTAAATAATTTCTAGTTTGCTCTTTATTAAGCAGACTGATTTTTTCTTGTTCTTTTAAAGCCCTTAAGTTAGCTTCTCTAGCTCCGCCATCAAAAAGTAGAAAATTAAGAGAAAATTTGGCAAATAAACTTTCTTGAGGATCAATGATAAAACGATCTTTGTTGTTAGCCACGTAGGCTGAATTTAAACTAAGACTTGGCAAATAATTTCTAAAAGCTTCACTGCTTGCAAGTTTAGCTTGTTCGCTTTGAATTTGTTTAATAAAATATTGCTCGTTTTTTTGACTTAAATTAATAAGTTCTTTTAAATTAGAGCCAAACAATACTAAAGGTAGAAATAAAATAATATTTAAAAATCTCATAAGCTAGAGTATAACATACTTAAGCTTAAGAGAATTTAGTGTGATTAGTATTTATAAGAAACGGATAAAATTCCTTTGATGCCTTCGCCATAATAGCAAGAATAATAACATCCACTAACATATTTTTTATTAAAGATATTATCGATATTTAATTGAACATTCCATTTGTCATAATTATATCTAAAGGCAAGATCATAAAGTGTGTATGAAGACACTTTAATGTTAGGATTTCCAGCTTCATCGGTGCTACTTCCTATATAGCGCACTCCAAAACTGCTTTTAAAATTTTGCTTATGATTGATTTTAAAGGTATGAGAAATTTTAGTGGCAAAAATATTTTTTGGCATCATTGGCGTTCTTATGGTTTTTAATGCATCTAAAGAGGTGTGAGTTTGAAAATAATGTGTATAAGCTAAAGTATAATCTATACTTTCACTTAAAGCCACATTTGAGCTTAGTTCTAAACCTTTAGCATTTTGCTTTCCAGCTTGTATGGATACAGGTATAGGTGCACTTGGATCGGCATTGACTAGAGCATTTTTTTCTTGGATGTCAAAATAAGAAAGATTAAGTTCTCCATCGATAAAATAAGGAAGATATTTAAAACCAGCTTCGTATTGTCTGCTTTCATAAGGCTTATAATCCTTACCATCCCCATCGCTTCCAGCTATAGGTCTAAAGGCTCCTGAATAACTTACAAAAGGCATCAATCCTACATCTTCAAATACATACATTAAGCCTGTTTGAAAGGTTGTGTGATTGACATTATAATCGCTTTTGCTTCCAAAGCTTTTTGCATTGCTTTTAGCTTTATCAAAACGCATACCAAGATCCAAAATCCATTTATCATAAAGTTTAGCTCTATCTTGGACATATAAGCCTAATTGTGATTGTTTTACTAAATACGTAGGCACTTTGCTTTTAATTTGTGGAGTATGATCAGGATCAAAGATATTGACTTTGTCTGCACTTCCATAACCATATTTTCCATTGACGTAGATATATTGATAATCTATTCCGCTTGTAAGAGTATTTTCAAGTTCTTTGTAGCTATTTTTTAAAATCAGTCTATTATCTAAGGTATGGCTTCTTGCTATACCATCTAAGATGATAGAACTTCTTGTGGCTGTAGTAGGATTGTCAGGATCTAAAGCTGAAAAACTTACAGCAAATTGACTTTTATCTTCCATATTATAGCGATAATTTTGCATAAAAGTTAATTCATCATTGAAATAATGTACGAATTCATATCCTAAGGAATATTGCTTTCTTTTTAGATAATCACTCAAAGGCGATCCTAAATTTGTACTTGGTTTAATTGTTCCTTGCGGTGTATCAATGATGGTTCCATAAACAGGAAAAAAGCCGGTTGTAGGGACTCCTTGATCGTATTGAAAACTTGTAAGAAGTGTTAAAAAAGTATCATCATTTATATCTATGGCTAAACTTGGTGCAAAATAGTAATGTTCTTGCCAAGTTCCATCAAGCTGTCCATTTTGTCTAAAATAATTTCCTACGATTCTAAAATTACTGTTTGTATTAAAAGCCTTATCTCCAACATCAAAAAATAAGCCATTTTGAGATAAATTTCCTATCTTAGCTCCAATTTCTGCTATAGGAGTTTTTTGAGGTCTTTTACTGACTAGATTGATCACGCCGCCGCTTTGAGAAGAGCCATAGCTTAGAGAATCAGCCCCTTTAACAACTTCTATTTTTTCTAAACCATACAAATCAGGAGACCATCCAAAATATCCACCCTTGTAAATTGCTGTTCCGTCTAAAACCAAACTTGCATCAAACCCTCTTAATTTAAGCCAATCTGTCGTATCTAAATCCGCACCATAAATTTGAGAAACAAAACCACTTTCATAGCGAGTGATTTCATCAAGTTGTTCTGCACCTTCTTCTTGAATTTGTTTAGAGCTGATCACAGAAACACTTTTTGGACTAAGATAATCCACGCTTTGGCTTCCTTTTTCAACAGATCCCACAACGCTAACAGCGCCGAGTTCATAAGAGGATTCTTTAGCTAAAGCTAAACTTGCACTTATTGAAATAAGTAAAAAAGAATTGAATATTTTATTCATAAAAACAAGATCTCCTTTTTTTGTAAAAACAAATTGAATTTTAATTATAATAATGAAATTGACTTTCAAAATGTGAATTATATAATTTTAAAATTTAAAGAAAAATTATTTTTTATTTATTTTTTATTTTTCTTTATGTTATAATCCGAGCTTAAGTTTTTCAAAGAGGATATGATGGGTAATGGCACTCATAAAAAGTTGCAATGTAAATTTTAAAAATCAAAATCAATATATTATTTATCCTACAAATTTATGTTTTGAAAACGATAAAATTTATGCTCTTATGGGGCATAATGGTTCAGGAAAATCTACTTTATTGAAAATTTTAGCCAGACAATTAAAACCATCTTCTGGAAAAGTTTGCTTTGATGATGAAGATATAGCGAAACTTCCTTCAAAAAAATTAGCTCAAAAAATAGCTTATTTGCCGCAACATTTGCCTAATTTAGGATATTTAAGCGTAAAAGAACTTGTGAAAATGGGGCGTTATTCTTATGAAAAATTGTTTTTTAAAAATCAAGATGAAGGATTGATCGAAGAAGTGATGAGATTGACAAATACTTTAAGTTTGTCAAATAGAGAAATTTATACCCTTTCTGGTGGAGAAAAGACAAGGGCTTTTTTAGCCATGCTTTTGGCTCAAAAAAGCGAATTTTTATTTTTAGATGAACCTTTGGCTGCTTTGGATATCGTGTATCAATTTGAATTGATGGAATTAATATCTAGATTAAATAAAGAATTTAAAGTAGGTATAGTGCTGATTTTGCATGATATTAACTTAGCGGCATTGTATTGTGATGAAATCATTGCTTTAAAAAAAGGAAGGGTTATTTTTAATGCAAGTAAGCAAGAGTTTATGCAAGAAGAAAAATTAAAAGATATATTTAATATTGATGCTAACATTATAGAGCATCCTAAGAGAAAATCTCCTATTGCGCTTTTTTGATATGAAAAAAATTGCTGTTTTATTTTTAATTTTATTTGAATTTATACAAGCTAAAGAATTAAAAATTATCGCTTTAGATTGGACTATGGCTGAAACAATGATGATGTTAAATTATCAACCTTTAGCGGTTGGAGATAAAAGGATATACAATACTTGGGTTAAAGAACCTGCTTTGCCTAAAGATGTAAAGGATGTTGGTCTTAGAGTTCAGCCTAATATAGAATATATCATCAATTTAAAGCCTGATTTGATCATAACTTCATCTTTATTTAGCATTGATAATTATCTTTTAAAAAATAAAATAAAAATTATTGATTTTTATCAAAATAAAAAAGATGTGTATTCTAGCATCAACGAAGGTGTTTTACAGATAGGAATTCTCTTAAATAAAAAGCAAGAAGCCTTAAATCTTATCGACGATACAAGAATCTTTTTTGAAACTTCTAAAAAGAAATTACGTTATACCAAACCCATTGCTATAGTTCAATTTATAGATAAAAAACATTTAAGAATTTATAATAAACACAGTCTTTTTGGTGCGGTCTTGGATCAACTTGGTTTAAAAAATGCTTATGATAAAAATACAAACAATGCTTGGGGCGTTGATATCATAAGTTTTTTAGATCTTTTAAAACTTCCAAAAAAGACAAAATTTATAGTGATTAAGCCAACTCCTTTTGTGCTTGATGAAGAATTAAAGCAAAATCCTTTTTATCAAAAAATGAATATTTTTAAGGATTATAATGAATTAGAGCCTATTTGGAGTGCGGGATCATTGATGAGTATGAGACGTTTTGCTAAAGATCTTTTGAAGGTGATTGAGTGAAAAAAATTATTTTTTCATGTATATTTGTATTGATTGCTTTATTTTGTATTTTTCTTTTTTTTGAATTTGATTTTTTAAAAAAATATGATCAAGAAAATTTACTTTCTTTTGTTTTTATAAATTATAATTTAAGCCGTTTTTTTATGTGTTTATTGTGCGGTTTTTTACTTGCTTTTTCTTCTTTGATTTTGCGTATCGTGATGCAAAATCCTTTAGCCAGTGATACAACTTTAGGTGTGGCTCCAAGTGCTAGTTTTGCTATCTTAATCGCTACTTTATTTTTTCCTGATTTTTTAAATATTTCAAAAGTGTTGATGGGCTTTTTAGGGGCTTTTTTAATTTTATTTTTAATTTTTATTTTTATGCTTAAAAAGCATTTAAATTCTACAAGTATCATCCTTTTAGGTCTCATAAGTGGGATGGTTTTTGGCGCTTTAAGTTCTTTGATGATTCTTTTTTATCCAGAGGAAAGCAAGTCTTTTTTACTTTTTAATAGTGGTTATTTTACTCAAAATGGTTTTAAAGATGTTATAGAGCTTTTTTGTTATTCTAGCATAGCGTTAATTAGCTTGTATTTTTTTATCCCTTATTTAAAAATTTTAAATTTAGGAGATGAGCTTGCAAGCAGTGTTGGGCAAAATATCTTTTATGTTAAATTTTTTGCCTTGTGTTTGAGTGCTTATTTTATCACTTTGGTGGTTTCTTTTGTAGGAGTGATTAGCTTTTTAGGTTTGTTTGCGAGTATTTTTGTGGAATTTTTTAAGATAAAAAACACAAGAAAAGAGTTTTTGCTTTGTGGTTTTTTAGGCTTTTTTTTATTGTTTGGGGTGGATTTATTTTTACAAATTTTACAAATTACAAAAGGGGTTGATTTGCCTACAGGGGGAGTTTTGGCATTGCTTGGATCTCCGCTACTTATTTTTGCTGTTTTTAAAATGCTAAAAGAAAATTTTAGCGATGATGATATTTATATTTTTTCTTATTTTAAGGAAAAATATATCATTTTAGGTTTAATCTTACTTGTTTTGATGCTATTTTTTCTTAATTTATATTTTGATTTTTCAACTTTGAGTTTTAAAAATATATTGAATGAAATTTTAGCATTAAGATTAAATAAACTTGTTATTTTGCTTTTATGCGGTGTTTTGTTAGCTTTGGTTGGGTTTATCTTGCAAAGATTGAGTTTTAATCCTATGGCATCACCTGAGATGCTAGGGATTAATTCTGGAGCAAGTTTGGGCGTCTTGTTTGCTTTGTGTTTTTCTTTAGAGTATGTTCAAATTTTTGCTATTATAGGGGCTTTATCGGTTTTATGCTTTTTATTTTTTTTAAGCTTTAAATTTAATATCAATATGCAAAAAATCATCCTTGTAGGCATAGCTATAATGTTTTTTGCAGATGCTTTGGGCAAAATTTTCCTAGCTAGTGGAGATTTTAAAGCTTATACTTTTTTAGCTTATACTCAAGCAGGACTTATTAATATAGATGAAAATTTAAGTTTATTTTTATTAATTTATACGGGTATTTTTTTGTTGGCTTTATATATGCTATATCCTAGTTTAAAAATTTTTTCTTTAGGGGAAAATTGTGCTTTAAGCGTAGGGCTTAATGTGGTAAAAATTAGAATTATCTTTCTTGTTTTAAGTGCCCTTGCTTGTGCTTTAAGTGCTTTATGTATAGGTCCTTTTGGCTTTGTGGGTTTATTGGCTCCTCATATTATGAAATTATTGGGTATTAAAAAGCTTTATAATCAACTTTTTGTGGCAGCTTTGCTTGGAATTTGCTTAATGTTTTTAGCTTATTTTATATCTAAAATCATTTTATTTCCTTATGAAATTCCTTTGGGTATTGTAGCGACTTTACTAGGAAGTATTTATTTATTTTTTATGATAAAAAGATATTAAAATTTTTATTAAGCTTATATTAAGTATAATCAAATTTTAATTTCATCATAAAGGCTTTCTTCCATGCTCACCCACATCTATAACTTCCTAGAAAAAAGCGTTGAAAACTTTAGTGAAAAAATAGCCTTTGTTGAACCTTTTGCCAAAGAAGGTAAAAAAGAAATCACTTATAAAGAATTTGATCTTTATTCTAAAAAAGTTGCTAGTGAAATTTTAAGAACTTTAGATAATAATACCTTACCTTTGCAAAAAGCCATTCTTATTATCTTACCTAAAGGCATTGATTGTTTGATTTCTTTTTTTGGTGTAGCCTTAAGTGGAAACTTTTATACACTCTTAGATGAAAAAAGTCCTAAAGAAAGAATAGAAAAAGTTATAGAAGTTTTAAAACCAAAACTTCTAATCACTTCTAAAGAATTAAAATTAGATTTAAATTTACCTACTCTTTATACAGAAAATTTTAAAAATTTTAATATCGATGAAAATCTAATCACTAAGGCTAAAGAAAACCATATCGATACTAATTTACTTTATGTACTTTTTACCAGTGGGAGCACTGGAATTCCTAAAGGAGTAAGTATAGCTCACAAGAGTGTGATTGATTATACGTTAAAAATTTATGAAATTTTGGAGATTGATTCTAAAAATTCTTTACTTAATCAAACTCCGTTTTATTTTAGTGCTTCTGTGAGAGATATTTTTTCAAGTGTAAAAGTGGGTGCAACTTTACACATCATCCCTAATCATGTCTTTGCTTTTCCAAATGAAATTTTTTCTTATATGGAAAAAGAAAAAATCACTACTATTTCTTGGATACCTTCAGTTTTAACCCATCTTTGTAAAGGAAATGCTTTAGATAAATATAGACTTGATTCTTTAAAAACTGTAGCTTGGGTGGGTGAGATTATGCCTACCAAAACTTTAAATATTTGGAAAAATCATCTTAAGGAGGCTAAATTTATCAATCTTTACGGCCCAACCGAGATTGCTGGAACATGCACCTACTACATCATCAACCGCCCTTTCAAAGATGATGAACTCTTACCTATAGGTAAAGCTTGTAAAAATACAGAACTTTTAGTCTTTGATGAGAATATGAATTATATAAGTCCTAAAGAAATAGGCAAAAAAGGAGAATTATATATAAGAGGAACTTCTTTATCTTTAGGATATTACAATGATAAAGAAAAAACTAAAAAAGCTTTTCTACAAAATCCTTTACATGATAATTATTTAGACTTAGTCTATAAAACAGGAGACATTGTTGCTTATAATGAATTTGAAGAATTATTGTGTTATGGAAGAGCTGACAATCAGATCAAATACATGGGTCATAGAATAGAACTAGGAGAAATAGAAAGTATTATTAATTCTCATGATAAAGTAAGAAACTCTGCTTGTATTTTTAAAGAAGAGATCATTTGTTTTTATGAGAGTAAAGAAGAAATTGATTTTAGAATGTTTTTAAAAGATAAATTACCTCTTTATATGATACCCAAACATTTTAAAAGAATCGATGGTTTTAAACTCAATCAAAATGGTAAGATTGATAGGGGTTATTATAAAGAACTTTAAGGAGGGAAAATGGAAGAGATTAAGCAGTTTTTTATCAATATAGGTAGAGCTGATGTTGATGAGAATATGCAAAATTTGGTTAGTGATAATATCATCGATAGTTTAGATGTAATGAATTTAATCAATGAAATTGAAAAACATTATAATAAAACTTTAGATTCTGATTTTATGCGACCTATGTATTTTGAAAGCTTTGAGAGCATTAAGCAAATGTTAGAACTTGCCATGAAAGATTAACTTGTTTGAATTTATTTTAAACAAGTTAAAAAATCTAATATAAAGTTAAATTTGGGATAAAAATTTTTTATCTTTTAAATAATTTCTAGCTTAAATTTATCCCCTTCATCTTTAAATTTAAAAACCTTATTTTTGCAAGGATAAGAAATAGAATTTTCTTTCATAGGGAATTTTTTATCTTTTAATTTTTCAAGCATTAAAGGGAGTTCTTTTTCAAATAAAGTTCTATTATTTAACCTCATACCATGTTTCAAACTTTTAATATATTTACCATCGATATCCTTTTCATCTTGGATTAAATGTAAAGTTGCATCAAGATTAAGTTGTTTTAAACATTTATAAAGTTCTATTTTATCTTTGGCAGGAGTATTAATATCTTTAGTGCTGTGATAAGAAACATAAATTATATTTGGATTAGCATTAGCCCCAAGAATAAGATGAGAAGAATTTAAAATCGCTCTTATCATATAATTTTCATCTTTAAAATAATAAGGAGAATTAGGATCTTTTCTTGTCCAATGGGTTCTAGTGCTACATCCTACAATTGTATTTGGATCATTAAAAGTATACTCAAATTTTAATAATTCTTTTCCAAATAAATATTCAAGTCCAGGCAAAGCTCCTCCTGAATTATCAATCACACCATCTACATACCAAGGAGCAATTTTGGCTATAAGCAAAGATAAGTTTGCTCCGTATGACCCCCCCCCGTAGATCTTTGGTAAATTTGCAAATTGTGGATAATTTTTAACAATATCTTTTAAGGCATTGATATGATCAATAGCAGCCATAATGCCATAGTTTTGATATTCATCATTAGGAGGGATAAAAGTTGAAGTAAAGCAAGCTTTGTAATCTTGTGGAATTTGGTTATTTGATTTTAAATTTGATATTGTTTGATTTAGGATTTGATAATAATTATCTGCATTGTAAATATTTAAATCATATGTATTTATGCCAATATTTTCTAAAGCCTTTTTTAAATTTTGCAAATCATCTTCTACAAACATTGTTGTAGCACTATACTTTTCTTCATTCGATCTTCTTTGACAAAAACAATGATAAAAAACATTCACCACAACGACATCAAATTTTTTAGCGATATATTCTCTATCAAAGTCTAAAAAAGAAATATTAGCATTAGCTCCATATCCATACGCAATAAAAACTATAGCTTTCATTTCTTTTTCATCATCATAAGTCATACGATATTCTAGTTTTGAAGTTCTTTTAATATTAAGCTCTACATCATCACAAGAAGAAATTTCATAAGTTTTATTGACAAGCATTGATAACCTTTTAATATTTTAAAGATGATTATACTTAAAATTTGGTAAAAAATAAAAATACACATCTATGTTAAGATTAAATTTAATCATTTCTGAAAAATATTTTTGCTAAAATTTTAAAAAGTATATTTTTTAGGAAGACAATGGAAAATATTAGAAATTTTTCAATCATAGCGCATATTGATCATGGAAAAAGCACTCTAGCAGATAGAATCATTTCAGAATGTGGAGCTATTAGCGATAGGCAAATGAGTGCTCAAGTTATGGATACTATGGATATAGAAAAAGAACGAGGCATTACAATAAAAGCCCAATCTGTTCGTTTAGAATACACCTTTAATAATCAAAAATATATTTTAAATTTGATCGACACTCCAGGTCATGTCGATTTTTCATATGAAGTAAGCAGATCTTTGGCAAGTTGCGAAGGAGCTTTGCTTGTAGTCGATGCTTCTCAAGGCGTTGAAGCACAAACCATAGCCAACGTTTATATCGCTCTTGAAAATAATCTTGAGATTATCCCAGTTATCAATAAAATCGATCTTCCAAATGCGGATGTAGAAAAAGTTAAACATGAAATTGAGCATATTATAGGTATAGATTGCAAAGATGCAATTTGTGTGAGTGCTAAAACAGGTTCGGGAATAAAAGAGCTTATAGAAACGATTATCACTAAAATTCCAGCACCAAAAATAGACAATGAAGCTCCTACTAAAGCTTTAATTTATGATTCTTGGTTTGATAATTATTTGGGTGCTTTGGCTTTAGTGAGAATTTATGAAGGACAAATTTCTAAAAATGATGAAGTTTTGGTAATGAGTACAAATAAAAAGCATATTGTCCAAGATCTTTTTTATCCCCATCCTTTAAATCCAATCAAAACGCAAAGTTTAAAATCAGGCGAGGTTGGAGTTGTCGTTTTGGGACTTAAAACTGTTGGCGATGTGCAAGTTGGAGATACCATCACTTTAACTAAAAATAAAGCTAAAGAAGCTATAGGGGGTTTTGAAAAAGCAAAGGCTTTTGTATTTGCAGGACTTTACCCTATAGAAACGGATAAATTTGAGGATTTAAGAGATGCTTTAGATAAATTAAAACTTAATGATAGTTCCATTACCTACGAGCCAGAAACTTCTTTGGCTTTAGGTTTTGGCTTTAGGGTTGGTTTTTTAGGTCTTTTGCACATGGAGGTTATTAAAGAAAGATTAGAAAGAGAATTCAATCTTGATCTCATTGCTACAGCTCCAACGGTAACTTATGAAATTTATCAAACCAATGGAGAGCTTTTGAAAATTCAAAACCCTAGCGAACTCCCACCAGTTAATAAAATCGATCATATTAAAGAGCCTTATGTTAAAGCTACAATTATCACTCCGAGTGAGTTTTTAGGAAATTTAATCACTCTTTTAAATCGCAAAAGAGGGATGCAGGTGAAGATGGACTATATCACACCTGAACGTGTTTTATTGGAATACGATGTGCCTTTAAATGAAATTGTGATGGACTTTTATGATAAATTGAAATCTTTAACTAAAGGATATGCAAGTTTTGATTATGAGCCGATTGAATTTCGTGTTGGAGATTTGGTTAAGCTTGATATTAAAGTAGCGGGAGAAAATGTCGATGCTTTAAGCATTATCGTGCCAAATGAAAAAGCGCTTAGTAAAGGAAGAGAGCTTGTAAGTGCGATGAAAGAAATCGTTCCTAGACAGCTTTTTGAAGTTGCTATTCAAGCAAGTATAGGAAATAAAATCATTGCAAGAGAAACGGTTAAATCTATGGGAAAAAACGTAACCGCAAAATGTTATGGCGGGGATATTACTAGAAAAAGAAAGCTTTTGGAAAAGCAAAAAGAGGGTAAAAAAAGAATGAAGGCTATCGGTAAAGTTCATTTACCTCAAGAAGCCTTTTTAAGTGTTTTAAAAATTGATTAATTTTTTAAATTGAACTTATTTTTAAATTGCACTTGAAATTTGTTGATAATTTTAATACAATGCTTGAAAAATAATTTTTTATAATAAATTTAAGGAGAAAAAATGATTAAAAAGTGTTTGCTTTTTGTGCTTGCTGCTCTGTTTTTGAATTCTTGTGCTAGCAAGAATACTTTTGATCAAGTTAATCAAATTTCTAAAGATTCAGCGTGCAGTCCTTGTGAAAGCCCGAGTGGTTATGAAGCTAAAATAAAAGGTCTTTTATATATCAGTGATATTGGAATTCAATGTTGTGCTAACAAACGCACTCTAGATACTGCGGTGGCTTTGAAAAAAGTATATTTGCATCGTTTTTATGATTTAAAAGAGGAGCAAAAGGTATTTTTTGCGAAAAATCAAAAATTGTATGTAGATTTAGATTTTAATGCTATTTTTTATGTTTATTTAAAACAAGAACTTCAAGCTAGAGGCATTGTAGTGCTTGACGATAATAGCGCGGATTCTCCTTATGTGACTAAAATTGATCTTGCTTTTTCAAAATACAGTGCAAGACAAGATGGAACAGGGTTGCATTCAAAACTTGTTGGAGTTTTAAATTTAAGCGATGTTAATAAAAATAGAAAATTTACCTTACGCACAAAACAAGATGTACAAGGTTTTGAAAATTTAAAAGACGTTCCATTTTATACACATTTACTTATAAAACAAATGGCTAATAAAGCAGCAAGCATTATTTCAGAGCTTTGAAATGTTTAAATTGCGGAGGTTTTACTCTGCTTTGTTTTTGCGATGTTTGTTCTCAAGAATTATCTGAATTTTCTTTAGGGATAAGAGTTCTTGAGGATAATTTTAAAGTGTATTCTTTTTATAAATATCACGAGATAAAACATTTATTACACTCCAAACATCATTTTTATGGTTATTTTGTTTTTCATTTTTTAGCAAAGCTTAGTTTTGCTAAATTTAAAAATTTCTTTTCTCCTGATGAAAAAATCAATGTTATAGCCTTAGATGATAGGGTGGAAAATTTACTCTATTCTCATTCAGCCATTTTAGCTAAATACTTAAAAACTAAGTTCATTAAGCCTGTATTTGGAGCTTTACATTTTCAAAATTCTTTAAAATATTCCGGAAAGAGTTTGACATATAGGCAAAAAAATAAAAGAAATTTTAAACTTTTAAAAAGAATTTCTCATCCTGTGATTTTAGTTGATGATATTGTAACTTCGGGTTCTAGTTTATTGGAAGCTAAAAAATTTTTAGAAAAAAACAAAATTTCTGTTCTTTTTGCCCTTGTTTTAGCTGATGCAAAAGTTTAATATGGTAAAATAAAAATTTCAATATTGTGGAAGGATTTTTATGGAAAATATTTTTAACAAAGATTCTGATATTGAGATTGTCGATATAGAAAATTCCATTAAAAGTAGTTATTTAGATTATTCTATGAGTGTTATTATCGGGCGTGCTCTTCCGGACGCAAGGGATGGTTTAAAGCCTGTGCATAGAAGAATTCTTTATGCTATGAATGATCTTGGTGTTGGGAGTCGCAGTGCTTATAAGAAATCCGCGCGTATTGTCGGGGATGTGATCGGTAAATACCATCCACATGGCGATATCGCTGTTTATGATGCCTTAGTAAGAATGGCGCAAGATTTTTCTATGCGTTATCCAACTATAGATGGGCAAGGAAACTTTGGATCTATAGATGGAGACGGTGCTGCTGCAATGCGTTATACTGAAGCTAGAATGACGATTTTAGCTGAAGAACTTTTACGTGATATTGACAAAGATACGGTGGATTTTATTCCAAATTATGATGATTCCATGAATGAGCCTGATGTTTTACCTGCTAGGGTGCCAAATTTATTGCTTAATGGATCTAGCGGTATTGCGGTGGGTATGGCAACCAATATTCCTCCACATAGTTTAAATGAATTAGTTGATGGTCTTTTATATTTACTTGATAATAAAAATGCCACTTTAGAAGAATTGATGCAGTTTATCAAAGGCCCTGATTTTCCAACCGGCGGTATTATATATGGCAAAAAAGGTATTATTGAAGCTTATCGCACTGGACGCGGTCGCGTAAAGATTAGAGCAAAAACTCATATAGAGAAAAAGTCAAATAAAGATATTATTGTTATAGATGAACTTCCTTATCAAACTAATAAAGCAAGACTCATAGAGCAAATCGCTGATCTTGTAAAAGAAAAACAGATCGAAGGAATTTCTGAAGTCAGAGATGAAAGTGATAGAGAAGGAATTCGTGTTGTTATAGAGCTTAAACGCGAAGCAATGAGTGAAATTGTTTTGAACAATCTTTTCAAATCTACAACAATGGAAAGCACCTTTGGTGTGATTATGCTTGCCATTCATAATAAAGAACCAAAGATTTTTTCTTTAAGTGAGCTTTTAAATCTCTTTTTAACTCATAGAAAAACAGTTATTATTAGAAGAACTATTTTTGAACTTCAAAAAGCAAGAGCAAGAGCGCATATTTTAGAAGGTCTTACTATTGCACTTGATAATATTGATGATGTGATAGCTTTGATTAAAAATAGCCCTGATAATGCTAGCGCAAGAGATTCTTTAATGGCAAAATTTGGCCTTAGTGAAATTCAAGCTAATGCTATTTTAGATATGAAACTAGGTCGCTTAACAGGACTTGAAAGAGAAAAAATAGAAAATGAACTTGCAGAGCTTATGAAAGAAATCGCAAGATTGGATGAGATTTTAAAAAGTGAAAAATTACTTGAAGATTTAATCCGCGATGAATTGAAAGAAATTAAAGCTAAATTTGATGTACCACGTATCACTCAAATAGAAGATGATTATGATGATATAGATGTGGAAGATTTGATTCCAAACGAAAATATGGTGGTGACTATCACTCATCGTGGTTATATCAAGCGTGTTCCAAGTAAACAATATGAAAAACAAAAACGTGGTGGCAAGGGTAAGCTTGCTGTTACGACTTACGATGATGATTTTATAGAAAGCTTCTTTACAGCAAATACTCACGATACCTTGATGTTTGTAACCGATCGAGGTCAGCTTTATTGGTTGAAAGTTTATAAAATTCCAGAAGGATCAAGAACTGCTAAAGGAAAAGCTGTTGTTAATTTGATCAATTTGCAAGCTGAAGAAAAAATTATGGCAATTATTCCAACAACTGATTTTGATCAAAGTAAATCTTTATGCTTCTTTACAAAAAATGGTATTGTTAAGCGTACTAATTTAAGTGAATATCAAAATATACGTAGCGTTGGTGTAAAAGCGATTAATCTAGATGAAAACGATGAACTAGTTACAGCAATCATTGTCCAAAGAGATGAAGGAGAAATTTCTTTAGCTCCAATGGTGGATAATATTGATACAGAAAATGAAGTGGAAAATGAAGAGTTGCTAGAAGAGGAAACAAAAGGAAAAATGCTTTTTGCAGTTACAAAAAAAGGTATGTGTATCAAATTTCCTCTTGCAAAAGTGCGTGAAATTGGCCGCGTAAGTCGCGGGGTAACGGCTATTAAATTTAAAGAAAAAAATGATGAATTAGTGGGCGCTGTTGTCATAGAAAATGATGAGCAAGAAATTCTAAGTGTTAGTGCTAAAGGTATAGGAAAACGCACAAATGCTGGAGAGTATAGACTTCAAAGTAGAGGAGGCAAGGGTGTTATTTGTATGAAACTCACTGATAAGACTAAAGAACTTATTAGTGTGGTGATTGTAGATGAAGACATGGATTTGATGGCTCTTACAAGTAGTGGAAAGATGATCCGAGTTGATATGCATAGTATTCGAAAAGCCGGACGCAATACAAGTGGAGTTATCGTTGTAAATGTAGAAAATGATGAAGTTGTTAGCATTGCTAAATGTCCTAAAGAAGAAGTTGATGAGGAAATTAGCGATGAAAATCCAGATTTAAATTTAGAATAGTTTTGTAAAAAGTTGGAACGCTTTTTGCTTATAGATATTAATGACAAAAAATTTTGAAGGTGTAAATATGAAAAAAATTTTTATGATGCTAGTTGTAGCAGGAATTTTTGTTGGCTGTGTGCCAAGTGCTAATGGGGTAGCGGGTAAGAATGTAAGTAGCGCTCCTGCAAATTCTCAAGCTCCAGAAATTATTGTGCAAAAAGTTGATAAAGATGATGTACGCGATATCATCAAGCAAGAAAAAATGTTAGCTCCTGATACAACAGATAGCGAGCTTAGTTTTACTGCTGTTGGAGAAGGTATTGCTCCGATGAATACTGTTTCTACAGCTCAAGCACTTGCACTCGCAAAAAGAGCAGCTATTACAGATGCTTACAGACAACTTGCAAGCAAACTTTATGGTGTGAAAGTAAATGGTAAAGATACTGTTAAAGATGCTATGCTTAGAAGCTCAACTATTACTGCTCAAGTAAATGGATTGATCAAAAATGCAAGTATTATTGATGAAAATTTTAATCAAGGTCTTTATAGAGTAAATGTAGAACTTAAGATTGATGCGGACAAGTGGAAAGAATTGTTTGCTTATTGATTTTTTTAAGCTTGAAAGTTTTTGCTCAAGATGAATTTATATTTTGGGCAGAACTTTCAAGTAAAAATTTAATTCTTTTTCATCAGAGTCAAAATATCTCTTTGGCTATGACTCAAAGTGAAAATGCTATCAGCGAATTTGCCTGCGAAATCCCTTATGATAATGATGATTTAAAAAAATTTCCTAAAACTGAATTGGGCATGATTGATGATCATATGGCAAAAAATATCAAGCTTAATTTTTTAAATTCTCACAAAGAAGAATTAATCGATTGTTTTACTGGTGCAAAAGTTTCTATAAAAGATATCACAAAAACAGATCTTATGAAGGCTCAAAATGAAATTTATATTAGAATTTTACCTTTACGTTTTAGCGTGGATTTTGGTTTAAAAAGTGCCATGATATATTATCTTAAAAAAAAGTGACTTTAAGCCTTATTTTGTTATTATTGTAAAAATTCTAAAGGTTGGTAATGAATTTAGTGATCGTAGAAGATGATATCAATATGAGAAAATCTCTCGAAATAGCTTTGGGTGAATACGAGGAATTTAAAATCAAATCCTATAAATCAGCCACGGAAGCACTTAAAAAAATCGATTCTAGCACAGATTTGATTATTACAGATATAAATATGCCTGGTATGGATGGTCTTGAATTTGTTAAAGCTTGTGAAAACAAATATGACTTTATTATTATGACAGGAAATGCAACTTTAAATCGTGCCATTGAAGCTATGCGACTTGGAGTTAAAGATTTTTTGACCAAACCTTTTGATATAGAAACTTTAGTTGAAGCTATTAAACGTGCAAAGATTATACGTCAAAAAACTTCTGATAAAAAACCTAAAGGACAAAATACCCATAAAAATACAGGTTTTTTCTCTACATCCGAAAAACTAGAACAAACTTTAAATTTAAGCAAAAAGGCAGCAAAAACAGATGCTTCGGTTATGTTTTTTGGTGAAAGTGGAGTGGGTAAAGAGGTTTTTTCTCGTTTTATTCATGAAAATTCACAACGTTTTGATAAGCCCTTTATAGCTATTAATATGGCTGCAATTCCTGCAAATCTAATAGAAAGCGAATTATTTGGATTTGAAAAAGGAGCCTTTACAGATGCTAATGCTACTAAAATAGGTCTTTTTGAAATGGCCAATGGAGGAACTTTATTTTTAGATGAAATTGGCGAAATGCCTTATGAGATACAAGCAAAACTTTTAAGGGCTTTACAGGAAAAAGAGATTGTAAGGCTCGGAAGCACTAAAAATATTAAAATCGATGTAAGAATTATAAGTGCGACTAACGCTAATTTAGATGAAAAAATAAAAAATGGAGAGTTTAGATCAGATCTTTATTATCGTTTAAATACCATTCCTATAAATATTCCGCCTTTAAGAGAGCGTAAGGAAGAAATCTTAGAAATTGCTAATAAAGTTCTTGAGCAAACTTGTCAAGAGTATAATTTTGAAAACAAATGTTTAAGTAAAGAAGCTGAAAAAACTTTACTAGAATACAATTATCCAGGTAATATTAGAGAACTTATTTCTATAGTGCAACGTGCTTGTATTTTAAGCGAAGGAAATGAAATTTTACCTCAAGATTTATTTTTGGAAGCTAGGACTTTTAAAAAAGATGTGAAAAATTTGGAAAAAGAATTATTAGAGCAAATTTTAAAAGAACTTGGTTTTGATAAACAAAAAGCGGCAAATGAACTTGGAATGAGCCTTGAAATTTTAGAGAAAAAAATCAAGCAATATCAAATAAAGGAATAAAATGGTAAAAAAACAAAAAATAGCTATAGTTGGCGCAACTGGTGCTGTTGGGGAGGAGCTTTTAAACGTTTTAGAAGAGCTTGAATTTCCAGTTGAAAGCATCTTGCCTTTAGCAAGTGCTAAAAGTGCAGGCGATGAGATAGAATTTAAAGGAAAAGTTTATAAAGTAAAAGAATTAAAAGAAGACACTTTTAAGGAAAATCCAGTCGATATCGCTTTTTTTAGTGCAGGCGGAAACATAAGCAAACAATACGCTAAATTTGCCGTTGAGTGCGGTGCTGTAGTTATTGATAATACTAGTCATTTTAGAATGGATAAAGATGTTCCTTTGGTTGTTCCAGAATGTAATTTTGAAGATATTAAGGATTGGAAAAAAACAGGAATTATTGCAAATCCAAATTGCTCAACGATACAAATGGCACATGTTTTAAAACCACTTGATGATGTTTTCGATCTTAAGCGAGTGGATGTAAGCACTTATCAAGCTTCTAGTGGTGCGGGTAAAGAAGGTATGCAAGAATTAGTTGAAGGAATGCAAAGCTTTTTTGCTTTTAAATTAGACGAATTTAAAGCTCAAACTTTTCCACACACTTTGGCTTTAAATTTAATTCCGCACATTGATGAATTTACAGATAGCGGATACACTAAAGAAGAGTTAAAAATGATCAATGAAACGCAAAAGATTTTACATAAAAAGCTTCAAATTTCAGCGACTTGCGTTAGGGTTCCGGTCTTAAGAAGTCATAGTGAGTCTATTACTATGCATTTTAATCAAGAGGTTGATGCTGCTAAAGCGCGTCAAATTTTAAAAAAGGCTCCAAATGTTGTTGTTTTAGATGATCCAAAAAATAAAAAATATCCTATGCCTTTAACCACAAGCGATACTAATGAAACCTATGTAGGAAGAATTCGTTCAGATCAATACGATAAAAAAATACTTCATTTGTGGTGCGTTGCGGATCAAATTCGTGTAGGAGCGGCGACTAATGCCGTTAGAATTGCTCAAAAATGGTTGGAATTGAAAAATAATCAGGAAAAATAATGTTAGAAAAAATTTTTGAATCTTTATTGGTTAAAAGTCGCATAGTTACAATTTTGCCTGTGATATTTGGGCTTATAGGTGCTTTTGTGCTTTTTGTGATTGCAAGTTATGATGTTTTTAAAGTGATTTTATACACTTATAATTATTTTTTTGGTTTAAATGCAAGTATTGATTTGCATGAAGATGTTGTTGCTTTGATCATAGGAGCTGTGGATCTTTATTTGATGGCTTTGGTTTTGTTTATTTTTTCTTTTGGTGTTTATGAGCTTTTTATCAGTGAAATTGAAGAATTTAAACAAATGAAACAAAGTAAAGTTTTAGAAGTGCATAGTTTAGATCAGCTTAAAGATAAGCTAGCAAAAGTTATTATTATGGTTTTGATTGTAAATTTTTTTCAAAGAGTTTTGCAAATGAAATTTTCAACACCTGTGGATATGACTTTTTTAGCAGGTTCTATCTTGGCACTTTGCTTGGGTCTTTATTTTTTACATAAAGGAAATCATTAAGATTGATTATCTTTTTTTGATATAATCAACTCTTTAATTTTTAATAGAAAGTGTATATGAAAATAATATTATTTTTTATTTCAATGATGCTTTGTTTAAATGTTTGCAATGCGACACCTTTGGATGAAATTTTTAAAGATATTGAGGTATCTGGAACTATACGTTATACGTGTGGAAATTCAAAGAGTAAAAATATCCATGGCTATAATTTTAACAGAAATGATATCAATATAAGTAAAATAAATTAAGGAAATATGATGATTTTTCGTTTGTTTTTTATAAGTTCTATTTTTATCGTAGCTCTTTTTGGCGTTAGTCTAAAATCTATTTTTGGATATACTTTTGATGCTAATAAACAATACAATTTAGCCGAAGCTAAAAAGATTTATTTTAAAAATAAATGCAACGTTTGTCATGGGGATAATGGAGAAAAAAGTACCTCTCGCTTTAAGGCATTAAAGGATATGTCCGCAGAAGATATTAAAACGGCTTTAATAGGTTATACTTTGGATAATACTTCTACTATGACTTCTCAAATGGCCTTATATGCTAAAAATTTAAGCCATGATGATATGGATAATATTATCGCTTATGTTAAAGGAGATAATTTTGCTCTTGATTTACAAGTTAAAGATTTGATAGAGGAGGAGCCTCCTAAAAAAACAGAACATAATATTTTTTTAAAATAATTTAAAAAGGATTAACAATGAAAAAAATAGTTTTTTTGTTAAATATTTTTATTTTTATGAATTGCAGTTTATATGCAAAAACAATTAATATAGGTGTTGTCTTGCCACTAACAGGATCGGTAGCTGCTTATGGACAAGATGTTTTTAGTGGGGTTGAGCTTGCTAATAAATTAAATCCAAAGCTTGATAATGGCGATATAGTCAAATTAATTATAATTGATACTAAGGGTGATAAGCTAGAAACAACAAGCGGCATCAATCGTTTAATCACACAAGATAAAGTTTTAGGTATCATTGGAGAAACCACTACACCAAACACGATTCAAGCAATTTCTATTATTGAAGATAAAAAAATCCCTCTTATAGCTCCAGTAGCTTCAGGAGATAAGCTTTTGGACGGTAAAAAATATGCTTCTCGCGTTTGTTTTAGCGATGGTTTTCAAGGTGATAAATTTGCTACTTATATCACTAAAGATTTAAATTTAAAAAATGCTGTTATTATTATTGATCAAAGCAATGTTTATTCTTTAGGTTTAGCAAAAGCTTTTGAAAAATCTTTAAAAGCTAATGGTGGAAAAGTTTTAAAAAAATTGATAATTAGCTCCGGAGATAAAGATTTTAGAGCGATAGTATCGCAACTAAAGAGTTTAAATCCCGATTTTGTTTATATGCCAATTTATCATCCAGAAGCAGCTTTGATAGCTAGACAAGCTAAGCAATTAGGTTTTGATAAATTATTAACCGCAGGAGATGGGGTAAATAATAAAACCTTTATAGAATTAGGTTCAAGTGCTGTTAATGGTGTGATTTTTACTGATAGTTTTGATTCTAGTAATCCTTCAACAAATCGCGGTAAAAAATTTATTGCTGAATATGAAAAAGAAAAAGGAGATAAAGATCTTCCTGCTTTTTCGGCAATGGGTGCCGATGCTTATTATGTAATGCTTAATGCTATGAATGCTTGTAAAGATAATCTAACAAGTGAGTGTATCAATGATAAAATTCATCAAACTAAAAATTATGAAGGCGTTGGGGGTTTTATAAGCATTGACGCCAATGGAAATGCCGTTCGCCCTGTTGTTATAAAAGAAATTCAAAATGGTAAGCAGGTTTATAAAGCCTTGATAAAACCTTAGGAGCATCCATGAGTAAAAAAATAATTTTAATTGCATTTTTAATTTTAAATTTAGAAGCTAAGGATATTAATCTAGGAGTTGTTTTACCTCTAAGCGGAGCTACGGCAGCTTATGGGCAAAGTGCCTTAGATGGTATTGAGATTGCAAATAAAATGCAAGGATCTTTACAAAATGGCGATAAGATCAATTTAATAGTTTTAGATACTAAAGGCGATAAAATAGAATCTTCAAGTGCGGCAACTCGTCTAGTTACTCAAGATAAAGTATTGGGTATTATTGGTGAAATGATCACTGCAAATACCTTACAAGTTATGAGAGTAGCTGAAGATAATAAAATTCCACTCATTGCACCTGCAGCAACTGGAGATAAACTTTTAGAAAACAAAAAATATTCTAGCAGGGTATGCTTTATGGATAGTTTTCAAGGATCTTCCTTGGCAAAATATGTTAATGAAAAATTTGGCTTTAAAAAAGCAGTTGTAGTAGTGGATCAAAGTACGGATTATTCTTTAGGCTTAGCAAAAGCTTTTGAAAAAGAATTTAAGGCAAGGGGTGGAAAAATCTTAAAGGTGTTAAGGGTAAATTCAGGAGATAAAGATTTTAGAGCTATAATCACTCAAATTAAAATTTTAAATCCAGATTTTATTTATTTGCCACTTTATTATAGCGAAGCAGCTTTGTTTGCGAGACAATCAAAAATCATAGGCTTAAATGCTCCTATGGGATCGGCTGATGGCGTTGCGGATGCAACTTTTATAAAATTAGCTAAAGAAGCATCTGATAATTATATTTTTACGGATAGTTTTGATTCTTATAATCCTGTGACAAAATTGGGTAAAGATTTCATCTTAGCTTATGAAAAAGAGAAAAAAGATAAAGAAGTTCCTGCTTTTTCAGCAATGGGTGCTGATGCATACTTTGTAATGCTTAATGCTATGAATGCTTGTAAAAATAACCTAACAAGCGAATGTATCAATGATAAAATTCATCAAACTAAAAACTACGAAGGCGTTTCTGGGATTATTAGTATAGATAAAAATGGTAATGCTATTCGTTCTATTATTGTAAAAGAAATTAAAAATCAAAAACCAATATATAAAGATATAATAAATCCTTAGGACTAAAATGGACTCGATTTTATTTTTTCAGCAAATTGTTAATGGTTTAAGTTTAGGGAGTATGTATGCTCTTATTGCCGTAGGTTATACTATGGTTTATGGTGTTTTAAGGCTTATTAATTTTGCCCATGGTGATATAATGATGGTTGGAGCTTATATAGCGCTTTTGCTTATTAATTGTCTTTCTCCATTTATCAATACTACTTTATTAGATAATCATTATGTCTTAGCAATTTTTATAGTCGCTTTAATAGCTTCTATGATTTTTTCTTCTCTTGTGGGAGTGATTATTGATAAAATTGCTTACAAGCCTTTAAGAAAAGCTCCTAGAATTTCACTTTTAATTACAGCTATTGGGATTAGCTTCTTTTTGCAAAATTTATTTAATATGATTTTCACTTCAACAGAGCAGCAATTTCCAGTTCCTCCAATTTTTGAAAAAATGGTTACCTTGGGTAAAGTCAGTATGACTTTAGGTTCTTTATTGGTTCCTTTGGTAACTTTACTTGTAATGTTTATTGTTCTTATCTTGCTTTATAAAAGCAAATATGGTATTGCTATTCGTGCTTTAGCTTTTGATATACAAACGGTAAATTTAATGGGAATTAATGCAAACCGTATTATAGCTATTGTTTTTGCTTTAGGTTCTGCTTTGGCAGCTTTAGCTGGAATTTTTTGGTCGAGTAATTATTATTCAGTTTATCCTACTATGGGAACTTTAGTAGGGCTTAAAGCGTTTGCAGCGGCTGTTTTAGGTGGAATTGGTTCTGTGGTTGGAGCTGTTTTAGGTGGGTTAATTATAGGACTTACTGAAGTGATGGTTGTTGCTTTCTTTCCAGATCTTTCAGGCTTTAAAGACGCTTTTGCTTTTATCTTTTTAGTATTTATTTTGCTTTTTAGACCAACGGGAATCTTGGGTATTAATTTTGAAAAAAGTAGGTTTTAGATGATAAAGATGAAAATTTCTGCTTTAATTTATATTATTTTAGCTATTGCTTTTATTGTGATAGCACCGCATTTTTTTGATAGCTATGGAATGGGGATTTTAAATCAAATTGCTATTTATATCACTTTAGCTGTGAGTTATAATCTTATCAATGGCGTGACTGGGCAATTTTCATTAGAGCCTAATGGTTTTATTGCTATTGGTGCTTATGCGGCCGCTTTAGTACTTTTAAGCGTTGATCAAAAAAATGATTTATTTAGCTTAGAAGATCCTAGCCCTATTATCTTAGCTTTTCACACAAATTCATTTATTTTAGCTCTTATAATTGCTGGATTTAGTGCTTGTGTTTTATCTTTAATCCTTTCTTTTGCGGTTTTTCGTGTTAGGGGTGATTATCTAGCAATTGTAACTTTAGGTTTTGGTATTATCATACAAAAATTAGCTATCAATTTTCCAAGTTTGACAAATGGTTCCATGGGATTAAATGGCGTTCCTTTATTTTCTAATTTATATTGGACGGGTGGTATTGCAATTATTGCGGTTGTTTTGATTTTGAATTTAGTGTATTCTAAATTTGGTAGAGCTATGAAAGCTATACGTGATGATGAAGATGCCGCGAGTGCTATGGGTATCAATACTTTTTGGATTAAAACTCTTGCATTTTCAACTTCTGCTTTTTTAGAAGGAGTAGGCGGGGGGCTTTTGGTATGCCTTCTTGGATCAGTTTCTCCTGAACAATTTGGTTTTGAATTTACTTTTGTGCTTTTAATTATCATTGTTTTAGGTGGGCTTGGTTCGACAACTGGAGCCATAGTTGGATCTATATTGGTTATAGGTGGTATGGAATGGTTGAGATTTTTAGATGAATTGCAGATTAAAATTGATATTTTAAATATCAATATCGAGTCTATGCCGGGTCTTCGTATGGTTGCTTTCTCTTTGGTATTAATCTTAGTTATGCTTTTTGCAAGAAGAGGAATTTTTGGAGATAAAGAGCTGAATTTCTTTTTAAGCAAAAACTCCAAAAAGAAAGGATTTAAATGATACTAGAATTAAAAAATATCACTAAATCTTTTGGAGAAGTGCAAGCGATCAATGAGACTTCTTTTTGTATCCAAAAAGGAGAAATTTTTGGTTTAATTGGCCCTAATGGAGCTGGAAAGACAACTTTATTTAATATTATCACAGGAAATTATAAACCAACTAGCGGGGAAGTATTTTTTCAAGATCAAAAAATAAGCCATCTTAAACCTTATGAAATTGTGCATTTAGGTATAGCAAGAACTTTTCAAAATATAAGACTTTTTTCAAGTATGAATGTTCTTGAAAATGTAATGATAGGTTTTAATAAGCAAATGAGATATAGTATTTTAGAAGCATTTTTTCATTTGGGGCGTTTTGGCAAGGTTGAAAAAGAATTTAACCTCAAGGCTTATAACATTTTAGAGGAATTGGGAATAGCTGATTTGGCAAATGAAAAAGCTACAAGTTTAAGTTATGGGCAACAAAGAAAGGTTGAAATCGCTCGTGCAATGGCAACAAACCCAAAACTTTTATTGCTAGATGAACCAGCTGCTGGTATGAATTCAAGCGAAAGCGATGAGTTGGCTGAACTCATTTTAAAATTAAGAGAAAAATATAAAATCAGTATTTTATTGATAGAGCATGATATGAAATTTGTTAATCAGCTTTGCGATAAGGTTTTAGTGCTTGATTATGGTAAGACTATCTTTGAAGGAAAATTAAGTGATGCGGTTGAACATAAAGAAGTGATCGCTGCTTATTTAGGGGATTTTGATGCTAGTAGTTAAAGATTTGCATGTATATTATGGCTTGATTGAAGCTGTTAAGGGTATAGATTTTAAGGTTGATACAGGTAATATAGTTTCACTTATAGGTTCTAATGGGGCAGGTAAAACTTCTACTTTAAACGCTCTTTTAAATTCAGTTAAACGCACCGGAGAGGTTAATTTTTTAGGCTATGATACTAAAAGGCATTTAACTCATACTTTAGTACAAAAAGGTATAGCTTTAGTTCCAGAAGGAAGACGTGTTTTTATTAATCTTAGCGTGGAGGAAAATTTAAAGATCGGAGCTTATAATAATAGTGAAAACTATGAGCACTTAAGAGAACAAATGTATAAATTATTTCCACGACTTGCAAGTAAGAAAAATTGTATGGCGGGAAGTTTAAGTGGTGGAGAAGCTCAAATGTTGGCTATTTCAAGAGCTTTGATGAGTGAGCCAAAGCTTTTAATGCTTGATGAACCTTCTTTGGGTTTGGCGCCTAAAATTGTTGGTGAAGTTTTTGATATTATAGTTCGTTTAAAAAATGAAGGTATAACTATACTTTTAGTTGAACAAAATGCTTATTCTGCTTTAAAAATAAGTGATTATGCCTATGTTTTAGAAAATGGCAAAATTGCGATGCAAGATAAAGCTAAAAATTTAATCGGAAATGATGATATTAGAAAAAAATATTTAGGATTGTAAAAAAGGACATTAAAAAAAATGAAAAGAATAATTAAGAGTGTAGGGGATTTAAGAATTTCTATAATTTTATTTTTAATTTTTGCGTTATTTTGTGCCTTGGCAACTTTTATAGAAAGTTCTTATGGAACTCCTACAGCTTGGGCTATGATTTATGATGCTTTTTGGTTTGAATATATTCAATTGTTACTAGGTATAAATTTGTTATGTGGTATGTTTCGCTATAAAATGTTTAATTTAAAAAAACTGCCTTTGATGATTTTTCACTTATCTTTTCTTTTTATTCTTGTAGGAGCTGGAATTACGAGATATTACGGATTTGAGGGAACTTTATCCATCAGAGAACATACGCAAAATTCATTGATAGAGAGTTTAAAAACTTCAGTTCGCTTTTCTGCCATCAAAGATGGGGAGCAATATAGTGTTGTAAATGATCGTTATATCGGAAATTTACCTTTTGCTAACCATTTTAAACTTGCTTTAAATATGGGCAATGATAAGGCTGTTTTAAAATATAAAGATTTGATTTTAGATGCTGATTATGTTTATAAGGAAAATAATACTTCAGATCCTTTACTTGCTATAACATTTTCTCAAAAAAATATGCAAGGAATAACAATGGAGTTTAAAAAAGGAGAAGTTAAAAATATTGATGGAATCAATTTTTCCTTTATGAATGATGATGTTGCAAAACCTTATGTAAAAATTGATCAAAATTTAAATTTGACTTCAAGTGAAGATCTAAACGTGTTTAATATGAAAGAGGGTAAAAATTTTATCTTAAAAACTACAGAGAATCAAAATGCTAAAGATCTTAGACTTTACAATATTAAAGATCTAAATTTTGTTATAAAATTTGCTTCTTTACATGGAGATCGTGAAATTCAAGGTGCTAATAGACCACAAGATGAAAGTTTTTGGTTGTGGTTTAAATCTTCTTGGATGGAATTAGCTAGAACGATGCTAGTTTCAAGTTTTGGAGAGCCGCAAAATTGGAAAACTTCATGGCTTTTAAGATTTAAAGATTTTGCAATGAGTAAAGAATATCAAGCCTTAAATCTAAAAGGTGAAAATGCTTTAAAACTTGAATTAACTTATAAAAATAAAAGTAAAGATTTTTATATTTTTGAGTATGGTAAGCCTGAAGTGGTTGAATTAGAAGGGCAGAAATTTTTTATTTCTTGGGGACTTTCTTACAATAAATTACCTTTTGAAATTTATTTAAATAAATTCGTTTTAGATCGCTATCCAGGTTCTATGTCTGCGGCTTCTTATGCAAGTGAGATTACAGTTAAGGATGGAAGTAAAAATTTTGATTATAGGATATTTATGAATAATGTTTTAGATTATAATGGTTATAGATTTTATCAAAATTCTTACGATCAAGATGAAAAAGGGACAGTTCTTTCAGTCAATAAAGATCCAGGAAAAACTCCAACTTATATAGGTTATTTTTTACTAATCTTAGGAATGTTTTTAAATTTCTTTAATCCAAATTCAAGATTTAGAACTTTAGTGAGACTAATCAATCAAGACTCTTTAAAGAATATCGGAGCTTTTTTATTGGTATTTTTTATTTTTTGTGGAGCAAATAAAGCTTTTGCTAAGGATAATGATTTGCCTATAGTAAATCCAGAACACGCTAAAGCTCTCGCTTCTTTAGTTTTACAAAAATCTTTAGATGGTAGAATGATGCCTTTTGATACTTTATCAAGAGAAATTTTAGAAAAAATTCATCACAGTGATACTTACAAAGGGCAAGATGCTAACGCAGTAATGCTTTCTATGCTTATAGGTGTGGATAAATGGCAAAATGAACCTTTTATTTTAATGCCTGATGATAGTGCTGTTCGTAAAGATATTGCTAAAATTTTAAAAGTTTCTGATAAAAAATATATTTCCTATAGAGATTTTTTTGATGAAAACAATCATTATAAACTTCAAAAATATGTAGAAAATGCAAATAGGAAAAATCCAAATACAAGAAATACTTTCGATAAAGAGATTATAAAGCTAGATGAAAGAGCTAATATTGTTAATTTAGTTTTTAGTGGAGAGCTTTTTAAATTTATTCCAGTACAAAATGATCAAAATAATCTTTGGTTGGCGCCTTATTCTGCTATTACAACTTTAAAAGGAGAAGAAGGAGAGATTGTTTTAGCTTTGGTGCGAAATTATTTTGGGGCAGTTGATCAAGCTTTTAGTGATAATAATTGGACTAAGGCAGATAAAGCTTTGGGATTAATTAAAGAGTATCAAAGTAAAGTCGGATATAGAGTTATGCCAAGTGAAAATAAAATCAAGACTGAAATTTTTTCAAATAAGATTAAAATTTTTTCAAAATTAATCCCCGTTTATTTGATTGCAGGAATTTTACTTTTGGTAATTGTTTTTGCTAAAATGATTACTCCAAATTTAAAAATAACAAAGATATTTAAAATTGTATATACTCTAAATATATTAGCTTTTGTTATCCATACTATAGGATTGATTCTCCGTGCATATTTATCCGAGCATGCACCTTGGAGTGATGCTTATGAAAGTATGATTTATATTGCATGGGCTTTATCATTATCTGGGATATTTTTCTCTAAAAAAAGCCCTATAGCTTTATCTCTTACTTCTATTTTATCGGGTATAGTGTTAATGGTGGCTTATTTAAATGAAATAAATCCTCAAATTACAAATCTTAGACCTGTTCTTAATTCTTATTGGTTAAGTATACATGTGTCCGTTATAACTGCTAGTTATGGATTTTTAGGTTTGTGTGCCTTGTTGGGTATTTTTGTTTTATTATTGATGTGTTTTCTTAAAAAAGATGGAAAATATAATTCTAATATCTTAAGAAATATCACAGAGGCTACTAGGATCAATGAAATGGCTATGATTTTGGGACTTTGTTTGCTTACAGCTGGAAATTTCTTAGGGGCAATTTGGGCAAATGAAAGCTGGGGGAGATATTGGAGCTGGGATTCTAAAGAAACTTGGGCATTGATAACTATTTTAGTCTATGCTGCAATTTTGCATCTTAGAATGATTCCTAAATATTGCAACCAATTTGTATTTGCTTTGTGGAGCATGTTTGCTTATTGGGTAGTTGCTATGACTTATTTTGGTGTGAATCATTTTTTAACCGGTATGCATTCTTATGCAGCTGGAGAAGCAGTTCAAATTCCTGATTATGTTTATTGGATTTTTATTGCAATGCTTGTTTTAGCATATTTTTCAAGAAGAAAACGTCATTTTGTAGGTAGGCTTTAATGAATTATATTTTTATGGTAATTTTTTGCGTTGCTTTAGCACTCTTTTTATTTTTAAGTTTAATTGCTTATTTGATTACGAGTAGTGGTAAAAAAATACCTAAAAAAGATAAAGATACACCCGCTGTTAAAAAAAAGGCTAAAAGAGTGTTTGATACTAATTTAGATAATATGATTGCAGCGGCGGCTGATCCAAATTTAAGCGATTCTGATTTACAAGAATTAGCTAAGTTATATGTTGCTACGCATAAATTAGGATCTAAAACTTCTAAAGAATTAGATGATGCTACTAAGAAAAAATTAGAATTTGTTGCATCTTTGGCTTCAAATATGAATGCAAGCCCTCAAACTGTAAGCTTTTTAAATAAAGAGCTTAAGAAAATTTCTGCCTCGTATAAAAAAGAGATCGATGCTTATGAGCAAATGGGATTAGCAAAGAGAAAAATTAAAGAAGAGCAATAATAAAATTTAAAATAGCTTGATTTTATGTAAATATTTTATAATCAATATTTACATAAATTCTTAAAAGATAAAGTTAATAAATTTAAGTTATTGATTTTTTAATCCATTTTTATAAAGTAAATTTTAAAATTTTTATTTGCAAATTTTTCATTTCTTGATATTTTTTTAAGTTTATCAATGTCTATTATTTTTTATATCTTGTAAAAATTTCTTTATGCAAGATAAAATCTCCAATTTTGCATTTACCTGACTTAAGGATTATGCTATTATTTTGTTTTTCAACTTCAATATCGCAAAAATCGTTATTATACTCCATAGAAAATATTTTTATAATAGCTTTTGTAGGAGATTTTAAATTGATTATTCTAATAACTGAATAATTCATATCATTTGGCTTTTCTGTGTAAAAATTTGTATTCCAATCATCAAAGGTGCTACCATTTTTAGAATATCCAATTTCACAATAAATTCCACTCATCATCTCATCATTATAACAATTATCACTTATTTGGAAGGCTTGTTTATCGGCTACATAAATACCTTGCCAATCCTTTACAAAAGTAGGAAATTCTTTAGCATAAGTGATGTTTAAAAACATTAAGAATAAAAAAATATATTTCATTGTTCTGCTTCCTTATTTGGTTGTGGTAATAAAAGCAATGACTTTCATCAAGAATTTGTGAAATTTGGTTTTTTGCTTCATTTTAGCATTTTTATCTTTTATTTAAAAAAACATAAGTTTAAATTATAGTAGCAAAACCTTTATTTTTCTTTATAATTTTGTAAAATTTCTAATATCTTTTCATAGCTTGATACCGCTTTAAAATCCTTTTTATTTTTAGCTTCTTCAATTTTTTGAGTTGTATATTGAAATAAAGAAAGTTCTTTTTGTGTTTTTTCATCTTCTATGGTTGCTTTTATATCAATCACTTTATTCTTAAGTAAAAATTTTAATGCTTTTATACTCCTTTTATCAATGGCTTGTTGTTCATAACTTACAGAAGGAACGGCTATACCATTAAAAAATGTCATATCGTGTTCTGGATCGGGTTTTAATTTTTCATACATATATTTTAATCCCACAACATCATCTTTGGCAATCATATCAAGAATAGCCCAATTAGTTTGAAAAGAATATCCTTTATTGCCTTGAGCTTCGTTAGCTTTATAAGCTTTTTTAAAATTCCATTTTCCATGTCGTTTAAACCAATCATTGTATATGTTTGATTGATTTGTTGTTTGTTTTGATATAGGACTTGCACTGATACATCCAAATCCTAGTAAAATTATAAAAATTATAATGTATTTTTTAATCATATTAGCTTCCTAGTAATCTTCATTATAAGATCTTATCCTTTATATTTTTTTCAAAAATTTACAAGTCCCATACTCTTACCAAATAACAAATTCTCTAAAATATTAAAAGGATATAAGGCATTACATAAAGTTAAATAAATAAAAATTATTGTATGAAATTTCGGCTTTTTGTATGCTACAAACAATAAAGCCACAAAAAATAAAATCAAACAACTTTCATAAATAATAAATATTGTTTTGTTTATATTAAGCACAGTTTGTAATAACCCTAGCATATTGTCATTGATTATCATGTAATATATATCATTGATAGTAAAAAATATCAGAAAAGCACCTGATATAAAAATGGCTCTAAATTTGTGTTTTAATAGTAATATTGGTATAAAAATACAAAATAACCATATTAAAATAATATTTGTCATTGTATAGCCTTGCATAAAAATATAGTAAAATGCTAATCTAATAAAAAAATATCACATTTTTTATTTTGCTTATTGTCGCAACCAAAATAAAATTTATAATTATTATTCCAAATTTCAAAGCTTCCGCCTGCATTAATTTCAAAAAAATAATCAATATTATCTAAAGAAAATCTTCCTCTAATAACACAAGGAATTTGATCAAAAATGCGGTAAGAAGTTTGCCAGTCTTCATATTTTTGACTGATTTTAAAAAACTCTTTTAAAGACTCCTCGTTAAATTTCCATCCTTTACAAGCTTTTTCTAAACCAAAATATTGTTTGTTTAACAATACTGAATTATCAATGTAAATTCTTTCAATTTTAGAAAAATCTTTTATTGATAGATTAAGATTTTGTTCAGTTGCTGATGTTAAATCAATAATCATACTCGTATAGATTAGCACCTTCACTACTTGTCTTATATGAAATTTTATCGTATTCACGGATATTCTTATCGATCAAATTATATTTTGATTTTAAAAAATATTAGGTTTTTGATAGGTTTTTTGCTTTTTTATTGTCTCATCCATAGCTTGCATTTCTTCTAAAGTTTTCATTTGTTTTTCCTTAAAATAATTTTTAAATTTTTTTATTTGTTAAAATTTTCCAAAGCTTTATCTAAATCTTTAGCCTCTAAAAGCGATCGAAGAATTTTGCAAATCTCACTTAAATCTTCAAAGCAAAGTACATTTGCAATAAACCACTCATCAAATTCTTCCTCAGTAGCATCATGATAAGATATTCCTGTTTCTTCTTCAAAAGCTACTTCGTATTCTTCTGGATCGATATGATCATACGCATCACTTAAAAAACCCTCTAAATGAGAATTAATAGCCTGTAAAACTTCTTTGCTAGGTTTTGTTTTTAAGAATTCTTTAAAATTCTCAAGATTGTCTAAAATTTCAACATCAAATTCCATAATATCTCCTTTTTATTATTTTTTTATCTTTCTTCTTTCTTCATACATTTTAATTTGTTCTGGTCTCTCTAAACTTGTATCAATATTGTATTCTTTAACCAATTGTTCCCAAGTCTTAGCACCTGCTTTTTTTAAGATTGTTTTATTTTTATTTATCCCAAAAGAAATAGCTTGATCTAATGGAGTATCAGGTTCAAAATAATTAATTTTATCATCTTTAGTTTTATTGATAGTGCAATTAGCAGCATTGACATCAGCTCCATATTTGATCAAAATTTCCAAACAAGTTCCAATAGGTTTTTTATCAGATGTTGCAGCTATATGTAAAAGAGTTTCCCCAGCATCGATATAACTATGTTCATGTTCTGTTTTAATCCTTCTCATATTTACATCAGCACCAAATTGTAAAGCCACTTCTAAAGAATTTACAGACTCAGGATCACCAAGCAATATCCAAGAATGCAAAGGGGTGGCACCTCTATGATCATAAACTTCAAATTTACATCCTTTTTTAAAAAAATAATCAATCATTTTTTTATTTTTTCCACCCACTCCAATATAACTAGTAAGGGCATTATCTCCTAAACACTCATCATCAGCTTTAAGTCCTAAACTCTCAAAATACTCCATCATTTCAAAACTTTGACTCTTATCATAAGCGATCCCTGCCCAAGCTAAAGTAGAACTAGGGCTAAAAAAAGGTATAGGATGATCATACCAATATATCTTACAACATTTCTCTAAAAATACTTCAGGCACGGGATAATCTTTTAAAAACTCTTTCACCTCTTTAAGTTTATTATTTTTAACAAGTCTAAAAAATTCCCAACCTATCTCCGTTACCGTTTCTTCATCCATAGCTTGCATTTCTTCTAAAGTTTTCATTTGTTTTTCCTTAAAATAATTTTTAAATTTTTTTATTTGTTAAAATTTTCCAAAGCTTTATCTA
>NZ_NXLY01000002.1 GCF_005406225.1 Campylobacter taeniopygiae | reverse complement strand
TCTCCTTTTTCTACTACTTGAACAGTAGAAACAGATTCTTTTACAGCTTGGTTATCTTGTTCTAAACCTTGTTTAGTCATAAGGATGTTTTCATTGATGATTTTGCCCATTTGTCCTAATTCGTCATTGCTATGGATTTCTATAGTTTGAACATCTTTAGTTTCATGATTTAAGAAGCGGAAGAAATTTTGTAAATAATGCAAAGTCATACTGATTTTACTGCTTATTATTTTTCTAACGCAAATATAAATAACGCCTAAAACTATCACTAAAAAGATAATAGCAATTATAATAATAGAAAATTGTAATTTATATACGGGAGCTAAAACCGATGAACGCGGTGTCGTTACTAATATACTCCAGTGACTTGAATCATTAAGTGTGCTAAAGGATACCACAGAAGCATAGCTTAAAAATCCTGTGGAAGTAAGAAAATCATTCATAAGTAAATCTTTATGTCCCTTAATCGCTTCTACGATAGGTTTAACAGAAGGAGAATGATTATAATCACTTATTTTTTCTAAAAGTGCTTTAGGATTTTCATGTATAATAAATCTTGCATCATCCGAGAAAAGGATTCTTTGATCGCCTTCATGAAAATTTAATTTTGGATCCAGTAAAGTTTTGGACATTTCTGAAAATTCTAGAGAAAAACCTAAAGATCCGATATATTTTCCACTTTTATTGAAAAGCGGTATAGCAAAATTTATTCCTAGGAATTCGCCATACCCATAGTTTAATTTCTTAGGTTTTCCAAATTCAACATGAGGATTATTAAAATCAGCATTTTTCTCGACTTTTTGTAAAACTTGAGTATTTTGATAAAGATTTTCATAAGGAGTTATTTTTATTCCACCGGCACTTCCTAGAGTTGAATCGTAAAAAATCATTGATAAGGTGCCGTCTTTATTTAAGAATTTGTCTTTATCGCCGCCAACAAGTATTGAAGGATCTTTTAAATATAAAAAAGCATAAGTGGTATGAATGCTACCATCTAAAGTATTTTTAATTAAATTCTGTACTATGTTAGTATTAACTTGTCCATCATCTTTTATTATATCTTGAATCGCCATATCTGTAGTATTTGAAAGCACTATAGGCTCGTTAAGTGCAGATTGCATATAGTTTATATATCTTTTTGAAGCTATTGTAATGGCTTCTTCAGCTTGTTTTTCCATATTTGAAGAGACTTGTAAAGATATGAAAAAAATCATTATTGCTAATCCTATGATGATGCTTATGGCAGCACATAAAATCAGTTTTGTGCCAATATTTAAAGATTTAAACATCTTTTAATCCTTTCGTAAAAATAATTTAAATTTTGCAAATGGATATAATATCTATATTTATTTTAAAAAAAAATAATTAAAAGGTAATAATAAATACTTAATAGTAAATTTTATTTTAAAAACATTTAAAAGTATGATAAAATTCTACATCATTAAAGCTTGGTGGAAATGGCACTGAAGCTGAAAAATTTTTGTAAGTATTTCCAGGAAGATTATCTATAATTTCTATAGTGTAAGAAACACTCATATTTTTCATTTTAGCATTTCGGATATTTTTATCGTCAAAAATATCTCCACTTACATGTTGTTTATTGAATATATTAAGCATTAAATAGCATTTTTTAATATTGAATCGAGTTAAATTTTCTACTTTTCCATTAATGATAACGCTTTCATTTCTTAAATCTCTAGTATAGGATAAATTATCAAGTTTAGCTTGAACGGTAAATTGATTGATGGTTAAAAAAATAGAGTAAATCAATAATGCGGAAAAAATAGTATTGATGGTATAAGCCATTAAAGCTATTTCTTTTTGCTTTATCTTTAAAAAAATTAAAACACAAATTAAAACAAAACAAACAATTATAACAATAAAAGCGAATAAGTGATAAATTGTAAGTTGCATTAAAAACACTCTGAAGCTAGATGTATGGTGAAGTTATTTTCATATTGAAAATTCTCAAAGGCAACTCTTTGAAATTGAGTTGTATTTTTCTTTAAGTTTTTTACTTCAGCACTTTTTTGTCTATAAGGTATAAATTTATTTTTATATCGATTGATAAAATTATCTTTTGGCGAGACATTTTTAAAAATTTTTGTTGTAATTTTACATTCTTTAAAATCATGTTTTGAGGTATTGCTTATATTAAAATCAACAATTAAATCTCCAGAGGTATGTAGCATTCTTTGAGATATAATTTCAAGAGTTCTACTTCTTGCCTCGTGATCTATTATTTTAAATCCAAAAATAAAGACTATGAAGCAAAAAATTAAATTTAAAGCAATGATAAAAAGCGCTATAACTGGTCTATGGCGTAAAAAAACACATAAAAGCGAAACTCCGGTGAAAAGAAAAAAAATAAACAAAATGAGCATATAATCTACCAAATATAAATGAGTGGTATAAAAAAGCACTATTTCTCTTATTTTTTCTATCACCGTTTTTTCCTAAAAATTATTGAAAGGAGCTTTGTTTTTTAGCATCTTTGGTATCAACCCAAATATTAGGCACAGCTCCGCCAGGTGTTAAGAAAATTTTAGCATCATTATTGATTTTTAAAGCCTCGTTAAATTCCTTTTGTGTTTCTATTTGTTTTAAAGTCAATAAAGAATTATTTAAGCTATTGGCGATTTCTTTATTAGAATAAGCTTGCGCATCGGCTTGAATTTTAACAGCTGTGGCCTTACCCTTAGCACTTATAATAGTTGCATTTGCTTCACCTTCTGCTAAAGCCGCTTTTTTCAATGCTTCTTGATTGGCTCTTTCAACTTCATATTTTGCTCTTTCTGCTTCTTGCTTGGCAATTTGAACACGTTCTATTTGTTCTTTTACTTTAGAAGGCAAGATGATTTCTCTTAATTGAACTGCACGAAGTTCAACAGGTTTGTTTGGTTGAGCAGATATGGTTTTTCCTATTCCTTCTTCAATTTGTGCTGCTATGGTATTACGATTAGTAGGCAATTCTTCGGCTGTATATTTTCCTACGACACTTCTTACAACATCACGCACTACAGGATCAATAATTTTATTTTCCCAGTTTAATCCCCAAGTGGCAATGGTTTGTGGTACTTGAGAAGGGTTTAAGCGGTATTGCACTGTTACATCTATAAATACAGGAAGTCCTCTTGAGTCTAAAACAGAAATACTGTTTTTATTGATAACGCCTGATCCAGAACTTAAATTTTCATTAGCACCTTCAAAAGATGCATAATTGATTTGTCGTATTCTTGTATCAATAATAGTGATTTTTTGAATAAAAGGTAAGAAAAAATGAAGTCCCGGAGCGATAGGTTCGGGATCGTATTTACCTGTATTTGATTTGATTCCCATTTCTCCAGAGTTAATCACCACAAAAGGTTTGATGAGTATAATAAATATGATTAGTATTGCTATTGTATAGACAAAGGGTGAAATTTTTCCAAAAAATTTAAAATCAGACATTTTGAAATTAAAGTTTTTTTGATTATTTTCATTGGAATTTTTATTTTTCTTATTAAAATAATCATTTAAATCAGCTGGCATTTTTTTCCTTAATTTTGATTTTTAAAAATTTAGGACTCAATTCTATCAAAAATAAACTAACAATAAACTTTTAATAATATTTTAAATTCGGTTGCATTAAATGCAAATAATTAAGAATTAAGCTTGATTTAATTTAGTAAAGCTTGAAATTTTTATAAAAATAACTACAGATTTTACAATGATTAGTATTGTTTTATTTTATTAAATTTGAAATAATTACAAAAATTAAAAGGAGAAAAAATGCCAATTGTAAATATAAAATTAGCTAAACCCGCATTAAGCAAGGAGAAAAAAGCTGAACTTATAGCTGATATTACTCATCTTTTAAGCACAAAATATAATAAAAATAAAGAAAGAGTAGTTGTAATGATAGAAGATGTAGAAAATTATGATATAGGATTTGGCGGAGAGAGTGTAGAGCAAATTAAAGCAAAGGCTGCAAAATGAGTGATTTAAAAATAGGAGACAAAGCTCCCGAATTTGAGCTTTTAAATCAAGATGGAATTAAAATAGCACTCAAAGATTTTATCGGAAAAAAAGTGATTTTGTATTTTTATCCAAAAGATAATACCCCAGGTTGTACAACAGAAGCGTGTGATTTTAGTCAAAATTATGATCGTTTTAGCGATAAAAATGCTGTGATTTTAGGAGTAAGTCCAGATAGCACCTCTACTCATGAAAAATTTATCTCTAAATTTGATTTAAAACATATTTTATTGAGTGATAATGAAAAAGAAGTGGCAAAACTTTATGGAGCTTGGGGGCTTAAAAAAAATTACGGCAAAGAATACGAAGGCATTATACGTTCGACTTTTGTGATTGATGAAAATGGAAAAATTATGCAAATTTATAGCAATGTTCGCGTAAAAGATCATGCTTTAAAAGTGCTTGAAAGTCTTTAATGCTTGTACATATTTGTTGTAGTGTAGATAGTCACTATTTTATAGAAGAGCTAAGAAAGGCTTATCCTAAGGAAGAAATTATAGGTTATTTTTATGATCCTAATATCCATCCTTTAAGTGAATATGAATTGCGATTTTTAGATGTTAAAAGAAGTTGCGAGAAGCTAAAAATCAAGCTTTATAAAGGTGAATATGAGTATGAGAAATGGCTCAATGCTGTGCGTGGATTTGAAGATGAGCCAGAGAAGGGCGCAAGATGTAAGATTTGTTTTGATTTAAGAATGAGGTCTTGTGTAGAATTTGCCGCTAAATTAGGACAAAAAAAACTTACCACTACGCTTTTAACAAGCCCAAAAAAAGATTTGGAACAATTAAAAAATGCTTTACAAAAAGAATGCGAACCTTATGGTATAGAATTTTTAGCTCCAGATTTTCGTAAAAATGGAGGAACGCAAAGACAATTTGCTTTAGCTAAAGAACAAAAACTTTATCATCAAAATTATTGTGGGTGTATTTATGGACTGAAAAAACAAAAGCAGGATAAAAGTTTTATTGATGAATTGATGTCTCCGATTAATGGACAAATTTTGCCCGCAAGTATAGAATCTAGAATAGCTTTTTATAAAAAAATTAAAACTCTTGAAAAAAAAGGAAAAAAATTTGAAATCAAAAGAGATAAATTTTTAAATTACCGACTTTTAAACGCTTTAGTAAAATTGGATAAAAAACCAATTAAATCATATATTTTATTTTATTCTCATTTTAAAAATTCTTATACAAAATTGAGCATAGAAAAAGATAAAGTTGATTTTTATGTCAGTTTTAAAGATGAAATTAATTTTTGGAGTTTTAAATATTTTAATTCTTTATTAAAAAATAAATTTAAGACTTTTGAAGAGTTTTTAAATAAGCCTTTAAAAATCAATCAAGAAATCAATTTACGTCACAAATTATTTAATTCTTATAATCTCTCTCCCGTGATTATCTTAGATCAAATTCATCAAGGTCGTTATGAAATTTGTGCCAAAAGTGAAATTTATTTTGATACAGAGGAAAAAATTCTTTTAATTTAAAAATAATTTTTATGCTTTTGTTAGTATTTTTTTTGTAAAATTTTAATTTTCATAGAAGAAAACACATGAGGGCTTTAAATGATAAATGTATCGCAAATTCAAGAAATTTTACCACACCGATATCCTTTTTTATTGGTTGATAGAATTGTTGATTTAAAGAAAAATGAGATAGTTAAAGGATACAAAAATATCAGCATTAGTGATCCTGTTTTTTTAGGTCATTTTCCAGATCATCCTATTTATCCAGGTGTTTTAATTTTAGAAGGAATGGCACAAACGGGTGGAGTGTTGGCTTTTGAAAGTATGGATGATAAGGTAGATCCTAAAAGTAAAGTTGTATATTTTACCGGCATTGATGGAGCAAAATTTAGAAATCCAGTGCGTCCAGGAGATCGACTTGATTATGAAATGAAAGTAGTGAAAAATCGTGGTAATATGTGGGTTTTTAAAGGTCAAGCTTTTGTGGATGAAAATTTAGTTGCAGAAGCCGAACTTAAAGCGATGATTGTGGATAAGTAATGACAAAAATTCATCCTAGTGCAGTGGTAGAAGAAGGTGCAATTCTTGGTGAAGATGTTACAATTGAAGCCTATGCATATGTAAGCAAAGAAGCAAAAATAGGAAATAATGTTACCATAAAACAGGGAGCTAGAATTCTTTCAGATACAACAATAGGAGATCATTCTAGAATTTTTTCTTATGCTATTGTGGGCGATATTCCTCAAGATATTTCTTATAAAGATGAGCAAAAAAGTGGTGTTATTATAGGTAAAAATGCAACCATAAGAGAATTTGTAACTATTAATTCGGGCACAATAAAAGGAGATGGCTTTACACGTATAGGCGATAATGCTTTTATCATGGCTTATTGTCATATCGCACATGATTGCATTTTGGGTCATAATATAATTTTAGCCAATAACGCAACCTTAGCAGGTCATGTAGAACTTGGAGATTTTTGCGTCGTTGGAGGTTTAACACCTATTCATCAATTTGTAAAAGTAGGAGAAAGTTGTATGATCGCAGGCGCGAGTGCTTTATCTCAAGATATCGTTCCTTTTTGTTTAGCTGAAGGAAATCGTGCTAGCATTAGAAGTTTAAATTTAGTAGGCATACGCCGCCGTTTTGATAAAGATGAAGTGGATGTTTTAAATAAAGCTTTTAAATTTCTATTTAGAAAAGGGAATTTAAAAGATAATGCCCAAGAGCTTCTTGAAAACACACAAAGTGAGAATGTTAAAAAAATGTGCGATTTTATTTTGACAACAAAGCGTGGAATTCCAGTATATAAAGGTAAAAATAATGCCTAGAAAATGTAGTTTTTGTAATGAATTTGAAAATTCTCAAAGAAGAATTTTGGAAAATGGTGATCATAATTCTTTTATTTGCGAGTGTTGTGTTGAGGCAGCTTATAATATTATTTTTGGAGAAGAAAAAGAGACTAAAGAAAGTGAGCAAGGGCACAATATTAATTTTAATGATATGACGCCAAAAATTTTAAAAGAGTATCTTGATCGTTATGTGATCGGGCAAGAAAGAGCTAAAAAAGTTTTTAGCGTGGGTGTTTATAATCACTATAAAAGATTATTTAGATCAAAACTCGACGGAGATGATACAGAGCTTTTTAAATCAAATATTTTACTGGTCGGTCCAACTGGAAGCGGTAAAACTTTGCTTGCACAAACTTTGGCCAAATTTTTAGATGTGCCTATAGCAATTTGTGATGCAACGTCTTTAACTGAAGCGGGTTATGTTGGTGAAGATGTTGAAAATATACTTACACGTCTTTTACAGGCTGCTGATGGAGATGTTGAACGTGCTCAAAAAGGTATTGTTTTTATTGATGAGATTGATAAAATTGCAAGAATGAGTGAGAATCGATCTATAACTAGAGATGTAAGCGGAGAAGGGGTACAACAAGCCTTACTTAAAATCATAGAAGGTAGCCTTGTAAATATTCCTCCAAAAGGTGGGAGAAAGCATCCTAATCAAGATTTTATCCAAATAGATACATCAAATATTTTATTTGTTTGCGGTGGAGCTTTTGATGGCTTAGATCTTATATTAAAACGCAAGTTAGGTGATAAAGTTGTAGGTTTTTTTGATGATAATACTCAAGAAAATAAAGCCTTACTTGATAAAATCGAACCGGATGATTTAGTTCATTTTGGCCTTATACCTGAATTAATCGGGCGTTTGCATGTTATAGCATCTTTAAATGAACTTGATGAAGATGATATGGTAAGAATTTTAACAGAGCCAAAAAATGCTATTGTTAAGCAATATCAAAAACTTTTTGCAATTGATAATGTGAATTTAAAATTTGAAGATGAAGCCTTAAAAGAAATTGCTAAATTGGCTTTAGAAAGAAAAACTGGTGCTAGAGGACTTAGGAGTATTATAGAGGAAATGATGGTGGATTTAATGTTTGAATTACCAGAATATAAAAACTATGATATTATTATTACAAAAGAAGTTGTAAGAGATAATGCTAAAGCATTATTGATTAAAAAGAAAATAAGCTAAAATAAAGGAATGTAATGATTTTAGATCAACTTATAGGATTTTTTTCGAGCGATATGGGTATAGATCTTGGAACGGCTAATACTCTTATTTTGGTTAAAGATAAAGGCATTGTTATCAATGAGCCTTCTGTTGTTGCGGTTGAGCGTGAAAAATACGGCGCTAAAGCCAAAATTTTAGCCGTAGGAAAAGAAGCTAAAGATATGGTGGGCAAAACTCCTGGCAATATAGAAGCAATTCGTCCAATGAAGGATGGAGTGATTGCTGATTTTGACATTACTGAAAAGATGATCCGATATTTTATTGAAAAAACACACAGAAGAAAGTCTTTTTTACGCCCTAGAATTATCATTTCAGTTCCTTATGGTTTAACTCAAGTTGAAAGAAAAGCGGTTAGAGAAAGTGCTTTAAGTGCTGGAGCTAGAGAGGTATTTTTAATAGAAGAACCTATGGCAGCAGCTATAGGAGCGAATTTACCTATTGATGAGCCTAAAGGAAGTTTGGTTGTAGATATTGGCGGTGGAACGACAGAAATTGGGGTCATTTCTTTAGGTGGACTTGTGATTTCAAAGTCAATCAGAACAGCCGGTGATAAATTGGATATGAGTATTGTAAATTATGTTAAAGAAAAATATAATTTAATTATTGGAGAAAGAACGGGTGAAGAGATAAAAATCACAATAGGTTCAGCTATTCAACTTCCAAAAGAGCTTTCTATGGTGGTTAAGGGTCGAGATCAGGTAAGCGGGCTTTTAAGTCGTATAGAGCTTACTAGCGAAGATATTAGAGAGGCAATGAGAGAGCAGCTTAAAGAAATAGCGGATGCCTTAAAAATGGTTCTTGAAATGATGCCACCTGATTTAGCAAGTGATATTGTAGAAAATGGAGTTGTTTTAACTGGTGGAGGAGCCTTAATCCGTGGTCTTGATAAATATCTTTCAGAAATTGTTCGTTTGCCAGTATATATTGCCGATGAACCACTTTTAGCTGTTGCTAAGGGAACGGGTAAAGCATTAGAAGAAATTTCAATTTTGCAACAGCTAACTAATGAAGAATAAACTTATTTTTATTCTTATTTTATTTTTTTTAATCTTTATATCTTTTTATTATGGAGGGTTAATTAAAAAAAATGTTCTTTTTGTAAATGATGTAGTTATAGAAAAATTTTATGGAATTAAGGATTTTATTTCCGAAGAGTTTTCTAAGCATTTTAATCAAGCAGAACAAATCGAAAAACTAAAAGCTAGAAATCAAGAGTTAGAGTATATGGCAGTTTTAACTACAAGCTTTGCCAATCAACTCAACCGAATTTTAGAAGATAAAAATTCAACCAAATATTTACCTCAAGTTTCTTTAACAAGAGCTATTTCTTATGTAAGCTTAAATGATTATAAGAGATTATGGCTTGATTTTGCTAGAGTTCCGCCTGATAAAAATAAAGGTTTAATCTATCAAGGATATACAGCGGGTATTGCTATCAATAAAAATGATAGAGCTATGGCAATTTTGCAAGGTGATGAAAAATGTGTTTTTGCAGTTTATATAGGAAAAGATAAAATTCCAGGACTTCTTCAAGGTGAAAATGGTAAGGTTGTGGTTAATTTTATTGCAAAATCTGCCAAAATACATATAGGAGATGAAATTTTAACCAGTGGGCTTGATAATATATTTTTTTCAGATGTTCCAGTGGGCAAAGTAGTGGCAATTAGCGATGGAGAAATTTATAAAAGCGTTGTGGTAAAACCTTATGTTAAAATCAATATCCCTGCTTATCTTTATATTGTCGATAGTGTATGATTAAAGATATTTTTTCTTCTAGAAATTTAAAAAAAATATATTAAAACTCAATGTAAAATTTGTTATAATTAGGGCTAAATTACGCTACTTAGGAAGGATTTATGCCAAAAAGAACCGATATAAAAAATATTTTACTTATAGGAAGTGGTCCTATTGTGATAGGTCAAGCTTGCGAGTTTGATTATTCTGGGACTCAAGCAGCTAAAACCTTGAAAGAATTAGGTTACCGTATAGTGCTTATTAATTCTAATCCTGCGACGATTATGACAGATCCAGAATTTGCAGATGCAACTTATATAGAACCTATTATAAAAGAAAATATTTTAAATATTATTAAAAAAGAAAAAATTGATGCTATTTTACCTACTATGGGTGGGCAAGTAGCACTTAACGTCGCTATGGAAGTTTATGAAAGCGGACTTTTAGGAGATGTGAAATTTTTAGGGGCAAATCCTGAAGCGATTAAAAAAGGCGAAGATCGTCAAGTTTTCAAAGAGTGCATGAAAAAAATTGGTATGGATTTGCCAAAATCGATGTATGCGTATAATTATGATGAGGCCTTAAAAGCTGTTGATGAAATTGGTTTTCCTTTAATGATCCGTGCTTCTTATACTTTAGGTGGCGCTGGAAGTGGTGTTGTTTATAATATGGATGAATTTAAAGAGCTTGCTAATATGGCCTTAGCTTTATCTCCTATACATGAAATTCTTATAGAAGAAAGTTTGCTCGGATGGAAAGAATATGAGATGGAGGTTATACGCGATAAAAATGATAATTGTATTATTGTTTGCAGTATAGAAAATGTCGATCCTATGGGGGTGCATACGGGCGATAGTATTACCGTGGCACCTGCTCTTACTTTAACTGATAAAGAATATCAAGTTATGCGAAATGCTTCCTTTGCTATTTTACGTGAAATCGGAGTGGATACTGGCGGTTCAAATGTGCAATTTGCTGTCAATCCAAAAAATGGCAGAATGATAGTGATAGAAATGAATCCAAGAGTTTCAAGATCGAGTGCTTTAGCAAGTAAGGCAACGGGATATCCTATAGCAAAAGTAGCGACTCTTTTAGCGGTTGGTTTTACCTTAGATGAAATAAAAAATGATATCACAGGAACTCCGGCTAGTTTTGAACCTGTGCTTGATTATATTGTTACAAAAATTCCTCGTTTTACTTTTGAAAAATTTCCAAACGCAGATACAACTTTAGGCACAGCAATGAAGAGTGTAGGTGAAGTGATGGCCATAGGTCGCACTTTTAAAGAGAGTATTCAAAAAGCACTTTGTTCTTTAGAGCGATCTTTAAGTGGATTTGATGAGGTTAAATTTGAAGATAAGAATGATCTTATATTTAAAATTCGCAATCCTAATGAAAAAAGATTGCTTTATGTTGCACAAGCTTTTAGAGAAGGATTTGATATAGAAGAGCTTTATGAGTTAAGCAGTATAGATCCTTGGTTTTTAGCTCAAATTAAAGAAATTGTAGATTTTGAAAAACAAATCGATATGGATATTTTAAATGATAAATTTCATTTAAGAAAAGCAAAAACTATGGGCTTTTCTGATAAGATGATCGCCTTGCAAGTTAATTTAAAAGATAATTTAGAACTCAGTCAAAATGATATTTATTATGCAAGAATGAAACATAAAATCATAGCAGAATTTAGCGAAGTGGATACTTGTGCAGGTGAATTTAAAGCCTTAACTCCTTATTTTTATTCTAGTATCAATGTGAGTGAATTAACTCAAAGTAAGCAAGAATCAAGAGATAAAAAAGAAAAAAAAGTTATGATTATAGGGGGTGGGCCAAATCGTATAGGACAAGGGATAGAATTTGATTATGCTTGTGTGCATGCTTCTTTTGCCTTAAAAGATATGGGCATAAAAACCATTATGTATAATTGTAATCCAGAAACTGTTTCAACTGATTATGATACGAGTGATATTTTATATTTTGAACCTATTGATTTTGAACATTTAAGAGCTGTGATTGAGCGAGAAAAACCTGATGGAATTATTGTGCATTTTGGCGGTCAAACTCCATTAAAATTCGCTAAGCGTCTTAGTGCTTTTGGTGCAAAAATTATAGGCACAAATGCAAGAGTGATTGATATGGCTGAAGATAGGAAAAAATTTGCTGAATTTATTGAAAAAATAGGTATTAATCAGCCTAAAAATTCGACAGCAATTACCGTAGAAGAAGCAGTGCTAAAAGCGAGTGAAATTGGTTATCCGGTTTTAGTTCGTCCAAGTTATGTTTTGGGTGGTAGAGCCATGCGTGTAGTGAGTAATGAATCCGAACTTCGAATTTATATGCAAGAAGCGGTAAGTGTAAGTGATAAAAGTCCGGTTTTAATTGATCAATATTTAGACAATGCTACAGAAATTGATGTGGATGCAATTTGCGATGGAAAAGATGTTTATATTGCTGGAATTATGGAGCATATTCAAGAAGCAGGAGTTCATTCTGGTGATAGTGCTTGTTCTTTGCCGCCTTGCAATATAGATGAAAAAATGCAAAATTTAATTGCAGAAAAAACAGCAGATATAGCTTTAAATTTGGGTGTTGTTGGACTTTTAAATATCCAATTTGCTATTTACAATAATGAACTTTATATCATAGAAGTTAATCCTAGAGCGAGTCGAACTGTGCCTTTTGTCAGTAAAGCTACAGGTCTTCCTTTGGCTAAAGTAGCAACACGTGTGATGTGGCAAGGCGATTTAAAAGAAGCTTTAAAATTTTACGATCGTTTTAAAATTATTGATTTTACACGAAAAATTTTACAACCTAAAGCTTTAAAATATGTTAGCGTAAAAGAAGCGGTTTTTCCGTTTGCAAAACTAAGCGGTAGTGATTTAGAACTTGGACCTGAAATGCGTTCTACTGGTGAAGTAATGGGAATTAGTAAAGATTTTGCTAATTCTTTTGCAAAAAGTCAAATTGCATCGTTTAATCATTTGCCAGAAAACGGAGTTGTATTTATTTCTTTAAAAGAAAAAGATAAAAAGTATGCTAAAAAAATGGCTGCAGAATATACTAAATTAGGCTTTAAGTTAATGGCAACGAGTGGAACTTGTAAAGAAATACAAGCGAATGGCTTTGACTGTGAGCTTGTACATAAAATTTCTGAAGGTCGCCCAAATGTTGAGGATAAATTAAAAAATGGTGAAATTAATCTAGTGATTAATACAAGCGATAGTCATAGTTTTCAAGGAGATACTAAAAAAATCCGTGAAAATATCATACGCTTTAAAATTCCATATTTTACTAATTTACGTTCTGCTTTAGCGGGTGCTAAGTCGATCAAAGCTATACAAGGAAAAACTTATTTGGAAATAAAAAGCTTACAAGAGCACTTAAAAGTTTAAAATATTTTATGATCTATTTAGCGCAAACAGATACAACAGCTGGTTTCTTAAGTAAAAATTTAGAAGAAATAAATGCCTTAAAAGGCAGGGCTAAAAATAAGCCTTGTCTTATCACTTCAGCAAAATTTAGCGAGTTGCAAAATCTCACAAGGGTGCCAAAAGGTTTTAAAAATTTGGTGCGTCGTGCTAAGAAAACTACTTTTATTTATCCTAATAATCAAGCCATCCGTATTGTTAAAGATTGTAAGCATGCTGAATTTTTATTTCAAAATGGTTTTTTTTACTCGAGTTCTGCAAATAAACATGGAAAGAAATTTGATGAAATTTGGGCTAAAAGTGTAGCTGATGTGATTTTAGATAAAGTTTTTTTTGAAAGCACTCCCTCTAAAATATTAAAAATCAGAGGGAGTAAAAAGTTAAAAATCCGATAAAGCTTTTAAAATTTCCTCAAAAGCTATGCAAAATTGTTCTAAACCTTCTTTCAATAAAACATCATAAGATTGTTTCAATTCATCCTCTGCGATTATTTGATCAAGTTGTGTTTTAATTTCTGTATTATCCAGTGGATTTTTAAAATCAAATTTCCAATCAAAAGCTTTAATGGCATCAAGTGGAGCAGTATTTACGCTATTTTCAAAAAGAAGTTCTTTGATATAATAATCTTTTGGCAGATCATCACCTTTTACTCCGGTGCTAGCAAAAAGTGGACGGATATTAGGCTCATTTTGACTTACAATGTAATTATAAGCTAAATTTGCATTTAGGATCCCTATGCGATTTTGTTCTTTTGTTTTTGCATTTAAGAGTCTATCAAAACGACTCACAAAGATACTGATTACAGCTTTTGGAGTATTTAGATTTCCTTTTAAATGGGCATGAGTTTTTCTAAATTCTATTAAACCTTGATTAAGAGCTTCAAAACATTGCTTATTTTGTTCTTGTGAAAAAATCAGCGTTGCATTTACATTGATACCATTTTTCATGAGTTCATACATGACTTCATAAGAAGCTTTGGTTGCTGGGATTTTAATCATAACATTTTCTTTAGCAATGGCTGTATAAAGTTTTTTTGCTTCTCCTAAGCTTAAAGTAGTGTTATCATAAAGCCTTGGATCTATTTCTATACTGATAAAACCATCATTTTTTTGATAAAATAAAGGAGCGAGTTTATCAGCGGCTTTTTTGATATCATAAATGGCAAGTTCTTCGTAAATTTCTTTTACTTTTTTGCCTTTTAAAACAGCGATTTTATTTTGATAAACTGGAGAATTTAAAATAGCATTTTTAAAAATTGCTGGATTAGAAGTCGCACCATTAATCCCAAAAGATAATAGGTTTAAAAAATCATGATCTAAAAAACTATTTTCAATAAAATCACACCACAAAGAAAATTTTTTCATTATATAGCCTTTATTATTTCTTTTAAATCTTTTTTGTTTATGCAAATATCGGCCTTAGATTGCAAAAGTTCATTAGCACAAAATGCAATTTTTAAGCCACTTTCTTCAAACATAGCGATATCATTAAAGCCATCTCCAACACACATAACTTCTTCATTTTTTAAACAAAGCATTTTTTTGAGTTTTTGAAGCATCAGTCCTTTAGAATTTAAAAACATCATTTCTCCACCTACACATCCAGTGAGAATATCGTTTTTATGATGTAAATGATTGGCAAAACCTACATCAATATTTAACTTTTGCATTGCTGGATTAATTCCTTCGTAAAAACCACCACTAAAAATAGCTAAAAATATGTTTTTGGATTTTAAAAATTCGCAGAGTTCATAGGCTCCATTCATCAATGGAAGTTTTTGTCCTATTTCTAAAACTTTTGTATAAGACATGCCTTTAAGATAAGATACTTTTTTAACAAGAATTTCAAAAAAATCAAGTTGTTCGTTAGAATTTGTGTAAGTGATATTTTTTACTTTATCACCTACACCATAAGAATCAGCTAAGATATCTATAGTTTCGCCATCCATTAAAGTGGAATCAAAATCAAAAATACAAAGCTTTATCATCAAAATTCACGTTTAAGTAAGGCTTCAACCTTTAAAATGGTTAAGATATTCTCATCTCTTTTACCTATACCGTATATCATACCTTTTTCTTTAAGTAAAGTTTCAGGTGGCGGATCAATACGGTTTCTATGAATTTTAATAGCCTCTGTTAATCTATCTATGACAAAACCCGCATTTCCAGAAGCATTGCTACCTGCATCAGTTGAACCCCTTAAAACAATATAGCGAGTTTGAGGAGTCATTTTTGAGCTACCCAAATGAAAACGCTGTGCTAAGTCAATAAGTGGCATAACATTACCACGCATATTAAACACACCTAGAACATAATCAGGCACACTTGGAACCCTTGTATATTCTATAGGTTTAATGATTTCTTGAATATTGAGGATTGGAATAGCGTATTCTTCATCTCCAACCACAAATCCAACAAGTTGAATAATATCATCTTCTTTTTGATCGATATCAGGACCAGCTATCTGAGTTTGCTGTTTTTGCAATATTTGCTCTAATTTTTCATTACTCATATTCTTATCCTAGTTTTAAATTTTTTCTCACCACATTTTCCAAATATTCTGGAGAATAAGGCTTCGTAATATATTCAGTCATACCTACTTCCACTCCTCTTAAGCGGTCTGTTTTGCTTGTCCTAGAGGTTACAGCTATAAGTGGTAAATTGCGATATTTAGAATATTTTCTAATTTCAGCTGCTAAGGTATAACCATCCATTCTTGGCATTTCAATATCTATAAGCATAGCATCAATATCGTGCTCACCAGATTTTACAATATTAAGTGCTTCAGCTCCATTTGTTGCTTCGATCAAGCTTACTCCAAGTGGTTCTAATGCTTTTTGCATTAAAGTTCTATCCATTTTAGAATCATCTACGATTAAAACTTTATAATCACTTGGTTGTTCTTTCACTTTTTTAGAACTGGCTTCAAGTTGGGCTTTAATATCAACTTTAATTTCTTTAGCCATATCCATCATAGCACCCACGTCGATGATCAATGTTACTCTACCATCGCCACGTATTGTAGCTCCAGCTATACCTTGGATATTTTGTAAGTATTCTCCCATAGATTTGATAACAATTTCTTCTTGTCCTACGAGTGTATCTACTATAATACCAAGCTTACTTTCAGCTACACCGATGACTACAACATAGGTTTGATCACCACTTTCAAGTACTTGTTTAACACCAAATACATCAGAAAGTCTCACAAGAGATAAAACTTCATCTCTTAAGCGTAATACATTTTTACCTTCAATAGTATAAATATCATCAACTGGCACTCTAACAGTTTCAAGAACACTTGCCAATGGAATAGCATAAAATTCTTCTTGAGTTCCAACAAGCAAAGATTGGATAATAGCCAAAGTAAGAGGAATTTTAAGTTTAAAGGTACTTCCCTTACCTAATTCGCTATCAATTTCAATCACACCATTGAGTTTTTCAATATTGGTTTTAACAACGTCCATTCCAACGCCACGTCCAGAAACATTGGTAACCTTAGCTGCAGTTGAAAAACCTGGTTTGAAAATAAGTGCAAAGGCTTCTTTGTCGGTCATTTGATCTGCTTCTCTTTCTGTGATCAAATTTTTCTCCATAGCTTTTGCTTTTAAGCCATTTGGATCAAGCCCTTTACCATCATCGGTAATTTCAACAACTATATGATTTCCTTCGTTGTAAGCTTTAAGCTGAACGATACCTTTTTCAGGTTTGCCATTAGCTACACGAGTTGCTGGATCTTCTACTCCATGATCGCAAGAATTTCTAATCATATGCATGATTGGATCGCCGATTTCTTCAACAATAGATTTGTCAAGCTCTGTTTCTTCACCAGAAATTTCAAGTTCTATTTGTTTGCCAAGCTCACGACTTAAATCACGAACAACTCTTGGGAATTTATTGAAAACTTTCGCAATAGGTTGCATCCTAGTTTTCATAACCGCTAATTGAACATCGGTTGTGATAATACTAAGCTGACTTACAACTTGATTGAGTTCTTCAAGGAATTTTTCACCTTCATAACGCTCTTCAACATCATCATAAATTTTAAGTAAGCGGTTTTTACCAAGAACAAGTTCTCCGATTAAATTCATCAAATGATCTAATCTTTTAACTTCAACACGAATGGTTTGATCCATACCTCCACCGCTACTTGATGCTGGAACTTTCTTTTCACCACTTTCTGTTTTTTGTGGAGCTTGTGTTGTTGGATTTTTCTTTTTTTGCGCACGACGTGCTTGATCTTCCGCTTTTCTTACTTTTAGCAATCTTTCAATTTCAGCTTCTACTTCAGAATCGCTTAATTGATTAACATCTACTTCTGGTTCTTGCACAGGTTCTTCTTGAGGAGTTTCTACTGGTTTTTCTTCTACTGGTGCTGAATTTCCAGCTGGAGATTCTCCTTCAGAAATAGCAGTCAATCTTGTGCAAATCGGCTCTATATCCATACCTATAGCTGTATCATTTCCATTGTCACGGATAGAGTTAAGTAGAGTTTTCATCCTATCGATGGATTCTAAAACTACATCCATAATATCTGGAGTGATTTTTAATTCCCCATGTCTTGCTTTATTTAAAACATCTTCCATGTGATGAGTTAATTTTGTCAAAACATCAAAATTTAAAAAGCTTGAAGAGCCTTTTACTGTGTGTGCAACACGGAAAATTCTATTAAGTAATTCTAAATCTTCTGGATTTGATTCAAGTTCTACCAAATCATGGTCGATTTGCTCAACTAGCTCAAAAGCCTCAACTAAAAAGTCTTCAAGTATTTCTTGCATATCTTCCATATTTTACCCCTGTTCTTGTGATTGGTGTCTTTTTAAAACTTTAGTTACTTCACTAAAGAAATCACTAGCATTAAATTTAACCAAATAGCCTTCTCCACCAGCTTCTTGGACACCTTTTTCATTCATAAATTCATTAGACAATGATGAGTTAAAGACAATAGGAATATCTTTAAATCTTACATCATCTTTAAGACGTGCTGCAAAATGGAAACCATCCATTTGAGGCATTTCAACATCACTGATTATAATTTTTAAAATATTACATAAATTTTCACCATAAACTTGGCTGAGTTCTTCAAGTTTGTTTAAGCCTTCAACTCCGTCTTTAGCCTCAACAACTTGCAAGCCAAGTTGTTGCATCATATCTTTTACACGTTTTCTAGCTGTTAAGCTATCATCTAAGATAAGTGCTGTTCCGCTAAATTTTTCTAATTTGTAATCAACATCAGTTTTAGGTGCGTAAATTCCTAGTTCTTCTATAACGCTTTCTAGATCAAGTATCAGTAATACTTCGTCATTTTCTATACGTGTAACTCCGGTAATTTTACCTTTATCTAAAGCACCAGAGCCTGCTGAAAAACTTGCTGGTTCTATATCTCTCCAATTGATACGACGAATTCTTTTAGCTTCATGCACAATAAAACCTATAAGAATATTGCTAAATTCGGTAATAATTACCCTAGGTTTTAGCAAAGTACTTTCTGGCTCGGTGATTTGCATCCATTTAGCAAGATTAACTACAGGAATAACGATACCACGAAGATCAAAGATCCCTTCGATGTATTCAGGTACTCCTGGGAGTTCTGTAAGGGTTGGAATTTTGATAATTTCTCTAACCTTAGAGACATTTACTCCATAAATTCCTTCATAAATCTTATCTTGTCCTTGCTTAAAGATACGGAAATCGACAAGCTCCATTTCATTTGAACCCGTTTTCACGATATTTTCATCAAACATTTTGACCCCTCAATTTCTGTTCTCGAAATTCAATTTCTTGTTTGTATTCTACTAAAAAAAAACTTTCCTTATGTGCAAAACTATCAGGATTAAAATATTTAATGTCTTTTTTATCGATAATAAAATTTTGATGATAATGCCCTTCACACACCCAAGAGCCTAAATTCCTATATTTTAGATATCTTTCATTGGCTAAATTTTCAAAATTTTTTATCTTATAAAATAGATTTTTTCGATTTTGATTTTTTAAGATTTTTTTTGATATAGCGTGAAAACTGATTTGATTTATCCAGTTTAAAAATACAAGTAAATAATGATTTCTAAGGCTTTTGAGTGCAAATTGTAGGCAAGGAGATAAAAAAATATCGCCATGTGCTAAAAAAATATAGGAATTTTCATTTTTAACTTTACTTGTGTGCAATTTAAGTTTCAAAGGTTGTTTTTCTAGGGAAAAAATTTTTACCTTTTCAAAAAAGCAAGAAAGATTAAAATCATGATTTCCTTCAAGGTAGATTATTTCTATTTTTTGTGCTAATTCTTCAAGTAAATAAATATAGGGTTTTGCAAATTCATGAGTAGCAGAAATTTCTCCGATGAGCAGATCAAAAATATCGCCCATTAAGATGAGTTGAGGTGTGGAAATTTCATCATTTTTCAAAGCTTGTAAAAATTTCCAAAAGCCTCTTCGTTGAGTATTTTCATGTGCATCGGCAATTAAAATTGCCTTATTTTGTAAGATTAATTCTTGCATCCTTAGAATTTCAAAGGTTCATAGCTAATAGAAACGATCTCAAATTCGCTTTCACCTTTAGGTAAGCGAACTTTAAATTCATCGCCTTCTTTTTTTCCAAGCATAGCTTTTGCTATAGGTGAAGCAATGGAAATATAACCTTTATCCAAATTTCCTTCACAAATTCCAACGAGGGTGTATTTACTTTCTTTTTCAGTGTCCAAATCCATAATCACAACACTAGATCCAAATTTTACGCTATCGTGTTCATAACTTGCAGGATCTATAACTTGCGCACGAGCTAGCAAATCGCTAAGTTCTGCTATGCGACTTTCGATTAAGGCCTGTTTTTCTCTTGCTGCGTGGTATTCTGCATTTTCTTTTAAATCCCCATGACTTCTTGCAGTGTCGATTTCTATGACGACTGCTGGGCGTTGATTGTCTTTTAAGTCTTTCAATTCAGCAACTAATTTATCATATCCAAATTGACTCATTGGTTCTTTTTGCATAATTTATCCTTTTAATTTTCATCAAGTATTTTAGCTAAATTTTTTGCACTTCCAAATTTTAAATACTGTTTTAAAAAATTAACTTTAGCAAAAAAACTCTTATAATCGTATTTAAGATAAGCTTGATATAAATTTTCTACATTGACTTCATTTTGTAAGAATTCAGGGTTTAGCTCTTCTTTTCCTGCAAAATCGCAAAAAATATTTGCAAGGCCGATGTGTTTTAACTTTACAAAAAGCCTTGCTATAAAAATATCAATCGCCTTTGCTTTGTAAGCAAGAACAAAAGGAGTTTCAACCAAAGCTGCCTCCAAAGTTGCTGTGCCACTGCAAATAAAGGCAAAATCTGATTTTTTTAAAACTTTAGGTGTATTACTCTCTATTTTAAATTCGCTAATATCGCCATAAAGATCGAGTTTGTTAAGATTAAAAGGAGGGATACAAAGGATCTTTTCACCTTGAAAATTTTTAGAAAGCTCTTTAAAAATAGGCATTAAGCGTTTGATTTCACTTCTTCTTGATCCAGGTAAAAAAGCAACGATTTTTTCATGTTCTTTTTTTGAAAGTAGAACTTGTGTATCTTTTTCATCTTTAAATTCTTTGATTTCGTCCAAAAGTGGGTGCCCAACGTAAATACTTTTGCTAAAAAACTGATCATCAAAAGGCAAAATAGAGGCTAAAACATCAAAATGACTTTCTATGATGGGAATTCTTCCTTTTTTCCATGCCCAAACTTGAGGTAAGATATAATAAATTCTTTTTATCTTAGAATCGGCTTTTTTTAAAGCTTTCGCAAAAGGGATGTTAAAAGCGGGAGAATCTATACATAAAATCGCATTTATTTTTTGCGTAAAGCTTAAATGGACTAATTCTTTTATCGCGCGTTTTGCTTTAAAGATAAGAGGTAGGATCTCTACAAAACCCATAGCGCTAAATTCGTGTGAGCTATAGAGGGGTTTTGAGTTTAGATTAAATTCATCGCATAAACTCTCATCATAAATTCCCACCAAATCAAATTCTTTATACTCATCTTTATAGGCTTTTAAAACTTCTTTGAGGTGCAAATTTGCTGAAGGTTCTAAGGCACAAACGAGAAAGGTTTTCATTTGAAAATATCCTCTATATTTGCTTTAACAAATTCTTTTAATTCGTCCGATACAAATGCATCTCCTTCTTTATTGTAAAAAAATAAATTAACTTTTATATTTTTATCTTCATAAATTAAATTGTTATTTTCAAATATTTCTTTAAATCCTTTTAATTTAAATCTAGGATTATCTTCTATTTTTAAACCTTTTGGATCTATAAAATATATAATAAATTCTCCGCTTTGTTTATGTTTTAACCAAAATATAAAATCAGGATAAAATTTTCTTTCTTTTTGTTGCTCTTCATCAAAATATGGAATATAAATTTCATCTTGATTTTCTACTAATTTAGAAAAATACCATTTATATTGCTTAAAAAAAGGCAAATTTAAGTTTTCTTCTAATTCATTTAAAAATTCTTTTTCACTTTTATTGGAAATAGCAAAATTAATTTTATTTTCTTTATCATTTTCATTATAGATAATTAAAGGATTATAATAATGTTTGCTAAGCCTTGCACTAATTGTATATCCTTGCACTTTTTTGCTTTTATCACTTTCTTTTATGCTCCGCATTAGCTCATCTAAATTTATCTTTTTATTCTCGAAATCTGCTTTTAGTTCATCTTCATTTTTTGCATTTAAAACATCTTTTATAACCTTGTTGATCTCTTGAACTGTTTCAAGATCTAACTTTGCTTGTATATTTTTATGATGTGTTATTTCTTTATCTAGCTTTACAAATTTATCTAAAATTTTAGTATTGGAATTTAATACATTATTGATTGTTTTTAATGTTGTTTTTTCATTAAATTCTACCTTGTCTCCTGATAGCTGTATTCTACTTTCTTTTTTATCGATAAATTTATGTAACTCTTGCAATGTAGAATATTTAAAATTTTTATATAAACACTGTTCTAAAATTAAAACATCTTCATCGTAAGAATTTATAAACTCTTCTAAAGAATTTGCTTCTCTTTTTGAGATTTTATAAATATTTTTTAATTTTGCTTCATTTTTGTATTTTGGCACTGGTAAGTTAAATGATAATTTTGTTTCCTTAAAGCCTTTAAGAAATCTACTCTCCATAAATTCATATTCTATGCCCTCTATAATAGCTTTAATGGCTTCATTATCGCTCGCCATTACAAAAAGAGTTTCTAAACCATATGCTAATTTTATACATTGCTCATCAATTTCAAATGTTTCTTTTAGGGGATATAATCTTTTTCTTTGATTTAAAAAAGGTTCTATTCTGACTCCCCTTCCTATGGTTTGAAGGACATATTTTTTAGCGTTAATGCTACCTATGTTTATAAAAGAGATTAAATTTACACGATTACTATCCCATCCTTCTGAAAAAACTTTACTTCCTAGCATTATATTAATAGGTGAATTTTCACTATTGATATCTTCAAAATAACTTTGTGATATATCTTTGATGCTTTCTACTCCAAGCTCAAGTAGAAATTCTTTTTCCCATTCTTTTGCGTTTGAAATATTTAAAAGCATGAAAGGTTTATTGGAATTTTTACTTTGAAAGGCTAATTCTTTATCATTTCCTTTAATAGTGTAACATTCCAAATTTGCATTTGAGCTCGCATAAAAAATATTTTTTCTAAGCTCATCATTGTTTGCATTTTTAATATGATTTAAAAATTCATCACTTAATTCATTTTCATTAAAAAATAAATTTTGATTTTGAAGTTTATTATAAAGATTTGAAGCTAAATTTTTTATATCAGTTTTATTTTTTAGCACATCAAGTATTGCTTTAAAATATAGTTTAATTCCTGCATCTTGAGTATTTACTTTATCAGAAACTGCTATCATTAAAGGATTGTGATATTTAAAATCTTGTCTTTTTGAAAACAGTTCTTCTTTTGTCTTAACAATGGCATTAAAAATCAAAAAACTTTCTAAAATTGTTTTCATTTTGTTTTCATCGCTGTTTTCATTTTTAAATTCTAAATTTTCACTTAAAACCGCAATATTTTTGCCATACCCATCTTGGTTAAATTTTTGCAAATTATAATTATAAGCACAAGTTATAAAGTCTATTTCATCTTCAAAAGTAGCTGAAAAATTAAACACAAAACCTTTAGGAAATTCATCTTCTTCAGTAAAACCCCTAGCAATTTCATGATAATAGTTTTTTCTTAAAGATGTTTTGCTATCGCCTCTGTGTGCTTCATCTAGCAATATATACCAACCGTCTTGATTTAAATAATTTTTATAATTTAATCTTTTTGCTTTTTTATCTTTGCCTACGTTTTCTTCGTTTTCGAGTAAATCACTCCTAGAAAAATACACCACAGCTTCATTTAGCAAACTAACATCTTTTTCCAAGTTTTCAAAATCTTTTAGATCTTTTATTTTGATAAAATCACTATGATGATTATTGTATTTTGCTATATTTGCTTTAAATTGATTTAAAATTTTATCATTAGGGGCTAAAAGCATTATAGGTTTTTTAGGCAAAAGTTTATTTTTAATGAATTTATTTATCAAGGCTATGAGTTTAATCATAACTATGGTTTTTCCACTTCCTGTGGCCATCCAAAAAGAAGCCCTTGCAATATCTTTTTTTTGAATTTTTATATTTTTGCTTTCTTCTTGATAAAATTCTAAGAGTTTTCTACGCTCTTGATTATGTATATCAGATTTTAATTCATCGCTCATATAAAAAGAAAGAATGGTTAAGGCATGTTTAATACTTCTTTTTTGATAGTATTGTAAATTTATGCCATTTGAAAAGCTATCAAAATCATAACCTTTATCAAAATCTTGCATAAGTATTTTTTTATGGATAAATTCATTTAATAATAAATGTTTTTTTGTATTTTGTTTTGCCATTATCTTTCCTTATAAACCCTTTGCTTTGGTATTTTATAAATAAAATTTACCAATTTTTTTGATATTATTCATCGTTTAAATATTTTCCTTTTAAAATATTTAAAAATAGTTTATTTCTGTTTTCCGCATCACATATTAATGCTTCATAGTCTAAAAAATTTATAATCATATTATTGCGTTCATGATATTTATAGCATAATGGAAAGTTACTAGAAGTGAATATTTTATTATAAGCTTTATCATTTAAGCTTTCCATGGTATCATTATTAAATTTTAAGAAAGCATAAGCCCAAATTCTAATTTTATTATCAACTAAATGATTTATAAATCTACCATATTTTAATAGCTGCTCTTCAGCTTGTGCTGGAGTGATATTTTCATGAGGTTTTTTAAATTCTATAAGTAAAATATCAGTTATTTTATTTTTATCATAAGTGTTTGAAACAATGCTTAGTATATCGGGTCTTTCTAATTTGTCATACAAGTTTGGAAAAATATTTTTTATGTTAAAATCACTAAAAATTTTATCATAACCCATAAATCTATCATCAAAAAGCCAGATATTATTTGTTTTATAGTTTTGTTTTTCATCTTTTGTATGTCTCGGCATAAATAAATTATGCACTTCTTCTTCAATACTTTTATTTTTAATACATTCTCTTAATTTTTGAATTATTCTATTTCTATCAAAAATATATTCTGCTAGTTCTGCTTGAGTTACCTTGCTTAATTTTACTTCATAGTTTTTATCTTTTTTATTATTCTCATCTCTTAGAAAGTTTTTATCATTTTCAAATTCTTTTTTTGCATTTTTTTGCATTTGTTCTATATTTAATTCATTGCTATCATCAAAATATGCACCAAGATAAGGAAATTTTTTAATAGCTTCTTTTCTATTTTTTTTTATAGTTTTATCTATATCAAAACCATTTTCTTTATAAATTTCTTTTAATTGTAATTCTAGTTCATTATGTATATCTTCCCAACATAGATCACCAAATTGAAATGCGGTTTTTTTCTTGGGGTAAATTAGCAATTCATTTCTTTCATTATTTACATTTTTATCAAAATATATACTCTCTAAAATAAAGTATATCTTAAGTTCATTATCTTTGAATAGATTGTATTTTTTTTCATTTTCTAAATCAGAATTTTTGGACACCACTCTCTTATCTGCGACATAATGTCCCTCATTTTTTAATTCTTTATTACCATATGCATAAGTTAAGACAAAACTATATTCTTTAATATTAAATTGTTTCTCTTTAAAATTTGGTATTTGATTGCTTAAAATTTTATATTCCAATTTATTATTGTTATAAATATTTATTTCAATATGTTTATTATTTTCATGCATTAAAAAATATGGTAAAAAATGTTCTTTGATAGCTTGTTCTAAATTTTTAAAATTAATACTAATATTTTCTTTTGGCTCTAAAAATGATATCTTGGTTATACTATTGCTTGCTTCTTTTTGTTTTTCTATGCCATTAATATTAAAAGCAAATTCTATGTTTTTACTTTCTATATAAATATGTCTAAAAATTTTTAGATAAATAAATCTACCGATTCCTTTACAGCCTAAAGAAATTTTATGTTTGCTACCATATTCTTTAAATGACTTTAAATTTTCTTTATTAAATCCATCGCCATTATCTATAATCTCAAGTTTATCTATATATTGCAGTGAATTTTGAATATCGCCATACAGGTTTGCTGAATAAATTTTTACATCTATTTTCGTGGCATTAGCTTGCATAGAATTTGCAATAGCTTCAAAAAAAACATTATTTAATTTTATATTTTTTAGATCATCAACAACTCTTTCAATATTTATCAGCATTTCACTCATGATTTTCCCACCATATTAGATTTTTAAGTTTTGGATATTGTATCAAGTCTATATTTTCTAGATTTATAACCTCATCATTTTCAAATTTGCAAGATTTTATGCCATTTTTATCTATGAAAATATTTTTGATTTTAAGTCCTAAAAGATTTGACATAGTTAAAAATATATCAAATTCTTTATTGTAAGCATTCATATCAAGGCAGATATTTTCTCCTTTTTTAAGTCCTTTTATAAGTTTTTTTGATTTACGATAATCAATAATTGTATTTTCATTTAAAGCATACTCACATTCATTTAAACTTTCTTCATAGCTTTCAAGTTCATAGTATCTAAAAGCACCACCACCTTTAAATTCTATTATCTTTGAAAGAGATGACCTTCTTTTTTTGTCAATAGCATAAAACTCAATATCTCCAGCTATAACATTTTTCATTCTTCCAAGTAAGCCCAATCTATATTCATATTGTTTGGATTCTTTATCAAATGTTAGGTATTTTTCATAAAAATGTTTTCCCATTTCTATACCAACAAATTTTCTATTTAACTTATGAGCAACAGCCAATGTTGTTCCGCTGCCTGCAAAAAAATCCATTACAATATTGTTTTCATTGGAACTAGATTGTATTATCCTTCTAAGCATGTTTTCAGGTTTTTGGGAACTGTAAAAAGATATATTTTCACTAACCCTCATTTCAGATTGAGTAAAAGAATATAAATCATTCCAAATATCGCTTAAGGGATATATTTTTTCATCTTTTATATCAATTTTTTTATGATGCAATTTACCATCATCCCATTTTTGAATATAATATTCATAGTCTATTATTTTTTTAGGGGTTTGTGTTTTTGGAATACCTATTAAATCAAGTTGTCCCAGATTTAATAAAGATGCATTTCTATTTGGTTTCCATAATTTATTAAAAATACTATTTTCATTTTTTATAAAAAGAATTGTCGAGCTTTTTAAAACAAAATTGTTTCCAAAACTTTTGTAACCAAATAAATCAGACTCATTATCTTTGGTAGCATTTGTATTAAATGTAATTTTTTTACACTCCATATCGTGAAAAATTTCATTTAAAAGTTCTTTACCTCGATAATCAGCATTTTCATCCAAATGCAAATAAAAACTTCCCCTATCACTTAAAAATTCTTTTGCTAATTCTAAACGATTATGCATCAAAGAAAGCCAAGTGCTATCTTGAAATTTATCTTTGTATTCAAAATCGCTGCCGGTGTTAAAGGGTGGATCTATATAGATTAGATCTATTTTATTTTGATATTTTGGCATTAAGGAATTTAATGCTTGAAAATTATCGCTTTTTATAAGTTCTCCATTTAGAATTTCATCTAAATTTTCAAAGGAACTTAAAAGTTTATAGTAGTTTTCTTCGCTTAGATACTTTGTATCAAGAGGTAAAAATTTGTATTTTTCTTCATCTATGTTTTTTATATCAAAATCATCTTCTATAAATTTTAGTTCTTGCCATTCTGTGATTTGATCTTTAAATTTTGTATCTTTATAAATGGTTTTTAAAATTTTATCAGCATTGTTTGCGTGAGTTTTTATAGTGTCTATGCTAAAAACATAGTGGGTATTTTTAGCAAATTTTGGTTTTAACCATATAGCCTTTAGTTCATCTTCAAAATCGGCTATGTAGTCTATGATCTTAAAGGCGATTTGTTTAAGAGAATTGATATCTTCTATTTTTTGTTTAGTCCAATCAGTGACGCTGTCATTGACATAAAAAAACAACCATAAATTAAATTGTTCTTTTAAAAAATTTCTAGCATCTTTGTGTATGAAAAAATCCACCTCATTTTGTTTTTTATAGGACTTAAAAAGCTTTTTTAACTCTTCTTCTTTTATGTTTATATTTTCTTTTTTTAAAAATTTTAAAAAATCATCACTGAATTCGTTTGAGTTTTGCTTAAATATATTGATATAATCAGAATTTTTAGAATTAATCACTTTTATATTTATATTATTATCTCGTATATCTTGCAAATAAAAATTTATTTTGTTCTTGTTATTGTCAGGATTTTGCACGTATTCATCGGTAAGAAAATTAAAAGTATATTCATCGCTTTGCAAACTTAGAGGATTGTAAATAGTATCTGATTTTACATAATATAAATTTTGTGTTTTGTAAAAAAGATTTGTATCTTTTGAATTTGAATACACTTTTGCATAGATATTTTTATAAATTGGCGTATCGTAGAAAAATGGAGTTCCTGTTTCATTTAAATAAGAGCTAAAAAAATTATAAAGTTTATTGTAAGTGTTTGTATAAATTTTTTGTGTGTCTAAATATTCTTTAATTTTTTGAAAATACTTTTCTTTTATGGAAAGCAAATTTGTAAAACCATTTTTAGTTTGATTTTTTGAATATTTGATTTTAGCACCCAAATAACAATCTTCTAGTTTTGAATAAAATGCTTGTTTGAAATTCATAATTAAACCTTGCAATTAAATTGTTTTAATTGTAGCGTATATAGGCTTAATTTAAAAAGAATAAAATCAAACACACACTAGAGTGCGTGTTTGCGTAAGCTTTATTTTCTATATCCGTATTTTTTAAATACTTTATAAGCATCATCACTTTTAAGATAAGTGATAAAATCTTGAATTTGTTTATCTGCATTATTTTTTGCGACTATGTTGAAAGTTCTATATACGACTAATTTTTTTTCGATATCAACAACATCGCCATAGTCTGGATTTGCCTTAGCCCAATCGATCCAAGTGATCCACGCATCCGCTTTTTTTTCTAAAAATAATTTTTTAGCAGCACCGCTGTTAGGGGTGAAAGCAACGATATTGTTTCTAAAATCTTGAATCATTTTTATATTTTGAGTTCTTCCTATCATATCTTCCCAAACGCCTGTTCCTGAAGTATTGCTTTTTCCTGCACCTTCTGGGACAACGATTTTCACTCCTTTTTTAGCAAGATCTTCTAAGCCTTTGATTTTTAGAGGATTGCCTTTTTGAGTAAGAATGATCGCTTTTCTAAAATACAATGGTTCGATTTTTTTAACATCAAATTTTTTATCAAAATCTGTTGTAATGGCTAAAGCTGATTGATCCGAAGCACCAAATAATATATCCGCATCTTTTTTTGCTTTTTCGATCCAACTAGCTTGAGGACCAAAGGTAAGATTGACTTTTACGCCGGTTTTTTTCTCGTATTTTTTTGCTATTTCTTGTAAAGCAAAGTGAGGGCCACCTGGACCATACATATTAACATCTGCAAAAGCTAAACTTGCAAAAACCGCACAAGCACCAAATAAATTTAATATTTTTTTCATTTTTCATCCTAAAAATTTAATGAAATGCGATTATAATACAAGATGATTAATTCTTTTTCCTAAGCGTAAAATTTAAGGAGTTTTTATGGATATCGCCCAAAGATTTATAAATTATACTAAGATCAATACCACAACCAATAAAGAAAATGGTTTGGCAGGTATCATGCCTTCAAATCCTAATGAAATGCAACTGGCTAGTTTGCTAGCAAAGGAACTTCAAGAGCTTGGATTGAGTCAGATTGTTAAAAGATCAAATTCTATCACAACAGCACTTTTACCTGCAAATGTTTCCAATGCACCCCGTATAGCTTTTTTTGCACATTTAGATACTAGTAGTGAGCAAAAAAATGATACCAAAGCACAGATCACGCATTATGAAGGTGGAGATATTTGTCTTAATAAAGAATTAGATCTTTATCTAAGAGAAAGTGAATTTGAAGAGCTTAAAAATTACAAAGGCGATGATATTATCCATACTGATGGAACGAGTTTGCTAGGTGCGGATGATAAAGCCGCCATCGCTGCGATTATGGATATGCTTGAATTTTTTGTTAAAAATCCTTCTTTAAAACATGGGGATATCATTGTGGGCTTTTTGCCTGATGAAGAGCAGGGATTAAGAGGGGCTAAGGCTTTTGATGTGAAAGAAATTAACGCTGATTTTGGGTATTGTTTGGATTGTTGTGGTATAGGTGAGTTTATCTATGAAAATTGGAATGCTGGAGATGCTATAGTAACTTTTCAAGGAGTTTCAGCACACCCTATGAGTGCAAAAGGCAAACTTGTAAATTCGCTGATTTTAGCCCATCAATTTATTTCTATGTTGCCAAGAGGTGAGGCACCTGAATACACGCAAGGCAAGGAAGGGTATTTTTGGGTGAAAGAAATAAATGGAAATAGTGCAAAAACGATTTTAAAAATAGACATTAGAGAATTTGATGAGGAAAAATATAAGCAAAGAATGCAATTCTTGCAAGATTTATGCGATTCTTGTAAAAAAATGTGGGGTGAGCAAAGGATACAAATTCATTTATCAAATCGTTATAAAAATGTTTTTAATGCCTTAAAAACTACGGATTGTCTCCCTGTAAAACTGGCTTTAAAAGCTTATGAAAATTTAGATATAAAGGCAAAGATCATTCCTATGCGTGGCGGTTATGATGGGGCTGTGCTATCTGAAAAAGGGCTTATGTGTCCAAATATCTTTACTGGAGCACATAATTTTCATTCTATTTATGAATACTTGCCACTTAAATCTTTAAAAGCAGCAAGTAAAGTTTTGCAAGAAATCATTCTTTTAGCTAGTGAAATTAAAGCATAATAAAAGCGATCACTAAAAGAGAAATGATCGAGCCTAGCGCAGTTCTTTTTACAATTTCTATGGTATTTATCCCTGCGATACCCGCGACAATAATACTTGCCGCCATGATAGGTGAAACAACCCTTCCAAGCACCCCAGCGACTGTGGCTACCATACCTAATGCCACTTGATCAAAGCCTAAATCTTTAGCGTGTATGGTGATTGACTGATTAAAAGCCATAGTTGGCGCATCGCCTGAACCTGTTACCATAGCCATTAAAAAAGGTATAAAGGTTCCTCCAAATCGGACATAATGCTGCTCATTTTTTAAAAATTCAATCACAGCCTTAGTAGCTCCACAAGCTTCCAATCCTGCAGCAAAAACACTTGCAGCAACGATAATACCTACAACATTAGCATAAGAATTTCCCATACCATTGAAAAATTCTTGACAAATTTTAGTAGGACTACTCATAGTTACAACCATAGCTAAAATAGCACCTAAAAGCATAGCTTCTGCCACTTGAATTTTAGTTGTCCAGTTTAAAATAGGATTTAAAATTTCAATTTTTGGTAAATTGCTTGCACCGACGATCAAAATAACAATAGGAACTAAAGGCATCAAAGCATATAAGAAATTTGCTTTTTTAATTCCTTCTTCGGTTTGTGTTTTGCTTTCATAAACTGCTCCTTTTTGATAATCTTTAAAAATAAGAGCCATAATGATTAAACAAATACAAGTGATGATTCCAGAAACAAAAGTAAAATTAAATTGAACACTTAAAACTTGAGGGATGCTTAAGCCACTCATATCAGCGATGATGCCATTATGAGAAGTGCCAGGGCTTAAAGCACTTCCTAAAGTTCCGCTTACAACCGCAGTCGCTGCCATAGCAGGTTTGATCCCAGAAGCCATCAATAAAGGGATTAAAGTTGCCCCAACAGCCGCAGAACAACCGGCCGCAGAAGGTATAGCAATGGAAATAAAAAAAGTTATGATAAAAGCAATAGGGATTAAGAAAAAGCCTAAATTTTTTAAAGGAGCGGTGAGCAATCGAACTAAATGAGCGTCACATCGAGTGAATTTCATCACAAAGGCAAAACCCATACTCGCACAAATGGCTTTAAGCAAAGAGGCTTGAGTCATTGAAGAAGTAAAGGCATTTAAGGCATCAATTGGCTTTAAAGAAACCAAACAAAGGATAAAACCAACACCAAATAAAGTTGTTTTCGTCTCTGCTTTTTTAATGAGTAAAATAACAGTTGCCAAAGTTCCTAAAGCTGCTAATATCAAATAAAAATTATGCATTTTAATTCCTTTTAATAAGGGTATTCTTGATTGAGTTCTAAAGTTGTGCTTTTCATAGGGTGTTCAAATTTAAGCACTGGATTATGCCCTATAATTTTAACTTTATCATCTTTTATTCTAAGAGCCGATCCTTCAGGTATGGCGTAAATTTTTTCTTGAGGATTGGCGATTAAAAATTCTTCTAAGCGTTCTTCTCGACTTTCTCCATTGTGCCCTTGAATTTTGCCGCTGATAAAATGAGGATTGATTTGATGAGGAAAAAGATTGAGTGCGTTAAAACTTTGAGGCATGATAATTGGCATATCGTTGGTTGTTTTTATGCTTTTTCCTGCTATATTTGATCCAGCACTCCAGCCGATATAACAAGCCCCTTCTTTGACGCGTTGAGCTAGACAATCTAAAAGATCGTATTCATAAAGTTTAGATAAAAGCATAAAAGTATTACCCCCGCCGACTAAAATGACTTTAGCTTTTAAAATAGCTTCTTTAGAGTGATTATAACGATGTATAGAGACGATATTTTCTTGATTTAAACTTTCTTTTACTTTTTTCTCATATTCATCATTATTTCTTCTTACCCCTGCATAAGGGATAAAAAGTATTTCTTCATTTAAAGAATCACATTCTTTTAAAAAATCTTGTATATAGGTTTTGGCATGGGTTAAATAACCGGTATTTTGATAACTTGAACTGCTTAAAAGCAAAAGATTTAACATAAAAATTTCCTTTTTAAAATAATTTTTTAGCAATTATAGCAAATAAAGCTTGATTTTTTAAAAAATATTTTTTAAGTGTTTTTAGTTTATTTATAAAAGTTAATAATTAATTTACCTAAAAAGGTAAATTAATTAAGCGGAGTTGCTTCAACGATAGCAGGAGTAAAAAACAATAACTGAAAAGGCGCGATAAATTGATGAGGTCCTCTAAAGCATTCTTGTATGCCTATACGAGTTTCTAAAGGAATTTGAGGGTTACGAAAGGTAGATATACATTCCACTCCACCCAAAACCAAAGATCTAATTTGCACTGCAGAACTTGTTGTTGGCATGATAGAAAAAACAGTTTCTAATTTTTCATCTTCTAAATCTCCTTTACAAGATTTAACCCCAAAAAAACCACTTTCTAAAATAGCTAAACATATATCATCATCATTTGGATTGACAAATTGAACATAACCAAAAGGAAATTTATCAGCGAGTGTATCTTTAGCTTTTAATTTATCACTTAAAGTGATTTCTCTTAATACCCAATTTTGATCGGTTAGATCTTGTGAGCTTTCTCTAAAAATACTGATTGAAATTCCAGTTTGAAGAGATCTGATTGCAAACATAGGCGTATAATCAGGCAAATCCCCTTTAGGTTCAATGCCAAAAGCTAAACTCATCAATACAGCACATAAAACTAAAATTTTTTTCATTTAAAACCTCCTAAAATTAACTGGAAAATGATCCGATGCTAAAAAAGTTCTAATACCCGCTAAGGCTAAAACAGCTGTGATCAATGGTGGTCTATAGGCTGCTGCTTGATTAGAATTTCCAGTGATGGCATAATCAATCGTATTGCCTGAAGTTTGCGTAAAAGAAGGTGGATAGACAATGTTAATGCGTCTTCTTAAATCAGCATCAAGTAATGGGAGGAGTTGATTAGGGTTGCGATTAAAATCTCCCATGATCATCCAGCTAATATCGGGTAAATTTCTAAAGTGCATATCTACAGCTGTTACTAAAGCACCCGCATCATTTCCGCCCCTAGCTAAAGCATGGACATTTAAAAATACATCATTACAAATTCGAATCCCTATAATAGGTCTTGAGGCCACGGTTGGAGGAGGCAATACTATAACCTCATCAGCCCTTGTTCTACTTACTATCGCCATATTAACGCGATTAGCTCCAACGTCTATTCTTGAGTAATAAATATAAACTACATTTGGACGCGATGAAGTTCCTAAATTCCATTCATACTCATGTATAGGAATTCCAACGCCCACAGGTTGTACTTGTCTTGTAGTCATTGTAGCAGTTGAGGGTAGAACTCCTGCTTCTTGTATAGCAACTATATCTAAAGGATTATCCCCAGTTATAAGCTGTCTAACGCTAACATTCCATTTGCTTTCAGTTGAAGCTGAAGATCCTTGCATATTCCAAGTTCCGCTAGAATAATTTTCCAAAGCTCCAAAAACAAAACTAATATTAAAAAATAAAAATAAAATTACTTTTCTCATTGTTTATTCCTTTAATAAGGTGAAATAGCCCCATAAGTAGGCGCTGTGATATACCATTGTCTGTCCAAAGTTTTTTCACCTGGTTTGACACACTCTGTTAAATAAATCTTATAAGAGCTAAGATTAAATTCATGCATGACATCATTTACAGGGGTTTGGATACATTGTTGTGTGGCAACATTTCTAATCTGATACGCTCCATTACTCATAGGAATGAGTTTCCAAAATTGTGCGTGATTGCTTTGATCACAAGGATAATGCACTATACCATTACCATAAGCATTAAGACAAGTATTGGTTTGGGCATTTTTAAACATAACAATATTGCTTGCAAATTCAACCAAACGCCAAGTTCTTGCATCTTCAAAACCTTTACTTGCGTATAGATTATATCCCCATATCCAATTTCCTGGATTGGTGTTTGATATAGTCAATGCTGCTCCATTTGGATTCATAACGGTTACATAATCACTTGTATAGCTGATCCCTCCAACGGCGGAGACGTCATTAAATTCACCATTTGATTTTAATCTCGGTCTTGGAATTTCTGTAGAATTAGCATCAGCAGAGTCAAAATGCAAAACAGGTGGCACTAAAGGGATGGCTGGAAATTTTTGTCCTTCAGCTAAACCAGTTTGCTTTTGTGGTGCTGTTGGTTCTTGACCGATTTTTAAAGGATCACTATCATACATTTCCCCATAAGAGCGTCCTAAAGGATTGAGTTCTTTAGTCGAACAAGCTGAAAACATCATAGTAAAAACTAGAAAAAATAAGCCATATTTGATTTTTTTCATGGGCAATATCCTTAATTTTGATATTTAGTATCATAACATAATTTACAAAAATTTAATTTGAATTTAAATTACAGATTAAAAAGTAATAAAAATTATTATTTTTTGTATATAATTTTAATTTACTTTTTTTGAAAATAATTTCTTTAATTTAAATTATAACAAGGCTGAAAATGAAAGAAATTCTTATTACTAATGATGATGGCTATGAAAGCAAAGGCTTGAAAAAACTTGTTGAGATGCTGAAAAAAGAATTTAAAGCAAAAATAACAGTAGTTGCACCTTCAAATGAAAAATCGGCTTGTTCTCATTCTATTACTTTGGTAAGACCTCTTCAGTTTGTTAAGGTTAAAAAAAGATTTTATAAGCTAGATGATGGAACTCCTGCGGATTGTATTTATCTGGCTTTACATGCTTTTTATAAGAAAAAATTACCCGATCTTGTTATAAGTGGGATCAATAAAGGCGCAAATGTAGGTGAAGATATTACATATTCTGGTACTTGTGCGGGAGCTATGGAGGCTGTTTTACAAGGAGTTCCGGCTATTGCTTTTTCACAATTTTATAAAAATAATGAAAAAATAGATTATAAAATCGCTTTAAAAATTATAAAAAAACTTGTGAAAAAAATTTTTAATCAAGGATTTCCTTTAGATAAAAAAGAATTTTTAAATGTGAATTTTCCATCTTCAAAAACTAAATTTAAAGGGATTAAAATCGCTAAAGTTGGAAAAAGAATTTACAATTATAAAGCCCATTGCAATGTCAATCCAAGAGGAAAGAAGTATTTTTGGCTTGCAAGTGCTAATTTAGATTTTGAAGAAGAAAAAAAATCCGATATCGCTCTTTTAAAGAAAGGTTATGCGACTATTACGCCTATAATGCTTGATTTAACGGCTTATAAAAAATTAAAACAAACAAAAAAATGGATTAAGGAAAAATAATGAATGATAGATTTACGCGTATAAAATGGTTGATTGGAGAAGAAAATTTAGAGAAAATTTCTCAAACTAAAGTTTTAGTTTGTGGGCTTGGTGGAGTTGGTGGAATTTGCGTTGATGCGCTTTTTAGAAGTGGTTTTACAAATCTTACTTTAATCGATGGGGATTGCTTTGAAAGCACAAATCAAAATCGCCAAATTCATAGTGAGCACATAGGTGAAGAAAAAGCGAAAGTTTTTGAAAGAATTTATCAAGCTCGAGGTATTGTAGCTAGAATTGATCAAGATTTTCTTAATCAATTTGATTTGAGTTCTTTTGATCTTATTATCGACGCGATTGATGATATTCCTGCTAAAGTAGCTTTGGCTAATAGGATTGATTTTAAAAAGCAAATTTTTATTTCTTCTACAGGTGGAGCAAGAAAACTTGATCCTACGCGTATTAAAACGACAAGTATTTTTAAAACTTACGGTGATGCTTTGGCAAAAAAATTTCGTTATGAACTTAGAAAATCGGGTTTTAATCAAGATTTTGACGTGGTTTTTTCAGATGAAGTGCCTTGCTGTAAGGATCTTGGTTCTTTTATGGGGGTTACGGCTTCTTTTGGTTTGGCTTTAGCTTCTTTGGCTTTTAAAAAGGTTATGGATAAAAAATGATAAGAATATTTATTTTATTTTTACTTTTTCAAAATTTTATTTTTGCTAAAAATTTGCCAGATTTTTTTAAAGAGCAAAATCTTAGCGGAGTAATGATTGTTTATGATGGTAAAGAGTTTTTGAGTAATGATTTTTTAAAAGCTAAAGAGCGTTTTTCTCCAGCTTCTACTTTTAAAATTTTTAATGCTTTAATCGCTTTAAATTCTCATGTACTCAAAGATACAAGTGAAGTTTTTTATCATTATAAAGGCGAAAAAGTCTTTTTATCTTCTTGGGCACAGGATGCGAATTTAACTTCAGCTATAAAAAGATCTCAAGTGCCTGCTTTTAAAGAACTTGCTAGAAAAATAGGCAAAGTAAGAATGCAAGAAAATTTAAACAAGCTTGATTATGGCAATAAAAAAATTTCTAAAATTGATGCTTTTTGGCTTGATAATACTTTACAAATTTCAGCCAAAGAACAAGCCGCTTTACTTTTTAAACTTGCCAATTTAAAACTTCCTTATTCTAAAAAAATTCAAGAAGAAGTCATTAAAACGATCGAGTTAAGACAAAATGATGATTTTATTCTTTATGGTAAAACGGGCTTTAATGATAGTATTGCTTGGATTGTAGGATTTGTTTATTTGAAAAAATTTCATTCTTATCAATCTTTTGCACTCAATGTTAAAATTTCAAATTTTAAAGATTTATATAAAAGAGAAGAAATTTTAAATCAATATTTAAATTATTTATTTAAGGATTTGAAAAAATAAGATAAAATATTAACAAATTAAAGGTTTGTTATGTATGAAATCGTTTATTATAATAATAAAATCACGAAATTTATAAATAACCTTGAGTCTAGTTATAAAGAAAAAGCTTATAAAATGATACAAGAATTAGCTATAAATGGCAACAAGCTTGATGAGCAACACAGCAAAACAAGATGTGATGATATTTTTAAGATAAGATTGAAAACTCCAAGACATTCGATCAGAATTTTTTATGCTTTTGAAACGAAATTATTTATTTTGCACGCCTATGCTAAAAAAGACAATGCGACTAAAAATAAAGATCTTGAAATTTGCGTCAAGAGATTAAAAGATATTAAAAGAATGCTTGCTTAGCTATTCTTTTAAATCTTTTTTTATAAATTACATTTTTCCATCAATATAAAGTACAATGCACATCAGGTTCATTTGCAAGCTTGTAAGAAACATAGCCTAAAATAGGTTTAAATTTTTCATCTTGTATTTGAAAAAATATAACAAAACCATTGTAAGCGATTTCTTTTTGATTGATTTTTTTTGGATTTTTCTAAAGTTTTTTCTTTAAATTTCTTATATTCTTTAATATGTTTTTTGCTGAGTTTTTCTAGAACTTCATCTTCTTTTTTTACTAAAAACTCATTATCAAAATAAAAATAATCAAAATCTATATCACTCACAGCAAAAATTTTATTATCAGTTAATGTTTCAGCATTATTAATAAAAGGATAACGTTCATAAGCCTTATAAAAAGCATACAATATTTTTTTATTTGTTTCATTGGAATATGCTAACCAAGTATCATCTTCACTTGCAAGAACTTTTTTATAAGCATCGATATATTTTTGGGTATTTTTTTCATATTCTTGAGTGAATTTTTTATATTCTTCATTTTTGCTGTCAAATAATTTATTATATACTTGAGAAAAATACTTTTCACGTTTTTTAAAATAAGAAATTTCATGTTTAATCTCGTTTAAAATTTCATTAGTAGTTTTTGAATCTAGATTCAATTGAGATTGACATAAATCTACAAGTTTACAAAAAGAATGCTTTTAATTTTTACTTGTTTTCTTATCAATTTTACTTAAAAGCCACATTGGAGGATAAAGCACTCCAAGAGCAGTAAGTCCTACAGCAGAAACTGCTATTGAGGGTGCAAATGCTATGCTGTAGCCTACTATTTCAGTTGTTTTTTGACTGCATCCACTGATAAATAAAATGCAAATTAAATTTATGATGATTTTTTTCATTTTTATTCCTTCTTGTTTATTTTCCTTACGATGATAGGATTAAAAGCTTTTATAGAAAGTAAAAGCGTATCGCCGATTTTTACATCTTGATAATCTTTTAAAAATTCTTCCTCGCTGAGTGTGATTTTAACGATGTTTTGATTTAGAAGTAGGGTGAAAATGATCAAAATATCGCTTTTTTTAATCTCAAGTAAAGTCGCGCTAAAGCGTAATTTTGCGCTTAAATTTGCTTGTGTAAAAAATTCATTTTTGGGTAAATTTTTAATGATCTTGCCATTTTGAATTTCTATAATTTTATGGCTTAGTTTGTAAATTTCAGCTATATCGTGGCTTACAAATAAAGTTGTGATTTTAAAATGATGTAAAATTTTTGCAAGTTCATCTTGTAAATTCATACGCATTTTAAAATCTAAAGCACTTAAAGGTTCGTCTAAAAGCAAAATTTTAGGCTCTCTTATTAAGGCTCTTGCTAGAGCAACTCTTTGGGCTTGTCCGCCTGAAAGTTCTTTAGGATATGCTTTGGCTAATTCTTTTAAATTCATAAGCTCTAAAAATTCATTGATTTTTTTTTCATTTTTATTTGCGTAGCTTAAATTTTCTTTGACATTCATATTAGGAAATAAAGCATAATCTTGAAACATAAAACCTATTTTTCTTTTTTGTATGTTTAGATTGATATTTTTTTTATGATCAAACCAAATTTCATTATCTACTTCTAAGTACCCGCAATTTGGTTTGATTAACCCCGCTATGATTTTAAGCAAAGTTGTCTTTCCAGCTCCGCTTTCTCCAAAAATAGCTGTGATTTCACCTTGATCAATGTGAGTTTTAAATTCAAAATTTTTAGTATTGACTTGATATTTTAGATCTAGTTTTAGCATTTAATTTCCTAAAAATTTAACTTTTTATTGACAAAATATAGGCTTAAAAGTATGGCAAAAGAAAGGATAAAAAGCGTAAAAGCGTATTGGTGCGCTAGGGTGTAATTTAAGGTTTCAAGTTCGTCATAAATTGCAATACTAGCGACTAAAGTTTCGCCTTGTTTGTGTCCGCCTATCATCATTACAACTCCAAATTCACCCATAGTATGGGCAAAACTCATGGCACAAGCTGAAAAAATACCCGCTTTGCAATTAGGTAAGATGACTTTAAAAAGCGTGGTTATTTTGCTTTTGCCTAAAGTATAAGAAGCATCTAAGAGATTTTGATTGATCGATGAAAAAGCACTTTGTAAAGGATTGATCATAAAGGGTAGAGAAAAAATAATAGAAGCAAAAACGAGTCCTTCAAAGGTAAAAACCAAAGAAAGGTGAAAATATTTTTGCAAAAAATTCCCTAAAAAAGTATTGGCTGAAAAACTGATCAAAAGATAAAAACCTAAAACACTAGGAGGCAAAACCAAAGGTAAATTGATACAAGTTTGTAATAAAGCTTTAAAAGGAAAATGAGTAAAACTTAAAATATAAGCTAAAAAAACACCTATAAAAAAAAGTATAAAAGTGGTGATAAAAGCTAGTTTAAGAGTTAGAAAGAGAGTTTGTAAAAAGACAGGATCAAGCATTGTTTGTCCTTAAAATAATATCATTTGCTTTGATAAAGCAAAGCCATTCTTGATTTTGACAAAGTTTCAATTCCAAAGCTTTTTCCTTGGTGATCAAGCTAGAAAGTTCTTGATCGTGGAATTTGAAAAATACATGATATAAGAGTTTTCCTTCTTTGATTTTTGAAATTTTTGCCTTAAAGGAATTTTCTACGCTTAAATTAGAATTTAGCGAGGCAAAACAAAGTTCATGTTCTTTAAAAAGCATTTGAAGTTCTTGATCTAATTTAAGTTCTTTAAATGGAGCAAGCATTAGAACCCTAAAAATTTCATTTTCGCAATTTATTTTTACGAGTATCAAATCATCTTGATAATTAACTTCGCAAACTTTGCCTTTTAAAATATTCATGGAGTATTAAATCCATATTTTTTAAAAATCTCTTTTGCTTTAGTTGAAGCTATAAAATTGCTAAATTCAAAGGCTAATTTTTTATTTTTGGCGTATTTTGTGATCACAAAGCTTTGCTTTAAAGGGGTAAAATATTTTGGATCGATAATACTTGCGTATCCTTTGGGGTGATTAATAGGAGAAACTAAAGAATAAGCCACGATGCCAAGTTTGGATGCTTTAGAATCAACATATAAAACCGGTTGTGCGATATTATCACCTAGGATAATTTTATTTTTTAAACTTTCATTTAGATCAAGTTTTTCTAAAATTTCTTTAGCGGCAACTCCATAAGGAGCGATTTTTGGATTTGCTATGCTTAGATGATTGATTTTTGTTAAATTTTCTTTGAGATTTTCAAAATGGATTAAATTTGGGTCTAAGCTATATAAGGCTAAAACACCCAAAGCATAAATTTTTGGTTTTTCTAAGGCGTTTTGATCTTTAAAAATCGCCTCGGCGTATTTTTCATCGGCTGAAAAAAATAAATCAAATTTTCGCCCTTGCTTTAAAAGTTGGTAATATTTTCCAGAGGCGCCAAAAATCATTTCTATGTTATCATTTGGATGGGTTTTTAAAAATTCATCTTTAATCACACTCATAGCTTTTGAAGCTGAAGAAGCGACAAAAATGCTAAGATTTTCTGCTTTAAGACATAAAAATAAAAACATACAAAAAAATAATATTTTTTTCATTTGTGATAGTTCCTAAGGAAATTTGCCCAGATTATAACAAAATAATTTTATATTTTTTTTACATAAATAAAAATAGGATGATAGGTGAGTTTGTTTTGAAATCTTTTTTCATAGTCTTTTAAAAAAGTTTTTGATAAAGCGTGATAACCTAAAGAATTTACCCCGCTTAATTTTAAGTGTCTAAAAACCTCCAAAGGGCTTTCAAATTCTAAAGTGATAAAATCTTCTTCTATAAAAATTTCAAAAAAATACTCTTGTAGGATTTTTTTTATTTCAAAAAGAGAAAGATAGTTTAAAGAAAATCCTGTGCTTTGTGCGATTTGTTCTAAATTTTTTTCACCAAAAGTAGATAAAAGTAAAATACCTTTTTTGTTAAGCATGTTTTTAAGGGTTGGCAGTATTTTTTTTAGATCAAGCCATTGTAAGGTTGCATTAGAAGCAATAAGATCAAATTTTTGAGTGCTTAAAGGGTGATGAGCAATATCATTCATATCAAAAATTTCAACTTTATCTTGAATTTTGTAATCTAAAATGTCGTTTAAAATGTATTTTTCAAAGATGATTTTCTTTTTTAATTTTTGTGTGAATTCACCTTGTGCGCAACCAAATTCAAAGACTTGATCAAAAATTTCATTTGTAGGGATTTTTTCACAAAGCTTATCTCCCATCCAATCTTGCACTTTTGCAGCTTTTTGATAGCTCGATTTGGCTTTTAAAAAATTCAAAGTTCATCCCAAGAATGAAAATGAAAAAAAGCAAAATGAGGCTCATTTAGAAAAATTAAATTTTCAAAGCTTTTTTTTAAAGCATTTTGTGGAAAGATCTCATCTTGATTGCTTGAGTAAATTTTATCCCAAATTAAATTTTCTTTTTGCTCTTTTAAAGCAAATTCAAAAAGCACATTAAGTTCATTTTTTAAAGCATTTTCATCTTTAAAAATAAAATTTTTAGTTTTATCTTTATGATTTTTAAATAAAGAATTTTTAAAATTTTCTAAATTAAATTTTTTTATGGTTTTACTGAAAAGCGTAGGATGGATACCTTTTTCTTTATCGATGCCTAAATTTGTGCCATTGAGAGCAATTTTTTGATTAAAGTTGTATTCTTTTAAAAGATAATTAGCAAGGCAAATTCCCATGGAAAAGGCTATTAATTTGATTTTTGAAAAAGCTTTAAAATTAAATTCAAAATCTAAATTTTCAAAATCATAAAACAATACAACATTTTTCTCACTTTTTAAATGCAAAAAATGACTTGGATGGCTTGTAAATCCTCCAAAAACAACAATCAATTCATCACAATTGGGATTTTTGTATAAAAAAGTATTTTTCATAATAACTCCAAAATCGGATCAAGATCGTTTTGATTAAGTTCTGCGTGAATAGAAAAGCGAATTCTAGCTGTATTTTTAGGCACGGTAGGTTCTTTAATTGCCGGAGCAAATAAGCCACCTTTTTCAAGTATTTTAGATATTTCTAAGGCTTTTTTATTATCCCCTAAGATCAAAGAAATGATATAACAATCCCCTAAAATTTGATATTTTTTTTCTTTGAGTTTGTTTTTAAAATTTTGGCTTAGATGATATAAATTTTCTCTTTTATTTTGAAATTTTGTCATATTTTTAAAAATAAAAAGCGTGAAGGCAACGTTGATAGGAGGTAAAGCCGTAGAATAGATAAAAGCGCGTGCTTTATTGATGAAAAAATCTTTATATTTTTTAGCACAAATCATACAAGCACCCATTGAAGCAATAGCTTTTCCAAAGGTAAAAACCAAAAAATCAATTTCATTTTCTAAGCCAAGGGATTTTGCAAATCCTAAGCCCTTTTTATCAAAACATCCAACACTATGGGCTTCATCAATATAGAGTTTTATTTTTGGATAAGTTTTTTTAAGTTCGACAAGGGCTTTTAGATCGCTAAAATCTCCATCCATGCTAAATAAGGCTTCGCTAAGTATGATGATATTTTCATATTTTTCATAGTGTTTTTGGATCAAAGATACTAAATGATCTAAATCATTGTGTTTATAGCGAAAAAAATTAGCTCCATTGAGTCTTAATCCATCAATCATACTCGCATGGATAAATTTATCAGCCAAAAAAAGAGTTTTATCTAAGCTTGAAAGTGCGGCTATACAGGATAAATTCAAATGATATCCGCTGTTAAAATGAAGTATTTCTTTATTTTTAAAATCAGCTTTTAAATAATCTTCTAATTCTTCATAAATTTCAAAATTCCCACTCAAGCTTCTTGAACTTGAGCTTGAAAAAAATAGATTTTCATCTTTTAAAGTGCTTAGAAATTCTTCTTTTAATTCTTTATCATAAGAGAGCGCTAGATAATCATTTGAGGCTAAATTTAAAAGCTTTTTGCCTTCTTTATAGACATATTTTCCTTCATGCCTTAGTGGGCGTAAAATTCTAAAATTATCTTGTTTTTTTAATTCATCTAAAATTTGTACAATTTGCATATTTAAGCTTTATTTTTTGAGCCTTATATAACTTTGACAAGCTTCATCTTCCCCTGATAAATCACAAGATTTCTTATAAAACTCTAAAGCTTTAGAAATATCTTTTTTAACATCTATTCCATCTTCATACATAGCACCAAGATAATAACACCCAAGATCGTCATTTAAATCACAAGATTTTTCAAAAAACTCTAAAGCTTTAGAAATATCTTTTTTAACACCTGTTCCATCTGCATACATAATCCCAAGATTGCAACATCCAAAACCATGATTTAAATCACAAGCTTTCTTATAAAACTCTAAAGCTTTAGAAAGATCTTTTTTAATACCTATTCCCTCTTGATACATAACCCCAAGTCTACTGCATCCGTCACCATTTTTTAAATCACAAGCTTTTTTAAATAATTCCATAGCTTTAAAATAATTTTTATTAACTTTTAATCCAAATGCATACATAAATCCAAGATTACTGCAACCCTCACCATCTTTTAAATCACAAGTTTTTTGAAAATATTTTAAAGCTGTCAGATAATCACCCTTGCTATAAGCTTCAACTCCTTTTTTGACTAAATCTTCTTGAGCATATACAAAACTAAATAAAAATCCCAAAATAATTAATATTTTTTTCATCGTTTTCCTTTCAAAATAAAAATGATAATTATAAATCTTAATTATATAAATATTTTCTAAATATCTATGTTGATTTTAAAGTGCTTTTGTATAAAAATGTAGTATTATTGCACTAAAAATCAAAGAAGTAAAAATGAATTTAAAAGAACTGGACTTAGAACACATTTGGCATCCTTGTACTCAAATGAAAGATCATGAGAATGTGCCTTTAATCCCTATAAAAAAAGCTAAGGGGGTTTGGCTTTATGATTTTGACGATAAAAGATATTTAGATTGCATCAGTTCTTGGTGGGTGAATCTTTTTGGGCATTGTAATGAAAAAATCGCAAATGCCATTAAAAAGCAAGTTGATGAGCTTGAACATGTGATTTTGGCTGGTTTTACGCATGAGCCTATTATCAAACTTTCAGCTAGACTTTGTGAAAAAGTTGGGAGAGATTTTAATAAATGTTTTTACGCAGATAATGGATCAAGTGCGGTAGAAATAGCACTTAAAATGAGTTTTCATTATCATTTAAATCAGGGTTTGAAAAAAAATAAATTTTTATCTCTAAGCAATTCTTATCATGGCGAAACTTTAGGGGCTTTAAGCGTGGGAGATGTTGCACTTTATAAAGATACTTACAATCCTTTGCTTTTAGAATGTCTTAATACCCCTGTCCCAAAAAATAAAGACTATCAAGAAGAACTTTTTGTTTTAAAAGGGATTTTAGAAAAGCATTCTAGTGAAATTTGTGCTTTTATCTTAGAACCTTTAGTGCAGTGTGCTGGAAATATGCATATGTATGAGGCAGGATTTATTGATGAAGCCATAAAGCTTTGTCATGAATTTAATGTGCAAGTTATTTTTGATGAAATTGCCGTGGGATTTGGACGCACAGGGACGCTTTTTGCTTTACATCAATGCAAACAAAGCCCTGATTTTATCTGTCTTTCAAAAGGAATTACGGGTGGGTTTATGCCTCTTTCTGTGGTGCTTACTAAGGATGAAATTTATCAAGCTTTTTACGCACCTTACAAAGACTATAAAGCTTTTTTGCATTCTCATAGTTATACGGGAAATACTTTAGCGTGTGCTGCGGCAAATGCAGTTTTAGATATATTTGAAAATGAAAATATTTTAGAAAAAAATAAAATTTTAAGCACCTTTATACAGCAAGAGTTTTCAAGACTTAAAAAATTTGATTTTCTTGGTAATTTTAGAACTTGCGGGATGATCAGTGCTTTTGATATTTTAAATGCAAAATACGAAAGAGCTGGGCTTGAGGTTTTTAAAAGAGCTTTAAAAAAAGATTTGCTTTTGAGGCCGCTTGCAAATACAATTTATTTTATGCCCCCTTATGTGATTACAAAGGAGCAAATTTCTTATGTAGTGGATAGTTTAGAGCAAATTTTCAATGATTTTTGAAATTAGTGATATACGATAAAAGAAGCTTAGAAAATTGCTTACATGATAAAAATTTTAAAGATTTTTTAAAATTAGATTTTATGTGAAGCTAAAATGTGAAATCCTAACTTTATAATGTAAAAGTTAGGATTAAAATAATTTTTAAAAATTGCTTTTTAATTGATGATATTTTTCGCAATAATCTTGTTTAGCGCTATCATTACTTTCAGCTTCATCACAAGCTTTTTTATAGTATTGTAAGGCCTTAGAGCTATCTTTTTTGATTGATATTTCTTTATCTTCTATTCCTAGTTTATATTTTATTACCCCTTGTTCATATATTTTTGCAAGATCATTGCAAGTTTTTGCATCTTTTGAATCACAAGCTTTGTTAAGATATTCTAAAAATTTAGAAGCATTATTTTCTTCTATGTATAAATTTGCAAGTTCAACACAGCTTTGTGATATTTCTAAATCACAAGCTTTTTTATAATAGTTTAAAGCTTTATCAGGATTTATAATACGGTATGTATCTGCACTTGCAAAACAAGCAAGTCCTAAATTTAAATCACAAGCTTTTTCATAATATTCCGAAGATTTACGTGTATCACCCACAATATTGCGATAAAAATTTCCAACTTGATAACAAGAAAATCCTGATCTTAATCCCGAATTTAAATTACAAGCTTGTTTTAAATACTCTATAGCCTTATCTCGATCACCACTTTTTAACGCCTCTTGACCTTTTTTAAACAAGTCATCTACGGATGAACCATCCTGTGAACATGCACAAACTACAAGTAAAAAATTCAAAATCAAAAATTTAAATAATATTTGTTTCATTTTTCACTCCTTTATTGATAAACAAATAATACATTAAAATTTATTAATGATTTTTAAAAGTTTCTCGCAAACCTTATCATCAAAATCTATGATGGGAATTTGTGTATATTTTTGTATAAAATCTTTACTAAAAGGATCTTCACTTTTTAAAACTAAGGCTAGGATGGGTATATTTTTTTGTTTTAAGGCTTCTATGCTTAAAAGCGTATGATTGATACTTCCTAAATAATCTTTTGCGACTAAAATGGTAGGGCGTTTAAATTTTTGCATAAAATCAATCATTGTTTTTTCATCATCAATAGGTGAAAAAATACCACCTGCAAGTTCTATAATGAGTTTATCACTTTGAGGCAAAGCAATATCAAAAGCTTTATAATTTAACCCTTCTAGAGTTTTTGCCTTGTGAGGTGATACGGGAGTTTGTAAAAATATACCCTCTTTAAAAATTTTAGTTTTTGGGCTAAATTGAGCTATGATATCACTATCTTTTGGAGTGCCTGCTTGAATGAGTTTAAAATAATCAAAACCCAATTCTTTGCAAATTCTAGCACTTAAATACGTTTTTCCAACATCAGTGTGAATACCACTAATATAAATTTGCATTTTAATCCTTTAAGAAAGTAATTTTAAAGCTATAGTGGAAAATAAAATCATTGAGATAAAAAAGAGTTTTAAAAAATTTTTTCTCTCTTTAAATAAAACTATACCAACTACAACACTACCCACGGCACCAATACCTGTCCAAATAGCATAAGCAATACTCATAGCAATGCTTTGCATACTTAAACTCAAACTCATAAAAGAGCACATAAAGCAAAATATGAGTAATAAAAGATATTTTTTTGCGTGTGTGTCGACGTATTTTTTCATGATGATAACACCTATAATTTCACAAATTCCAGCAATGATTAAAAATATCCAAGCCATTAATTCTCTTTAGAACTAAATTTTAAACCTATCACACCGAGCAATAAAAGCAGTATGAAAAAGATTTTTAAAATAGAAAATTTTTCATGAAAAATGGCAATTTCAGCTATCACAATGCCAGCGGTTCCAATGCCTACAAAAACACTATAAGCTACACTGATTTCTATTTTTTTACATGCTTTTAAAAAACAATTAAAAGAGATAAAAATGCCTATAGCGGTTAAGCAATAATGCCAAATTTCATAGGAGTATTTTAAACCACTCACCCAAAAGCACTCTATCAAGGCTCCAAAAATAACCCATAGCCAAGCAGTATTTAATTCTTTTTTCAAAAAATATCCCAAATACAATTTTAAATCATAATTATATACTTTTTTACTTTTAACTAAGCCAATATTTGCTAAAATTAAAGCTTATTTTTTTGAAAGGATAAAAAAAGATGTTAGAAGGTATCGTTAGAGAGAGTATCGGTAGAAAAGCAGCTAAAGCTTTAAAAAGAGATGGTTATCTAATAGCAAACATCTATGGTAAAGGATTGGAAAATATCCACGCTGCTTTTAAGGTCAATGAATTCATTAAAGAAGTTCGTAAAAAAACAACTTTAGCTTTTGATGTTAAAGTGGGTTCTCAAACTTTAAATGTTGTGGTTGTGGATTATCAAAAAGATCCAGTTACAAGTGATTTAAAACACGTAGATTTAAAAGTAGCACAAAAAGGTGTGATTTCTAAATATATGGTTCCAGTTAAAATCACAGGAACAGCTATCGGTCTTAAAAATAAAGGTGTTTTAATCCAATCTAAGAGAAGATTAAAAGTTAAATGTAAAGCTGAAAATTTACCAAATTTCTTTGAACTTGATGTTAGCAAACTTGATGTAGGTGATGCTTTACTTGTTCGTGATGTAGTAGTTCCTGAGGGTGTTACTATTTTAGACGCTGATAGGATAGCGGTTGTTGGCGTAGAAAAAGCTAGATGATCTTAGTCGTAGGGCTTGGCAATATAGGTGAGGAATACAAAAATACTCGCCATAATGTAGGCTTTATGCTCATTGATTTGATTTTAAAAGATCAAAATTTTACAAATCTTAACAATTCAAAATTTAAAGGAGAGCTATTTAAGATTGGCTCCTCCTTACTTCTTCTTAAACCTAGCACTTATATGAATAATTCAGGCACTAGCGTTAAAGCGGTTAAGGATTTTTATAAATGTGAAAGACTTATAGTTATACATGATGATATCGATATAAATTTAGGGGCTTTGCGTTTTAAAAAAGGCGGTTCAAGCGGCGGACACAATGGGCTAAAAAGTATCGATTCTTTATGTGGCAATGATTATGAAAGAGTGCGTATAGGCGTAGGCAAGGGAGAAAACGTCATCTCTCATGTTTTAGGACAATTTAAAGACGAGGAAAAAATAATTTTAGATAAAATCTTAGAACACTCTAAAAAAGCATTATTTGAACTGATTGAAAAAGATTTATCAAGTGTTTCATCTTTGTATAGTTTAAGAGCTTAAAATGTGGATTTTTTTTCGTTTCATTTCAGAAATTTATCTTAAGAATTTTTTCATAATATTTTTATCTTTAATTGGTTTTTATTGTGGTATTGATTTGCTTTTAAATTTTAAAGATTTGCCACAAAGTGTCAATCTTCAGCTACTTTATGTGGTTTTTTTAGCTTGTTCTGCTGTGCCTTATATTTTGCCACTTTCTATAGTTTTTGCATTTATATTGTCACTCATTTCAATGATTAGAACTAATGAATTTGTAAGTTTTTACGCTTTAGGAATCAGTAAAAATTTAGTCGTTATCTTCCCTTTTTTATGGGCTTTGTTTTTTTGCTGTGTTTATATTGGTTTAAATTTTACTTCTTTTGCCTATGCAAATGATTATAAAAAAAATATTTTAAAAAATGGAGTTTTAAATAAACAAGGTGGAGAAGTTTTTTTAAAATTCAATAATGATTTTGTTTATATTTCTAAAATAAACAATGGACAAAACAGCGTCCAAAATATCAAAATTTTTGATCTTAATAACTCTACCTTAAATTCTTTTGTTGAAGCTAAAAAAGCATCCTTTAAAGAGGGAAATTGGATCTTAAAAGATGGAAATTTAACCACTCTTCCTAAAGAATATATGCTGGGCGCTAAAGGCATTGATGTGCAAGATTTTAAAGAATTAAGTGCTTTAGAGGGCTTTAAGCCAAAAATCATTGAAAGTGTTGCGAGCAATAGTAATTATTCTATTTTGGATGCTTGGGAGAGTCTAAGGCTTTTCAAGGATCAAAACATTAGCATAGAAACGCTAAAGATTAATCTTTATAAACTTATATTTATGCCATTTTTTGCTCCTTTTTTAATGCTTATTATGTATTATTATTTTCCTGTTATTTCTAGATTTTTTAATCTTGCTTTTGTGGCTTTTGTTGCTTTTGTGGTGACATTACTATCTTGGGGATTTTTATATTTGTTTTCAAGATTAAGTGAAAATGGCGTTATAATCAGTGAAATTGGTATCGTTTTGCCTATTGTATTGCTAGGCTTTTTTGGCCTAATGAAGTTTTATAAAAATCGTTGATTTGATATTAAAATTTAAAGAAGGAAAGTATGGATTATAAAAAACTTAAAGATGAATTTCAAACCCCTTTTTATATCTATAATTTTGATGCGATTAAAGAAAAATTTTTAGAATTAAAAAATGCCTTTAAAGCTAGAAAATCACAAATTTTTTATGCCGTAAAAGCCAATTCAAATTTAAGCCTTTTACAAATGCTTGTTAAATTAGATAGCGGATTTGATTGTGTGAGTATAGGTGAGGTTAAACGTGCTTTAAAAGTGGGCGCAAAGCCTTATAAAATCATTTTTAGTGGAGTAGGTAAAACCAAAGAAGAACTCAAACTTGCTTTAAAATATAACATTTTATATATCAATCTTGAAAGTGAAGCTGAAATGATACTTTTGGAGCAAGTGGCTAAAGAATTAAACACTAAGGCAAGAATTAGCATAAGGGTTAATCCTAATGTAGATGCAAAAACTCATCCTTATATTTCTACAGGATTAAATGAAAATAAATTTGGGGTTGAAATTGAGAGTGCTAAGAAAATGTATATTTATGCAAAGAATTCTTCTTTTTTAGAACCTGTTGGGATACATTTTCATATTGGATCACAACTTTTAGATTTAAGCCCTATATATGAAGCAGCTAGTATTGTTGCAAAACTCGTTAAAGAATTAAAAGCTTTAAAGATTGATCTTAAATTTTTTGATATTGGTGGAGGGCTTGGCGTAGCTTATGAAAAAACAGATCTAGAACCTAATCTTTATGAGTACGCACAAGCAATTTTAGCTAGTCTTAATGGACTTGATGTAACTATAGGAATGGAACCAGGGCGATTTTTGGTAGCCTCAAATGGGGAATTTGTTTGTTCAGTACTTTATGAAAAACACAATAAAACAAAGCGTTTTATTATCGTTGATGGCGCTATGAATGATTTGATACGTCCAAGTTTATATGAAGCTTATCATGAAATTGATATGCCTTATAATCAAGGAGAAGAAAGCCTATGTGACGTTGTAGGTGGGGTTTGTGAAAGCGGTGATTTTTTTGCTAAGGAAAGATTATTACCTCATACGCAAAATGGTGATATAATGGTGATTAAAAATGCTGGAGCATACGGCTTTAGTATGAGTAGTAATTACAACACTAGAAATAAAGTTTGCGAATTAGCTTTAGAAAATGGGATGATAAGACTGATTCGCCAAAGAGAAAGCTTTAAAGATCAAATTGCTTTAGAGGAGAAGTTTATAAAGGTTTAAAATGTTTTTTTTAGATGTTCAAGGAACGCTTATTTCAGATGCTGATAAATCTTTAATTTTTGGAGCCAAAGAATTAATCGATTTTTTAAATACAAATAATCTTGCTTATGTGATTATCACAAACAATACCAAAAAACTTGATTTTTTAGAAATTTTAAGACAAAAGGGCTTAAATATAAAAGATAATGCTTATTTAGATCCTTTTTGTATTTTAAAAACTCTTTTTAAGCCTTGTAAAGTTGCTGCTTTTGGTGCTAATGAGTTTTTGCAAAGTCTTGAAATGCTTGGCTTTAAGTTGGATTTTAAAAATCCAGAATTAGTTCTTATTGCTAGTTTTGATGATTTTAAATTTAATGATTTTGCTAGTATTATAGAAATGATTAAAAATGGAGTTAAAGTTGTGGCTATGCATGAAAGTAGCATTTATAAAAAAGACAATAAATCTTACCCAGGGGTAGGAAGTATAATGGCTATGCTTAAAAACGCAATTCATTTTGAATATGATGTTGTGGGTAAGCCAAGTGTGATTTTTTATAACGAGGCTTTAAAATTGTTAAAAATGCAAAATTACAATGCTCGATTTGAAGATATAAAAATAATCAGTGACGATTTTAAAGGGGATTTACTTAAAGCAAAAGAATTAAATATGAAAACTTATTTAGTTTTAAGTGGAAAACTAAACAATACTAAAGGCATTGATACAAGCGTTCTTGATGGAGTTTATCCGAGTATTTTTGAAATTTTAAAGGAAGAGCAATGCTTGATTTAAAAGAACTAAGAGATAAAATTGATATAGTGGATGATAAAATTTTAGAGCTTTTAAATGAAAGAATGGCTTATGTTAAAATTATAGGAGAAATTAAAAAAAACCATAATAAAGAAATTTATTATCCCAAAAGAGAAAAAGAGATTCTTGATCGTTTAAAAAATAAAAATTTAAAAAATTTAGATCATGATGCCATAGAATTGATTTATGACAAAATTTTTGCCGTTGCAAGAACTTTGGAAAGATTTTGAAATAAACTTTATATTTTTTATAACAAAATATAAAATTAATGTAAATTTTTAAAAATTATAAAGTGCTTTTTGCTAAAATGTTTGATAATATAAAAATAATTTATGAGTTTAATAAATAAATTTGGTAAAATTATATTAAAATTGATAAAATTTGCTGATTTTATTGAAATTTAAAGAATTGAAAATATAAAAATCATTAAGCTGGGGACTGGAAATTAATGGATTTTAAAGAAATGCTACACCAAATCGGACAACTTTTTCAAAAATTAACTCGTAAGCAATTGATTGTTATTGCTGCATCTATAGTGGTTGTTGTAGGTTTTTTAGTGTTTTTAGCATTATTTCGCGGAGGTGGAAGTGGTTCAAGTGATGGATATGCAGTTTTAGTAGAAAATGTTAGTCCTAGCTCTTCAGCTGCTATTGTGGCTAAGCTTGAGCAAAACAATATCCCTTACAAACTTGCTAGTGAAAATAAAATTTTAGTTCCTAAAGATCAGGTTTATCGCCAAAGAATGTTCATTGCAAGCGAAGGACTTATTAAGGATAGTCGCATAGGTTTTGAAGCTTTTGATCAACAGCAATTTGGTGCAACCGATCAAGATATCGCTATAAAGTATAGAAGAGCCCTTGAAGGGGAACTATCAAGAACGATTGAAACTTTAGAGCCTATTCGTAGTGCAGTCGTGCATATAGCTATTCCAAAAGATTCTGTTTTTACAGAAAGACAAATTCCGCCAACCGCTTCAGTAGTAGTTAATGTTAAAGAAGGTCTAAGGCTTACGGCAAAGCAAATTGATGGGATTAAAAATATCGTTTCGGCTGCAGTTGCAAATCTTAAAAAAGACAATATTAAAATCAGTGATCAAAGAGGTATTCCTTTAGATGATAAAGATAACAGTGATGATTTAGTTCGAGAGCAGATCAAATATAAAAGCGATCAAGAAAAAGCCTTAGAGGATAAAATTATAGAGAATTTAGCTCCTTTTGCAGGAGGGACAGATAAGGTAAAGGTAAGTGTAAATATAGATTTTGATTTTTCTAAACAAGAATCTCAAAGTGAAATTTATGATCCAAATACTGTTGTAAGAAGTGAGCAAACTTTAAATGAAGAAAGAACTGGAAGAAAAGATCGTGAAGTTCAAGGTGTTCCAGGTGCGGTTTCAAATACAGGTCCTGTTGAAGGGCTTGATAATAAGGGAGAAATTGATACTTATAAGAAAAATCAAGTTACAACCAATAATGAAATTTCAAAAACAATTACCAATACAAAAAAACAATTTGCAACCATTATTAGAACTTCAGCTGCGGTTACGATTGATGGAAAATATCAAGATGTTGTTGATGCAAATGGAGATGTTAAAAGTGAATATGTTCCTCTCACAAAACAAGAACTAGCTAGTATAGAAAGTATCGTTAAAAGCACTATTAATTACAATCAAGCTAGAGGTGATAGTGTTGTGGTGCAAAATTTACCATTCCATCGCGAGACTGTTAGGGTTGAAAGCAAGGTTAAAACCTTTTACAATCGTTTTGTTGAGCCTTTCATTCCACCTGTTAAGTATTTTATTGCAGCGATTTTGCTTTTTATTTTTTACAAAAAAGTCATTACGCCATTTACACAAAAAATGCTTGAGGATATGGCTACTCAAGAAGATATTAAAGAGGGCGGGGTTAATGCAATTATAGATGAGGCTGAAGACGCATTAGAAAAATTCAATATGGCTAGGAAAAAGGTTGAAGAGCAACTTGGCTTCGGAGAAAATTTCAATGAAGATACTATTCAATATGAGGTTTTACTTGAAAAATTAAGAGGTTTAGTAAGTGATAAGGGCGAAGAAATTGCTGTGCTTTTGCAGAATTTAATTCAAAATGATAGCGAATTTAGTGATAAGGATATATAGATGATCAAGCTTAGCGAAGAACAAAAAATGGTTTATGATGATTTATCGATGCCTGAAAAGGTAGCGATTTTTCTTATACAGCTTGGTGAAGATGCCACAACTTCTGTTTTTTCGCATATGGAAATTGATGTTATTACAGAAATTTCACGATATATTGCTATGGCAAAAAATGTTGATAGATCTGTAGCGACAGCTGTTTTGGAAGAATTTTATACCTTACTTCAATCTAATCAATACATTAAAAGTGGCGGTTTAGAATATGCTAAAGAAATATTATTTCGTACTTTTGGTCCTGAAATTGCCAATAGGATTCTTGAAAAACTTACAAAAAGTATGGAAAATAATCAGAATTTTGCTTATTTGGCACAAATTAAACCTCAGCAACTTGCTGATTTTATTGTAAAAGAACACCCGCAAACTATTGCTCTTATTTTAGCACACATGGATTCAATTCATGCTGCGGAAACTTTAGAGTATTTTAGTGATGAATTAAGAGCTGAAGTTGTGATCAGAATGGCAAATCTTGGGGATATTTCTCCAAGCATTATTAAAAGGGTTTCTGCTGTATTGGAAAGCAAGCTTGAAAGTCTTACTTCTTATAAAGTTGAAGTGGGTGGTCCAAGAGCCGTGGCTGAAGTACTTAATCGCTTGGGTCAAAAGGCTTCTAAATCTACTATTACTTATATTGAGCAAAGTGATGAGAGATTGGCTGAAACTATTAAAGAACTTATGTTTACTTTTGATGATATACAAAAACTCAGCACTCAAGCAATAAGAGAAATTTTAAAAGTAGCAGATAAAAAAGATCTTATGATAGGTCTTAAAGGAGCTAGTGAAGAATTAAAACAAAAATTCTTAGCAAATATGTCTACACGTGCGAGTGAAGCTTTTCTTGAAGAAATGGGATTTTTGGGAGCTGTGCGTGTGAAAGATGTTGAAGATGCGCAAAGAAAAGTGGTTGAAGTGGTTCAAAAATTAGCAGAGCAAGGCCTAGTTCAAACAGGCGATGCTGATGAAATGATAGAGTAGGTAGAAAATGGCTAGTCGTAGTAATGTTATTTCGGGTGCAACTTCAGAACAGCATGTTGTTGAAGGTTATCATTTTAAGGTTATTTCAGAATTTGATAATAAAGTAGAGAAAAATACTCAAGAAAATGAGAAAGCAATTCCCACTCCTACAACGCCAGAATTAAAACAAGAAGAAGTGTCCAATTTAGAACCTATACAAAATGAATCCAATACAATACCTGCTTTTCAACCAAGTTTTGTAGAGGATTTACTTAAAAAAACTGATGAAATGTCAAGCAATATTATAAAACTTCAAATGCAAATTGAAAGTCAAGAAAATGAATTTAACAATCGCTTAAATTCTGAACTTGAAAATGCTAAAGAAAAATTTTCAAAAGAAGGATACGAAAAAGCTAAGATAGAATTCCAAAAAGAATTAGATGAATTAAAAGATAAATATTTAAAAAGCATTGCCAAGCTTGATGAAGCTTGTATAAAATTAGATTCTTTTATAGAAAAAAATGAAAAAGAATTAGCTGATACAGCTATAGATATAGCTAAGGAAGTTATTATTAAAGAACTTGAAAATAATTCTAGCAAAATCGCGTATGCTTTAGCTCAAAATTTAGTGAGTGAATTAAAAGGGGCTAGTGCGATTGAAATTAAGGTTAATTCTAATGATTATGATTATCTAAAAGATCATTTTAGTGAATTTAAACACATAAAAATAAATCTTGATGATGCTATTAGTAAAGGAAGTGTGATTATCTTAAGTGATGCTGGAAATATAGAGTCTAATTTAAATTCTCGTTTGACTAAAATTAAAAAGATGATCAATAATGAATAAAATTTTTACTCATACTCAAGAAAAATTACAATTTTTAAGTATTAATGAACTTGAAAATTTAGCTCAAAAAATTAGGGAAGAAATTATAAAAGTTGTCTCTAAAAATGGGGGGCATTTAAGTTCTAATTTGGGAGCGGTGGAATTAACAATAGCTATGCATACGGTTTTTGATGCAAAAACTGATCCTTTTATTTTTGATGTTTCTCATCAATCTTACACCCATAAACTTTTAAGCGGAAAAGAAGAAATTTTTCATACTCTAAGACAAGTTGATGGATTAAGCGGTTATACAAAGCCTAGCGAGGGAGACTATTTTATTGCGGGACATTCTAGCACATCTCTTTCTTTAGCGGTTGGGGCTTGTAAAGCTATAGCCTTAAAGGGTGAAAAACGTATCCCTGTGGCACTCATAGGCGATGGAGCTTTAAGTGCAGGAATGGCTTATGAGGCTTTAAATGAGTTAGGGGATTCTAAATTTCCTTGCGTTGTAATTTTAAATGATAATGAGATGAGTATCTCAAAACCAATAGGTGCGATTTCAAAATATCTTTCTCAAGCAATGGCGACACAGTTTTATCAAAATTTTAAAAAACGAGTTGCAAAAATGTTGGGTGTTTTACCAGATTCTGCAACCTATATGGCTAAGCGTTTTGAGGAAAGTTTTAGATTGATCACTCCTGGGCTTTTGTTTGAAGAATTAGGACTTGAATACATAGGGCCTATTAATGGGCATAATTTAGCAGAGATTATTTCTGCTTTAAAGCAAGCAAAGGCAATGCAAAAACCTTGTGTAATTCACGCTCAAACTTTAAAAGGTAAGGGTTATGCTTTAGCAGAAGGTCAGCATTCTAAATGGCATGGGGTGGGAGCTTTTGATATTGATAGCGGCGAGGCTTTGAAAAAAAGTTCTACTAAAAGTGCAACTGAAATTTTTTCTCAAAAATTATTAGAATTAGCTTCAAAATATGAAAATATCGTAGGTGTTACAGCTGCTATGCCTAGTGGAACAGGGCTTGATAAATTAATTGAGAAATATCCGCAAAGATTTTGGGATGTTGCCATTGCTGAACAGCATGCAGTAACTTCTATGGCAGCTATGGCAAGAGAAGGATTTAAACCTTTTATAGCTATATACAGTACTTTTTTACAGCGCGCTTATGATCAAGTGATTCATGATTGTGCTATTATGAATTTAAATGTTGTTTTTGCTATGGATAGAGCTGGTATAGTGGGTGAAGATGGAGAAACTCACCAAGGCGTTTTTGATGTGAGTTTTTTAGCGCCTTTGCCTCATTTAACCCTTGTTGCTCCTAGAGATGAGTTGATGATGGAAAATATTATGGAATATGCTTATCATCATCAAGGACCTTTAGCTTTTCGTTATCCTAGGGGTAGTTTTATCTTAAATCAAGAATTTTCTTCTTCTAAGATAGAGTTAGGTAAAGCACAATGGTTGATAAAAAATGAACAAAGTAAAATCGCTTTTATAGGTTATGGGCAAGGCGTGGGCAAAGCTTGGCAAGTTTTAAATGAAATGCAAGAAAGAATTAATTTAATTGATTTGATTTTTGCTAAACCTTTGGATGAGATGCTTTTAAAAGATTTGGCACAAAAAAGTAAAATTTGGTTTGTATTTAGTGAAAATGCTAAAATTGGCGGAGTAGCAAGTTTATTACAAAGCTTTATCCAAAAATACAATTTAGACATTAAAATCATTTCTTTTGAATATGAAGATGAATTTATTGAACACGGAAAGACAAGCGAAGTAGAGAAAAAGTTAAAACTCGATGTTAAAAGCATAGTGGAAAAAATAAAGATTTATTTGCAATGATAAATAAATTTTATTTTATTAATTGATAAAAAATATTATTTGATATAAACTTCTTTTAATGAAAATTTTATTATCATTCCTTTCATCATAAATTTTTAAGGATTGTTGATAATGGAAATATTACAAATGCTTAAAAAGCATGATTTAAAAGCTACTCCACAAAGATTATGCATCTTAAAGATTTTAAAAAGACATGAACATCCAAATATTGAAGAGCTTTATGAGGAAATCAAGCAAGAATATCCTTCCATATCGCTTGCTACAGTTTATAAGAATTTAAATACTTTAAGAGAGCAAGGTTTAGTTGTTGAAATCAATGCTTTAAATCAAAAAACTTGTTATGATATTTATGAAGAAGAACATATGCACATTGTTTGTTCTAAATGTGGGAATATAGAAGATCTTAGTTTTAAGGATGTAAAACTTAAAGAGTATCAAGAATTTTTAGAAAAGAAAATAGGAAGCTTGATCAACTATTTAGCGGTTTGCACCTATATTGATAGTTGCAAAAAGTGTCATTAAGGAAAATAAAGTTAAAATAACCTATTAATTTAAAGGTTATTTTAATGGTATATGAAATTCAAAAAAATTTTTTACTTCCTAATGCCACACTTTTAAAAAATCTTCAAGAAGACGGAGTTTTATTTAAAATTCACGAGCTTGAGATTTTTTATACCAAAATAACCCATTCTCAAAGTATCAAATTTAAGAGTGTTGATGGTTTTTATTATAAAATCATAGAAACTAATGATAAAATTTTAGAGCAAAATCAAGAAGAACAAATATCAAAAAAAGAATTTGAAAAAGCTCGTAAAAAAAGTATAGGAAAGAGCATTAAAAAGAAACGTTACGAGTTTAAATTTTGCTCTTTAAAAAGTTTTATTGAAGTTTATAATAAATCTAAAATTTATATTTTGAAAATTTTTTTTCCAACCTTAGATGAAGCAAATCGTTTTATTTTGCCTTATGAGTTTAAAATTCAAAAGGAATTTGATTACATCTTGGATTCTAAATTTATAACTCTTTATGGTTGTGATTTTGAACAAATTAATATAGAAAAATATTTTAAGAATATCGAAAAAAATCAGACTTTTAATTTAAAATTTTCAGGCTTAATCAATGCTTTTGAGGGTTATAGAATTTTCTTATTTTATCTTTTTAAAAAGTTAAAATTTTATTGGAATTTGGCTTTAGATAAGAAAAAAGAAGAATATTTTTACGAGTTTATTTCTTATGCTGATAAAATTAATATAGTTTTATTAGACACAGAAGAAATTTTTGATAAGAATTTAAATACAAATTTATCTTTAAGATTTCAAGAAATTGTCGAAAAATGCAATATTTTTTTTCAAAAAGATGAAAATCTTGAAGAATTGCTTTTGTTTTTAAGCAGTGAAAATTTGCAAAGTTTGTTTAGTGATTTTGATTTTTTTATAAAAGAAAATTCTTTTTATGAAGGTTTGCAAAAGGATAAACTTTTTAAACAAATTTTAGCTAATGAATTTAGAAAAAAGCTGATTTTTTTTAAAAAAAATTTATTGAAAAATTTTGAGAATGAAAAATTTTCAAGGAGTTTTTCAGAATTGTTAATTTTTTTAGAATATTTTTGCAATTTTTTTGATATAAAATCTTTAAATAAGCTCAATGAAAAATTTTTTCTTTTTGAAACTAGAGAAAAAATGATTGTAAAAATGATTAAAAAAAGAGAAAAATTCTTTAAATTAATCTCTCGATCAAATAAAGGATTAAAAATTTATAAAGGGTATTAATGCAAAAACAAGATAAAATCATAGAAATGTTCAATGAAATTGCTCCAAGTTACGACAAAGCCAATAGAATTTTAAGTTTCGGGGTTGATATAAGTTGGCGTAAATTCGCTTGCAAAAAGGTTTTAAAGTATTACAAACCTGATTTTATCAATATAGTTGATGTCGCTTGCGGAACAGGCGATATGATCGCTATATGGCAAGAAAAAGCTAAGATGCTTTCTAAAAATATTGCAAGCATTAAAGGCATTGATCCAAGCGAAGGTATGCTAGAGATTGCTAAGCAAAAATTTCCAAACATTGATTTTATACAAGCAAAGGCTCAAAATTTACCTTTAGAGAGTCAAAGCGTTGATATCGTAAGTATAAGTTATGGAATTCGCAATGTAGTAGAGAGGAAACAAGCTTTAAATGAATTTTTTAGAGTCTTGAAAAAAGGCGGAATTTTTGTTATTTTAGAATTTACAAAAAGAGAAAAAGGCGGATTTATAGCAACTCTGAGGGATTTTTATTTGAAAAATATTTTGCCAACTTTAGGTGGAATTATCAGTAAAAATAAAAGCGCGTATGAGTATTTGCCTAATTCTATTGATGAATTTTTAAGTAAGGAAGAATTTATAAAAGAATTGAGTGACTCTGGTTTTGAAATGATAGATTTTAAAAGCTTTAGTTTTGGTGTTAGTTCAATGTTTATAGCTAAAAAATTATGACTCCAAGTGAATTAAATTTAAAAGCTAAGGCTTTATTAGAAACGCATTTTGTTGATATTGTGCTTAGTGGTGAAATTTCAAAAATCACTATACATGGTTCAGGACATTGGTATTTTGATTTAAAAGATGAAAAATCAAGCATAGCTTGCGTTATGTTTAAAAATAATAATTTAAAAGTTCATTTTAAGCCCGAAGTAGGGGATTTGCTAGAATTGGTTGGCAATGTTAGTTTGTATCCTGAAAGCGGAAGGTACCAATTTGTTGCTAATAATATGAAAAAATCTGGATTTGGTGATTTAGAAAGTCAATTCATTGCCCTAAAAGAAAAATTGCAAAACGAGGGTATATTTGATAGTATCCATAAAAAAGCTTTGCCCAAATTTCCAAAAAAAGTAGGAATCATCACTTCAAAAACTTCAGCGGCTTTACAAGATATGTTAAAGCTTATTGATCAAAAAGAATATTTTTTGGCCAAAATTTATATTTTTAATGCTTTAACCCAAGGCAATACAGCGCCAAACTCTTTAATCAATGCTTTAAGAAAAGCCGATGCTATGGATCTTGATATTCTTATTATAGCTAGAGGAGGTGGCAGTCGAGAAGATCTTTTTTGCTTTAATGATGAAAATTTAGCAAGAGAAATTTTTAAAGCTAAAACCCCTATTGTTTCAGCTATTGGACATGAGATTGATTATGTTATTAGTGATTTTGTTGCTGATTTTAGAGCGCCAACTCCTTCGGCAGCGATAGATTTTTTATTTTATTCTAAGTTAGATTTAGAGCAAAATTTGGATAATTTAGAAGAAAATTTTAGAAAAACGATGAATCAAAAGATGCAAAATTACCAAGACTTGCTTTTAAATTTGTATCAAATTTTTAAAGCTAAATCTTTAAAAAAAACTATAGGGGATAAACAAGATCAAATTTCACTTTTAATGAAACAAATCAAGCTTTTAATTAAAAATAAATTAGAAAAAGCAAATTTAAAATTGGAAAAAATAGAAAATTCTTTTTTTCAGCATGAAAATTTTTTTAAAAAAAGTGAAAATTTAATTTCATTAAGTCAAAATGGTAAAATAGTAAAATTGCAAGATTTAAAAGATGGTGATACCGTGCTTTTAAGTTCTCAAACTGTGCAAAAACAAGCAAAAATTTTAGAGGAGTGAAAGATGAGAAAGATTAATTTTAGTGCAGGTCCTTCTACCTTACCTTTGGAAATTTTAGAGCATGCAAGAAATGAATTATGTGATTATCAAGGCAAGGGATATTCTATTATGGAAATTTCACATCGCTCTAAAGTTTTTGAAGAAATACATTTTGGAGCTATGGAAAGAGCAAAAGAAATTTATGGTTTAGATGATGATTATGAAGTTCTCTTTTTGCATGGAGGCGCTAGTTTGCAATTTGCAATGATACCGATGAATTTATCTTTGGGTGGAATTTGTGAATATGCTAATACAGGGGTTTGGACAAGTAAGGCTATTAAAGAAGCTCAAATTTTAGGCGTTGATGTTAAAGTAGTTGCTAGCAGTGAAGATGATAATTTCAATCACATTCCAAATATCGATTTTAGCGATCATGCTGATTATGCCTATATTTGTTCTAACAATACTATTTATGGAACGCAGTTTAAAGATTATCCTAAAACAAAAAGTCCTTTGATTGTAGATGCATCAAGTGATTTTTTTTCTAAAAAAGTTGATTTTTCAAATATAGCTCTTTTTTATGGTGGCATACAAAAAAATGCTGGAATTTCTGGCTTGAGTTGTGTTTTTATACGTAAAGATATGATCGAAAGATCACGTCAAAAAAAATTAACTAGCATGCTTAAATATGCTATTCATGTTGAAAATCAATCTTTATATAATACGCCTCCAACTTTTGCTATTTATATTTTTGATTTGGAAACAAAATGGATTTTAAAACAAGGTGGACTTGATCAAATATATGATAGAAATTTAAAAAAAGCTACAATGCTTTATGATTATATAGACTCAAGTGAAGGATTTTATCAAGGACATGCTCATAAAAAAGATAGATCTTTAATGAATGTTAGTTTTTCAATCAATAAAGACTTAAATCCTATTTTTGTTCAAGAGGCTGAAAAAGAAGGATTAATAGGTTTAAAGGGTCATAGAATTTTAGGTGGAATTAGGGCAAGTATTTATAACGCCATCACTTTAGAACAGGTGCAAATTTTATGTGAATTTATGAAAGAATTTAGAAGGAAATATCAATGATAAAACGTTATGATGAATGTCAAAGAATGTCTCAAGTTGTCGTTTATGATGATTATTTTAAAACAGCAGGACAAGTAGCTTTTGATCCTAAAGGCGATATTAAAAAACAAACCCAAGAAGCTTTGCAAGAAATTGAACTTTTGCTTAAAAAAATAGGTGCCAATAAAAATTCTCTCATACAAATTCAAATATGGCTTGCTAATATGGATGATTTTGAAGCTATGAATGAAATTTATGATGAATGGATTAAAGATTATGCTAAACCTGTAAGAGCTTGTGTTCAAAGCATTTTAGCAGAAGGCTATCTTGTGGAAATTCAAGCTTTTGGAAAAATAAGCAATAATTAATTATTGCTTATAATTTTCTCCACCAAATTTTAATAAAGCAGAACCCCAAGTAAATCCTCCTCCAAAGGCGTCAAGCAAAATCAAATCTCCTTTTTTAAGACGTCCTTCCTCATAAGCATCATTCATAGCCATAGGTATAGATGCTGCTGAAGTATTACCGTATTTATGGACTGTAACAACACACTTTTCATCGCTTAAATTTAGTCTCTCTTGAACAGCTTTAATGATGCGTAAATTAGCTTGATGAGGGATAAAAAGATCTATATCTTTAGAATCAATATTGTTTTTCGCTAAAATATCAACAACATCATTGCTAAGCGTTTGCACTGCTACTTTAAAAACTTCATTTCCTTTCATTTGCATCATTAAAGGATGGCAAATGCTAGATTTTTGGGCTCTTTGAGTCATTAAAAGATTTCCAAAATTACCATTACTTGCCGTATGGACATCAAGGATGGTATTTTGCTCATCAAGACTGACAATACCAGCTCCTGCACCATCTCCAAAAAGGATACACATGCTTCTATCACTATAATCAATAATAGAACTTGTTTTTTCTGTTCCTATAATAAGAACATTTTTTTTAAGACCACTTTCTACAAAAGCTTTGGCTTGTTCTAATAAATAAATAAATCCAGTACAAGCAGCTGAAACATCAAAAGCCGTAACATCTTTAAGTCCTAAATTTGCAGCAATTTTACAAGCTGTAGATGGCATGGTAAAATAATCAGGACTTAAAGTCGCAACAAGTAAGGCATCAATATCTTCAATTTTTAAATTCGCCCTTTCAATGGCCTTTATAGCTGCTTTTGTTCCTAAATCACTAGCTTGTTCATCATCATTAGCAATTCTGCGTTCTTTAATTCCAGTGCGTTTAACAATCCATTCATCGGTTGTATCGACCATTTTTTCAAGATCAAAATTACTTAAAATTTTATCAGGTGCATAAGAAGCTATACTTTTTAAACTTGCTTTAGGCATTGTACTTCTCTAATTCATTTTCTATTAAGGTGTTAATATTGGATTTTCCAAAATTGATCGCTTGAAAAATAGCATTTTTAATCGCCCTAGCATCGCTTTTTCCATGACTAATGATCACACAACCATTCACTCCTAGCAAAGGTGCTCCTCCATATTCTTGCCAATCCATATGTTTTTTAAGTTTTTTAAAGCAAGGTTTCATCATCAAAGCACCTATTTTTGCAAAAATTGATTGTCGAACTTCTCTTTTTAAAATTTGAAAAATAGCTGTCGCTACACCTTCGCATGCTTTTAAGATCACATTGCCATTAAAGCCATCGCAAATTAAAATATCAATTTCTCCATTAAAAATATCTCTACCTTCAGCGTTGCCGATAAAATTTGGAATTTGCTTCATCATTTGATGTGCTTCTTTAGTGAGTTCATTCCCTTTGCATTCTTCCTCTCCATTGGATAGCAATGCTAAGCGAGGTTTAGAAATTTTCATTAATTCTTTAGCGTAGATATCTCCCATAATAGCAAATTGAAACAAATGATCTGCTTTACAGTCTGTGTTTGCTCCCACATCTAAAAAGAGAGTTTTGCCGACTACATTTGGCATTAAAGTAGCGATCGCAGGTCTTAAAATTCCTTTTAATCTTCCAAGTCTTAAAGTGGCTAAAGACATACTTGCCCCACTATGACCAGCTGAAACAACAGCTTTGGCTTTGCCATTTTTGACTAATTCTATGGCTTTGTAAATTGTAGTATCTTTACGTTTTAAAGCATCAGTTGCATTTTCATCCATAGAAAAAACTTCATGAGCCTCTTCGTATTGGATATATTGTTCAAAATCTTTTGGAATTAGAGGTTTTAAAATTTTAGAGTCACCTACAAGTACAGCATTAAAAGGTTTTTCTTTTAATGCCTCAATAACGCCTTCTATAATAGGTTTTTCCCCAAAATCTCCCCCCATTGCATCAATAGCAATGCTTATCATTGATTTTAATATTCCTTAGTATTTGGGTTTGCACGATGTGGCATTTTATAGCTGCCATCTTTATCTTTTATAGGCATAGGAAGACTAACTTTATAGTGAGTTCTTCTTTTTGCTGCACGAGTTTTACTTACTCTTCTCTTAGGTACTGCCATTTTATCTCCTTTTTAATTTAATTAATTTTTATTTTTACAGTGATTACAATAAAAATAATCACTCAAATAAGCTTCAAGTTCGCTAATTGCAACTTCTATAAGATCTATTTGTCCATCGAAAAATTCTATGGTATTGCTTAATTCGTTATTTTCATCTTTAAAAATACCATCGCTTGCAAAAAGCTCTAGATTTTCATGAACACAAAGTTCCAATTCTTCACCACAGCTATCACAAGGTCTATAAACAAAACCTTGCATTATTGCATTTATTTTAACAAGTTTTGTATTTATTTTTGCTAAATTTCCTTCAAAAATTATATTTTCAAGATTAAGTTTAAAAGGATAGTTTGTGTTATTAATCTTTGAAAAACTAATTTTCATTTAGCAAATTTCATTTGATTTAAAGAAAAACTCAATTTCGTTTTTTGCGTTTTCTAAACTATCACTTCCATGAACAGCATTTGCATCGATACTTTCTGCAAAATCTGCTCTAATAGTGCCGGATTTAGCTTCTTTTGGATCGGTTGCTCCCATTAGTTCTCTGTTTTTTAAGACAGCATTTTCGCCTTCTAGTATAGAAATAACAACAGGACCACTGATCATAAAATTCACTAAATCTTTAAAAAAAGGTCTTTCTTTATGAATAGCATAAAAATTCTCCGCTTGTTCGCTTGTAAGTTGAATTTTTTTTAATGCAATTATTTTAAGTCCATTGCTTTCAAAACGATCTAAAATTTTACCTATGAGATTTTTTCGAACAGCATCTGGTTTAATAATTGATAAAGTTTTTTCCATGATAAACTTACTCCTAAAATAATACAAAAATAATAAATTTGTTTTTTTGTTATGTTAAGCAAAGTTGGAATTATACTAGATTTTTTTTAAAAAAAATTAAAGAAAAGCTAGTAGAAACTAGCTTTTGGATGGATTAAGCAAAAACTGGAGTATCTCCATTTCTCATATCTGCACCGATATTATCGCGGCTTGGTTGCCCTGAAGCAACTTCGCTCCATACTATACATCCATCAGTTGGACAAGCGCTTGCACAGGCTGGTTGATCATTATGACCTACACACTCAACGCATTTATCTGCATAAACATAATAACTATCTTGACCTTCTGGATTGCTAGCATCATCAACAATAGCACTAACTGGACACTCATCAATACAAGAACCACAAGCAATACAAATATCTGTAATTTTTACAGCCATCTTTTTTCCTTTTAATTTGAGATTTTACGAAAAAAATTGTATCATACTATTCTTAAAAAAACTAAAATTTTGATAATCAAAAAACTAAAATTTTGATAATAATATTTTAATATTTTATAAAGATTATGTTTTGTAAAAATTCCAAAGAATTTAATACAATACATTAATTATCTTATTTTAAAATTTTTTAAAGATTTAAATGATATAATTTTGTTACTAATAAAATTTATTATTTAGGAGAAAAATATGATCGTTACAAAAAAAGCTTTAGATTTTACTGCACCTGCAGTACTAGGAAATAATGAAATAGTTCAAGATTTTAATCTTTATAAAAATATAGGACCAAAAGGTGCTGTGGTATTTTTTTATCCAAAAGATTTTACTTTTGTATGTCCTTCAGAAATTATCGCTTTTGATAAGAGATATCAAGAATTTAAAGATCGTGGCATCGAAGTAATCGGAATTTCAGGAGATAATGAATTTTCACATTTTGCTTGGAAAAATACTCCAGTTAATCAAGGTGGTATTGGTCAGGTTAAATTTCCACTTGTGGCTGATTTAACAAAACAAATTGCTAGAAATTTTGATGTTCTTTATGCTGAAGCGGTGGCACTTAGAGGTTCTTTCTTATTAGATGCTGATGGAACAGTTCGTCATGCAGTTATTAACGATTTACCATTAGGTAGAAATATCGATGAAATGATTAGAATGGTAGATACTATGCTTTTCACAAATGAACACGGTGAAGTTTGCCCTGCAGGTTGGAATAAAGGTGATGAGGGTATGAAAGCTGATCCTAAAGGTGTTGCTGAATATCTTAATAAAAATGAAAGTAAATTATAATTAAAATGCCTCTTTAAAGAGGCATTCCTCTTTAAAACTTCTTGAATTTATTGAATTTCATCCTTTTTCATTATATAATTTTCTTATCATTTTAATCAGGATTGTTAATGCCAGGCGAAGATCAAGAAAAAACCGAAGAACCCACGTCCAAAAAAATAGAAGATGCCCGTAATGAAGGTAATGTTCCAAAATCTCAAGATGCTGCAGCTATAGTAACTTTAATAATAGGCTTAGCTGTTACTTTATTTACTATGGGTTTTATAGGCCAAAGAATTACAAATTTATATAGATATTATCAAAGTTTTATTGGTGCGGAATTGGATTTGCGTATAGTTCAAGGTATTATGATTAAAAGTATTTTGGAGGTTTTAATCATGCTTGCACCTATAGTTTTAAGTATTATGGTGGCTGGGGTTTTGGGAAATATTATGCAGTTTGGTTTTATTTTTACTACTAAACCCATTATGCCAAATTTAGGAAAAATCAATCCTTTAAAAGGAATTAAAAATTTAATTTCTTTAAAAAAGATATTAGATACTTTTAAAATTCTTCTAAAAGTAGGAGTGGTTTTTAGTATAGCTTTTGTTGTTCTTTTGAAATTTATGAATGAATTGCCCCTTCTTGAGCGTTATAATTTAGTTGAACAACTTAATTGGCTTAGAGATAAAGTAATTATTTTAGCTTCTATTGTGATCATTGCTTTTTTAGTGATTGCTGTTTTAGATGTTTTTTTAGTGAGATTTCAATATTTTAAAAGTTTGCGGATGAGCAAACAAGAGATAAAAGATGAATATAAACAAATGGAAGGAGATCCACAAGTTAAAGGTAGAATCAGACGTTTGCAAATGGAAGCTGCAAGGCGTCGTATGGTGCAAGATGTTGCTGGAGCTGATGTGGTGATCACAAACCCTACGCATTATGCAGTTGCTATACGTTATGATACTACAAAAGAGCAAGCACCTCGTGTAGTTGCTAAAGGAGTTGATTTTCTTGCTTTGCGTATTAAGCAAGTTGCTTATGATAATAATGTAGTGGTTTATGAAAACCCTCCTTTAGCAAGAGAGCTTTATAAGGTTTGCGATGTTGATGATTTGATTCCTAGAGAATTATTTAAAGCGGTTGCTGAGGTATTAGGCTTTGTTTATAATACTAATAATAAGGGGCGTTTAGCAGGGCAAGTAAAGAAAAATAATAGTTAAAAGAGTAAATTTTATTTACTCTTTTCTATAAGATCTAATACAGATTGTTTAGCGTCTTTATCTTGTGTATCAACTTTAAAATAAATTTCTGCCCGATTGTTTTCTAAAGCTTGAGGATTTCCATTTAGAGGATCATTGAGTCCATAGCTTTTTAGGGTGATATTTTTAGTATTAATTCCACCTTTCATAAGGTATTTTAAAACGCTTTGAGCTCTTGCGTATCCTAACTCATAACTTCTAAGAGAAGATTCACTGTTATCCGTATAACCTCTAATTTCAATTTTTACTTGAGGAGGTAGATATGAAATGAGTTGAGCTATGCGTTTTAGATAATCTTGAATATCAGCAGATTCTATTTCAGAGCTGTTTTTTTCAAATTCAACTTTAGAAGGAAGATTGAGTATTTCTTGATTGTCTGATTGATCAAGTGCAGCTTGAAGTTTTTTAATGATTTCTTGCTGATTAAGAGTCATTTTTTTTAATTTATTTAATTCATCATCTTTTTCTTCTTGAGAACCTTTAAATTTATGGGTATCTTGATTTTGTTGTTGCACTGTTTGAGTCGCGGTATAATCAAAAATTTTAACAAATTCGGTTTTTAAAGCTTCTACTTTAGCTGGATTAGACTTTGAAATAGCCCAAAGAGCAATAAAAAGTGCCAAAAGTAAAGATAAAAAGTCTGCATAAGGAACAGCCCATTTTTCACCAGCTGGGCACTCTGGACATTTTACTTTTTTAGCCATTTTTAACCTTTATCAAATTGTGAAATTCTTACATCATCATGGCTTAAGAAATTAAAGAGTTTAGCTTCTAAATCTCTAGGATTTGCTCCTTCTGCTATTCCTTTGACGGCTTCTGTAATTACAATTTGTTCTTTAACAAACTCCATACCATTGGCTTTTAATTTTCTACCCCATGGAGTATATAAAGCGTATGCTCCAAAGATTCCTGTAACCGTAGCTGTAAATGCACCTGAAATACCTGCCGCCATTGCTTGAGGGTTATCCAAAAGTTTAAGGGCTAAAATCAAACCAAAAACAGCTCCAACTAGTCCCATAGTCGGACAAGTTTCTCCAAAGACTATCCAATATTCGGCACATTCTTTATAGTGTTCCTCTAATTGTTCGGTTTGAATTTCCATACTTTCATGAATTTCTTCAAAACTTTTACCATCAACAAGCATCATCATAGCATTTTTTAAAAATTCATTTTCAATTTCATTAGTTCTTGATTCAAGAGCTAAAAGTCCATCCCTACGTGCTATAACTGCAAATTCAATCAATTGAGCTATTCTTTCTGGCAAATTAACTCCTGAACCCTTGAAAACAATTTTTAATTCTTTATAAGCTGCCTTAACAATCTTTTTATGAGTTGAGGTCATTGCGCAAAAAGCGGCAGTTGGCATAACGATAAGAAAAGAAGAAAGGTGAATAACATGTAAAGGATTTCCCCCTTCTAATATATCCCCTACGGAAATACTAGTTACCGCAAGAACCATCCCTAGTATGGTTGAAAGATCCATTATTTCTCCTTATTTGCTTAAATCGCCCCATTTTTTGGCGATGCTAGAACTTGTTTGCAATTTTACTTTTAATTTTACTATATTTTCCATAATATCACTAGCTTTTTTAACAAAATTTACACATAAATCATCTCTAACTTCAAAAATCAATTCATCATGAATTTGCAAAATGAGTTTTTTATTTTCATCTAAATCTTTTGAAATTTCTATCATGGCTAATTTTATGATATCTGCAGCCGATCCTTGTAGGATGGAATTAATACTTTCTCTTTCATACATAGCCAGTTGCATAGGTTTTGCATTTTCAAAATCAAAATAACGTTTGCGCCCTAGCAAGGTTGAAATAAAACCATTTTGTTTTGCTTCTTTTTTGACTTTTTCAAAATAATTTTTAATACTAGTGAAATTTTCAAAATATTTTTCTATATAAGATTTTGCAAGATTGGTTTCAATTTTTAAATTTTTGCTTAAAGTTTTATAGCCCATTCCATAAATAAGGCCAAAATTAATGCTTTTTGCTACACTTCTTGTTTGATAGTTGTTTTCACCAAAAATCATTAAAGCTGTTTTAGCATGAATGTCTTCATTGTTTTCAAAAGCATTTAAGAGTTTTTCATCTTCGCTAAAATGCGCGAGCATTCTAAGCTCTATTTGAGAATAATCAAGACTAATAAAACTAAAACCATCCTGTGAAATAAAACATGATTTATAATCTTTAGCATATTGTCCATGAGCTGGGATATTTTGCAAATTTGGATCTTTTGAAGAAAGACGCCCTGTGGCGGTTCCAGTTTGTAAAAAACTTGAATAAATACGTGAATTTTTATCTTTTAAAGCTAGTTTTATTAAAGGTTCGCAATAGGTAGAATAAAGCTTTGCAAGCTCTCTATAATCTAGAATTTTAGCTACAACTGGATGTTGATCAATGATTTCATTTAAAACTTTTTCATCTGTAGAATAACCTGTTTTAGTTTTTTTGCCGCTAGGAAGTTTTAATTTTTCAAAGAGTATATCACCCACTTGTTTTGGTGAATTAAGATTGAATTTATCTTGACATAGTGTGTAAATCTCTTCGCTTAAATTTTTGATTTCACCTTCAAATTTTTTCATTAAACTTTCAAGTGCTTGCGTATCAAGTTTAATTCCATTTTCTTCCATCATCATAATGATTTTTATAAAATTAAATTCATGATTTTTAGCAATTTCTAATAAATTAGGATCAAGATTTTTTAAAAAATAAAGATAAAATTTTAAGGTAATGTAAGCATCTTCAGCTGCGTATTGACAAGCTTTTTCAAGTTCTACATTTGCAAAATTTTCACCTTTTTTTACGAGATTTTCAAAATGTAAGGTTTCATGATTAAAAAGTCTAAGGGCTAAATCATCCATATTAACTTTTAAAGATGGATTAAAAAGCCAAGCTAAAATCATAGTATCTGCGTAATTTTTTGGGGGATTTAAAGCAAAATTGTTTTGAATGATTTGAAAATCGTATTTTAGATTGTGTCCTATTATGAAATGTCTAAAAATTAGTTCTATTGCTTTTTTGGCACTTGAAAGTGAAATTTGTTCTTTTACTCCTAAATAGCTATGTGTTAAAGGCACATAAAAAGCTTCATTTTCGCTAATGCAAAAGCTAAATCCTACAATTTTAGCTTCTTTAGTATCAAGTCCTGTAGTTTCTGTATCAAAGGCAACAATACTTTCTTGATCAAGGGAATTTAAAATTTCAAAAAGTTTATCTTCATCTAAAATTAAATTAGCTTTAAAATCTAATTTTTTATCGTAGCTTTCGGAATTGTTATGTAATTTTTTTAGCAAGGAATTAAGCTCATAATGTTTTAGAATTTCAAGCACATTTAAAAGAGGCTCATCTTTAGGAAATACAGCTTTTTCGAGTAAATTTTCAAATTTTAAATCTTCATATAAGGAAGTGAGTTTTTTACTCAAAAAAGCATTCTCTTTTCCTTCTAAAAGCAAAGAACGAGTTCTTTCATTGCGGATCAATGTTAGATTTTCATATATATTTTCAATATTTTCAAATTCATCAAGTAGTTTTTTAGCTCCTTTAGCTCCTATACCCTTAACTCCTGGAATATTATCTGAAGTATCCCCACAAAGTGCTAAAAAATCTCTAATTTGACAAGGTTTAACACCATATTTTTCCAAACAAGCTTCTTCGTTGTATTCATTTTTTGAAATAGGACTATAAATGCTTGTTTTTTCATTTTTTATAAGTTGATAAAGATCCTTATCTTGAGTGATAATACGGATAAAAACATCTTCATTTTTAAAAGTTTTCACTACAGAAGCGATGATATCATCAGCTTCATATCCTTCGCAAGAAATATTCATAAACCCCATTTTTTCTATCATGTCAATACAGATTGGAATTTGTTCTAATAATTCAGGAGGCGGAGGAGTTCTATTTTGTTTATAATTTGGATCGATATCACTTCTAAAAGTTTTTCCTTTAGAATCTAGCGCAAAGATAATATAATCGCTTTGATATTCATTTTTTAAACTATAAATGAAATTAGCAAAGCCACTAATCATTCCACTAGCTTGTCCTTGGGAATTTTTAAAACCTTTTAAAGCATAAAAAAGTCTGAAAAAAAAGCCAAAAGTATCTATAATTGTTAAAGTTTTCAAAATCTTTCTCTTAATTTTTGGATTAAAATTTTTTATATTATGTCAATTTTTATATTAAAAACTTATGATTTTAAAAATAACTTGATAAAAAAATGATAAAAAAATAACGGCTAAATTTTCCAAGCAAAATAAAAAAGGTACTTTTTAAGAAAGGATATTTAGCAAAACCTAGTCCAAGTGCAAAAATATCACCAACCAAAGGTAAAAAAGTAAAAAAAGCAAAAAAGGCACCAAATTTAAAAAAATTTGTATCCCATTTTTCAAGTTTTTTTAAAGATTTTTTAAAATATTTTTCCAAAATATTTTTTTTACCCAAAAAAGCTAAGCCATAGGTGCTTAAACTTCCTAAAGTATTGCCTAAGGTAGCTATTGTCAGTACAAGTGTTGGGTTGAAATTGAGTTTTATAAAACCTAAAACAAAAGCTTCGCTTGCTAAAGGCAAAAGAGTGCTTGAGAGAAAGCATACTAAAAAAAGCCCTAAATAGCTTATATCACTATATAAAAAATCAAACATTTTAATCCGCCAAATAAAATAAATATTATATTTTAAATTGTTTAAAATGTCTATATTTTTATAAAATATTAATTTTATATTAAAAAATTATAATTTTTATTTAATTTTTATTTTTATATAATTTATAATCTTCAAAATCAAGGAGTCAGTTTATGGAATTTACTATACTTGTTTTATTAGCAATTTCTATATTGCTTATATTGATAAAGCCGGAAAGAGAAAGATTGATTTTTGGAATTTTTCTTATAGGCGCGTGTTTAAATTATTTTATGTATTTAATAGCTAGTTTTGATTCTGTTATTCCAAGCGGTAATTGGTAAGGAGTGAAACAATGAATGCTTATTTAAATAAAAATGATCAGTATTTTTATCTGTTTATGACAACTGCGGTATTGCTTATACTTGCTGTGCCGGTTGGATTTGCTAACATATATTTAGGATATTTTCACAATGAATCACCTTGCACTCTTTGCTGGTTTGAACGCATAGGAATGGTGATTATAGGTGTTTTAGGAATGTTTATTTTACGTTATGGACCACAGGTAAAATATATTGTTTGTGTTTTTTTATTTGCATCTTATGGAATTTATATGGGAATTCGCCATACTGCTAGTTGGTGGCAAAGAGATATAGGTATAGGACTTGGAGATAAGCTTGTAGGAGCTCATACTTATACTTGGGCTGTTGTAGTTTATTGGTGTGTTGTAGTAGTAATGAGTTTAGCTCTTCTTTTTATACGTAAAAAAAGTTCCATGATGCGAGATTTAGCGAGTGAAAAAATGGAACCAAAGCCTTTAAGTCTATATTCAAAAATTGTATTTACGCTTTCTTTTATAGTGGTTTGCTCAAATGCTTTTCAAGCCTTAATTGTTAATGGAATTCCTCCATTTACTGGAAAATCTAATCCTGATCGTTTGACTTTTGATATGTCGATTATGACAAAAACTTGGACAACTGAAGTTTGGAGCAGATTAGCTAAATTTAATCTTTTAGGTAAAAATGTTCCAGAAAGTGTATTTATCAAAGATTTAAATGAACCAAAAAATTTAACTTTTGAAAGAGATAGCTCTAAAGGTGCCTTTGAAATCAATAAGAGCATTATATCTCTTAATCGCAGTTATGAAATTACTATTCCAGAATTAAATCAATTTAAATCAATTAATGCTATAGCTTATAATAAAAATAGTGACGAGTTTGCTTTAATAACCAATGAAATGGCTGTGGTTTATACTAAAGATTTTAACAGATCAAATGGCTTTGTTTTATTTGATAAAACCAATGGTAATGATATGAAGTATATAGTTGGCGCTACTTTTGTTGGCGATAAATTGATTATAGGGGCTTTTAATAAAACTTTTAGTGGAACTCAAAAAGTTTCTAAAGAAGTGAAAATTGATCCTATGCTTGAATGGCAAGCATTTAAACAAACTAGTGGATCTATTATGCCAGCATTTTTTTCTCATAAGGAAGGGTGGTATGAGCCTTCAAGAAAATATATTTTAACCATAAGATCTAAGCAAAATTATGTTCATTCTTATACCAGTGATGGTAATTTTTTATATCTTATTACGGTTCCAAATCAATTTAGTCCTAAACTTATATTATCTTATGCAAGTACAAAAGATTATCTTTTAAGCGGAGAATCTGTTTTAAGTGTAGATAAAAATTTAAAGCTTAAAAAAGATAGAAATATTAATGATTATTATATTGTTGCAACCGATATAGTTGGAGATAAAATGTTAGCTTTAAGTTTGCGTTATAGCACTATGCTTGTGATTGATTATAAGAATGCTAAAATTATAGATGCATATACAATAAATGGGCTTGAAAATCCAAAATCTATGGCCATAAAAAATGATATCATTTATATTTTAGATCGTACAAATAATCATAAAGATATTATTAAAACCTATAAAAATCCTTTATAGGTTTTAATTTGTTGTTAAATTTTTAATGGCAAGATAATCAGTAATTTAAAAAATACTATTTTTTTGCACTTGTGTCATTTTTAATTTTTTATATTTTTAAGTTCTAAATCTAGATAATATCCGGTATAAGACCCTGTTTTTTTATGATCTTTAGCTACTTTTTCTACACTTCCTGTGCTGATTACTTTTCCGCCTTTTATCCCTCCTTCTGGACCCATATCGATGATATAATCAGCATTTTTAATGACATCTAAATTATGTTCTATGACAAAAACAGAATTTTTAAGATCGACTAAATGCTGTAATACAGAAATAAGTTTATTAACATCTTCAAAATGAAGTCCAGTAGTAGGTTCATCAAGGATATAAAGTGTTTTTCCGGTATCACTTCTACTTAATTCTTTGGCTAGTTTGATTCTTTGAGCTTCTCCACCGCTTAAAGTTGTAGCATTTTGTCCTAAAGTAAGATAATCAAGTCCCACTTTAACTAAAGTTTCTAATTTTTGGCGAATCTTTGGTACTGAAGCAAAAAATTCATTTGCCTCTAAAACACTCATATTTAATATTTCGCTTATATTTTTGCCTTTATATTTGATTTCTAAAGTAGCGTCATTGTAACGTTTGCCATGGCAAGTATCGCAAACCACCATAACATCAGGTAAGAAATGCATTTCTATTTTAATTTCTCCATCGCCGCTACATTTTTCACAACGTCCCCCTTTGACATTAAAAGAGAAACGCCCCGCTTTATAGCCTCGCATTTTTGCTTCTTTAGTAGCTGCAAAAAGATTTCTTATTTCATCCATAGCACCAGTATAGGTAGCAGGATTGGAACGTGGAGTTCTTCCTATAGGACTTTGATCAAGATAAATAACCTTATCTAATTTATCAAGTCCTTCAATTTCTACACCACCAAGTTTTTTAACTTTTTTGGCACGATTTAATTCTTCTTGAGCAAAAGGTAAAAGGGTTTGAAGTATAAGAGAACTTTTTCCTGATCCTGAAACGCCGGTAATGGCAACTAAATTTTGCAAAGGAAATTTAACGTTTAGATTTTTGATATTGTTAATATTAACATTTTTAAGCTCTAGCCATTCTTCTTGTTTTCTATTGTGAAGTTGTGAAATTTGTTTTTTGCCATTCATATAAAGCGCGGTTTCACTTTTACTTTTTAAAAGCTCTTTATAAGTTCCACAAAATACAACTTCTCCTCCAAATTTTCCTGCCTTTGGACCAATATCGACTATAAAATCTGCTTCTTCTATAGTCATTTTATCATGTTCTACAACGATTAAGGTATTGCCTTTTTGTTGCAAATTTCTTAAAGTTTTAATGAGTTTTGCTGTATCTCTTTCATGAAGTCCAATGCTTGGTTCATCCAAGACATACATAACCCCGCTTAATCCACTTCCAATTTGAGAAGCAATGCGAATTCTTTGTGCCTCCCCTCCGCTAATAGTTCTTGCATCGCGCCCCAAAGAAAGATAACCAAGACCTACATCATATAAAAAGAAAAGTCTTTCATTGATTTCTTTTAAAATAGGTTTAGCAATAAGCTTTTGCTGTTTGCTTAAATAGGAGAAATTTTTTTCATTGGAAAAAAAAGTCGTGCTATCCTCTATGCTCATATCTAAAATTTCACCCAAATCTTTTTTGGCAACACGCACAGCTAAACTTTCAGGTTTTAAACGGTGTCCTTGACAATCTTTGCAGATTTTTTCACTCATATATTCACCCAAGTCTTTTTCATCTTTTAGCATTTCATAAGCCATTTTAACAACGCCTTCAAAAGTTCTTTTTAAGCGATTTCTTTTCCAAAAAAACTCTATAATTTTTGCATTGCCGTATAATACAAGACGTTTTTCTTCTTCACTAAGCTCTAAAAAAGGTTTTTTGATAGAAATTTCATTTTGTTCGCAAAAAGCGATTAAAAATTTATAATAATAACTTTTGTTAAAGCCATACATGATTTTTACAGCACCATTTTCTATGCTTAAACTTTCATCGATGATTTTTTTCATATCCAAGGTATAACGAATGCCTAGGCCATCGCAAGATTGACAAGCACCTTTTGGAGAATTAAATGAAAAGCTTAAAGGCTCTAGAGGAACAAAAGAAATTTTACAATTAAAACAAGCTGAATGCTCACTATAGTGATAGTGTTTATTGATGCCTACTTCTTCGTGATTTAAAACTTCGATTTCAATCTCTCTAAAACTTTCTTCCAAACCTTTTTCAATATCGCTTGCAAGTCTTGAAAGTAAATCTTCACTAATTTCAAGGCGATCAATGACTAATTTTATCGTGTGTTTTTTTGTTTTTGCGAGTTCTATTTCTTCATCAAGTCTAACTAAAACTCCATCAATTTGTGCTCTAACGTAGCCTTTATTGCGTAAATTTTCAAGCAAATCAGTATAAGTGCCCTTTTTTTCTCTTATTAAAGGTGCATAAATAATAATCTTTGCTCCTTTAGGAAATTTTAAAATTTCATTGACTATATCATTAGCACTCATGGATGAAATTTCTTGACCGCATTGATGGCAATGCTGAATGCCTATCCTTGCGTATAAAAGCCTTAGATAATCATAAATTTCAGTGATAGTCCCGACAGTAGAACGAGGATTTTTAGATGTAGTTTTTTGATCGATGGCAATGGCTGGAGTTAAGCCTTCTATTTTATCTACATCGGGTTTGCCTACTTTATCTAAAAATTGCCTTGCATAAGCACTTAAACTTTCTATGTAGCGGCGTTGTCCTTCAGCATAGAGTGTCCCAAAAGCAAGTGTTGATTTTCCACTACCGCTAAGCCCTGTAAAAACTATAAGTTTATTTTTTGGAATTTCAAGATCAATATTTTTTAAATTATTCTCTTTAGCACCGATAATTTTAATTTTATCATTCATCATTTTTCCTAAAAATTTATATTAAATAAATTAAAATTTTAACACAATTTTACTAAAAGCTTATGATTGCAAGTTTTTTAAGTAAAGAATGAGTTGTCCCAAGTATGGATAAGGCATAAATGCAAAGTAAAATTTTTCTATGAGAAGAAATTTGCATTTTTTCAATGATTTTTATACCAATGAAAACTCCTATCATAGAGGCAATGCCTACAATAATACCTTTATGAATTACTACATGATCAATAACTCCTGAAGTTGATAAAGATAAAATCCCAGAAATAGAAGCAAAAATAACAAAAAATAAAGATAAAGAAACTACTTTTTTGCTATCATATCCTAAAAAATAAGCCAGAATTGGAGCGATCAAAAGTCCTCCGCCTATACCCAAAGAAATCGCAAAAATTCCAGTAAAAGAGCCAGCTATAAATAAAATAATATTTTTTTGCAAAGCACTTCTTTCACTTTTAACGGCATTTTCTTTAAAGCCAAAAGCATATTTTATAAAAAAAACACAGCTGACGCATAAAAAGATTGTTGTTAGGCTAATATCATTTAAAAATTTTAAAAGCAATCCGCTAAAGCTTGCGCCTAAAAGTCCGCCAAGTCCTATAACGATACCATCTTTAATATTTAAATTTTTCTTTCTGTAATTAATATAAGATCCAAAAATTGCAGCAAAAATCATTTGCAAGATTGAAATTCCAATCGCATGATGGGAACTCTCATTTAAAACGAGCATCGCAGGAACGATAACCATACCTCCACCTATACCAAAAAGACCTGAAGTTATACCTGAAAATATGCCTATTAATAAATAAGGTAGATCTGAAAAATCCATAATTTTTCCTAGTAATTGTTATTTTTAAGTTAAATATTTTATCTTATTAAGCTAAGTATTATCTTATGTTTAATATTAAAAGGTATTTTGGTATTTATAATTTTCGCATTATTTATTCGATATAAATAGTTTATAAGCAAATTTATTTTATTATATTTTATAATAATTATAGGGTTTTAATTAAAGGCGGTTAATAGATTATGTTAAAAACTCTTGAATATTCCATAATACATTTTTTTGAGCACATTTTACAGGTTCATATGGAACCCATTGAAGAATTAAAAGGTGAATTTTATGGCTCTAGTATTTCTGTGGTAGAAAAAAGCGGTAGAGAATATAATTTTTATTTATTTTTTTCGACCGAATTTTTACATTTAGTTTCAACCATTTTCATTGGAGAGGAAGATTTTCAAGAAGATGATAGGTGTGATCTTGTTAAAGAATGTGCTAATCAGATTGTAGGATATGCGAAAAAATTACTCAATGATGCTAAAGGTGGTGATGATGAGTATAAACTCGGCATACCAGAATATTTAGGAAGAATACATAATCCAAATATTATTTTAGACCAGTCATTAACTTATGGTTTTAAAGATTATTGTTTTAGAATAGGATATTGTCAATAATGAGCAATGAAATAGAATTTGAAACTCACGGACTTTTACAATCTTATGAAGATATTTTAGATATCAGTGTAGATTTTGTCAGTGAGCTTGGTACAACAAATATGAGTGTGGCAGATCTTTTAAGATTGGAAGTAGGTTCAGTGATTGATCTTGAAAAACCTGCTGGTGAAAGCGTGGAACTTTATATCAATAAACGTATTTTTGGCAAGGGTGAAGTTATGGTTTATGAGAAAAATTTAGCGATAAGGATTAATGAAATTTTAGATTCTAAAACTGTGCTTCAATATTTTAAAAAAGAAATATAAATGAAATTTTTTTTATTATGTTTTTTGACTTTGCCTTTGTTTGCGGTTAAATTAGTCGATTATAATATTTATGATAGAAATGATCGGGTAGATTTGATGCTTTCTTTTGATAATGCTTATAATGGGAAAATTTCTCAAACAAAAGATAAGAATTTTATTCTTTTAACTTTTAGCAAATTAACGTATTCTAAAGACGAGTTAAAAAATTTAAATTCTAAACTCGTTGATAGAGTTAGTATTAGCTCGAAAAATAATGATACTTATATCATGTTAAAAAACAAACAAAATATTTCACTTAATGTGAGTTCTATTAATGATAAATTCGGAGTAAGAATTCGAGTTACACAGCAAAATAAACAAGAAAATTTGAGTCAAGATTCTATTTTGAAATCAAATCAAGAAAAAGAAACTTCATTTGAATTTAAGGATGCAAATTTGGTTAAATATGATTATACAAACTATATTTTAGTTATGGTGATTTTAATAATTTTACTTATAATACTTTGGTGGTTTAAAAATTCTTTGATTTCAAAAAAAAGCGGTATTTCAAGAGATTTTCGTATGATTTTTCAAAGATTTTTAGATAAAAACAATCAATTAGTCGTTTTTGAATATGCCCATAAAAGATATACTATGATAATAGGTAATTCTAATATTGTTTTAGAGAGTGCAGAAGCAGAGCAGGGGCAAATTGATTTAGAAAAAAAAGAAAAGAATTTTGATTCTTTTTTTGAGGAAAATAAAAAACGCATACAAAATCTTATAGAACAACGTCAGAAAAAATAGCTCTAAGGCTTTTGATTAAAGCTTAAAGCTATTGATGTAGGTTTTGCAATTTTTTTCAATTCTTCTTTTGGTAAATTTAGTTCTTTAAATTCATTAAAAATATAAAGCGTATTATCTAAAACGGTAAAATTGATTTTGCTTTCATTGGTATTGTTTAGAGTTTTTGCTAAATTGAGTATGAAATTTAACCAAGAAAGAATATGAAAATTAGGCAAAAGTTGTTTATGAGGCTCTAGATTATATGGGTTGATTTTTTTTCCATTTAGCTTAATAATATTTGCGATTAAAACTTTTTCTTTGTGTGAAAAACCATAATTTAATCCACCTAAAACAAAATGCGCAGAGTGTTCATTTGAAAAATAAAAATTCAAATACTCTCCTATATGACATAGTTTGGCTGCAGCTAACAAGCTTTGTTTATAATGATCATGAATTTTGTGAATGTTTTTTAAAGCATTGAATAATTGCATTGCAAATTTGGCTGTATGATTATTTTTATCTTCTTGTAGAAATCTATCTTGCAAGGATTTTAAACTAGGATTGAAATTTACAGGAAAACGATTGTTTGGGCGTAATAAATCTTTTAAATATATTCCTTCTCTAATTCCCACTCCACTTGTTATAATATATTTTGTATTGAGTTTTTGGGCAATTTTTAAAAATATAAAAATTCCTTTTTTAATAGTATCAAAACGGTCTTTTTTGATGCCAAAATTTGCCAAAGAATCAACTTTAGCTTCAAGAATTTTTTCAATATGCTCTCTTTCTTCTTCTAAATCATAACGAAAATCGTGTAAATTTTTCAAAGGATAAGAATTTTTTTGCATAATAGAATTTGAAATAGCTCTTAAGCTTCCACCTATGGCTATAAGATTGTGATTACAAAATTCTTTAGGAATTTGTTTTAAAATAGGATCGATAAACTGATCTAAAGATTTGGTTTTTCCTTTGTCAAAAAACAATTCTTTCAATCTAACTGTTCCTATATCTAAAGAAATACAAGAAACTATTTTATTGTTTTTAATCAAACAAAGCTCACTTGATCCTCCACCTATATCAAGAGTAGTGGCATCTTTAAAAGGGCTTAAAAGATTTAAAGCGGCTAAACCACCTAGATAACTTTCTTCTTTCCCATCAATACATCGTATATTTAAATTAAGCTTGGTTTTGATTCTTTTTATAAATTCTTTAGAGTTGGGGGCATCTCTTAAAGCTGAAGTTCCTATGATGAAAATTTTTTTACATTTGTGTTTTAAAGAGCATTGCTTGAAAAATCTTAAAGCATTTTCAGCTTTTTGCATAGCTTCTTCTTGAAGAATTTTACCATTATTGTAAGAATTTTCACCTAATCTTACTTTACGTTTGTATTCACAAGTTGTATAAAAACCATATCTTGAAGTTTTTTCAAAAATCACCATTCTAATAGAATTTGATCCTAAATCAACAACAGCGGTTTTTTTGGCCATTATAGATCTCTATTGCGATTTTTTAATTTTAACTCTTCTATACTTTCTATGTTATCAGGATCTGGAATAATACATTCATAAGGACAGGCCACTATGCAAGCAGGCTCTGAAAAATCATTCACACATTCAGAGCAAAGATCAGCGTCAATAACATAAATTGGACTATGTTCATAAATAGCCTCATCAGGACATTCTTCTCTGCAAGCGTCGCAACATACGCAATCTTTTGTTATTAAAAGAGCCATTATAACCTTTCATAAACTAAATAATATTTTGTCTAGTTTATACAATAATCAAACTTAAATATAATATAAAATTAAATAAAAAAGATAAATTTTACACCAAGAAATGGTGTAAAATTTTTTTCAAGATTTTTTAGGAAAGCAGAAACGATATCCTCTTCTACGAACTGTTTCAATAGTAGAAATATTTAAAGGTTTGTCCATTTTTTGGCGAATTTGATTGATAGCTACTTCAATAACATTTGGGGTTACAAGTTCAGGTTCTTCCCAAATAGCATCTAAAAGTTGTTCTTTAGATACAATTTGATCTGAATGTCTAGCTAAATGAGTTAAAACCTCAAAAGGTTTCCCTTTGAGTTCTATATCTTGATCCTTATAAGTGATTTTTTCTTCATCTGGATCAATGATAAGATCTTCAATTTTAATCACATTTGTTCCACCAAGTCTTAATCTTGCTTCAATTCTTGCTAGTAAAATATCAAAATCTAAAGGTTTTTTTATAAAATCATCAGCTCCTGCTTTAAGAGCTTTTATTTCTGTTTCTTTATCAGTTTTTGAAGACATGATAACTATTGAAGTTCTAGGGGATTTTTGTTTTATGATATTGATAAGTTCTGTACCATCACCATCAGATAGGTTCCAGCTTGCTAATACCAAATCATAATGTCTTATTCCAATATAATATTCCCCATCTTTAAAATTTTCCGATGAATCTGTTTGATAGCCAAATTCATTGAGATTATCTATAATAGACTTATTAAGGCTAATTTCATCCTCTATAACTAAAATTCTCATTGTTTTATCCTTCGTAATAAGAAAATTTTAAAAATTATAACATAGTTTAAGTAAATGTTTAGATATCTTTAAAAAAAAATTAATATCTTTTTTTTAATTTTACTCCAACTTTGCCATTTTTTATTATTTTAGGTTTAAAAGTTGCTATTTTCAAATAAGTGATTTGAGGAAATTTACAATGAAGTTTTTCACTTACAAAATCCAAAGATTCCTCTAAGGTAAAAAATTTTTCTTTTTTGTATATTTTTTTGATTTTTTTTGAAACCTTTGCATAGTCTAAAAAATCATTTGCCTTAGCTTTTAATTTAACACAAATTTTTTGCTTTTTTTTGCGTTCAAAGTTTAAAATTCCGATAATACATTTAAAATGTATTTTTATGCTTATATGACTTTGCATTCTTTTTTGAAAATTAATCTATAAATATTTGGAATATGCTTATAAAAAATAAGAAAAGCTATGATAAATACAGGTGCGTGAGTATTAATAACTTCCATATTGTAATTAAAAATAAAAGAACTTCCAATAAAGGTTACTAAGGCCAATAAAGATGCCAAGGAAGAAATTTTAAAAATTTTACCCACAATAAACCAAACAACAAAAGCTGTTACAACCTCTAAAGGTAAAAGTACAATCATAGCTCCAGCGCCTGTTGCAACACCTTTTCCACCTTCAAATAATAAATAAATAGAATAACAATGTCCAAATACAGCTAATACAGCAACGCTCCAAAGCACATTTAAATCATAATTTAAAAATTTTAACACAAGTAAAGGTAATGCAGCTTTTGCAAAGTCTAAAATCACTGTTGTGATGGCAAGTTTTTTAGCTAAAGCGGGATTATATTCTTTTACAACCCTTAAAACATTAGTTGCTCCTATATTTTTTGATCCTTGATTTTTGATATTTATATTTGCAAATTTTTTTGTCAAAATTAAGCCAAAAGGAATTGCACCTAAGCAATAAGCCATAGCGTAAATAATTAAATTTTCCACTGTTATAAACCTCATAATATTATTTTTAGGTTGTTTGTAAAGGAATATTATAGATAAAAAAAATAAATAAGTCTAGCTAAGAATAAAAAATATTAATACATATTTTTTATTCTTATTTAAGCGTTAAAAGAATAGTATTTATTCATAATTTATTAATATAGATTAATAAATTTAAAATTTTTAATTCTATATAAAGGAGTAAAAGATGAGATTTTTGTTGTTTGCAGCAATATTTGTTGCTTCAAGCCTAAGTGCAATGAATTTAATTGATGAGGCTAAAAATTCTGGTTTAAAGCCTTTGCCAAAAGATCAAAAAGGCGTTGAGGAAATTTTAAAATCAAATGGGGTGAAAGTAAGTCAATTTGATCTTAGAAAAGTTGAACTTGGTAAAAAACTTTATTTTGATCCTAGACTCTCAAAAAGTGGTATTATTTCATGCAATACTTGTCATAATTTAGGTTTAGGTGGTGCAGATGGAGTTTCAACTGCTATAGGAAATAAATGGAAAGAAAATCCCCATCATTTAAATTCTCCAACTGTTTATAATGCATTTTTAAATAATGTACAGTTTTGGGATGGTCGTGCGAAAAATTTAGCAGATCAAGCCAAAGGCCCTATACAATCAGAACCAGAAATGGCTACTCCTGCAAAATTAGCTGTTGAAAAAATTTCATCTTTACCTGAATATGTGAAAGAATTTAAACAAATTTATGGCAAAAGTGGTGTTAGTTTTGACAATATAGCCGATGCGATTGCAAATTTTGAAAGAACTTTGATTACTCCATCTCGCTTTGATGCTTTTTTAAATGGCGATGAAAAAGCCTTAAGCAATGATGAGAAAAAAGGTTTAAGACTTTTTATAGATAAAGGATGTGTGGCTTGTCATAACGGAGTTAATTTGGGCGGAAATATGCAACCTTTCGAAGTAGCTGGAAAATATAAATTTTCTAATTTAGGTGATTTTAAAGGAGATGCAAACGGAATGGTTAAAACTCCAACTTTAAGAAATGTAGCCGAAACAGCACCTTATTTTCACAATGGGGCGATTTGGAAATTAACCGATGCTATCAAAGAGATGGGAAGTGTGCAACTTGGAATTAACATTTCTAATAAAGATGCAAAAAGTATAGAGACATTTTTAAAATCTTTAACAGGTGTTAAACCTAAAATAATTTATCCTCAGCTTCCAGTTTCCACAGAAAAAACACCACTACCTCAATTCTAATTAAACTAATAGACTTTTTTAAGTCTATTAGTTTTTTAGACTTTATTTTTTGTTATAATTTAAAGTAATACTATCAAAAAAGGATATAAATGAAACTTTTTGGAACGGATGGCGTAAGAGCAAAAGCTGGAGAATTCCTAGATAGTTTTTTAGCGATGCGTTTGGCTATGGCTGCTGGAATTTATTTTAAAGATAAAAGTATTACAAATAATATTTTAGTAGGTAAGGATACTAGGCGAAGTGGTTATATGATAGAAAATGCTATTGTATCAGGTTTGACTTCTATAGGATATAATGTCATTGAAATAGGACCTATGCCAACCCCTGCTATTGCTTTTTTAACAGAAGATATGCGTTGCGATGCAGGTATAATGATCTCGGCTTCTCATAATCCTTATTATGATAATGGTATTAAATTTTTTGACGCACATGGAAATAAGCTTAATGAAGATGTTGAAAGAAAAATAGAAGAAATTTATTTTAATGACAAACTTATACAAGATTCTAAAGTGAGTATGGATCAAATAGGACAAGCTAAAAGAATTGATGATGTTATAGGACGTTATATTGTTTCAATTAAAAATTCTTTTCCTAAAGATTTGACTTTAAAATCATTACGTGTTGTTTTAGATGTGGCGCATGGAGCTTCTTATAAGGTAGCACCAACTGTATTTAGAGAGCTTGGGGCAGAAGTTATTGTGATCAATGATCAACCAAATGGGCTTAATATTAATGAAAATTGTGGAGCTTTGCACCCGTCGAATTTAGCATCTGAAGTGATAAAATTTCGTGCAGATGTTGGTTTTGCTTTCGATGGAGATGCTGATCGTTTGGTGGTAGTGAATGAAAAAGGCGAAGTGGCACATGGTGATAGCTTATTAGGTGTTTTAGCTCTTTATTTAAAAGAGCAAGGCAAGTTAAAATCAAGCGTTGTTGCAACTATTATGAGTAATGGGGCGTTGAAAGAATTTTTAAATAAGCATGAAATTTCACTTGAAACTTGCAATGTTGGAGATAAATATGTACTCGAAAAACTAAAAGCCATCGGTGGAAATTTTGGTGGAGAACAAAGTGGGCATATTATTTTTAGTGATTATGCTAAAACAGGAGATGGGCTTATAGCAGCCTTGCAATTTAGTGCATTAATGCTTTCAAGGAAAAAAAGTGCGAGTGCGATTTTAAGTCAAATTAAGCCTTATCCGCAACTTTTAACAAATTTGAAAATTTCTGAAAAAAAAGACTTAGAAAAAATTAAAGGTTTAAAAGAACTAAAAAAAGATTTGGAAAATAAAAATATTAATTATTTATTTCGTTACTCTGGAACTGAAAATTTGATCAGGCTTTTGCTAGAAAATAAAGATAGTAAAGTTTTGGAAAAAGAAATGAATAATGTTATTAATTTTTTTAAGAAAGCTTTAAATGAGTAAAAAATTACAATTTATCCTTTGTTTTATAGCAGCATTTATCCTAGATCAATGGGTTAAGCAATTGACTTTAGGGGGGATGAGGTGGCAAAGTGAATATTTTGATTTAACCTTTGCTCTAAACACTGGTATTGCATTTTCAATGCTTAGTTTTTTAGATCATTATTTAAAATATTTTCATTTGGTATTTATATTGATACTTGTCATGTATCTTTTTTGGCAAAAAAAATTTTTAAAAGAACATATCGTAGCTTTTGGGATAATGTTAGGTTCTGGATGCTCAAATCTTTTGGATCGTTTTGTACATGGTGGAGTTGTAGATATGTTTTTTTGGCACAAATGGTTTAATTTTGCTATTTTTAATGTAGCAGATGTTATGATAAATATTAGTGTTGCGTTGATTTTTATACAAGAAATTTTTATAAAAAGAAGGAGTAAAAATGACAGAATGGATTAATGAGTATTATTTTTGGATTAAATGGGTGCATTATCTAGCTTTTGTTTCTTGGATGGCCGGACTTTTTTACTTGCCAAGACTTTTTGTATATCATGTAGAACATAAAGAAAATAAAGGTTTTACTGATGTGGTAAAAATTCAAGAGAGAAAACTTTATTTTGCTATACAAAACCCTGCAATGATTGCGACTTTGATTACCGGAAGTTTAATGTTGCATGCTCATAAAGAAATTTTAATGGAAGGGGCAGCTTATATGCATGTAAAACTTACCTGTGTAACGCTTTTAATCCTTTTTCATATACACAATTATTTTTGTTTAAAAGCTTTATCTAAAGATATTTATACAAAAAGCGGAAAATACTTTAGAATTTATAATGAATTTCCCACAATTATGTTTATCATCATTGCTTTAATGATGGTTGTCCGCCCGTTCTAATCTTAATTCGCCTTGATCTCCATACTAGCGGGTTCAAGCGGATTAACATCTTCTTTCATAATGTCGATAAAGTTTTTATTTTTAATACGCTTACTATCTCTAAAAACTGCACGAACAAGATCCATTCCAGTGTAAAAATCTTTCATTAAAACAACAAAAAGATATTGACCAAATTTGCTTGTAGTTAAAAAATCATCTTCTTTTTTGATGGCTCCGCTCATTTTAAGACCCAAAAGCTCAATAAAAAGCTCTTTTTCAAGATCGCAATTAAGAGTTTTATTGAAGCGTTTGATATCTATTTTTCCCGCAAAAATTTCAGTTAAAAAGACGTATTTTATGATTTCTTTTTTATCAAAATTAGCTTTTGCAATATTTGCATTTTGTTTTTCTTTTATAAGTCTTGAATAATCGTTTAAATCAAAAGCATTGATTAAAAGTTCTCCATCTAAAAAACTAAAAGCACCACTACCCACTCCTAAATATTCATGATGAGAGCTTACATATTCATCATTGAATGTATTTTTTTCCAAAGAGAAACTCCAGCCATTATTTTGCTGATAATCTTTAAAAAAGTCTCGTATGATTTGATAAAATTTAAATTCATTATCTTCAGTGCTTACGCCTAAACTTTTAGCTATATTATCTTTGGTTAATCCTGATTTCATTAAGGGATAAGTTGTAATTTGTTGAGGAGCTAAATTTTTAGCAACAGTTAAATCATTTAAAAGTTGCTCTGTTGTTTGTCCTGGAAGATTAAAGATCAAATCTATACTAAAAATAGGCAAAATATTTATTGCTTTTGAAATTTTTTCTTGAAGCATTTGAGAAGAGCCAAATTTATTATATCTTGCAACTTTTTTTAAAATATCGTCATTGAAACTCTGAACTCCGCAACTTAACCTATCGATTACGCCTTTAAACATGGAAAGTTTTTCAGGTTTTATATGATTTGGATCCGTTTCGCAAGAAATTTCTTTAATATTGAAAATTTTTTTACAAAGTTCCAAGGTTTTTAGTAGCTCTTCTTCATGAATAAGAGTTGTGCCACCACCAACATACATAGAGGTAAAATCAAACCCCTTTTCTTTAATTAAGAGTATTTCTTTTCTTAGATTTTCAAAATAAATTTTAGCTAATTCTTCATCATAATAATATTTATGAAAACTGCAATAAGGACAAAAAGTATGACAAAAAGGTATATGAGCATAAAGCATATAAGTTTTATCATTTTTTGGGATTTTTTCTTTTGGATCCTTTAAAAGCTCAACATTAAAACCTTTTTCTAAAGATTTTTCCATCATAATATGAGAATATTTTAAAGCTAAATTTTGAAACAAATTCATCGAATAAACCTAATAATTAAAGTATGATAGAGAACTTTATCAAATTTTTACTAAATTAATGGTAAATTTTTTATATTTCAATAGAAATTATTTTAAAAGGATGTGATATTATGGAAAAATCAGAAATTGTTAAGGATTTAAATGCCTTATTTAAAAAAAGATCAGAATTTTATTCTTTTTTTGATGAAAATATTGAAAAATTGAAAAATACTGAAGTTTTTGATTTTAAAAATGCAAAAGATTTAAATGCTCAAGAGATGTATAAACGATTTTATCATTATGATTATGCAATAAGAAAAATATTACCAGCTATTTATAAGGCCTATAAAATCACAAGCGCTGATTTAGAAAAAGATTTCTAAATCAAACGTTTATTTTAAAGAATTTTCTAAATTTTGAAACTCTTCTTTTTGGGCATTTTCCCAAGAATTTTCATCTTGTCGATCAAATCCACCGCCAAAGGCTTTGATAACATCTACGATAGAGTTAGCATAAGAGTATTTTGTATTGTTGAAATTGATTTGAGAATTAAGCCAATTTTTTCGAGCTTCTAAATAATCTTGCAAAGACATTTCTCCTACATCATAACGCTCTTTAGCAATTTCATAAATCCTTTTATAGGCTTGTTCGCTAGATAAAGCATTATCGTATTGTAAGCGTATGTTTTTTCTAGAAACTAAAGCGTACCGAATTTCCCCAAAGGCCGTTTTTAAAGTATTCTCATAGTTTATAAAGGCTTCATCTTTATTTAATTTGGCTAAATTAACATTTTCATTAATTTCACCCCAGTGGAAAATAGGCATTAAAAAACTTCCACCTATATTCCACGTTTTAGAGCCATTTTTTACCAAAGTATCTAAATCATTACTTTCAAAACCTAAAAGTCCGGTTAAGGAAAGACTAGGTAAAAAAGCTGAACGAGCAACGCCTATAAGATAATTTTTTTGCATGAGTTTTTCTAAAGAAGAGCTGATATCAGGACGTTGTAATAAAATTTCGCTAGTGATTCCAGTTGGAATATCAAACTCTTTAAGATTAAAGGTTTGGTAGTCTTGATTTTGATAAAGTATATTATTTAAATCATTGGAGGTTAATATTTTTAAGGCTTTAAGATAGTTTTCTTTATTAAGTTGTGCTTGATTGTATTGTAAAGAAATACTTTCAAGATTGGCTTTAGCTTGAGATAATTCATACTCTCCAGTAGTTCCTGCTGAAAATTTTTCATTATTAATGCGATAAATTTCTTGTGCTGCTTCATAAGCTTGCTTTAAAGCATTTTCATTTTCATAAGCATTTACGAGATTAAAATACGTTTGAACTGTATTTGAAATAATGGAAAGTCTTGCCGCTTCATAATCATATTTACTTGCCTCAAAAGAAGCTTTACTTGCTCTGTAAGAATCTCGGTACTTACCCCAAAGATCAATTTCATAGCTTAAATTTAACCCCATTTTAAAGTCATTGCCATAATTAAATTGACCACTTTTATTTGTTGGTGCATTTATCGAAGTTTTACTTCTTAGAGCATTTGCACTTGCATCAAATTTTGGCAATAAATTGCTAAAATCGATCCCTAATTGTGCGCTAGCTTGTTTTAAATGTATATAAGCAATTTTTAAATCAGAATTGTTCCTAAGGGATAAATCAACAAGTTTATTTAAATGTTCATCTTGAAATTCTTCCCACCATCTTTGATCAATACCGTTATTATTTTCTTGTTTGCTATCAGCAAGGGTATAATTTGCTTCAGGAATATTTAAATTTGGGCTTAAAGAGCAGGCTGAAATCAATAATCCAAGACTTGTAATAATACTTATTGAAATAATCTTATTCACGGATTTTACCTCTTTTCTTGTTAATCCAAATACTTAGATTTTCTAAAAGATAGAAAAATAATGGAACAAAGAAAATCGCTAAAGTAGAAGCAGCGATCATCCCACCTATAAGCCCCGTTCCTAAAGCATGACGGGAAGCACTTCCTGCCCCATGAGCAAAAATCATTGGTAAAACACCAAAAGTAAAGGCTAGTGAAGTCATAACAATAGGTCTAAATCTTAATTTTGCAGCACTAATGGCAGCATCAAAAACACTTTTTCCTTTTTTAAGATGTTCTTCCATAGCAAATTCAATAATCAAAATTGCATTTTTTGCAGAAAGTCCGATTAAAAGCAAAAGTCCAGTTTGAAAATATATATCGTTGTCAAATCCTGAAAGAGCTACTAAAAGAAAAGATCCAAATGCTGCAAAAGGAACAGCGGTAACAACAGCAAGTGGAATAAGCCATCTTTCATATTGAGCTGCCAAAATTAAAAATACAAAAACCATTCCTAAGGTGAAAGCAAATAATCCAGTGCCTTTAGAATTAACTTCTTGATAAGCAGTTCCTGCCCAAGCAATTGAATAATCACTTCCTAAGGTTTCTTTAGCAACAGCTGAGATCGCTTCAATAGCTTGTCCAGAAGAATAACCCGATGCAGGATCTCCTTGTATAAGAGCAGCTGGAAAAAGATTAAATCTTTTAACATCATCAGGCCCAACACTTCTAGAGAGGGTTAAAAATGAGTTAAGAGGGATCATTTTTCCATCATTTGATCTTACAAAGATATTTCTTAACGCGTCTTGAGTATTTCTAAAATCTCCTAAAGCTCGAATATTAACTTGGAAATTTTTTCCCAACATAGGAAAATCATTAACATAATAAGTTCCTATTGTTGCACTAATAGTATTAAAAACATCTTGCATATTGAGATTAAAATATTTCATTTTATCTCGATCAATAATAAGTTTATATTGTGGAAAATTAGTATCAAGAGTTGTTTTTACATTAAATAATTCTTTTCTTTTTTTTGCTGCTTCTAGTAGTTTATTAACATCTTGTTGAATTTGATCATAAGTTTTTCCGCTTTTATTTTGGACATACATTTCAAAACCACCTGTTAAACTGATTCCAGGGATCGCAGGAAGGTTAATAAAAAAGCTTTGAGCGTTTCTATCGTTTGCATATTTTCCAAATAACATACCAATGATTTGATTAGAATTTAATTTTCTTTCACTCCAATCTTTTAATTTTAAAAATGTTACCGTAACATTTTCTTTTAAAGAGCTTGTAAAAAGATCAAATCCTATAAGAGAAATAGCTGATTCTACACTATCCATTTTGTAGATATCTTTATTCATATTTTCTACTTCTTCTATGGTTTTATGTAAAGGTGTGCCAGCAGGTAGATTGATAAGACCTATAATAGCACCTTGATCTTCACTTGGAACAAGAGAGCTTGGTACAATTTTATATAAATAAAAAATCGCTCCTAGCATAATACAAAAAATAAGAACAAAGCGAATAGTGCGTTTTAGCATATAGGCTACACCAGCACTAAATACAGAAGTACTCCAGTCAAAAAAATCATTAAATTTTTGAACAAAATAGAAAGGTTTTGATTCATTTCTTGTTAAAAAAATTGCAGACAATGAAGGAGTCAATGTGAGTGCAACAAATCCAGAAATAGCAACAGAAGCGGCTAAGGTTAGGGCAAACTGTTTTTGAATTTCTCCTACAAACCCTGAAATAAATGACACAGGGATAAAAACAGCACATAAAACAAGAACAATAGAAATAACCGGTGAACTTACTTCATGCATAGCTTGAATAGCTGCATCTTTGATCGAAATATTGGGGTTAGAATGTATAATTCTATCAATATTTTCAACCACTATGATAGCATCATCAACAACAATACCTATGGCTAAAACAAGAGCAAAAAGAGTTAAAAGATTAATACTAAAGCCAAGTAAATAAAGCACAGCAAAAGTTCCCAGTAATGAAACAGGAACAGCGATCATTGGAATAAGGGTTGATCTGAAATTTTTCAAGAAAAGATACATAACAATAAGAACTAAAATTAAGGCTTCAGCAAAAGTTTTTATCACTTCTTTAATAGAAGCTTTAACGAAAATTGTTGTATCAAAAGGAACTTTATATTTTAAACCTTGAGGGAAATTTTTAGAAAGTTCTTCAAGTTTTTTATTGACTAATTTTGCAGTGCTTACAGCATTAGCACCTGATTGTAAATTAATCATAATTGGAACAGCTGGTTTGGTTCCTAAACGTCCGGTTGAGGTATATTCTTGAGATCCTATTTCTACATTTGCCACATCTTTAATTCTCAAGAAAGATCCATCTTTATTAACTCTTATAATGATATTTTCAAATTCTTTAGGAGTGGAAAGTCTTCCTTGCATTGTTATAGAAAGTACTTGAGCGGATTTATTGATAACAGGTTCTTCGCCAATTTTTCCTGTCGCATATTGAGCATTTTGTTCATTAATTGCATTGATAACATCTGTAGCGGTTATGTTAAATTTGTTTAATAAATCAGGTTTAAGCCAAATTCTCATAGAATAGTTTTTACCACCTATGGCGTTAGCATCTCCAACTCCAGGAATTCTTTTTAATTCATCTAAGATATTTAAAGTAGTATAGTTAAAAATATCTACATCGCTCATCGAATTATCATCTGAATAGATGGAAACAACTTCAAGTATCGAAGAAGAAGATTTTCTAACGGTTACCCCAAGTTTTTTAACTGCTTCTGGGAGTTTTGCTGTTGCTGCTGAAATTCTGTTATTTACATTCACAGTTGCTTGATCAGGATCAGTTCCTATATCAAAATAAACAGTGAGTTTCATTTGGCCTGTAGAACTCGTAGAATCCATATAAATCATATTATCAACGCCATTGATTGCATCTTCAATAGGAGTTGCAACAGTTGAGGCTATCGTTTGAGCATCTGCACCAGTATAACTTGCTGTTACTTGAACTGTAGGGGGAGTTAGCGCAGGATATTGCTCTACGGGTAGATTGATTAAACCTATGGCTCCAGAAATTGAAATAATAATGGCAACAACAGAGGCAAATATTGGTCTTTCTATAAAAAACTTAGAGAACATTATTTACTCCCAATTTCTTGAACTTCAGATCCAATGTGAATTTTTTTGAAATTATCTAAAATAATTTTATCATCATTTTTAAGTCCAGAGTCGATGATGGCATATTCATTGTTTTGATAGCTGATGTGGATTGGGCTTTTTGTAACTTTGTTATTAACTATGGTATAAACATATACTTCATTTTGATCTTGTTTAATGGCACTTTGTGGTATTTTAAAGCCATTTTTTTGGATAAATCCTTCTGAAGTGATTGTGGCGAATGCTCCTGGTAAAAGACTAGAATTGTTATTATCAAAAATAGCTTTAGCTTTAACAGTTCCACTATCTGCATTTATCACTGAATCGATAAAATAAAGTTTTCCCTTAACTTCTTCTCCATTTAAATTCAATGTAGCTTGAATATTTTTAAGATCCCATTCTCCACTTTGAGTATTTCGTATAATATTAAGTTTATCTGTATCAGAAATGTAAAATTCTGCATAAATTGGATTAAGGTTTGTAACGCGGACTAATTCTGTATTTGCGGAATTAACATAATCTCCTACATTGACTAAAGCATCACCGACAACTCCATCAAATGGTGCAAGAATTTCAGTATGACTAAGATCAATTTTAGCGTTTTGTAGATCAGCTTTGGAACTTGCAAGTTCTGCTTTTGCACTATCAAAATTTGCTAAAGAAGTATCGTATTCTTTTTTTGAAATGGCTTTTTTTGAAAATAAAATTTTGTTTCTTTCATAATCTTTTAGAGCATTGTCAAAACTAGCTTTTGCCATTAAGAATTTTCCTTGTGCAGAATTAACATTTGCTTCAAATTTATCAGGTTCAATGAGAAATAATTTTTGACCCTCTTTAACTCTATCGCCGGCTTTAAAATATTTTTTTAATATCACTCCGCTTACTTGAGGTTTTAATATCACATCATAATCGCTTACAAGTTTTGCTGGATAGGTGAAACTAAGAGGTAAATTTTCAGATTTTGCTTTCATAAAACTTACAGATATTGGATCTTGTTGTATTTTGGGAGCTTCTTTTTTTTCGCAAGCACAAACTAAAAATGCAATACTTATTAAAAAGATATTTTTTACAAATTTCATCATTTTTACCTTAATTTTTGTATTTTTTATTATTAAAATATTTAAACATTGGTATTCTAATTAAATTTTATTAATTAAACTTGAATTTAATATTTTTTAGGTTTTATTTGAAATACCATTTAAAAAAAGATCAACCATAAATTCTATATGTTCTTCTTGTTCTTTATTATTCATAAGCGGGAAATCTACTAGAACATTTAAAGTATAATAAGGTTCTTTTAGCATATTGCAAAAAGTAATGGCTAACTTTGCGGCATTATCGCAGATATATTTATTTTTTTGCTTTGAAAAAAGATTTGCTAAGATGTTATGAGCGAAAAATTTTTGATTATCTTGTATCCAATTTTGAAGATAATCTGTATTATAAACTTGAGAAAAAATAATTTTTCCCAAAGAAACCATTGGAGCTGTATTATATATATTGACAAAAACTTTAGCAAAAGAAATTAAATTTTCTTTTAAATTTTTATTTTCAGAGATATGAATTTGAGATGCAATAAGATCAAAATGTTTCTTGCAAACATCATCTAAAATTTCAAAAAATAAACCCTCTTTGCTTTGAAAACAATCATAAATATTAGAATAAGAGCCCCCAGAAATTTTGATAATATCACTTAGGCTGGTTTCTTGAAATCCTCGTGCTAAAAAAAGTTCGCAGGCGACTTTTTTTATTTTATCTTTTCGAGCCAAATTTTTCTTAGAAAGTATTTTGTTTGAATTCATTTTACCTCCTTAAAAATTGAAACTTTAGGATAAATAAAAATCGTTTTTCTAAAAATAACGATTTTGTTATCATCTTTAGCATAAGCTTTAATTGAAAGCGGAAAAATAACATCTTTATGATTATCGTTAGCAAGTTTTTTTATAGCCTTAATGATGACAATTTTTTTGCTCTGTTCTCCGGCTGAAATTTTAAAAGGTTTACTCGGACGAATAATTTCAATACCGTTGTCAATACCTTCTATTTTAGCTTCAAAATAATACTCATGATCTTTTATATCTGTATTTTGAAATAAAAATGTATATGCGTTTGAAACTTCTATATTGTCACCTACGCGCGAAATCTGATACAATTCACTACTTCGGTTGATATTTAAAAGCATGTGTTCTTTTTTACTACCCATAACAAATAAGGCAATTAAGACAATTGTAATAACGATTAAATAACCAACAGTTCGAAAGCGAAAATATTTAATTTTTTGATCGGTTTCTATTGATTTGACACTTGTCCAGTTAATAAGGCTTGGGCGATTAAATTTATTTTGAATTTTAGAACAAGCATCGGCACATTCTAAGCAATTAATGCATTCAAGCTGCATTCCTGCTCTAATATCAATATGTGTTGGGCAAACGCTTACACAAGCTTCGCATCCTATACATTCTCCTTGAGGAGGTTTTTTATGAAGTTTAAATTTACCATCAAAAATAACTCCCCCGCGTTTTTCATTATAAATAACTTGCATAGTATCGCGATCAAACATAACTGATTGTATTCTAGCATATGGACAAACATAGATACAGAATTTTTCTGCTAGATAAGTGACATCAAGGGTAAAAAGTAGACTTCCAAAAAATAAAATTCCCATCAAAAGAAAATGCTCATTGGGATTTTTTATGTATTCAAAATACTCTTCTGGCGGAACAAAATACCAAAGTAAATTACTTATAGCAATTAAAGAGATAAAATAAAATAAAATAACGGCAATTGTTTTTTTTAAATATTGACCGGAATATTCTTTTTGTTTATTGTTGATATTTTTTCTAATTTTTAAAATTTTTGTTTGGATTAAATCTCTATAAATAACCCTAAAGATAGTTTGAGGACAACTCCAAGCACACCAAATTCTACCCCCTAATGTCGTTATAAAAAATATAAATAAAAAAAGAAGTATAAGGACAAAAGGCATAAGATAAAATTCTTGAGTGGAGAAAGAAACAAAGAATAAATTTAATTTAGCATGGACAAAACTTAAAAGAAAAAAATGATTCCCATTGATTCTAATAAATGGCAAACTTAATGCAATAATACTAATAATACCATAAAGAATATAACGCTTTTTCGTATAATCGGTAATAAAATTTTGCATTTAACTCCTTTTTATTTCTGTTTTCTATGGCTATTATAATTCATAAAAACTAAAATATTTTTTAAATGTTTTCTAAGTTACCTTTAATAAGAAATATTTAATGATAAATATTTTATAATCTTTCTCTTAACAATGAAATTTTGTTAAGCAAAATTAAATTACGAAAGGTGGTGAGGATAGTGCCAGGAATTAAGGTGCATCCTAACGAGTCTTTTGACGAAGCATATCGTAAATTCAAAAAACAAGTTGATAGAAATCTTGTTGTAACTGAAGTTAGAGCGAGAAGATTTTTTGAGCCTATGACTGAAATTCGTAAAAAACAAAAAATTTCAGCACGTAAAAAAATGCTTAAAAGACTTTATATGCTTAGACGATACGAATCAAGACTTTAAATCAAAGGCCTTTTCAAGGCTTTTGATAATCCTTGAATCTTCTTTAAAACTCAATTAAAAATTTTTTAAGTATAAAACTATTTTAATTTTTCTAATATCAAAGAATGAATTTATTATTTTTTGTTAGAATTAATCATTAATTTTTTTGATTATTAGGGGTGCTTATTTATGAAAAGGATTAAAAAAATTATTCAAATCGGTATGATAGGTGGTTTAGCAGCTGTAGCAGGGGGTGCTTTGGTTGCTTGTAGTAGCGATAACTCAGATACTTCAAATCAAATTTCAAATATGCAAGGTGCTTTTGTTGTCATAGAAGAAGTTGCACCGGGTCAATATAAAATAAAATATCAATTTCCTAACGATGAAACCGTGGTAATTTTAAAAGATTTAAATGGTACAGAACGAATTTTAAGCAAAGAAGAAATGGATGCGCTTATAAAACAAGAGGCCGAGAAAATAGATAATGGAACTTCTAATCTTACTCAAAGTAATCATCAAATGAATAGTGGTGGATTGAGTTTAGGTGAAACTTTACTTACAAGTGCTGCTGGAGCTATTATAGGAAACTGGATTGGTTCAAAACTTTTTGGCAATCAAAATTTTATTAATCAACAACGTGGAGCCTTTACAAGTCAAAGTGCTTATCAAAGAAGTGTGAATAGTTTTAATAAGGCAAGTACAAGTAAATCTTCTAGTTCTTCAAGATCGGGCTTTTTTAAAGGTGGATCTAAAACAAGTTCTGGTTTTAGTTTTGGTTTTGGTTCTTAAGGAAGGTGTATGAGATTATTAAAAGTTAATAAGCTTCAAAAGGATTATTTAGAAAGTATAGGCTTTTCTTGGCATACTGACGAAGATGGTAGTGATTATATCAGTGATGCTTTAGTTTGTGTTAAAGAAAATGAGGCAAATGCTTATTATGAAGCGGCTAATGAGCTTTATGATATGTTTGTAGCAGCCGCACAGAATGTGATCGATAATGATCGCTTTGATGAATTAGGTATTCCTTTTAACCTTGTAGATGCTATTAAAATGAGTTGGGAAAATGATGTTCATTGGCATTTATATGGAAGATTTGATTTTGCGGGAGGATTGGATGGAAAACCTATTAAGCTTTTAGAGTTTAATGCGGATACTCCAACATCTCTTTTTGAGAGTGCAATTTTACAATGGGCAATTTTAAAACAAAACAATATGGATGAAAGTTATCAATTTAATAATATTTATGAATCCTTGATGGAAAATTTTAAAAGATTAATTACGCTTAATGATGATACTAGTTTGTTTGAAAATTACTATCAAGGCTGGAAAATTCTTTTTTCAAGTATCGCTGGAATCAAAGAAGAGGAAATCACAACGAAATTATTAACTCATATTGCTAATGAAGCGGGTTTTGAAACTAATTTTTCTTATGTGGATGAGGTGGAATTTAGTGATGAGGGTATTTTTAAGGATGGAATTAACTATGAATATTGGTTTAAATTGATACCTTGGGAAGATATAGCGATAGAAGAAGGAGATCTTGCTATGCTTTTAACGCAGATCATGCGTAATCAAAAGGCCATCATTTTAAATCCTGCTTATACTTTGATATTTCAATCAAAAGGCATTATGAAAATTTTGTACGAGCTTTACCCTAATCATCCATTACTTTTAGAAACAAAAGATCAGCCTTTAGTTGGAAAAACTTATGTTAAAAAGCCGGTTTTTGGTAGAGAAGGGGCTAATGTAAGTATTATTAAAGACGAGCAAATTTTAAATGAAAATGAAGGACCTTATGAAAATAACAAATTCATTTATCAAGAATATGTAGAATTAAATTCTCATGAAAATGAGTTTTATCAAGCAGGAGTATTTTTTGCTTATGAAGGGTGTGGTTTAGGTTTTAGAAAAGGTGGAATGATACTTGATAATTCCTCAAAATTTGTTGGACATATTATTAAGGAGTAAAAGATGAAAATAGTATGTTTAGATGCGGCAACTTTAGGAAATTATGATTTTAGTGTTTTTGAAAAATTTGGAGAAATCAAACTTTATGATACAACTAAAGATAAAGAGCAAGTGATTGAGCGTTTAAAAGATGCTGATATTGCGATGACTAATAAAGTAGTGATCGATAAAGAAATTATAGATGCTTGCTCTAATCTTAAGCTTATACTAGAAACTGCCACGGGATTAAATAATATTGATGTTGATTATGCTAAGGAAAGAAATATTGTGGTAAAAAATGTTGCAGGATATTCTACAATGAGTGTTGTACAGCATACTTTTGCTTTGATTTTTGCTTTTTTAAATCATATTCCTTATTATGATCAATGGGTAAAAAATGAAAAATGGTGCAAAAGTCCTATTTTTACAGATTTTAGTAGAATTTTAGTCAGCACGGAAGGTAAAAAACATGGTATTATAGGACTTGGTTCTATAGGAAAAGAAGTCGCTAAAATTTCAAAGGCTTTTGGAGCTAAAATTTATTATTACTCTACAAGTGGGGCAAATACAAATTCTGAATTTGAACGTTTAGAATTAGATGAACTTTTAAAGATTTGCGATATTATAAGTATCCATGCTCCATTAAATAATAAAACGATGAATTTATTAAATTTGGAAAAATTAGAATTATTAAAAAATGATGCGGTTTTGATCAATGTTGGTAGAGGCGGCATTATAAATGAGTTAGATTTGGCAAAGGTGATGGATCAAAAAAATATCAAGGTTGGGCTTGATGTATTGGAAAAAGAACCTATGTTAGAAAATCATCCACTTTTAAACATTAAAAATAAAGATCATCTTATCATCACTCCTCATATTGCATGGGCATCTAAAGAAGCTATTGATACTTTAATGAGTAGAGTTTATGAAAATCTTGAAGAATGGATAAAAAATGGCAAGTGAACATAGTTTTGATATTTCTGCAGCAATAGATAAACAAGAGCTTAAAAATGCTTTTGAGCAGGCAAAAAAAGAATTAGACTCAAGATATGATTTAAAGGGTATTAAAACTGAAATTGAGTTGAATGAAAAAGACAGCATTTTCAAACTTAGCTCCTCAAGTGAGTCAAAACTCGATGTTTTAAAAGATATTGTTATTTCTAAACTTATCAAAAGAGGTATTAATTCTAGTGCTATTAAGGAGCTTTCTCGTGAAAATGGAGCCATGTTTCATTTAAATTTAAAAGCAAATGATTCTATAGATGGTGAAAATGCTAAAAAAATCAATAAGGCTATAAAAGAGAGTAAATTAAAGGTGAATTCTTCAATCAGAGGAGATGAAATTCGTGTTGTGGCAAAACAAATTGATGATTTGCAAGCTGTGATGAAAATTGTTCGTGAGCTTAATCTTGAGCTAAATATCAGTTTTAAAAATTTAAAATAAGGTTTAGAATTGTGAAAAAAATATTTTTTTTCTTTTTGATAATATTCTTTTTTAATGCGTGTGCCGTAAAAAATCAAAATAATCTCAGTCAAAGTATAGCAATAATCATAAATTCACCTTTTCTTAAAATGAGTGATTTTGGATTTTTAATAAAAGAAAATCAAACCTTAAATTTAGAGGTTTATCATTTAGGTCAAGCTTTTTTTAATTTGAAAATTAAAGATAAAATTTGTTTAAATGCTGCATGTTATGATAAAAAAGTTTTTAATAAAAAATTTTTTAAAAATGAATATTATGATGATATCTTAAGTGATATTTTAAATGCAAAACCTTTATGGCAAGGAAAAAATTTGCAAAAAACAGCTAGTGGATTTAAACAAAATTTAAAAGCAAAAAATTACGAAATTTTTTATGCAGTTTCTAAAAATAAAATCAGTTTTTTTGATACAGTTTCGCGTATAAAAATCATTTTGGGTTACCAAGGATAAAATTTTGAAATTTTTTTTATTTTTATTTTTTGCTATCAGCTTACTTTTTTCTAAAAATTATAAAGGCGAAGCGTATTTTTATGATCTAAAAGACAAGCAAATTTTTGCCATAATTTATGAGGATGCGCCTTTTATACCTGTATTTGATAAGGATATCAATCAAACAAGCCCCAGCTTTATAGTCCTAAGCGATCTTAATACAAGCAAAGAAATTCCTATTTTTAAAATTTCAAAGGTTTGGAAAGATCAAGATGATATCTATGTAATTAACGAAGCAAAAGAATTAATACTGGATAATAAAAAAATCAAAGCGCAAAAATTAGGTTTTACAAATTTATATCTTTTTGAAGATCAAAATAATATTAAAATTAAAAGTTGTTTGGATTTTTTAAAAAATGATGAATTTAAAAAAATTCATCAATTAAGCAATAAAGATTTTGATTTTGAGCAAATTATTCAAAAACCTATATTTTTAAAAGATGGAAAATTGAGTTTTCAAGAGCAATATTATTTTTATAAAGATGAAATGGAACGCCCGATTTTAGAGCTTAACAATTTTGTTTATGATATTAAAAAAAATGCTTTTATTCATTTAAATCAATTATATGATATAAAAAATCATCAGTTTTTAGATCTTTTGCATCAAAAACTTAAAAAATTTTGTGCAGAATGTTTTGAGGATATTGATACAATGGATTTTAATGATAATTTTTTATTGACTCCTTATGGGATTAAAATATGCTATTTACCTTTTGAAAATCATTTTTTAGATGAAAATATTTGTATTGATTTTTTTAATAATGAAATAGAGGAATTTAAGAAATAATGCTAAAACTCAAAGAATTTTTAAATTTAAAAACCATAGAAAAAACTCAAATATATAAAGAACTGAAATGTTCTAAAAATGAAGCTTTGATTTTAAGAGAACTTTGTAAGCATTATGTTATTTCTGTTGCTTCTGTGAATGCATTTACTTTATTATCCAGTATTTTTGGCATGGAAAAATATGCATATTTAGATGTTTTAGGAGATTTAAAAAAACTGATAGAAAGAGGTTTTGTTAATCAAAATTCAAGTTTTTTTAAAAATATTGAAAGTAATAAAAATCAAACTTTAAGTTTAAATTTATTGCAGTGTGAGCTAAGCTTGAGTGAGTATTTTTTAGAATTTTTAGAATCAAAATCCAATAATTTAGATTTTAGCAAAAAAGAAGCTTACGCTGATTATTTAGAATATCTTAAAGATGAATTTATGCGCGTTGAACTTTATGAAAGATTGAGTTTTATTAGAAAAAGTGCTTACAATAGTGAATTAAAAGAGCAAATTAAACTTTGCGAAGATTATATTAAAGAGCGTTTGAAAAAAAGTAAATTTTATAATGTTTTATCCGATATCTTTAAGGAATTTAATCTCAATCAAAAAGAGCAAATTATTTTTTTAACACTTTTAAGAGAAGAATATTTATTGAGCAATGAAAATTCGACTTTTAGAGAAATGAATTTTTTATTGTCTCTTGTTAGTGAAGATGAGCTTGATAAGCATAAAAATAAAAGACTATTACAAGAAAATTCTCCACTTTTAAATTTAATAGAATATGATGAGTATTTGAATTCTTTTGGAGATATTTCAAAAAGCTTTTTTATTACAGATGAAATTTTACAAAGAGTGATTAATTTTGAGCCAAAACAAAGTAAAAAAGTTAAAATTGAAAATGTTTTAAAAGATCAAGATATTTTTGAACTCATAGAACCAAGGGTTAATATCAACGATATTATTATGCCTGAAAATACCAAAGAGCTTTTAGAAAGCATTCTTAAGCAACAAGATAAAAAAGTGCTTGAAAGATTAAATTTATGGGGTATAAAAAACAATAAAAATATAGAAGCTAAAATTATTTTTTATGGACCTGCTGGAACAGGAAAAACTATGTCAGCCTTAGCTATGGCTAAGTCGATGAAAAAATCAGTTCTTAGTTTTGATTGCTCTAAAATTCTTAGCAAATGGGTAGGAGAAAGCGAGCAAAATGTTAGGAAAATTTTTGATACCTATAAAAATATAGTGCAAACTTGCAAACAAAGTCCTATTTTATTATTAAATGAAGCGGATCAATTTTTAAGCACAAGGGTTGAGAGTAGTGCAGGAAGTGATAAGATGCATAATCAAATGCAAAATATCTTTTTAGAACAGATCGAGCGTTTTAGCGGAGTGATGATTGCAACTACGAATTTTTTAGAAAGTTTAGATACGGCATTTTCAAGAAGATTTGATTATAAAATAGAATTTAAAAAGCCTGATTTTAAAGATAGGCTAAAAATGTGGGAAAAATTTTTACCCAAAAAAGCCGAATTTGATAAAAAATTTGATATTAATATCTTAGCTAATTATGAATTAAGTGGGGCACAAATTTTAATGATCATAAAAAATACAGCCTTAAAAGTCGCAATTTCCAAAGAAGGAATTTTTCACATGCAAGATTTTTTAGAAAGCATACAAAAAGAACTTAATTCTAGTTTCGATAAAAGCAAAATCGTAGGTTTTTAACATAGCGTAAAATAAAATAAATCATTGCTATAATTAAAGCACTCCACTCCCAAAACATAGGAATTTTAGGACTTAAAAAGTAATGATAGCTTGAAATAACTAAGCATAAATATCCTAATTTTCTTATTTTGCGTATTTTCTTAAAGCAATTAAAAGAACTTAAAAACATCAAACAAATGATAATAAGAGCTATAAATCCAGTTGTTTCTAAAAAATGGAATAAAATATCATTTAAAAGTCTTGAAATTTGGGCATTTCTATCAAAAATAAAATAGTTTAAAAAATGAATAGCACCCCAAAAAGTTGCAAAAAATCCCAAAATTTTGGGATAATTTTTGGTTGATTTGAATTTAAATAAAGAAAAAAATAAACTTAAATTTAAAAATATTAAAGCAAAAATTCCTGTATTAAAATAAATTTCTTTTACAAAATCAAAGGCTTTTATGATATTGTAAAAAGAATAAATCAAACTTGCTAAGAAAAATATGAAAGCAAAAAAATTAAAATATTTACTCATTAAAAATTAACCTTTAAATCCATGCCTTCATAAAGTTTTGCAACCTCTTTTTCATAGCCATTAAACATTAAAGTAGGTTTTGTGAAAAAATCACCCAAGGCTCTTTCATTTGCTTGAGACCATCTTGGATGGGATACATTTGGATTAACATTGGCATAAAAACCATATTCATTTGGAGCATAATTTTGCCAAGTTGTAAGAGGTTGTTTTTCTACAAATTCAATTTTTACAATCGATTTGATACTTTTAAAACCATATTTCCAAGGAACAACTAAGCGTATAGGAGCCCCATTTTGTGGTTTTAAAGGTTTTTTATACATTCCTACAGCAAGCAAGGTTAGCGGATGCATTGCTTCATCCATTCTAAGCCCTTCAACATAAGGATAGTCTATAGTTGGAAAAAGTGCATCTTGATCAGGAAATTGATTTTTGTCAAAAAGTGTTGTAAATTTAATAAATTTAGCCTTTTGAGTCGGTTTTACCTTTTCTATTAGATGACGCAATTCAAAACCAATCCAAGGAACTACCATAGACCAAGTTTCAACGCAACGAAATCGATAAATTCTTTCTTCTAAAGGAAATTTTAAAATATCTTCCATGCTAAGAGTTATAGGTTTTTCAATTTCTCCGCTGATTTCAATTTTCCAATTTTGAGTGTTAAAATTTTGAGCTAAGGCTACAGCTCTTTTTTTATCGGTGGAGAATTCATAAAAATTGACATAATTTGTAGCCAATTCTTCATCACTTATTTTTAAATTATCAAGATTTTTATCTTTAATGAAGTTAAAAGCGGAAAGTTTGGAACTGATTAAAGTTGAACTTATAAGTGCTCCAATGCCTAATTTTAAAAATTTCCTTCTTTTTTGATATAAATATTCAGGCGTAATATGCATAATTTTTCCTTGTTAAAAATTTTTATTATTAAAGCATATTAGAGCTAATATAAGATTATTTTTGGGTTATTTTTTCAAGTTCTAGATTGTAAAGAATTTCTCCACATAGTTCTTTGTAATTGTTTGATAGTTTTAATTTTGAAATTTCTTGCATAAGAATTTGGACTTCTAATTCTTTAAGTTTGGCAAGTTCTTGTTTAAAATTTTGATCTTTTGGATACAATAAAGAATATTCTTTTAAGATGATCTCATAAATATTAAAAGAGCCATCAATAAGATAATTAATCGCCTTATCAAGATGTTGATTATAATCTTTTAAGTTAAGAGGATTAAGGATCATAATACAAAGATGAATCATTGCTAGGTGAAAATTATTAAGGCACCTTTCTGGAAGGGTTAAAATATCGCTTTTTTTAAAATGATCTAAATTTTGAAAATTTTCTATTGAAAATTTATATCCAAAGCTTTCATCAATGCTAGATATAATGATTTGGAGTTTTTGTTCTTCATTGAGTTTTTGTCTAAAAGCGACAAAATAGCCCAAAGCCTTATAAAACATTTCAAAAAATTCAATATGTTTATTTTCTCTTAAACAAGAAAGATTAAGACTTTTGGGTGCTATAGAATATTGCTGCATATATTTTTGAACTTTTAGGGCGATTTTATTTCTTATGCCCGTTAAGTAATTAAAATCTTTTTGTTTTAAGATTTGATGATAAAAAAATACAAAATCTTTGATTAAAATTCGATTATTTTTTTCAAAAGAAATAGTAGAATCGACACTAATAAATTGATTGTAAAGATTAAAATAATCACATTCTAATTGCTGATAATTCAATACTTTATCCCACACTTTTGATAAAATTCTTTTAAGGCTTTTTCTTTATCGGGTTGGGTTTTGATCCATTCTTCAAAATTTTTGCAAATATCCCATTCTTTTTTTTGATTGTTTTCATAAATTTGATCTATATTTTCTTCATTTATTTTTTCTTTGCTCATATAAGCTCCAAAATCTTTTCGCAGACCGCTTTAGGATTTTTATCTTTGTATATAGGGCGTCCTATGACTATAAAATCACTTTTATTTTCTTTAGCTGTTTCTAAATTAGCAACTCGTTTTTGATCGTCATTACTCTCTCCAAAAGGACGAATGCCTGGTGTTAATGTTAAAAAATTTTGATGAGTATTGTTTTTGATATTTTTGCTTTCAAAAACAGAGCATACCATACCATCAAGCCCATTTTGATAAGACATTTTAGCGAAATTAATTACAGCTTCATCAATGCTTTGTTTATAAATATTGAAAAAATGCTCTTCATCAAAACTAGTTAGAGCAGAAACAGCCAAAACTAAAGGGCGTTTAGAAAATTTATTAAGTCTGTTCATCACTTCTTGCATGGCTATATTTCCAACACTTGCATGAATATTGATCATATCAACTCCAAGTTTGGAAATTTCTTCACAAGCATCCGCAGTTGTATTAGGAATGTCATGAATTTTTAGATCCAAAAAGATTTTAAAATGATCTATTTTTTTTAATTCTTCTATAAATTTAAAACCATCTCTTAGATAAGCTCTTAGGCCTATTTTAAGCCAAAGATCCAAGCCTTTTAATTCTTTGGCTATATTAAGACATTCTTCTTTGGTGGTAAGATCTAATGCAACGCATAATTTCATTTTTTAGCCTTAATCAGTGAGTCTAAAACTCCATTGATAAATTTAGGAGAACTATCATTAGCTAATTCTTTAGCTAATTCTATCGCTTCATTGATGATGATTGCACTAGGTGTGTCTGTGAAAAGCAACTCATAAGCTCCAAGTCTTAATATAGCTCTTTCAATATATCCTAATTTTTCAATTTTGTTTTCATTAAGATGAGTATTTAATTTCTCATCAATATCGCAAAGATTATGAATAATGCCTTGATATAAATTTAAAGTAAATTTTTTTTGCTCATTGCGAATCTTTTTTTCATTTAAATAATCATCAATAAAATTTTCATTTTTTTCATTCATTTCTAAAGCATAAAGCAAAGAAACAACACTTTGTCTGACTTGATGACGCGTTGCCATTAAATTTCCTTGCTTAAATTAAGCATTTCTATAACTGTAACCATAGCTTCAAAACCTTTATTTCCAGCTTTGCTTCCTGCTCTTTCTATGGCTTGTTCTATAGTATCAGTGGTGAGTACGCCAAAACTTACAGGAATATTATGATTTAAACTTACATTGGCAATACCTTTTGTGGTTTCTGCTGCAACATAATCAAAATGCGGAGTCGAGCCTCTAATAACAGCACCTATGCAACAAATAGCATCAAATTTTTGACTTTCTATAGCTTTTTTTAAGATGAAAGGAAGTTCAAAAGCCCCTGGAACAAGAATAAGGCTTAAATTTTCTTCTTTACCTCCATGTCTTAAAAAGGCATCTTTAGCACCTTCAACAAGACGATCGGTGATGATGTGATTAAATCTTGCATTGATGATTGCAATTTTTTCATTAGAATTAAGATTTAGTTTTCCCTCGATAATTTTCATTAAATATCCTTTATAATATTTTGTATTTTTAAGAGTGTTTCAACACAATTTTTAAGACGTGAAATATCTAGCATATTTGGTCCATCGCATAGAGCTTCACAAGGATTGATATGGGTTTCAAAGAAAAATCCATCCACTCCAACTGCTGCTGCTGCTCTTGCTAAAGGCTCTACAAATTCGCTTTTACCTCCGCTTTTTCCTCCTGCAGCTCCTGGCATTTGAACACTATGAGTCGCATCAAATACAACGGGTGCAAATTCACGCATAATAACTAAAGATCTCATATCTACAACTAAATTTCCATATCCAAAGCTAGCACCTCTTTCGGCAACAAAAATTCCATTTTGTTTCGCTACTTCATAGCCTTCTTCATTGATACCTCTAGTTTGAAGAATTTTTTTAACGCTATATTTAATATCGCTTGGGTTTAGAAATTGGCCTTTTTTGATATTGACTTTTGATTTGGTTTTAGCAGCCCCAACAAGCAAATCAGTTTGACGACACAAAAATGCTGGAATTTGAAGTACATCAACGACTTCACTCGCAATTGATGCTTGAGTACTTTCATGGATATCGGTTAAAATTTTCATGTTAAATTCATTTTTGACACTTTGTAAAATTTTAAGTCCTTCTTCAATTCCAGGCCCACGAAAAGAATCAATGCTTGTGCGATTAGCTTTATCAAAACTGGATTTAAAATAAAATTCTATATTTTCATTTTCATTAAAAAATTTAAGTTGTTCAGCGACTTTAAATACTAAATCTTTGCTTTCTATGACGCAAGGACCAGCGATTAATATCATTTTTTTCATTTTTTTCCTTTTATGACTAAGATTAATCCTCCACAAATTATCCCTATTATACCTAAAAAAACCATAGCACTTGGTAAATTATCGCCCAAAATTAATCCAACAATTAAACTAAAAATCACATCAAAATAACTTACACCCGCGACAATACCAGCTTGTTTGGCTATCCCATAGGCTTTGGTGACATGAATTTGATAAATGGTGCCTAAAATTCCCATGATTAAAATAATGATCCATGATTTTAAACTAGGCATTACAAATGGAGCTAAAATAAAATCCATATGCAAAGAATGAAAATCTTTAGATTGAAAAAATTCAGCTCCTATCATTGAAAGTAAAGGCATGAGTGTGCCAAGAAAAATAAATGAAAAAGCAATTTGTTCTGTGGTGTAAGATTTTCTAAGTTTTCTCACGCTTGTAAGGGCTAAAGCAGCTAGAAAGCCACTTGAAATTCCTATGATGGAATTTTTTAAATCAAAGCCCGAGTGATAGGCTTTATCAGCCCAAGGTTGAGTGATTAAAAGCATGCCTAAAAAAGCGATAAAAATTCCTATCCAAGCCTTTTTTTCTAGTTTTTCTTTAAAAACAAAAAAAGCAATGAGGGTGATAAAAATAGGTGCTGTTTTTTGAAAAGCAAAGGCTCCACCTAAGGTGATGTTTGAGATATTATAAAAAAACATATAAAGTGAAAGTGTGCCCGCAACACCTCTAAAAACTAAAAGCCAAAAATGCCCACCTTCTTTGTGAACTTTTGATTTTTTCAATAACCAAAGTAAAAATACAACTCCTATGATATTTCTAAAAAACATAATTTCAATAGAGCTTATTTCTTTGCTTAAAATTTTAGCACAAGCTCCCATAAGCGTAAAATCTAAACACGCTAAAAGCATAAAATAAATTCCAAGATTATGTCTGATAAGTTTTCGCATTTTTATTCCTTGAGGATTAACTTGAAAAATGGATTAATTCTAGTCTTTTTTTGCTTAATATTAAGGCAAATTTTATATAATTTTTCTTAAAAAATTTTACTTTGAAAAATAGGAAAAAAATGCAAAGCATTATATTAATAGGAAAGCCTAATGTTGGAAAATCAAGCCTCTTTAATAGGATGGCAAAAAGAAGAATAGCAATCACAAGTGAAATTTCTGGCACAACAAGAGATACAAATAAAACTGAAGCTTGTATTGGCTCTAAAAATGCTTTTATTATTGATAGTGGCGGACTTGATGAGAGTGATGAGCTTTTTAAAAATGTTAAAAAAAATACTTTAAAAGTTGCCAAAGAAAGCGATATTATTCTTTATCTTGTTGATGGAAAATTAGCTCCTGATGAAGAAGATAGGCGTTTTTTTTATTCTTTAAAAAAATTAAATAAACCACTAGCCTTGGTTATCAATAAAGTGGATAATAAAAAAGATGAAGAAAGAGCATGGGAATTTGCAAATTTTGGTGTAAAAGAAATTTTCAATATTTCAGTAACTCATAATGTAGGACTTGATGAGCTTTATACTTGGTTAGAGCAATTTTTAAATGAAACTAGCTTGATTCCTGATGAAGAACAAGATTTAGAGGATTTTTTAGAGCATTATGATGAAAACAAACAAGAATTGCAATTTAAAGAGATAGATCAAAATCATATTAGAGTAGGGATTGTAGGTCGTGTTAATGTTGGAAAATCAAGCCTTTTAAATGCTTTAGTCAAACAAGAACGTAGTGTCGTTAGTAGTATAGCTGGAACTACAATCGATCCTGTAAATGAAGCTATAACTCATCAAGATAAAACAATAGAATTTGTAGATACTGCAGGGATTAGAAAACGTGGAAAAATTCAAGGGTTAGAAAGATTTGCCTTAAATCGTACTGAAAAAATTTTGCAAAATTCTCAAATCGCACTTTTGGTTTTAGATGCAGATGAAGGCTTTAATGAACTTGATGAAAGAATAGCAGGACTTATTGCAAAGTATTATTTAGGTGTTATCATAGTTTTAAATAAATGGGATAAAAGTGAGCTTGATTTTGATAAAACGGTTAAAGAATTAAAACTCGATCGTTTTAAATTTTTAGCCCATGCACCTATTGTTAGTGTTTCAGCTTTAAGTGGTAAGAGAGTGCATGTGATACTTGATAAAATTTTGCAAGTTTTTGAAAATTTCATACAAAAAATCCCAACTTCAAAACTTAATAATTTAATTGAAAGTGCAACCAAAGCACACCCATTGCCACATGATTATGGAAAATTGGTTAAAATTTATTATGCTGTGCAATATGATGTTGCTCCTCCAAAAATCGCTTTAATTATGAATCGTCCAAAAGCCTTGCATTTTAGCTATAAGCGTTATTTGCAAAATAAGATAAGAAAAGAATTTGATTTTGAGGGAGTGCCTTTAATCATTGCTTCACGTAAAAAAGGAAGCAAGGAAAATGATGAGAATGGATAATATTATTTTCATCGGTTTTATGGGATGTGGAAAAAGCACTATAGCTAGAGCATTGGCTGTAGAGTTAGACCGAATTTTTTTAGACAGTGATTTATTGATTGAGACGAAATTTAAGCAAAGTGTTAATGAAATTTTTAAAAACAAAGGCGAGTGTTTTTTTAGAGAACAAGAACAAAAATTAGCTGATTTTTTTATTTTTTGTCAAAATGCTTGTATTGCAAGTGGTGGCGGTTTTGTTAATGTAAAAAATTTGGAAAAAATCGGATTGAGTGTTTATTTAAGGGCTGATTTTGAGTATTTGAAAAAGCGTTTAAATAAAGATGAAATTGCTAAAAGACCTTTATTTTTTGATGAAATTAAAGCAAAAAAGTTATATAATGAAAGAATAAAAATTTATGAAGATAAAGCTGATGTGATATTGGATATTGAAAATAAAAGTATTGATGAGCTTATAAGTGAATTAAAAAAGGTAGTTAAATGAGAGTATTAACCGGAATTCAACCTAGTGGAGATTTGCATATCGGAAATTATTTTGGTGCGATTAAACAAATGATAGATGCGCAAAATACAAGTGAAATGTTTATATTTATCGCTAATTATCATGCTATGACTTCTTTGCAAAATGGGGAAAAATTGAAAGAAAATTCAATAAAAGCGGCCGCAGCTTTTTTGAGTTTTGGTATAGATCCACAAAAAAGTGTTTTTTGGTTACAAAGTGATGTGAAAGAAGTGATGGAGCTTTATTGGATTTTATCACAATTTACCCCTATGGGTTTATTAGAGCGTGCGCATAGCTATAAAGATAAAATTGCTAAAGGGCTAAGTGCTTCTCATGGACTTTTTTCTTATCCTGTTTTAATGGCAGCAGATATTTTACTTTTTGATACTCAACTTGTTCCTGTAGGTAAAGATCAAATTCAACACGTAGAAATCGCACGTGATATCGCTTTAAAAGTAAATAATGAATGGGGAGAAATTTTTATTTTGCCTGAAGCTAAAATCAACGAAGATCTTGCCGTTATTGTAGGGACTGATGGGGCTAAAATGAGTAAATCTTATAAAAATACTATCGATATTTTTAATGATGATAAAACTTTAAAAAAGCAAATTTCATCGATAGTAACAGATAGCACTGCTTTAGAAGATCCTAAAAATCCTGAAGAATGTAATGTTTTTAAAATAGCAAAATTATTTTTAGATAATGAAGGACAAGAAAATTTGAGAAATCGTTATTTAAAGGGAGGCGAGGGATATGGACATTTTAAAATGTATTTAAATGAGTTGGTGATTGATTATTTCAAAGAAATAAGAGAAAAATACAATGAGCTTTTAAATAAGCCTTCTTATTTGAAAGAGGTTTTGGATTTTGGTGCGAGTAAAGCAAGAAAAATTGCTCAAGAAAAGATGCAAAAAATTTATACTAAAATAGGCTTATAAGGGGTGTAAGATGCTTGATTTAAAAAAATTACAAAATCAATTTGATGAGGTGAGTCAAAAATTAAAAAATAAAAAAGTTGATGAGGAAGCATTAAAAAAATTAGCTGATTTATTTGCATTATTGAAAAAAGAAAGGACAATTTTAGAAGAGCTTCAAGCCTTTCAAAATAAATTCAGTAAAGAACTTGCAAGTGCGCAAGATAAAGAAGAGTTGAAAACAAAATTGAGTGAAAATAAAATTAAAATCAACGAACAAAGTCAAAAGGTGGGTGCTTTAGAAGATGAACTTGAAAATATTGCCCATGCTATTCCAAATATTCCGGATGATATTGTTCCTGTTGGCGAGGATGAAGATGAAAATGTGGAAATAAAAAAAGTCCTCACACCGCCAAGTTTTGATTTTGAGCCAAAAGAACATCATGATTTGGGTGAAAGTTTAGATTGGCTTGATTTTGTAAGAGGGGTTAAAATTTCTGGAAGTCGTTTTTGTGTACTTAAAAACGAAGGTGCTTTATTGAGCCGAGCTTTGGTTAATTATATGATCGATTTTAATAGAAGTCGTGGTTTTAATTTTGTCAATGTGCCTTATTTGGTTAATGGCGCTACGATGTTTGGAACTGGACAACTGCCAAAATTTAAAGATGATATGTATAAAGTCGATGATGAGGATTTATATCTTATTTCAACTTCTGAAATTCCAGTAACCAATCTTTATAGTGGGGAAATTTTAACCAGTGAAAACTTACCGATAAAAATGACTTGTTATAGCGCTTGTTTTAGAAAAGAAGCGGGTAGTGCAGGGCGTGATACAAGAGGGATCATTCGTCAGCATCAGTTTGAAAAAGTAGAACTTGTAAGTATTACTAAACCTGAGCAAAGTGATAGTGTATTTAATGAAATGGTAGAGTGTGCGAGTGATTTATTAAGCTCTTTAGGTTTGGCTCATAGACATTTGATGCTTTGTACGGGAGATTTGGGTTTTAGCGCTGCAAAGACTATTGATCTTGAAGTTTGGATTCCTTCTCAAAATAAATACCGAGAAATTAGTTCTGTATCTAATTGTCGTGATTTTCAAGCAAGACGTGCCAAAATTCGCTATAAAAATGAGCAAGGTAAAAATGAATTAGTCCATACCTTAAATGGTTCTTCATTAGCTGTAGGTAGAACTTTGGTTGCCATTATGGAAAATTATCAAGATAAAGAAGGAAAAATTGCTATTCCTGATGTTTTAAGAAAATATTTTTAAAGAAAATAAATGGCAGAAAAAGAAGATATAGTATTAGAAAGATCAGAAGACGATTTAAATAATAAAGAAAGACTTGATGAAAGTTTAGGAGAATTTAAGGGGCAAGAAGGTCAAGCCCCTGATGATGAAGAATTTGTATCTTTATCTGAAGGATCCAATGAAGATGATGTAGGTTTTAGTTTTACAAGAGAAAGTGCACCTGAAGAATTTTCTTCTTTTGAAAAAACTGGGAGTCAAGAATTAATCCCTTGGTATAAAGATAGAAAATTTATGTCTCTTGTTGGAGTTTCTTTAGTTATTATCTGTATTTTGGTTTTTACTTTAACTTATTTGATTTTTAGCGAAGGAAATATTAAAGCAGATATTATTGCTTCAAAACCAGTTGAAAAATCTGAAATTGTCCCTGATGAATCTTATAAGTATAAAGATATGGCTAAAGTGGATGCTATGATACAAAAAGCTAATGCACTTTATCTTAAGGGAGAAATTCAACAATCTTTGAAATTATATAAACAAATTGCAATTTATAATGAATCTTTGTCTAATTACAATTTAGGCGTTTCTCAAATGAATGAAGGAAAATTGCAAGAGGCTTTTGAAAGCTTTAAAAAAGCTATAGCTAGTGGTGAAAATCAAACTGTATCTGCTATTAATGCTGCTGTGTGTGCTTTAAAGCTTAATGATGAAGAAAAATTTAAATATTATATTGATTTAGCACAAGTTTATCTTCCTAAGGAAGGAAAATCAAAATTATATAATTATTATTTGGCTTTGATAGATTATTATAAAGGGTATTATCCAGAGGCTTTGCAAATGTTTCAGCAGGTAAATATTGATCCTTATAATGATATTTCTAAATATTTATCAGCTAAAATTTATGCTAAGATGGATTTTGATGCTAAGGCAGTACAACAGCTAAATTCTCAAGGAAATTTTGAACCTAGTCTTTCTTTGGGTCTTTTATATGCTAGAATGGGAGAATATGATAAAGCTAAATCTTCTTTAAATACTGCTATGAAAATCGATAGAGACTTCAATCAAAGTTTGGCAGCTTTAAGTCTTGTTGATATTAAAACGGGTGATTATCAGGATATGCTTATGCGTTTGCAAAATGCTTATAAGAAAGAGGAAGATCAATATAAAATTTTAGATCGTTATAAAATAAAAGTGCGATTAAACAATGATTTGTTTAATATCGCTATAGCACAGAGTCATTTTTCTAAGGATTTATTGAAAAATTTAAAAAATCAATTTGATTTGCTTTTTTATTACGCCCCTTATCAAGTTTTTGATTCTAAACAAGCATCATTATATATAGAAAAAGCTAATGTTACAAATTTTGTCGATGATAGTGCGGATTCAGGAGAGTATTTAACAACGAGTAATGTTTTATCTTCTACAAATGTAAAAATTGCTAATATTATTAATCATGCTTTAAATCAGCAATTAAGACTTGCCAATGAAGAATTTCAGCAATTGTTGAAAAATTATCCAGAACATAGTATTTTACAGTATAATTTAGCTTTATCTTACGCACAGATGCAAGATTATGAACAAGCTTACAAATATTTTTTCAGCTCCTATCATTTAAATCCTAAAAATTATTTAGCAGGAGTTTTTGCTTTATTTTGTGCTAAATTAAATGATTTAGATACAACTAAACTTTATAATGAAATTGTTGAAAATATGAGTGCTGATACGAATTTTAAAGCAAATATGCAAAAAAGTATGCTGTTTTTAGTTAAAAATGATTATGTCTCAATGCTTCCGTATTTGGATGAAAAAACTTCTGATACGCCTTTAAGTTTAATGCTTAAAGCAATCATTGCTAAAAATAATAATCTTAGCAATCGTATGGATGTTGAAATGGCCAAGTTAAGATCACAACTGCCAGAAGATATTATTGCGAATATTTTATATTTTAATTCTTTAAATTCTAATTTTAATATTAAAGAGTATGCCCAAAATGCGCAAATTCATTTTAAAAATTTAAAACTTGATTATCGCAGTGTTTTTGGGGGTCCTAATATTGCTAGAGAATTTTATGTTGATTTAATGCATGTTTCGGGACTTTTAAATTTGGAAAGAAATAAATTTAAAGAATTAATGAATACTTCTAAATTTGAAAGCGAAAGTATTATACAAACTTTAGCATATTTAGATATTTTTGCTAAGCAATTTGAAGAGTCTTATGCACTTTATAATATTTTAATTGATGATTATAAAATTAAAGATACTAGAACTTTATTTTTAGCCGCAGTTGCAGCCATAGGGGCAAATAATCCAAATTCGGCTATAGCTTTATTGCAACTTTCAAAATTAACTGATAAAAATAATAAAGAAAGTAAAGCTGCTTTAGGTTTGCTTTATCAAGAAGTGCAAAATTATGAAGCTGCTATTAATCAGTATAAAACACTACCGAATGATTTTAAGAGTAAATTTTTTACCTTTGATATAAAAAATTAAAGATGTTTAAATAATTTTAAACATCTTTATGGATTAAGCTTGAAGATCTAGAGTTTTTCCTCCAAGTTCGTCAATGCGATCAGTAACTTTTTTAATTGCTGCATCCATTGTATCTTGGCTGATTTGAGGAAGCTTTCCACCCCACATTTTTTCTGCTTGCTCAAATCCTTTTTTTATCCCATCAAGCCCCTCTTTAAGTTTATCGACATCATTTCCAGCTCCATTGATTACAAAATCAGCGATACGATTTGCCGTATTATTAACGCCAAAAAATCCATCTTCGCTTACAAGCTGTTTTAATTCATCGGTATTCATTGAAAGTGGATTTTTACCACTATAACCTAAAGATGTAAAATCAATACTAGAAAGAATAGATTTTGCGGTATCTAAATTTCCTCCATTTAAAAGACCTTCAATTCCAGCTTGAGCATTGCTTGTGCCAAAAACTGTATTCATAGTTTGTTGTTGGAATTGAACCATATAGAGTTGAGTAATACCTTTTCCTCCAAGTGAGCTTAGTTTTTCAAGGGCATCTTTATTGATATCCTTGCTTGAACTAGCACTTTGAAGGTTTGCATCTTTGGTATTTTTTTTAGCATCTTCATCTACCTTCTTATTGCTAACTTGGGTTTGAGTCATGCTAGCGATATTTGAATAAGTATTCACTTGCATTTTTGCTCCTTAATAGTGAGGTTATATTTTATATCGACTTTTTTAATAAAAATTTTATATTATTTAAAAATTATTTTAAATAATAAGATATTTGATCTTTTTCAAGTATTCTAATAAGATTACTCGTTCCTTCTACTCCTGTTGGAAAACCCGCTGTTAATATATAACATTTATTTTCATTGATAAAATCTTTTTCTATACCTAATTTAACTGTGTTTTTTAATAATTCTGTTAAATGATCGCTTTTATTAACTAAAATAGCTGGATTAACCCCCCATACTATACTTAATAAATTAAGAGTTTTTTCTGAATGAGCTACGGCTATGATATCCATGCTAGGCCTATATCTAGAAATTTTCATTGCTGATTTTCCGCTACTTGTGAGAGAAAAAATCGCATCAGCATTCAAATCTTTAGATAAATTTGCACTTGAACGCATAATTTTATCTGTATTGTCTAAATTTTCAAAATCATTAAATTTATTATAAGGATAGTTTTTTTCTGTTTCTATGATTGTCTGACACATGATATCAACAGCATTAGCAGGATCTATACCTACAGCACTTTCTTCGCTAAGCATTACAGCATCGCTACCATCTAATACTGCATTTGCTACATCTGAAATTTCAGCTCTTGTAGCGGTTTTGCTTTTTGCCAAAGAAAAAAGCATTTGAGTGGCTGTAATGACAGGTTTAGAGGCATTATTAGCTTTGCGGATAATCTCTTTTTGAATGTTTGGAACCTTATAATAAGGCACTTCAATACCTAAATCGCCACGTGCTACCATAATACCATCGCTAGAATCAATAATTTCATCTATATTTTCAACTGCATCAAATTTTTCTATTTTAGCAAAAAGGGCTATTTTGGCGTTATGTTTTATTAAAATTTCTCGCACTTCATTGATATCATGAGCATTTTGAACGAAAGAAATGGCAAGAAAATCAACCCCATTTTCTATCCCCCAAATCAAATCATTTTTATCCTTTTGAGTGATAACATCAATGTTAATTTTAGTATTTGGAAAATTAATCCCTTTGTTCGAATTTAAAAAACCATCATTTTCAATAAGAGTTTGAATTTTGTCAGAATCAATACTGACTACTTTAGCACGAATAGAACCATCATATAAATAAATATAATCATCAATTTTAAGCATATTTAGAATTTCACTTTGATTGATGCTAAGTTTATAATGATTTTCCTTGATTTTTTCTCCTATAATTTTTTCATGATAAAAATCAAGCCTATCTCCTTTTTTTAGATCAAAGGGGGTTTTCAATTCCCCTGTTCTAATTTTTGGACCGCTAATATCTTGTAAAATTCCTATTCTAGTATTGAGTTCCTTAGCAACTTTACGTATGGTTTCAAGATTGTTTTTATGATACTCATGAGTTCCATGAGAGAAATTTAAACGAAAGACATTGACACCATTAATAATCATTTGACGTAAAACATCTTCACTTTCACTTGCTGGTCCAACAGTTGCTACAATTTTTGTTTTTTTAAGCATGATAATCCTTATTTTAAGTTTTTAATATTTACAATAATTCCGAATTAAATTTATCTTCATCAAATTTAGCTCCTAAATATTGACACATCAATTTCGCATCCCTTTGTGCATTGCCTAAACAGCTCGTTGCACCTGGACTAGGAGTCATATTAAAAATAATTCCAGGAATTTCAGCAATACTTGCTTCCCCTAGCATCAATTCCCCTCTTTTTTTATCAATTACTTGAGGACGAACTCCTCCAAAACCTCTTGCATAATATATATCACTAGCTTTTAAACTCGGAACTATTTTTCTAGCATCTTTTACAAAGATATTTTTATTGATAAAAGGTAATTCAAAAAGATAATTATAGAGTATGTAATTTCTAATAGTTGAATCTTTAAACATATTTAAAGTAACTTTAAAAACAGTTTTGTCAAATTTTAAAGCTTCAAAGAATTCAGGTACAGATTTTAATCCATGATAGCGTTCCAATTTCGGGATAACGAGTGCGGTTGGCCCAAAACGTGTATTCATATCGGCAAGTAAATCAGGATCTCCATGTAGTGCTGCAAAAGGTAATTTTGGATTTTGAACCATATAAACTTTACCATTGAGTAATTTTTGTTTTGTGAGATAAAAACTACCTGCAACAGGCCAACAAGATTTATCCAAACCTAAATTCATTTTATGTGCCAAATATAAAGAATGTGCACCAGCATTTACGACGACAGCTTTGGCATAATATTCTTGATAAGTATTTGTTCTTAAAAGAAAATATCCATCTTTTTTTTCTATATGGATAATTTCTTCATTAAAAGCTACAAAAGTATTTTTGTTTTGTAATTGCCCTTGCTCGATAAGACTGATACTCATTTTCCCAAAATCAACAGTTGTGAAAATTTCTCCAGCTTCTACGCCCATAGCACAAATATTTTCAGGTCTATCATTTATCCCATCTTTTCCAAGAGCTACCTTAGGTTCAATGGATTTGATTTTTTCTTTATCAAAAAATTTGATGTAAGGATACAGTTCTTTAAATTCTTCGTAGCGTTTTTTCATGTAATCACATTCTATATCATCAACAGCTAAGGCCATTTTTTGATGAGAGAACATAAAACGATTTTGGGCGTTTTGTAAAATTCCATATTTTACTATCATATCTGCTGTTGTTTTGACTTTTTTAGCTTTTTCTAGGGTGTAATTTGTTTCAATGTCGCCACAGTGTATGGTTTGAGAGTTACTTGTTCCTTTTGAATTTAAAGTTGAAGGAGAATGATATTTTTCTATTAAAGCGATATTTTTGATATCTGTATATCGTGCGATTTCATAAAATAATGCAGATCCAGAAATTCCAGCTCCTATGATTAATATATCAAATTCTTTTTTAGGCATTATTTTTCCTTTTTTTATAAATCATAGAATTTTATTTATAAAAGTTTAATTGAATTTGTTTTACAAATGGTTAAAATATATCAAAATAATATTTTTAATGAGAATTTTTGTAACATTTTATATTAATAAATTAGGATTTTCTTGTATAATTTTTTTCATACCTCTAAAAACAAGAAGTTTATCATAAATAGCATTATCAAAATAATTTGCTAAAAATTGTCCATCTCCACCAGTAAAATAAAGTTTTTTATTTTGCGCTGTATCTTTAATAAGTAAATAAATACTTTTAAAAACTCCATAGCTTAAAGCATCTTTTGTTTTCTGTGGGAATGCATCAAAACTTACTTGGGTATTAAATTCACATTTTAATCTAGGTGAAATGTGGGCATATATTTTTCTAAAATTTGTAATCCCTGGCAAGATAAAACCTCCAAGATGTATAGAATTGGCGATAATATCAATTGTAATGGCACTTCCAGCATCTACAATCACTCCATCATCTATGGTATAACAAGCAGCAATACGATCAATTCCTAGACCTTGATAAATAGTATCAAAAACAAAAAATGGTTCCAAATCGATAAAATTTTTTTGCGATTTTAAATAATTTTTTAAATTTTCATTGACATTAATATAAAAAATTTTTTGTTCACTTTTAAATTCTAAAAATTGTTCAATACTTAGTGTAAAATATTTATGATCTTCTAAAAAATTAGCATTAGAATTACCAATGTCACAAAACAACATGAATATCAAATCCCTTTTCACTAAGATACTGCTTTGCTTTGGAGCAAAGAACGCTTTTGGTAAAAAAAAACTTTTTATTTAAATTAAAATTGCTTGATAAATTATCTAAAAATAAGGCATTTTTTAAGACAAAACGAGATTTACCAGTATAGATAAAAAGTACAACTTCTTTATTTAAGGCACATAAATAAGTTTTTTTTGTACTCAATTTTTTTAGATCAAAAGTTTTAAGATCTAAATTTAAAATATCCATTGCTTCTTTTAAAATACTCATTGCAAATCTAAAATTTTATCTCCATAATAAAATTTACCATCGCCCATAAAAGACATTTTTTCAACAGGTTCTGAGAATTTAAATATTTGTATATTTTCAAGATTTAAATCTGATTTTATTAAATACCCTGTTTTTTCAAAAGCATATAAATGACCATGATACAAATTCACTTTTGTAAAGATAGCAAAATCGAATTTCTTTTGTTCTAGTATTTTTAAATTATAATCAGTTTTAACAATATTTCCATTCTTTTCAAATATAAAAATTGCATTATCACTCACTGCGATATCTTTTATATCAAAGTCTTGATAAATAGTTCTTCTAGGGTCAATTATCATTACTCTTTTTGCCGTGGCTGCTATAATTTGATTATTTTGTATGCTTAGATGAATAATATTATTAAAAAAGTTTTCCGCAGAAACAACAATATCTTTGACAATTTTCAAAGTATCTTTTGATAAAACCATGATTTTTCCATCCAAAGTAGGATAAATAATAACATTATCTAAGAATATCGGATTTGCAACGCGATTATCTTGAGCAGGTGCTGGAGTAAGGGTTTGAATAAATTTAATACCTAAGGAACGATTTGCAAAAACAATGCTATTATTGGCCAACACAAGTGCTAAATCATCTCCATTTAAGGCAATTCCTACAACAGTAGCGTCAAATTTATAAGAATAAGTTTCTTCATGGGTGCTATTATAAATTTTTAAATTTCCATTATCATCAGCCTCGATAAATTCTCCATCTTGATAGGCTAAGAGAATATAGTTTTTATCAAGTTTAAAATCATGAGTCGCTTGAGTATTTTTTAAAATGATTTGATTATTGCTAAGTTTAGCAGAAAATAAATTCCAATCAACGATAGTGGCCTTTAAGCTACCATTATGATTTAATTCCCCATCTGTATAAGCCGGCTCAAAATATTGTCTTTTCGTACCACAAGCACAAATAAAAATTAAGGCAAATAAGGTTATAAAAAAATGTTTCATTGTGAAATACCTTGATAATGTTTGAGATTTTTAGCAATTTGTTTAAGGCCTGAATTTTCATTAATTTGAGAAAGCAATACATTTGCTTGTTCGATTTTATTTTCTTCTAAGAGTTTGCAAGCTTCTAAAAGTTTATCATAATCTTTTAAAAATATCGATTTCTCTCCTAAAAATGCAAAAATGATATTTTGTAACAAAGGATTTATGTCAGAATCAGAGCTTATAGCTTTGAGTTGATTTTTTAAATTTGTATTGTTATTATCATTTTGGATTTCATTGATAAGAAATACAGCATAAAGATTAACGTTTTTTTGTTTTAATTGATTTAAAAGGTTTGTATCGTTTGGATATTTTAACAATTGGGTATAAATTCTATTGCTTTCTTTCTTATTGTATTCTTCAACTTTAGAAATTCCAAAACTAATAGCAAACCAAAGAACAGCGATAATTGCAATTAAAAATATATATTTTTTATATTTTTTTATAAATCTTTCACTTTTTATAAAATTTTCTATCATTTTCTCTTCAGCATTAAGATCTGTTTTAATAGATTTTAAATTATCTTTTAAGCTCAAATTTTGATCCTTAATTTTTATTTTATGATTTCAGTTAGCATTATTGTAACATAAATTTATAAATTCTAAAATATTGTAAAATAATTAAAGCTTTTTTATGTTATAATTTTTATTATCATTTAAATTTTTAATCAAGGTTACAAAATGCAAATAAATGAAGAATTGCTTACCAAACTTGAAAAATTAAGCGCTTTAAAAATTGCAGAAGATAAAAGGAGCAAATTGGTGCAAGAACTTGAGGAAATTGTTAATTTTGTTGAAAAGCTTAATGAGTTGGATTTAAGTTCTTCAGAGATCACAGTAAGCACCATTAAAGGTGGCACTCCTTTAAGATTGGATCAAATAGAAAATAAAGATATCATTAAAGATGTTTTAGAACATTCTCCAAAAAAAGATGAGAATTTTTTTGTTGTGCCTAAGATTATAGAATGATTAACTTATTATTTAATACTTGCTTGTAGAATAATTTAAAGATATAGTGAAAGTGGATGAGTATGAATTTTTATTGGTTTGATGCTTTTATTTTAGGTTTTACTTTACTTTTGGGTCTTAAAGGTATTATCAATGGTTTGATTAAAGAAGTATTTGGAATCTTGGGGATTATTGGAGGTGTGTTTGTCGCTTCAAAATATTCTTCATCAGCTTCTACTTTTATAGAAAATACTTTTTATAAAATTGAGAATCAAAGTTTGGCTAATTTTGCAGGTTTTTTAGTGATTTTAATTATTTTTTGGATAGTTTGTCTTTTACTTGGAAATTTTCTTTCAAAATTAGTTAAACTGAGTGGTTTGGGTTTCTTAGATCGTATAGGCGGATTTATTTTTGGCTGTGCAAAAATATTTTTTATTTTTGCTATTTTTGTTTTTTGCATAGCAAGAATCGATTTTTTAAATAGCAAATTAAATTCTTTTGCCAAAGATAGTTATACTTTAGAATTACTCAAAGATACAGGTTCTTTTATCATGAATCAACCTTTAGCTGAAGATAGTCTTGATAAAATAAAAAATACAACCAACAATCTCAACAGCTTTCAAGAGGAACAATAAATGTTGATTGAAAATGTAGAATATGATGTATTATTGGAAAGATTTAAAAAAATTTTAAGACAAGGTGGTCTTAAATACACAAAACAAAGGGAAATATTATTAAAAACATTATATCATAGCGATACGCATCATACACCAGAGAGCTTATATATGGAAATAAAGCAAGTTGAACCGGATTTAAATGTCGGTATTGCTACTGTTTATAGAACTTTAAATTTACTCGAAGAAGCTGAAATGGTTACTTCTATCTCTTTTGGTTCAGCTGGAAAAAAATACGAATTAGCCAATAAACCACATCATGATCACATGATTTGTAAAAATTGTGGTAAAATTATTGAATTTGAAAATTCTATTATAGAAAGACAACAAGCTTTAATTGCTAAGGAATATAATTTTAAACTAACGGGGCATTTAATGCAACTTTATGGAATTTGCGATGATTGTAATCAAAAAATTAAGGTAAAAATCTAATGTTTGATAATATTTTAGAACAGCAAAGAATAGAAAAATCAAATGAATTTAGAAAAGCTGGTATAAATCCTTATCCGCATTTTCTAAAAAAAGAAATGTCTTTATCGGATTTTAAAACCAAATTTTCTTATGTACTTCAAAGCGAAACTAAGCGAGATGAAAATAGTTTTGGAATTGTTGCAGGACGTTTAAAGCTTTTAAGAATAGCTGGAAAATCTATTTTTGCAAATATAGAAGATGAAAATACTAATTTACAAATTTATTTCAGCAAAGATAGCATCGGCGAAGAACAATTTAATTTACTTAAAAAAAATCTTGAGGTGGGAGATATTGTTTTAGTAAAAGGTTTTCCTTTTGTAACTAAAACAGGTGAATTTAGTCTTCACGCAAGTGAGGTAAAACTTGCTACCAAATCCATTGTTCCGCTACCTGAAAAATATCATGGGCTTACAGATATAGAACAACGATATCGCAAACGTTATGTGGATTTGATTATGAATTCAGATGTTAGAAAAGATTTTTTAATTCGTTCTAAAGTAGTAAGCCTAATCCGTCATTTTTTTGAAAGCAAAGGTTTTTTAGAAGTTGAAACACCTATGATGCATCCAATTGCAGGTGGTGCTAATGCTAAGCCTTTTATAACATTTCATAACTCATTAGGTGTTGAAAGATTTTTAAGAATCGCACCAGAACTTTATTTAAAAAGACTTATAGTCGGAGGTTTTGAAGCGGTTTTTGAAATCAATCGTTGTTTTAGAAATGAAGGTATGGATCTAACACACAATCCAGAATTTACAACGATAGAATTTTATTGGGCTTATCATAATTATAAAGATTTGATGGATCTCACAGAAGAGCTTTTTTCTTTACTTTTGGATCAATTAAATTTAGAAAAAGTAATAGAATTTGATGGTCATAAAATCGATTTTTCAAAACCTTTTGAAAGAATTTCATACAAGGAAGCCCTCAAAAAATATGGTGGTTTAAGTGATGAAGTTATAGAAAATAAAGATAAAATTTTAACTCAATTAAAATCTGATGGTTTTGAAGCTAATGAAAAATTAGATTTAGGACATTTGCAAGCAGAATTATTTGATAATTATGTAGAAAGTAAGTTGATTAATCCTACTTTTATTACAGATTTTCCAGTTTCTATTAGCCCACTCTCTCGTCGTAGCGATGAAGATCCTAATATAGCTGAAAGATTTGAGTTATTTATTTGCGGAAGAGAATTGGCTAATGGTTTTAATGAGTTAAATGATCCTTTAGATCAATATGAAAGATTTTTAAAACAAATAGAAGCAAAAAATGCAGGTAATGAAGAAGCATGTGAAATGGATGAAGATTTTGTTAATGCTTTGGGCTATGGTATGCCACCTACGGCAGGACAGGGAATAGGAATTGATAGATTGGTTATGTTGCTAACTAATAAAAAATCTATCCGAGATGTTATTTTATTTCCGGCCATGAGGCCATTAAAATCAGAATTAAAGGAGGGTAAAGAATGAGTTTAGAGTGTTTTGATCAAGAAATTTTTAATTTGGTAAATCAAGAATTAAAGCGTCAATGCGAAGGCCTTGAGATGATAGCAAGTGAAAATTTCACTTTACCTGAGGTTATGGAGGTTATGGGAAGCGTATTGACAAATAAATATGCTGAAGGATATCCAAATAAAAGATATTATGGAGGCTGTGAAGTTGTTGATGAAATAGAAAATTTGGCTATTGAGAGATGTAAAAAACTTTTTAAATGCAATTTTGCTAATGTTCAACCTAATTCAGGCTCTCAAGCCAATCAAGGCGTTTATGCGGCTCTTTTAAATCCAGGTGATAAAATTTTAGGTATGGATTTAAGCCATGGTGGCCACTTAACTCATGGTGCTAAAGTAAGTTCTTCTGGAAAAATTTATGAAAGCTTTTTTTATGGTGTAGAGCTTGATGGAAGAATTAATTATGAAAAAGTCAGAGAAATAGCTCATATAGTTAAGCCAAAATTGATAGTATGTGGTGCGAGTGCTTATGCTAGATTTATCGATTTTGCTAAATTTAGAGAAATTGCAGATGAAGTTGGTGCTTATCTTTTTGCAGATGTAGCGCATATTGCCGGACTTGTTGTTGCTGGAGAACATCCTGATCCTTTTCCTCATGCTCACGTTGTAAGTTCTACAACTCATAAAACTTTAAGAGGTCCAAGAGGTGGCATCATAATGAGTAATGATGAAGAGATCGCTAAAAAAATTAATTCGGCAATTTTCCCAGGAATTCAAGGCGGCCCTTTAATGCATGTGATTGCTGCTAAGGCTGTGGGCTTTAAATTTAATCTTAGCGAAGAATGGAAAATTTATGCAAAACAAGTAAGAAATAATGCCCAAGTTTTAGCTAAAGTATTGATGGATAGAAAATATAAGCTTGTAAGCGATGGTACAGATAACCATCTTGTTTTAATGAGCTTTTTAGATCGTGAATTTAGCGGAAAAGATGCAGATATAGCTTTGGGAAATTCAGGTATAACTGCAAATAAAAATACAGTTCCAGGTGAGACTAGAAGTCCATTTATAACTAGTGGATTGAGACTAGGAACACCAGCGCTTACTGCTAGAGGTTTTAAAGAGAAAGAAATGGAAATTGTTGCAAATTATATAGCGGATATTTTAGATGATATTAATAATATTAATTTGCAAAAAGACATTAGATTAAAACTTGAAGAACTTGCGAAAAATTTTATAATTTATACAAAGGCTATGTTTTGATTTCACCTATGGATATGTCATTAATTAAGATAATCGGTAGTCATTATTATGTCATGAGAAATAGAATTGTCAATAAAATCACCCATCGTGGGCGTTTGTTTTTTGACAAATTTGAAAAAATTGACTCTCCTTTAAATTTAAGTATTATGAGAGAGCATGCGGCTAAAAAAATTATCGTTGCTCATGATTTGATTACTAAAGATAATAAAGTTGAAAATATTGTTTTTGACTATAATGGCTTTAATGCTGAAAGATTTTATCATCGTGCTCAACTTATTTTGCGCGAAGAAGGTTTTATAAATTTTACTGCTTATAGAACAAAAACTCCAGGACATTTACATTTGTATATTCACAAAGGTCATACTTCGTTAAACGAAGGTTATTCTTTAGCATCTAAACTTTCAATGATGTTTGCAAGTAAAATGCCTGTAGAATGGAAAGTTTTTCCAAGCATGGACGTTCCAAGGGAATTTAATATTTTAGTTTTACCTTATGAGGTTTATCAAAAAGAACGCGGTAGTTCTTGGTCTAAACATATGTGAGAAAGGAAAAATATGGAAAATAATAAAAATGATTTTGATGATATCATTTTAGAAAAAAGCAATAAAAGCGAAAAGATAAAAAAAATTCTTTTAAGAGTGATTGCTTTAATTATTTTATTTTTAATCATTATGATTGTTATGAAGCTGATTAACAGCGGTGGTGATGATAATAAAAATCAAACAGTTTTACCTAGCGAACCTACAAGCACTGCTCAAGATAGTAATACAGATAATTCTTTTGAAAATATGCCTATTGCTACAGATAATTCTGCAGAAGATCAATTTGAAGCTTTAAGAAAACAAATTCAAGGTGATCAAAACGATAGTAGCTTAGAAACTAGTACCTTAGATCAAAATCTTGATAATGCAAATTTTGCCTTACCTGATCAAGATAATATTCAACAAGAGTCAAATTCTAATACTTCGGATGAGAAAAAGCAAACTGTTGCAAATTCACAAGCTCCTAAAGTTGAAGAAAAGCCAAAAGAACAACCAAAAGAGCAGGTTAAAAAACCTACTACAGCAAAAGATACCACAACTAAAAAACAAGAACACACTGTAAAACAAAATCAGCAACAAAACGCTAATGATTTATTTAAAAATGTTGATGCAAAACCTGTTAATCCGGATGGTTTGCCTTCTGGAATTTATGTACAAATTTTTTCTGTAAATAATTTGGATCAAAAATCTAGAGAATTAGCAGCTGTTAGAAAAAAAGGTTATGAATATAAGCTTTATAAAACAACAGTTGCAGGTAAAGAAATAACTAAGGTTTTAATTGGACCATTTAGCAAAGCAAATATTTCACAAGAGCTTGCTAAAATTAGAAAAGAAGTAGCTAAAGACGCATTTTCTTTCACTTTAAAATGAAATTCTTAGCCGTTGTAGGCAATCCCATTATGCATTCTAAATCACCTAGAATGCATAATAACGCGATTAAACTTCTTGGATTAAAAGGAATTTATACTCGTTATTGTTTAAAGAATGATTTATTTTTAAAAGAAGAATTATTAAAAATAGGTTTTGATGCTGTAAATATTACCGCTCCTTTTAAGGAAAAAGCTTATGAAATTGCTGATTTTAAAGATGAAGTTTCAACTCATGTAGGTTCTGCTAATACCCTTTGCTTTAAAAACAATCAAATCTATGCTTACAATACAGATGGAATAGGTTTTTTACAAGCCATTAAAGAATTTAAAAACATCAAAAAAGCTTTGATTTTAGGAGCAGGTGGAACGGCTCTTGTGTTAGCTTATGTTTTAAAGCAAAAAGGCGTGGATGTTTATATCACTAATCGTAGTGCTAAAAGACTTCAATATTTCAATACTTATAAAAATAGTCTTTATGAAGATTTAAAAGACTTTGATTTTGATTTGATTATTAATTCCACTTCGGCTGGTTTGGTAAATGATGATTTACCTTGTTCTGAAGAAATTTTACACAAGCTCTTACCTAATGCTAAATTTGCTTTTGAAGTCATTTACAATAAAGAAACTCCTTTTTATAAGCTTTGTAAAAAATACAATTTGAAAGTAAAAAATGGACTTGAAATGCTTTTGTGGCAAGGAGTGTTTGCTTTTGAATTATTTTTTAATCTTAAAAATCAAAGAGAAAAAATAAAAAAGGCGATGATACAAGCTTTAAATTTGGATTAATTTTTGAAAAATTCTATAAGAATTTTTCAAAAAATTTATTCAAAAATAATAACTCCATCTTGATTTTTATTTGTATTATTGTTTATATCATTTTCTTTTTTTACATTAGAGTTATCATTTGGGATATTTTTAAAAGTATGGTTAGATTGTTGTAAAGGGTTTTCTTCAAAGGAGGAATTATTATCAAAGCTATTAAATTTTTCAGGATTATTTGAAGATTGTGCTATATCTATAGCTTTTGGAAGATTGTTATAGAGTGTATTTAGGGTATTTTTATAAAAAGCTATAAAACTTCTATCAATTTCAAATGCAGGACGCTCTAAACCTTTATTAAGTTGAGTTGGAACTGTGGATATAGTGGTTTTAAACATATTAATTCCATCATCATTTTTTATAGGATAAGTAAGAGCGATCAAGGAATTTAATTTAGTATTGCTTGTTAAATCGGTTGAATTTTGGGGATTGTGAGCGTCAATAAAGTTTATTTTTCCTTGGAATTGAATTCCTAGATTGGATTTAACATAATCCCCGCTTACAAAACTATCTGATTTTTGCGGATTTTGTTCTTCTATATAAATGCTGATTAAACTTTTAAGGGTGTAATCAGGATTTGAATTGACTATTTTATAACCTTTAAGTTTTGCTACAGTAGCCATTTGTTCTTCTAAATTTTCTTTTAAAAGTTCAATCTCTTTTTCTATGCGAATTTTAAGTACAGAATTTTCAAAATAATCAGAATAATTATTATTTTGTTCTATGTTAATGGGCTCAAGAGCAATGGTAATTCCAGAATCTATAGATTCCGTTTTAATAGGAGTTTGAGGTTTAAAATTAGGCATCGAAACATTTACAAAGGTGCTACTGGTATTGCTACAAGCGCTTAAAAATAAAAAAATAAAAATAAAAAAATATTTTTTCATGATTTATCCTTGTCAATGATTAAAATTATATAATTATAGCAAGTTAAAGTTTTTTTGCTATATTTTAGAAAACAAAAATTTAGGAAAATATATGGAATTTTGGAGACATATTTATTCAAATTTTGATGTTGTTGCGTTCAGTGTTTTTGGACTCAAAGTGCATTGGTATGGAATTATGTATGTACTAGCTTTGATTTTAGCTTTAGCTTTAGCTAAGTTTTTTTCCAAAAAGATGAATATGGGCATTAGTAATAAATGCTTGGATAGTTATTTTGTTTGGGTAGAAATTGGAGTGATTTTGGGTGCAAGGCTTGGATATATTTTAATCTATGATAGCCATACAATGTATTATATTACTCATCCTTGGCAAATTTTTAATCCTTATGTTAATAATGAATTTGTAGGAATTCGTGGTATGAGTTATCATGGAGCTATTATTGGTTTTTTAATAGCAACTTTTTTATTTTGTAAAAAATACAAAGAAAATCCTTGGAAATTTTTAGATTTAGTAGCTTTAAGTGTGCCTTTAGCTTATGTGTTTGGACGTATTGGAAATTTCTTAAATCAAGAACTTTTTGGCCGTATAACTGATGTGCCTTGGGGAATTTATGTCAATGGAGTTTTAAGACATCCATCTCAGCTATATGAGGCTTTTTTGGAAGGCATTGTTGTTTTTATTGTTGTTTATATAGCAAGATTAAAACAAACTTTTTGCGGAGAATTAATCATTGTTTATGCTTGTATGTATTCTTTAGCACGTTTTATTTGTGAATTTTTTAGAGAGCCTGATTTTGGAATAGGTTTTGTACTTTGGGGAATGAGTATGGGACAAATTTTAAGTTTGATCATGCTTATTGTTGCATTGTTATTTTATGTTTGGATAAAATTTAAAAAAGTAAATATTTAATTTATATTAAAGATTATTGTAATATAATCAAAAGTTTTTTTATTTTTTTGTAAAGGAGTATAGATGAGTGGGCTTATCGAAGGTTATTTGGGTAAGAGCATTGAAGGCAAAAAAAGCAAAATGCCTGCAAAATTAGACTTTATCCAAAGTGCTTCAGGTCTTTTTTTAGGTCTTTTTATGTGGGCGCATATGTTTTTCGTGTCTACAATTTTAGTAAGCGGGGATTTTTTTAATTCTGTTGTTCATTTCTTAGAATTAAAATTTGTTTATAATAATCCTATCATGAGTTATATTACCTCTTTTTTAGCAACTTGTGTTTTAGTGATATTTTTTGTCCATGCTTTATTGGCTATGAGAAAATTCCCTATTAATTATCGCCAATATCAAATTTTAAGAGTGCACGCTAAAACAATGAAACATAGCGATACTTCGCTTTGGTGGGTTCAGGCATTGACTGGATTTTTAATGTTTTTTTTGGGTTCTGCTCATCTTATTTTTGTCATTACAAATGCGGATAAAATCAGCGATGCTATGTCAGGAGATAGAGTAATAAGTCATTTTATGTGGCTTTTTTATGCTGTGCTTTTAGTATGCGTAGAGCTTCATGGAAGTATAGGTCTTTATAGGCTTTGCGTTAAATGGGGTTGGTTTGAAGGAAAAAATGCAAAAGAAAGCAGAAAAAAACTTAAAGTAGCTAAATGGGTTATAAGTATATTTTTCTTAGCTTTAGGTATTTTAAGTCTTTTAGCTTTTGTAAAAATTGGTTTAGCAAATTATCAAATTTAACCATTGCAATGATATAAACTTACTAATTTAACCATTGCAATGATATAAACTTACTAATGGAGCAAATTTATGAATATACAATATAGTGATGCTTTGGTAATAGGCGGAGGTTTAGCAGGTCTTAGGGCTGCAATTGAAGTTGCAAAAAGTGGTCAAAGTGTGACACTTTTGAGTATTTGTCCGGTAAAACGTTCTCACTCTGCAGCCGTTCAAGGAGGAATGCAAGCAAGTCTTGCAAATGGTGCTAAGGGTGAAGGAGATAATGAAGATCTTCATTTCGCAGATACAGTTAAAGGAAGTGATTGGGGTTGTGATCAGGAAGTAGCAAGAATGTTTGCACAAACCGCTCCAAAAGCTGTTAGGGAACTTGCAGCTTGGGGTGTGCCTTGGACTAGAGTAACAAAAGGACCAAGAACTGTAGTTATTAATGCACAAAAAACAGTTATTGAAGAAAAAGAAGAAGCTCATGGCCTTATTAATGCACGTGATTTTGGTGGAACCAAAAAATGGAGAACTTGTTATATAGCTGATGCAACTGGGCATTGTATGCTTTATGGTGTAGCAAATGAGGCTATTAAACATCAAGTTAAGATTATTGATAGAATGGAAGCGGTAAGAATTATCCATGATGGTAAAAAATGTTTAGGTGTGATTGCAAGAGATTTAACTAATGGACAATTGATCGCTTATATCGCACGTGGAACTATGATAGCAACAGGCGGTTATGGAAGAATTTACAAACAAACCACTAATGCCGTTATTTGTGAAGGCACAGGTGCGGCTATAGCTCTTGAAACAGGACTTTGCAGACTTTCAAATATGGAAGCAGTACAATTTCATCCAACTCCTATAGTTCCAAGTGGAATTTTACTTACTGAAGGTTGTCGTGGAGATGGTGGAATTTTACGTGATGTAGATGGTTATCGTTTCATGCCTGATTATGAGCCAGAGAAAAAAGAACTTGCAAGTCGCGACGTTGTTAGTCGTAGAATGATGGAGCACATTAGAAAAGGAAAAGGTGTTAAAAGTCCTTATGGGGATCATTTATGGCTTGATATTTCTATACTTGGTCGTGCTCATGTTGAAAAAAATCTCCGCGATGTGCAAGATATTTGTAAAACTTTTAATGGAATTGATCCGGCTGATGAGGGTCCAAAAGGTTGGGCGCCAGTTTTACCTATGCAGCATTATTCTATGGGCGGAATTAGAACTAAGCCAACCGGTGAAAGTCAATGGTTAGATGGTCTTTTTGCTTGCGGTGAAGCGGCTTGTTGGGATATGCATGGATTTAATCGTTTGGGTGGAAATTCTTGCGCCGAAACTGTAGTTGCCGGAATGATTGTAGGGGATTATTTTGCACAATATTGTAAAAATAACGGAGAAGTTGTTGATACAAATGTTGTTAAAGAATTCTTAAGTAAAGAATATCAATATCTTAAATCTTTAGTAGATAAAGAAGGCAAACATGATGTTTTTGAAATCAAAAACAGAATGAAAGAGATTATGTGGGATAAAGTAGCTATTTTTAGAACTGGAGAAGGACTTAAAGAAGCTGTTGATGAATTGGAAAAACTTTATAAAGATTCTTTAGATGTTAAAGTACATTGTAAAGAGCTTGATTGTGCTAATCCAGAACTTGAAGAAGCGTATAGAGTTCCTAGAATGTTAAAAATTGCACTTTGTGTTGCTTATGGAGCACTTTTAAGAACAGAAAGTCGTGGAGCGCATTATAGGGAAGATTATCCAAAAAGAGATGATTTAAATTGGATGAAAAGAACAAATACTTATTGGGTTGAAGGTGAAACCTTGCCACGTGTAGAATATGAAGATCTTGATATTATGAAAATGGAAATGCCACCGGCATTCCGTGGATATGGAGCAAAAGGTAATATTATCGAAAATCCTTTAAGTGAAAAACGCCAAGCTGAAGTGGATGCAATCCGTGAAAAAATGGAAGCAGAAGGCAAGAGTCGTTATGAAATTCAAGATGCTTTAATGCCTTATGAACTTCAAGCAAAATTTAAAAAACCAAATCAAAGAATAGGAGTGGATTATGAGTAGAAAATTAACTATAAAAGCATTTAAGTATAATCCTTTAAGCAAAATTTCAAAACCACATTTTGTAACTTATGAGCTTGAAGAAACTCCTTTTATGACTGTTTTTGTATGCTTGACTTTGATTCGTGAAAAGATGGATGCTGATCTTAGTTTTGATTTTGTTTGTCGTGCTGGAATTTGCGGATCTTGTGCCATGATGATCAATGGTGTGCCAAAACTTGCTTGTAAGACTTTGACAAAAGATTATGAAGATGGTGTTATTGAACTTATGCCTATGCCAGCGTTTAGACATATTAAAGATTTGAGCGTGAATACTGGAGAATGGTTTGAAGGTATGTGCAAACGTGTTGAAAGCTGGGTTCATAATGAAAAGGAAACTGATATTTCAGCACTAGAAGAACGAATAGAACCTGAAGTTGCGGATGAAACTTTTGAACTTGATCGTTGCATAGAATGTGGAATTTGCGTTGCTTCATGTGCAACTAAGCTTATGAGACCTGATTTTATAGGAGCTACGGGACTTTTAAGAACAGCAAGATATTTACAAGATCCGCATGATCATAGAAGTATAGAAGATTTTTATGAATTAGTCGGTGATGATGATGGTGTTTTTGGATGTATGTCTTTACTTGCTTGTGAAGATAATTGTCCTAAAGATCTACCTTTGCAAAGCAAAATTGCTTATATGAGAAGACAACTTGTTGCACAAAAAAATAAATAGATTATTCCCCTTTTTTAAAGGGGAAACATGAAAGATTTGCTTCAAAAAATTTGGCAAAATAAACTTCAATTTTTAGATTTTAATCTCAATTTTGAGGATAAAAATATTTTAGATGTATCAGAACTTGCTATCATTTTAAGCGTAAATCAAGAAAATTATGAAAGATATTTTCTTTTAAATGAATTTAGAATTATTTTTGAAAAAATTCATTTAAGAGTGGATATTTTTAGCATTCAAAAGGCACAAATTTGTGCGATAAATCTTTGTAAATCAGGATGGGTTAAAAAACAAGAATTATTAGATGCTTTGCAAATTTTGCAAAAAATTTCAGATAATTGTGAAGTTTTTAATTTCATTGAAAAAATGGAAATAAAAGCTGTAGATAAAAAAGAACTTTTTTTAAAAAAATGTGATCAATTAGATATTATTGCTTTAGAGCTTTGTAAATTAAGTTTTGATGAGAATGCAAAAATAAGACTTCATAAAAAAAAAGATAAATTTAAAAAATTAGATTTTAATATCGCAGTGACTGGAATTATGAATTCAGGGAAATCTAGTTTTTTAAATGCTCTTTTAAAAAAAGATATTTTAGGGGTATCGAATATTCCAGAAACGGCTAATTTAACTCTTATAAGTTATGGTGCAAATAAAGAAGTTATGATTTATTTTTGGGATAAATATGAGTGGCAAAATATATTAAAAACTTCTAGCTTTAATGAAGAATTAAAAGCTTTTTTTGATCGTTTGGTTTTAGAGCTTGATATTGATAAATATATAAAAGATGAGACCTTAAGTCAAAAAATTAATTTAGAAGATTTAAAAAATTTTAGTTCTGCTAAAAATAATATTTCAGCTTTGATTAAAAAAATAGAGATTAAAAGCGATTTGGAATTTTTAAAAAATAATGTTTGCATTGTTGATACTCCTGGGCTTGATGATGTGGTTATTCAAAGAGAAATTTTGACAAATGAATATTTAAAAGAGAGTGATTTTTTAATCCATCTTATGAATGCTTCACAAGCATTAACTCAAAAAGATATCGAGTTTTTAACTCATTGTTTATTAAATTCACGTTTGAGTAAATTTTTAATCATCTTAACAAAAGCTGATCTGCTAAAAAAACAAGAACTTGATGAGGTGAAAAATTATATTAAACAGGTTCTCAAAGAAAAGCTTAAAGATGAAAATTTAGTCGCAAAGATTGACTTTTTATCAGTAAGTGCGAAAATGGCCAATGATTTTTATAAAAATCTTGCAAGTGAAGAAAGTCTTGAAAAAAGCGGAATGAAGGAATTTGAAAATTATTTATTTAATGAGCTTTATTCTGGAGAAAAAAGTAAAATTGCCTTAGAATCTTATAAAAAAGAATTATTATTAGAGTTAGATTATCTTTTAAAAGAATATGAATTGCAAAATAAATTTATACAAGAAAAAGAACAAAATTTAGACGAACAAAACAAGCAATTTTTACTCCAGATGCAAAATCAAAAAAAAATATTAAAAGAAGCCAAAGATGAGATTTCAAATTCTATTGTGGAACTTCAAAATTTAGAAAGTGGGATTGATAATCTTGTATTATTACTCGCAAAACAGCTTAAAGATAGGCTAGTTGATGAATTAAAATATTTTAAAAATAAATCTCAAAAAGTTGATGTAAAACGTATTTTAATGATTATAGATACAACGATTAAAGATGGTATAAGCGATATTTTAAGAGAAGTTAAATTTAAAAATATGAAAAAAATTGAAGAATTAAAACTTCATCTGTCTTTGAAATATGATTTTTTAAAAGAAAATTTTAGTAATGATTTTGAAAATTTTAAAGATAAAATTTCTAAAGATATAGAAAATATTTTCAATGATGAAAAAATAATATTACTAAAACTTGAAATTGAAAATATTATAAATCAAAATATTGATTTATTTGATCTTGAAATCAAATTGACTCAAAGCATTAATACTATTTTTCAAAATTTCAATTTTGAAAATATTTTGCAAAGTCTTGATATCAATGGAGCATTTTTTCATTTTTTAGATAAAAAACTTCAAGATTATGAAGAAATTCAAAAAGAAAAGCTAAAAAATATTGAAGATTTAATGAATAAAATCAATGATAAAAATAGCAATATACTCACTTCTTTTGAAGATAATTTGCAAAATATTGCTAAATTAAAACAGCTTAAAATGGATCTTTTACATGCAAATTAATATTTTAAATGATTTTATAAGTTCTTATGAAAAAGCTTATATTAATTATTATGATGATAGTTTTAGCGGAAAAATTAAAACAATTTGTCAAAATCTTAATGAACCTTTTATGCATCCAAGTCGTGAATTAAGCAAAGAATTGAAAGAGTTATGTTTTTCATTAGATAAAAATATCAATATAGCAATTATCGGGCAATTTTCTAGCGGCAAATCAAGTCTTTTAAATTTGATCTTAAAAAAAGAATGTTTGCCTACAGGCGTCATTCCTGTAACTTTTAAGCCAACTTTTTTACATTATGCAAAAGAATACTTTTTAAGAGTGGAATTTGAAGATGGTAGCGATTTGATTACTGAAATAGAAAATCTTGCTTTATATACAGATCAAAGAAATGAGATTAAAAAGGCTAAAAATTTACACATTTTTGCTCCGGTGCCTTTATTGAAAAAAATCACTCTTATTGATACTCCTGGTTTGAATGCAAACGAAAATGATACCTTAACCACACTAAGCGAGTTAAAAAATATCCATGCAGCTATTTGGTTAAGTTTAATTGATAATGCAGGAAAAAAAAGCGAAGAAGAGGTTATCAAGGAAAATACGGAAATTTTGGGCGAATATAGTATTTGTGTTTTAAATCAAAAAGATAAATTAAATGAACAAGAACTGGATAATGTTTTAAATTATGTTAGAAAAAATTTTTCTCAATATTTTAAAGATATTATCGCTATATCTTGCAAAGAAGCTAAAATTCAAGAAAGCTATAAGCATTCTAATTTTGAACTTTTAATTGATTTTTTACAATCTATCGATGATCAAAAAGTAAAGGAAAAATTTACAAGAAGGAAAATATTTAATTTATGCAAAATTTTAGACAATGAAAATAAGCTTTTTTTAGATATTTTTGATCAACTTTTTTTAAATTTTCAAACTTATGAAGAACATGCAAATTCTATATATGAAGGATTTTTAAAAGAAATTGAAATTTTAAATCATCAAATTTTAAATCAATTAAAAAGTATCGGTGAAAAAATTTCAAATGAAATTTTTAATTGCATTAAAGAAAAAGAAGCTTATTTTTATCAAAAATCAAAAAAAATTTTAACAAAAAATTTATACGTAAAATATGCCTATAAAATACCTTACATTTCAACTGATGATACTTATTTATCGATGTTTTATCATTCGGATTCTATGAATAAAGAATTTAAAAAAATTAAAAATGAAATTTATCATTCTTTTGAGCAAATTAAGGAAAATTTAGTCAATTTGGTAAATGTTTTGGAAAAGAAAATTTTATTTTTTAAATCAGAATTTTCAAACATTCAAAAAGATAATGTTTTTCAAAGCGATAGAAATTTTAGTGAGCTTAGAGTTTTTTCAAATGCGAGTGAAGAATATTTTTTAAAAGACTTTAAAGAACTTTTGTTTAAAAATGCATTAGAGCTTGATTTATTTTTTGAAAAACTCAATTTAAAAGCTTTTGCAAATTATGAAAACGCGACAAGACTCACCCTTAGCTTTTTAAGTGATAAAATAAATCAAAGTCGCACTCTTTATGAGTTAGATAGCTCCGAATTTGCTTTATTTTATCCCAAAAAAAGTGAAATTTATGAAAGGGTTTTAAAGGAGCTTAATGTTTATGAATTTGAAAATTTATTGATTGATAAGCCAGTTATTATAAAAATGATCAAGAATTTTTTTAAGGACAATAAAATTTTAATCGAAAATAAAAAACATTTTATAGAGCTTAAAAAAACAGAACTTGATAGAAGAAAAAACCAAATTATTAAATCTTTCGAACTTTTAAAGGGATAAAAATGCTAAAAAGAATTCTAATTTTAATATCGATTTACTGCAGTTTCGTTTTTGCTTTTAGTGATTTAGAAAGAGCCTTGCAGCTTTATGAAGAAAATAAATTTTCTAAAGCGTATGATATGTTTAAAAAACTTTGCGAAAAAGATAGTGCAAAATCTTGTTTTTCTATGGCTTATATGCTTGAAAATGCTCAAGGAATTTCAAGAGATCTTAACGCTGCTTATAAACTTTATAATAAAGCATGTAATTTAGGTTTGCCTGAAGCCTGTTTTAACATGGGGCTTATTTTGCAAAATCAAGGCTATGCCAACGAATCAATTTTGGCTTTTAATAAAGCATGTAATTTAGGAGATGTGAAAAGTTGTAACAATATAGCTCTTTTTTATGAAAAAGATAAAGATGGAAAGATGGCGACTTATTTTTACAAAAAATCTTGTCAGTTAAAAGACGCTGCTGCTTGTTATAAATTGGGTTTTTTATATGAAAAAGGGGAATTGGTAAGGCAAAATGTAAAATATTCCCTATCTTTTTATTTTAAAGCTTGCAATTTAGGCTATGCTGAAGCGTGTTATCTTCTTGGACGCTACAACCAGCTTGAAACAAAAGATTTGCAAAAGGCTAAAATTTATTTTGGTATGGCTTGTGATAAAAAACATAAAGAAGCTTGTGCTGCTTATAAAGAATTAAACTCTAAAACTATAGAAATTTATTAGAATTTCTATAGCTCCCCATCAATTTTAGTAATATTTATTATTTTTCTAATTTAAAGTCTAGTTAATATTAATAAGAGTAACATAATCTTAATTGCGTATGTAAAGGAGAAACAAAATGCAAGATAATATTATAGATAGAAGAAGTTTCTTTAAATTAGGACTTCTGGGTGGCTCTGTTGTAGCTGCAAGTACTTTAGGTGGTGGTGCTGTATTAAAAGCAGCAGAGCTTACAGGTTCTCCAAAATCTTTACAAACTAAATCAAACAAAATTAGAGGCAGAATGTTTTTTCAAACTCAAACTGAATTTGATACTCTGAGTGCAGCTTGTGAAAGAATTTATCCTAAGGATAAGCAAGGAGAAGGAGCTATTGGTCTAGGTGTTCCTTATTTTATTGATAATCAATTAGCCTCGGCGTATGGATACAATGATAGAGAATATATGCAAGGGCCTTTTATAGATGGCAAAAAAGAGCAAGGATATCAAACCCCTATGAAACGTAAGGATATTTTTTTAGAGGGTGTTCATGCTCTTGAAGAAAATGCTAAAAAACGTTATAAAAAATCTTTTTCTTCGCTTAGGGGAAAAGAGCAAGATGAAATTTTAAGAGATTTTGAAAAAGGTAAAATTCAAACTGTAGGTTTTAAATCTTCTTATTTTTTTACCCTTTTAAGAGAAATGACAATTGCAGGTGTTTTAGCAGATCCAATTTATGGTGGAAATGACAATAAAAATGGTTGGAGAATGATGCAGTATCCTGGTGCTCAAATGAGTTATATTGATAAAATTTCAAGTGATGAATTTTTTAATATCGAACCTGTGGGTTTAGCAGATATGGAGGATTAAAATGGCTGAAGTATTAAAAAAGATAGATGTGGTAACAGTAGGCGCAGGTTGGACAGGCGGTATTATAGCTGCAGAACTTACAAAGGCTGGACTTCATGTCCTTAGTTTAGAACGAGGGCATATGCAAAGTACTGAAAATTTTAATTTTATCCATGATGCTTGGAGATATGGAGTTAATTATGGTTTAATGCAAGATTGTTCTAAGGATACTTTAACTTTTTGCCATAGTCCTGGAGAACTTGCTTTACCAATGAGAAAACTCGGCTCTTTTTTGCTTGGAAACAATGTCGGTGGCGCTGGAGTCCATTGGAGTGGACATACATTTAGATTTACTCCTTATGATTTTGAAATCAAAAGTAGAAGTTTTAAGCGATATGGAAATAAATTAGGCGATGATTATACTTTGCAAGATTGGGGCTTAACTTATGAGGATATGGAGCCTTATTATGATAAATTTGAAAAAACTTGTGGAATTTCTGGAGAGCCAAACCCACTTGCTGAAAAAATGGGTTCTTTTAGATCAAGTCCTTATCCTCAAAAACCTTTAGAAAATACAAAAATACTCAAACGTTTTGAAAATGCGGCAAAAGAGATGAATTTGCATACTTACCGTTTGCCAGCAGGCACTTCTAGATCCAGTTATGTCAATCCAGATGGTCAAGAATTAGCTCCTTGTGAATACTGCTCTTTTTGCGAAAGATATGGTTGTGAATATGGAGCAAAGGCAAGTCCTATAACAACGGTTATTCCTAAAGCTATGAGTACAGGTAAATATACCATACGCACTTATAGCAATGTTACGCAAATTCTAAAAAAAGACGGCAAGGTTACAGGAGTTAAATTTGTAGATACTCGAACTATGAAAGAATATATTCAACCTGCTGATATAGTCGTGCTTACAAGTTTTGTATTTAATAATGCTAAACTTTTAATGGTGAGTGATATTGGAACACAATACGATCCAAAAACAGGCAAGGGTACTTTGGGTAAAAACTATTGCTATCAAATAAGAGCCTCTAGCACTGCTTTTTTTGATGAGCAGTTTAATACTTTTATGGGTTCTGGTTCTTTGGGGACAACTTGCGATGATTTTAATGCAGATAATTTTGATCACTCTAAAGAAAAATTTCTTCATGGTGCGGCTTTATTAGTAACACAAAAAGGAACAACTCCAAATGAATCAGTTGCCTTACCTAAGGGAGCACCTAAATGGGGTGAACAATTTAAGAAAATTTTTAATGAAAGCTATACGCGTTCGATAACCATAGGTTCTTTAGGGGCTTCTTTACCACATAAAAATAATTATTTAAGTTTAGATCCGACTTATAAAGATGCTTTCGGGATGCCACTTTTACGCTTAACTTATAATTTTACAGATCAAGACAGAGCTTTAAATAAATTCATTACAGATAAAACAGCTCAAATAGCACAAAGAATGAAAGGTGTAAAATCAATTAAAAAAGGTTCTTATCTTAAAAATTATAGCATTGTGCCTTATCAAACCACTCATAATACTGGTGGAACAACCATGGGTGCAAATCCTGAAATGAGTGTTGTAAATACTTATTTGCAACATTGGGATGCGGATAATCTTTTTGTTGTAGGCGCTGGCAATTTCCAACACAATGGTGGTTACAATCCAACAGATACTGTAGGAGCTTTGGCTTATCGTTGCGCTGAAGGGATTTTGAAATATCATAAAAGTGGAAAAATTCTTGCTTGAAAGCTTTTGCTTTCAAGCTTATTGATGATACAATGTCTTAGTATTTTTTTGCATCAAAATAAATAAAATCAAAGTATATTTAGAGTATCAAGAAGCGATACTAAAATGAATGTAATTATTTTTAGAATTTTGCTGATAAGTTGTAGCAACGAATTTTTTAAATTTTTTATCCGCGGTTTCATCAGGGGATGATTGTTTAGAATTTTTTGAATCTACATTATCTGATTCTTCTGTTTTTTCCTTATTTTCCTCTTCTTTTTCTTTAGCTTCTTCAGCTTTTATTTTCATCGCTTCTGCTCTAGCTTCAAATTCCATTTTTGTTGCATTTGCAGCCACTTTGTAATCTTGTGGGCTAGGATCTGCGGGGGCCATAGCTGCGGCTACTATTTGACGAGCATTAGCTATCGTTTCTTCAGGAGTGTTTCCTTTTTGCATACTGATAGGAACTTCACCTGCAGTAGCATACATTTGATTATCAGGTCCTCTAGTGTAAGTAAAACTTGCAGCTCCAGCTAATCCACCACCAGCGGCTTGATGCGCGGCTTCATGTGCTTTTACATTTCTATCTATATTTTGGAGTTCTCTAAGTTGCTGAATTTGTTTAGCGTCAAGTTTAACGCCATTGATCATTTGTGTATCTTGTTGATTATTTTCGCTAGATGAGGTATCATCGTCATTTTTCGCATCTATAGAATCATTATCTTTTAAGTCTATAGAATTACCATTTTTTGAGTCATTAGAAGAGTGATTAAAATGATAATATGAGCTATAATTTAAGCCAATTTGCATTTATTCTCCTAATGTTTTTCTAAATTTTATCCATTTTATCTTAAAAATTTGATAATTTTTGTAAAATATTTTTTATGATTTTAATTTAATAAGGCGTAAAAATGATTTATAAAAACGATTTAATTTACATAGAAAAAGAAGAGTCTCAAATTCCTTGGATAAAGATTTTTACTCAGTATCCTCATAAAGAATTAAGCGATTGCCCAAGTGATTTACAAAGAGAACTTTTTGATAAAATTTTACTTTGTGAAAAAGCTATGATTGAATTTTATAATCCAGAAAAAATCAATATAGCCTCATTTGCAAACTATGTTCCAAGAGTTCATTTTCATGTAATGGCTCGTTTTAAAGATGACGCTTATTTTCCAGAATGTATGTGGGGAAAACAGCAAAGAGAAATGAAAGATTTAAAATTGCCAAATTTTGATGATTTTGTGAAATTTTTACTCAATACTTTAAATTGATATTAATTATTGATTATTTTTTCTTTCATATAATTTCTTTGACCAAAATTATTATTAAAGGAAAAAAATGAAAAAAATTCTACTAAGCTCTTTAGTTGTTGCATCTTTCTTGAGTACAGGTTTATTTGCACAAGAATATACTTTAGATAAAGCTCACACAGATATCGGTTTTAAAATTAAACATTTGCAAATCAGCAACGTAAAGGGAAATTTTCAAGATTATAGTGCAGTTATAGATTTTGATCCTAAAACTTATGAATTTAAAAAACTTGAAGCTGTAATCAAAGTAGCCTCTGTTAATACTGATAATCAAACTAGAGATAATCATTTAAGACAAGATGACTTTTTTAAAGCAAAAAAATATCCTGATATGACATTTGTAATGAAAAAATATGAAAAACTTAGTAAAGAAAAAGGAAAAATGACAGGGATCTTAACTATAGCTGGAGTTTCAAAAGAAGTGGTTTTAGATACTGAAATAGGCGGTATGGCTAAAGGAAAAGATGGTAAAGAAAAAGTAGGTTTTTCTTTAAATGGAAAAATCAAGCGTTCTGAATTTAAATTTGGCGCTGGAACTTCTACACTTACTTTAGGTGATGATATTACTTTAAGTATTGATGCAGAAGCAAACGAAAAATAATATCAAATCTAAGAGAGCTTTTCTCTTAGATTTTCTAAAATATAAGTTAAACTTTTATCCTTATTTTCTTCCCACATAAGTTTAAATTCTGGTTTAAAGCTTTCATTTTCTAATTTTAATTCTGTATTTTTTAAAGTCGATTCTAGAAAAGCAAGATGATTTAAAGCAGTATTTTTGTCATCAAAAATTAAAATAAAATCATAGTTTTGTATAAAAATTTTTGTCTTAAAGCGTTTTAAAATTTTAGCAATTTGTTTTAAAATAAGCTTGACATAAGATTCTTGAGTGTATCGCAATTCATTAAAATGAAGCAAGGCGATGATGTAATGATCTTTTCCTTTAAGATAATGCATCAATTTTTTTTCATTGGGCAATTTTGTCAAAGCATCAAAAAATAAATTTTGATATATTTGATACAAAATAACAAAGCAAAAAATCAAACTAGCAAATTCAAAGTATTTAACACCGCAAAAAAAATCAAATAGAAATTGCAAATTTGCTCCAACAAAGGCTAACAAAAGATAATATTCTTTTCTTTTAAAGCTTTGTATAATCAAGATAAAACCACAAAGGATAAAAAATAAAAAAGCAAGTTCATTGATCGGTTTAAGTAAAATTAAATTTAAATGAAAGTCTAAATTACTAGCATTGAAATTGGTGTTATTTGGAAGGATAAAACCTAAAATTGCTATAAAAATGATGATTAAAAAAGAGCTAAGATTGCTTTTTTCTAAAATTTTATTGGATATTTTTTTTACTCCAAGTAAAACAAAAATCAAAGGCAAAAATAAAGAAACAAACAAGTGAGCTTGAAATATACTATTGAAAAAATAAGGCAAATGAAAGATAAGTAAAGCAAGAGTGATAAAAAATATACGCGTATTTTTAAAATAAAAAGCTAAAAATAACGTTAAAATTTCAAAAATCAAACTAAAATAACTTAAAAAATCTAAAAAAAACATCAATCAACCTTTAAATAATAAAAATTGAGAATTTTATATAAAAAAACTTAAAAATTAGTCTTTGTTAAATTTTGAGATTTCTTCTTGTATTTTTTGTTCCATATTAAGGAGTTCTTCGTAGTCTTTTTTCTGTTTTTCTAAAAGTTCATCAAATTTAAATCCTAGCATGACAATACGATATAAATTAGGCTTATATTTTCTCCAGTTATATAGTGTGCTTACATCAACATCAATTTCATACGCCATGTCACGTTTGCTTTTTTTGATCATCTAATTCCTATTAAAATTTTTAAAATTCTACATTAGTTTTTCTTTATTAAAAACACTTGAAATATTTTAATTATTGATTAAGTTTTAATGTGAAATAATTCCATAGTTTTATTTAATTTTAAGGAGTGAAAGAATGGATGCTACGAGTTTATTTTCATCAATAGAAAATAAACTGCTAAAAGAATATGGATCTTTCTAGAAAAAGAATAAGTCAAGGATATAAATATTCTGAGCCTATTATGTCTAATGAAGACTTAAAGAAAAAGCTTGAAGCTTTAAGTTCTGACGAGTTAGATAAGATGTGTGCAAGACTTCAATATACTAAGTTTAAAAATCCAACTTTAGTTTTTTTGGGTTTATAATTTTTTGATTAGGTAATTTTGGTGTAGTTAAGATTTTACATAGAGTAAATTGGATTTGGAATTTTTAGATTAGCTTTAACTTTACTTTTGTTATCATTGGCTTTGTTGCTGAATCTTCATATGATCCATTCTGGATAGCTGTTTCAAAGATGTTTGATTGGGGTAACTTCGGTATAGCTATAATAGATTTATTTATAGTCGGGGTATTACTTAGAAATCAAAATCTTGAAAAAGTTAATTCAATTATAGATGAGATTAAATCTTAACATTGTAAATTAAAGAAAAATTTTTAACTTATACCCAAATTAAAGGAAATAAAAATGAGTGAAAAATATGCACCTTTTGAAACAGAACCCACTTTGCTTTATGACAAAGATACTTTTAAAATCGTTGCAGGAAAAGCATATACAAATAAAGATGAAAAATTTTGTATCGGTTTAAAATCAAATGGTTTTCCAAAAAATGCTTATCTTATATTCCCACCACAACTTAACTTGGATTTGTTAAGAAATCTCTTAGGTCAAGATGGTGCTAAAAATGACGAAATTATGAAATTTATTAAAATAATAACGGATAAGCAATGAAAAAAGTTTTATTAAGTTTGCTTTTAGCTTTATTATTCCTTGGATGTTTTGATACCAAGTCAAAATGCAATGATGAAAATGTTAAGCTTGCATTAAAAAATATTTTATATGACAATGGGTGGGTTTATGTCGAATGCGGTTTAAATGAACAGTCTTTAAAAATATTAAAATTAGCCTTAGGTGTGAATATAAGAGATATAGAGGCTTTTGTTGCAGCCGATACGACCGGAGTTTTAAGAGCATATTCTAAATGGCTTTTTGATTTGAAGGATTATGCCAATGAAGTAGTTTATACTTCTTTTGGTAGCTTTATAACTCAAGATAGTAATGATAAAAAAACAACTTTTTGCAAAGCTAGTTTAAAATTAACTTATCCACAAATGCCCAATGATATGAGAAAAAAATACGATAAAGGTATTTTAAAGGGAATTTTATTTGATGGAGGGGAGTATGAGGCTCAAATTTCATATAATGTTCAATTTAGTGACGATAAAAAACAAGTTTTTGTGGAAATTTTAGATTATTAATGTATTTTATAGCAATGAAAATTTTATTTTTCATTGTTTATACTAAATTAACTTCAAGTCTTTTTTTGCTACAATTTTTCAAAAAATCTAAGGAATCTTTATGGTTGAAGTAAGAAATCTTACCATGCGTTTTGCAAATCAACTTTTATTTGAAAATGTCAATTTAAAACTCGTTCGCGGACAAAGATATGGACTTATAGGCGCTAATGGTGCTGGAAAATCAACTTTTTTAAAAATTCTTTCAGGTGAAATAGAATCAAGTAGTGGTGAAGTCGTTTTTGATGAGGGCTTAAGGATCGCAGTTTTAGGGCAAGATCAATTTGCTTTTGAAAACTACACCATTAAAGATGCGGTTATGTGTGCCAACAAAAGATTATATGAGGCTTTAAAAGAAAAAGAAAAGCTTTATATGAGTGAAGAATTTACCGATGAAATCAATGAACGCTTAAGCGAACTTGAGATGATAACGGCTGAAGAGGATCCAAATTACGATTGTGAAACGCGTTGTGAAAAAATTTTAAGTTCTTTAAAAATCAAAGATTTTGATGCTTTGATGAGTACTTTGCAAAGCGCAGATAAATTTAAAGTTTTACTTGCACAAGTATTGTTTTTAGGTGCAGATGTGCTTTTTTTAGACGAGCCTACAAATAACCTTGATTTAGAGGCAATTTCTTGGCTTGAAAATGAACTTTTAAGACACGAGGGAACTTTGGTAGTGATCTCTCACGATAGGCATTTTCTTAATAAAATTTGCACGAGAATTTTAGATGTTGATTTTAAGCAAATTCGAGATTTTGCTGGAAATTACGATGATTGGTATATGGCTTCGACGCTTTTAGCAAAACAAGCTGAACTTAAACGCGATAAAACTTTAAAAGAAAGAGAAGAATTAGAAAATTTTATCCGCCGTTTTAGTGCAAATGCGTCTAAGGCAAAACAAGCCACAAGTAGGGCTAAGGCACTTGAAAAATTAGAGCTTGAGGAAATTAAAATTTCAAGTCGCAGGGATCCTAGTATCGTTTTTCGCTTAGGAAGAGAGATTGGCAATGAAGTTTTAGAGCTTAAGGGAATTTCTAAAGCTTATGAACATAGTTTATTTTCAAATTTGGAACTTAAGATAGAAAAAAATGATAAAATTGCTTTAATCGGAGCAAATGGCGTGGGTAAATCAACTTTGGCAAAAATCATTGCAAATGCCATCACTCCAGATAGTGGTAATTTACATTTAGGTGCAACTATAGAGCTTGGATATTTTCCACAAGATACGAGTAATATCATCAATGAAAATTTAAAGCTTTATGAATGGCTTATGAGTGAAAAATTTAAAGATTTAGATGAGATTAGAAAGTGTTTGGGAAGAATGCTTTTTAGCGGAAGCGATCAAGAAAAAATGGCCGCAAATTTAAGCGGAGGTGAAAAGCATCGCTTGATGCTTTCTCGTCTTATGCTAGAGCGTCCAAATTTTTTACTTTTAGATGAACCTGATAACCATCTTGATCTTGAAAGTATTATTGCTTTAGGAGAAGCTTTGTATAATTTTCAAGGTGTGGTGCTTTGTGTGAGTCACGATAGGGAACTCATCAGTTCTTTTGCTAATCGTATTTGGGAACTAAAAGATGGAAAACTTTTAGACTTTAGAGGAAATTATGAAGAATTTTTAGGAGAAAATAATGGCTAAATTTAGAATTCAATACAGTGCAGGTTTTGGGCATTTTACTCAAAATCATAAAGGTTTTGGTCCGACTATTTATATCGAAGAAGTTGTGGAATTTGATAACGGAAAAGATTATTTTGATTATATCGATTTTTATAAGACTTATTCTAAGCCTGATGATACCTATTTTCACATCAGCTTTTTAGAGGATAGACCTTTAAGCGATAAAGAAATTACTATACGCAATGAATACCGAAAAATGCGTGATGAAAACTGCAAAAAAGCTAAAGAAAATTTCATAGCAAATCGCGAAATTGATGTGGAGTATGTCCCAACTCATCACGATTGATTTTTAAAAGGAACGATTTTTGCTTACATAATTTTTGCATATTTTGAAAGGAGAAAGTTATGCAAGTAGGTTACAAAACCATAAGCTCGTATGAATACGATGCTATCAGTGGTCAGTATAAAAAAGTGGATAAAGAAGTTGAGGATTATTCTTCTAATTCTGATTTCACAAGTCTTTTAGACAGATTAGGTGAGAATGAAAGTTCGCAGAATTTGGATTCTAAAATAAACAATGAGAGTTCAAATTCAAATCATTCTTTAAGCACATACGCTCAAAATTCAAATGTTTATGCTTATCGTTTTAGACAAAATGAAGGGGATCTTTCTTTAAGATCTCAAAGTGCAAGTGTGCATAATGATCTTTTAAATCAGAATGAACAAAAGAATAGCTCTCTTTTGAATGATTTATTAAGTGCAATTTAATCAAAGTCCCATTTATGGGGCTTTACCGCCTTTGTATTTCTAGAGGTGTAAAATTTTTACAAAATACCTCAAATTTTTCTTTTTCATTTTTACTAACATAAAAACTCAAAATCACTCTTTCATCTATAAAATCGCGTTGAAATTTTAAAGCGTTTGAATTTAAAAAATGCTCCAAGCGTCCAAGATTTTTTATATTGATAGCAATTTCAATTTTTTCTTTAATTTCAAAAGGCATTAAAGTTGAATGACAGATCACTTCATTAACAGCATCACTGTATGCCCTTACAAGTCCTCCTGTGCCAAGTTTTATCCCGCCAAAATATCTTACCACAATGACAGCTGTATTGATCAGATCAAAACCTCTTAAAACATTTAAAGAAGGCATTCCAGAGGTTCCTTTAGGTTCGCCATCATCACTTTTATCTTCTACGATTTGATTGAAATCATTTAAATATCTATAAGCATAGACAAAATGCACAGCTTTTGGATGCTCTTGTTTTAAATTGCTTAAAAGTGTTTTAAAATGTTCATAAGGACAAAGAAAAGCTAAAAAAGTGGATTTTTTGATTTCAATACTGCTTGTATAAATTTGAGTGACAATTTGCATTTTAACCTTAGGTGAATTAAAATTTATATATAGCTTGACTAAAATAAACATAGTATCAATTTTAAGCTAAATTTATAATTTAAGATTAATTTGCTAGAATTAAATTCATGAAAAAAGTCAAAAAAACGCATTTTATTATTTTATTGATCTTTGATTTTTTAGCCCTTTTTTATGGAATTTCTACTTTAAGTATCAGTAGTGATGAAGCTGAAATTTATTTTGGAGAAAGAAATTCTCTTTTATTTTTTTCGCATGATTTGCTTTATTATCTGACTCATTTTGGAACTTTTATTTTGGGTCAAAATGATTTTGGCTTAAGATTTCCTATTTTGTTTTTTCATTTTTTAAGTTGTTTTTTACTTTATAAATTAGCACAAAAATATACCAAAACGCCTCTTGATACCTTTCTTTCGCTTTTGCTTTTTATTTTACTTCCTGGCACTGTTGCGAGTGCTTTATTGGTCAATGAGGCCGCTATAGTTATTTTTTTAACATTAGCAATACTTTGTGCCTACGAGTATGAGAAAAAATGGCTTTTTTATCTTCTTTTGATCCTTTCTTTGTGTGTGGATAAATCATTTAATATTTTATTTTTAACCTTTTTCTTTTTTGGAATTTATAAAAAAGATTTTCTTTTATTGAATTTATCTTTGATACTTTTTGGGATCAATATCAGTTTTTACGGCTTTGATATAAGCGGACGTCCAAGAGGGTATTTTTTGGATACTTTAGGAATTTTCTCCGCTTGTTTTTCTCCGCTTGTTTTTATTTATTTTTTTTATGTTATTTATCGTTTGATGTTTAGAGAGAAAAAAAGCTTGCTTTGGTTTTTGATGAGTATTACTTTTATTTTTTGCTCCTTGCTTTCTTTAAGGCAAAAACTTTATTTGGAAGATTTTCTTCCATTTTGTGTTATTTGCACCCCTTTGATGATAAAAACTCTTATGGAAAGCTATCGCGTAAGATTATCTGTGTTTAGATTGAAATATAAAATTTTTATAGAATGCACAGTTATTTTTTTGCTATTTTGCTATTTTGTCATTATAGGAAATCAATTTTTATATTATATAGTTTCAAATCCTAAAAGAAATTTTGCAAACAATTACCATTTTGCCAAAGAATTAAGTCAAGAATTAAAAAAGCAAAATATTTTTGCGATCAGAGTTTCTGATGCCTTGCAAAAAAGATTAAAATTTTATGGGATTAAAGATAGCAATACTTTTTATTTAAGTGCTATAAAAAATGATAAAGAAGATGATAAGAATCAAAAAATAATCAAAGTCAAGTTGGGTAAATTTGAAAAAAAATATCAAATCAAAAGCTTTAAGTAGGGCTTTTACTCTTTTAGAACTTGTTTTGATTATTTTTATTTTAGGTATTGTTATTTCTATAGTTAAAATCAATATAAAACAAGACAGATCGATTTTAGGCGCAAAACAAATTCTTAACGATATCAATTATCTTAGAAATTTAGCCATGATACAAGAAAGTTTTAGAAATTCAGATCTAGCAGTGGCCAAAAGAGAATGGTATAAAAGCAGATGGCAACTCTATTTTATCAAATCTGCAGCGACTGATTATGAGCAAACTTATACTATTTTTTTAGATAAAAATGGCGATGGTAATGCAAATTTAGGTAAAACAGATATCAATATTGATAGAGAAATTGCCATAGATATCTTAAATCCTAAAAAACTCATGAATTCAGGACAAAGCGGAGTGATCGATAAGGATGATGAAAAAGTAACCAAAAGATTTAATATTTTTAAAACTTTCGATATAGAAAAAGTTGAATTTAAAGGATCTTGCAGCGGTTCGACAAGAATTGTTTTTGATGAAATGGGAAGATTATATTCTCCGCTTAAAAATTCCAAAAGCCTCTATGATAAAAATTTAGCAAAAAGCGGCAAAAATTGCATCATTCGCTTAACCTCCAAATACAAACGTCAAATTTGTATAGTGATTGATCCTTTAAGTGGATATGCTCATATTCCTAAATTTAGCAATTTTAATCAACAATCACTCATCTACAATGAAAAAATAACAGAGTGTTCTAAAATTTAGTTAAAAATAAAATTTAAGCATCGCATAAAGTAACTTCTACATCTTAGTTATTTTAATCATATTTTTTAAAATTAAAAATCTTAATTTTTACAAATGATCTAAAAAATACATCCACTATTAAACCACTTTCAAAAAAAATAATAAAATTTATTTATCTATAATAATAAAAAATTTTAATTTGATAACTTCAATTATAATTTATTATAATTACAATTATTTTTAATAATAATATAAATTATTTTTAAAGATAAACTTTTAAATTTGGGTTAAAGCTATCAAAATAAACCCTATAATATCAGCTTTAACTCTACTCAAAATCAAATCAAGTTGCAATAATCATAATTGCTTAAAAATAATATAAATTATTTCTTAAATATAGAAATGATTTTTCAAGGAGAAATGATGAAAAATAAAAACTTGTCTAACGGGGGGGGGGGATTTAAAAAATCAATCTCTTTCTAAAAAATTCTTATTTTCTTTAGCAACAGTTTCTGTTTTAAGCACCTGTGCTGATGCTACAATTAGCGGTGCTGGATGTAATGGAACTTGTGGAACAGTTAGTGGCCCCGAAACAACCAAAATTACTATAGATGGAGCTAATAATACATTAACCATTGAAGAAGGTGGTTCAGTTAAACTAAGCGGTGATAATGATATCGCTATTAATTTTCAAAACAACTCATCGATTGAAACTTTCAAAAACCAAGGAACAGTAGTAGGTGGAAGCAATACTGCTAGTATTGAAATTGGAAAAAGCAATGGTGCCACCATCACTAATTTTGAAAATAGCGGAATCATAGGTAATGGAACTTCTAAATTTGGTGTAACTGTTTGGGGTAGTGATGATAAAAAATCTACCATAAATACTTTTACAAATAGTGGAACCATAAATTCAAAAAATGAAGCTGTCTATCTCTCAAATGCTAGTATAGATAATTTTACTAATAGTGGAACAATCATCAGTGCTAATCATAATGGTTTAGCCATTAAATCAAATTCAACTATAGCGACTTTCAAAAATACAGGAACAATTCAAGGTGGAAATAAAAAAGCTAGTATTGAAATTGGTGAAGATAAAAAAGACGGTGTCACTATCACTACTTTTGAAAATAATGGAATCATAGGTAATGGAAATTCTAAATACGGCGTGGTAATTTGGTCGGGAGATGATAAAACTCAATCAACCATAACAAACTTTACTAATAGTGGAACTATAAATTCAAGCACTAATGAAAGCATCTTTATAAAAAACGCTACCATAACAAACTTTACTAATAGTGGAACTATAACTCAAGGAATTAATATGAGCAATGGTGTTACTATAGATAATTTTAAAAATACAGGTATTATAGACATAAATACAAATCTTAGTTATGGATCGGCTCTATTACTTGGAACATTTAATGGAAGCAAACCATCAATTATTAAAACATTTACCAATGAAGGGACTATAAAAAGCAATAATCATGGTGTTTCTATAACAACTAGTAATAAAATAGAAACTTTTACCAACAAAGGAACTATAGATGTTGAAGGCAATGGGATAAATTTTTTCATCTTTGTGGGATTGGGTGATGGTGTATCAGAACTTGGTCAAATCAACCTAGAATCTGGTAGCATCATTAAAGCTGGTCAAAATGGTATTTATATAGATGGTGGAATTCAAGACATCAAAGCCAAAGGTATTGAAGTAAAAAAAGGTGCTAAAGTAGAAGGAGGTAATGCTGGTATTTTCATAGGTGGTGGAAAACAACTTGATACTTTAATTAAAATATCAGGTGAAGTTAAAGGTGGAAAAGCAGGTATTATCAATGAAGGTGTGATTGGCTCTGGCTCTGATAGCAGTGGAGACACAGGTATCAAGATAGAAGAAGGTGGTAGCTTAGCTGGTGGTATAGTCAATCAAGGTAATGGTTCTATCACAGGTTCTATCACAGTAGAAGAAGGTGGCCAACTTGACTCCATAGTCAATACTTCTACTTCTGATACAGGTATTTCAGGTTCTATCACAAACAATAGTGATAATAAATTAGAAATCTCCAATGGAGAAGGTGCTACTATAGGTGGTGGTATTGTTAATAACGGAAGTGCTGATTTAGTAATCTCTAATCAAGGCAATGTTGGTAAAGATAAAGATGGCAATACAGTAACTAACAATGGTGGAGGTAGTGTTAATATACAAGATTGGGTTGTTTCTACTGATGAAAATGGTCAATTAGAAACTGTTGTGGTAGGTGGAGATAATAAAGACAATGTAACTGTAGATAAAGTTACTGTAGATCAAAGCGGACTTGATTTAGGACAACTTGATAATGTTAGCAATCTCATTTCAGGAGTAAA
>NZ_NXLY01000001.1 GCF_005406225.1 Campylobacter taeniopygiae | reverse complement strand
GGGGGAAAGTAGCTCATTGCGGACTTGTTAATTATTCTACTTCTTATTTTAATCTTCTTAGAGTATTTAATCTTTTAAATATAAAATAGTTTAGTTAATGTTAGTTTGGTTGTTTGGTTAAGGGTTTAGATTATTTTTTTAGATTTATTGAAATTTATTTTTTTATCTTAGTTTAGTTATTTAAAAGAATTTAGTTTAAGGTTTGGGTTTGTATTTGCTTGTGTAGCTTTATCTTGTTCAGTTGTATAGCTTTAGCTGATGTTTGATTGGTTTTTGTTTTTTTGGTTGTTTGGGTTAGTTTGGTTAGTCTTATTAAAATGAGTTTTATGGATCTTGCTAAATTAATCTTTTATTTTTTTCTTTGGATGCTTTGTATGTTTTAACTTTGTTGTTTTAGTTTGTGAATAAGTTTGGTTTATAAATTAAAAGAAATTTATTAAGATTTGGGTTTATTAAATGATTTATGAGAAATGTTTTAGGGTTAGCATTTATCAAGGTTTATTTTATAGTTTGATTAGGTAGGATTTAAAAGTTTAGTTGGTTGTACTTTAGCCTTATTTTAGTTTGTGATTAAACAATAAAGGTTTTTATTCAATATATTTTTATATAATAAATGATAATTTAAAAAATGGTTTGTTTGATATATGAGCATGAGAAGTTGTAAAATAGAAGGAAAGATATGGAATATTTTATCAAAGGGTTATCTAAAGCAGATCATAAATTTGAAAAAGATGCTAATGATGGTTTTAGCGATATAAATATATTTGAAGCTTTAGATGTTGAAGAAAAAGAAAATTATCATTCTAAATTTATAGCTTATTTGGTTGATATAGAAAAAGGACATTATCAAAAAAATTTTGCAAAAATATTTTTAGAAAAACTTGGTAAAAGTTTAAAAAATACTAAGTTTGAAAATTTAAACGTAGAAGATATAAAAAGTATAGAAACAGAAGCCTGTGTCAAAGATAATAGAAGAATAGATATTTTGATAACATTCAAAGATAAAAGATACATTATAATAGAAAATAAAATTTACGCAAAAGATCAAAAAAATCAATTAAAAGATTACATTAGCTTTATAAGAAAAAATATCAAAGATGTAAATGATTGCTATAAAAATATATTAACTATATATTTGCATCAAGATGCGGATATTAATCCCAGTTATTACAGCTTAGGCGGTTTTACTATAAAAGAAAATTTGATCAAAGATAAAAATGAAAATATCATGAGTTACTATTTGAAAATGGATTATATGTGGATTAAAGAATGGATTTGTCAATGTATAAAAATATATGAAAAAAAATCAATTAAAAATCAAAAATTCTCATCTGATATACAAAATATTATTTTTACTCTCAAACAATATAAAGATATTTTACAATGGTATATAACAAATGAGTATATTCAAAGAGATGATGTGTTGGAATTTGTTTTTTCAAAAGATATAAAAACAAAAATGAAAAATTTAAACAATGCTATGATTTTATATAGATACAGCAAAAACAAATCAGAACTTAAAAATTTAAAAGAAGAAGATTATAAAAAAGCTAAAAATATCATTCAGTATAAATGGAATAGTATTTGCAAAACCATCTTAGAAGAATTTTTTGACAATTTTGAGCAAATGGAAATTAAAATAAGCGATATTATTTTTCTTGCTAATAAAATAGAAGAAAATCGCGCCAATCGAGGCGTGTTAGTTTTTTATCCTAAAGATTATAAAAATGAGAGTTTATATCCTTGCATTTATCTTTATTTTCAAAAAAGTCGTTACGATACTTTTGGTTTAACATTTGAAATATCAAACGATGGTGAAGATGAAAAATATAAGCAATGTTTAGAATTGTTTAAAGATATAAAAAAAGAAAATGTTAAAAAATACAAAGATCATTATTATTGCGATAAATTAATAAACAATCAAAAACTAGAAGGAGAATACGCTTTTATTTATTGGTTGATCGAAAATGAAAATCATGTAAAAGATTTTATTCAAATTTTAAATGATTTTTTTGAGAAAGAATTGGTAAAGGAGGCATATAAAGGCATTGTTAATGTATTAAATTCTTAAAAAATAAAAAACTTGTAGGGATTTTTTCTTTATCAAAAGTAAATTTTAGTAGAATAATAAATTATTTTTTTATTAAAGGTTGATGATGCTTTTTACTTTGCTTAATGAAAAAGAATTTTTAAATCCTTATTATCGCAAAAAGCCTATTTTAGAGACAGAATTAAACGATTTTGTTAAGATTTTAAAGGACTATAAAACCAACCTCGAAAACAATCTCAAAAACAACGAAGATTCCCTCGTGGCAAATGCATTAAGCAAATTTTTTGAAAGTTTCAATTTTGAATGCGAAGTCAAAAGCATACACAAAGGCAATAGCGGCATAGATTTAGCCTTAAAAAAAGATGGATTTACTCAAGTCATCATCGAAGCAAAAACGCCTCATTCTAAAGAATTTTTCACTCAAAACAAGCCAAATTGCAAAGCCTTGCAAGAGTGCATTTTGTATTATCTTCGCGAAAGAAAAGCCCTAAATTCATCACTTAAGCATATCATCATCACGGATTTTTATAGTTTTTTCATTTTCAAGGCAGATTTGTTTGAAGAGCTTTTTAACAAAAACAAGCATTGTAAAGAAGCTTTTGAAAATTTTGAAAACAAAGCCTCTCTTTTTAAAGGTAATACCGATGAAATTTACAAGGAATTTGAAAAGCTTTTAAATTCAGATCTTTATCTTAAAAGCAGTTTGAAAGGAATTTTTATCGACTTAAAGCCGATTTTAGAGCAAGAAAAACCAAGCTTTAGCGAGTTAAAACCCTTGTTTAAAATTTTTAATAAAGCTTGTTTATTGGCCGAATTCAATCCAAACGACGCAAATTCCCTAAACAACGCGTTTTATAAAGAGCTTTTGTATATCCTAGGGCTTTGTGAAAACAAACAAAACTCAAAACTCATCATCGCCAAAAGCGAGGAAAGCAAAGAAGAGCAGGGTACTTTTTATACGGCTATTAATTCCAAGCTTAAAGAAGAAAATTTTGAAGTCATTTTAAAGCTTTTGATTTTATGGTTAAATCGTATTTTATTTTTAAAGCTTATCGAGTCAAATTTGGTGCGTTTTAATGATGATAAAAATTTGAAATTTTTAAATGTCAAAAAAATTCCAGATTTTGGTAAATTGAGCGAACTTTTCTTTGAAATTTTAGCTAAGGCAAAAGATACAAGAAAGAAAAGCGAATTTGCTTATTTGCCTTACTTGAATTCATCTTTATTTGAAAAACAAAGCATAGAAAATACCCTTGAAATCGCAAATTTAAGCAACAATCTAAAGCTTGATTACTATAAACACACGGTGTTAAAGGATGATAAATGCAAGGCTAAAAAAGGACAAGTTGGGCTTTTAGAGTATTTGTTTGAATTTTTAGATAGTTTTGATTTTGGTAGCGATGATGAGCAAAGCGAAATTTTAAGCCAAAAAGAACTCATAAGCTCTAGCGTTTTAGGAAATGTTTTTGAAAAACTAAACGGCTACAAAGAAGGAAGTTTTTATACGCCAAGCTTTATCACTTCTTATATGTGTAAAGAAAGTATCACAAAAGTAGTTCTTGATAAATTCAACGCCAAATTCGATCTTGAGGCTAAAGACATAAGCGAGTTAAGAAAATCTTTGAGAAAAGAAGACAAAAACGCACAAAAAGAGCTTTTAAATTCCATCAAAATTTGCGATCCGGCCGTGGGAAGCGGACATTTTCTGGTTTCTGCTTTAAATGTGATGCTTAGCATTTATGATGAATTAAATCTTTTCGAAGAAGAATTTTACCTAGAAGTGCAAAACGATGAAATTCTCATCACCGATCGCAAAGGTGAATTTATAGAATATAAACGCCCAAGCACGCACAAAGACAAAGCGCATTTGATCCAACAAGAACTTTTTCACACAAAAAAAGACATCATAGAAAACAATCTTTTTGGCGTCGATATCAACCCAAATTCTTGCGAGATCACCAAACTAAGACTTTGGATAGAGCTTTTAAAGCATAGTTTTTATCAAAGTTTTGATGATGAAAATTATCACGATCTTAAAACCCTACCCAACATCGACATAAACATAAAATGCGGAAATTCTTTGATCGCGTATTTTGACACTCAAAAGTCTTTATCGCATTACCCTAACATCAAAGAGCGTATGAAAAAGTATCAATACATAGTTAAAGACTATAAGGAAGGATTTTACACCGATAAAAATCTCATCGCTAAAGAAATCAAAAACCTCAAAGAATCTTTTAAAAATTTTTGCCTTAAAGACAAATTTGCCAAAGAAATCAAACAACTAACCAACAACGCAAACGAGTATTCTAAAAAATACGGCGATTTTTTAGCTGATGAACATCATGATGAAAAATTTAAAAGCTTTTTTTCTAAAAATATGTTTGAATTCAGTTTTGATGAAAAAGCCGCAAGAAAAGAATTTAAAAAACTTTTAGATCTTTATGAGCGTATTTTTGAGCTAGAAAAATCACATCCTTTTGAGTGGCGTTTTGAATTCCCTGAAGTGCTTGATAGTAACGGAAATTTTCAAGGCTTTGATCTCATCATCGGCAATCCGCCTTATATCAGACAAGAAGAGATAAAAGAACTTAAGCCTCATTTGGCGAAAAATTATAAGGTTTATAAAGGCACGAGCGATATTTATACGTATTTTTACGAGCTAGGTTTTAACGTACTTAAAGAAAATGGCGTCCTATCTTTCATCACATCTAACAAATACACTCGTGCAGGATATGGCGAGGCTTTGCGTGAATTTTTACTCAAAAATACTCAAATTTGCGAATACATCGATCTAAACGGCGTCAAAGTTTTCGATAGTGCCACAGTGGATACAAGCATACTGAGTTTTAAAAAGCTAAAGCCTAAAGATTCTTATTTCAAATACCTTGCCTTAGATAATGAAAATTTAAAAGCTTGTCAATTTCATATCGCTTTAAATACAAATTTCAAAGAACTTCCGCAAAAATCCTTAAGTAAAGAAAGCTTTACTTTTAGCGATGAAAACATCAGTGCCCTAAAGGCTAAGATAGAGCGTATAGGCACTCCGCTTAAGGATTGGTATGGGCTTAATATAAATTATGGTATCAAAACCGGCTACAATGAAGCTTTTATCATCACCACTGAAACAAAAGATGAGATTTTGTCAAATTGCAAAGACGAAGAAGAAAAAGAACGCACCGCCAAACTCATACGCAAAATGCTACGCGGACGCGATATAAAAAGGTATGTTTATGAATGGGCGGGACTTTGGATAATAGCTTTTGAATTTGGAAGTTATAAAATTTTAGAAAAAGATTATCCAGCTATATATAATCATTTGAAAAAATATAAAGAAAAATTACAAGCTAGAGGACAATGCACCAATAAACCTAAAACACAGCAAAAACCATATTTAGGACAGCATCATTGGCTTGAATTGGATAATAATCCAACAAAGGAATATTTATTGCAATTTGAAAAAGAAAAGATAGGTTGGCAAAGAGTAACCCAAGAGCCAAGTTTTATTTTAGAAAAAGAATGCGTTTTGCTAGATTCTATGGCATTTATGACAGGAAATTCTAAAAATGAACTTTCTTATCTTTTAGGGTTTTTAAATTCTAGCTTGATTTTTTATTATTTTAAAAATATAGGGCATTTGTATTCTGATAAAGGTTTTTTATTATCAAATCAATATGTAGAAAGATTTCCTATACCAAAGATAAATTCCAAAAATCAAAAAACAGCCGATGAATTAGTAAGCTTAGTCGATGAGATTTTAAAAGCAAAAGAACAAGACAAAAACGCAAACACCAAAATCCAAGAAGACAAAATAAACACTTTAGTTTATAAACTTTACAATCTCACCGAAGACGAGATAAAAATAATCGAAGGCAAGTAATGCAAATGAAAAATAAAAATATTGAGCGAGGTTGGCTTTTTAAAACTAAAAGAGATTTTGCAAAACGATGGAATATAGAGATAGAAGACAGATTTTATGAGAGATGTATCACTTTAATAGGTGATATTATAAACCCAGAACAATTGTCAGAGCTTGAACAAAAAATATTTTTAATTGCTGGGGAAACTTATAAAGGTAAAAAGAAGTTTTCAGGCACAATATCTATGCTTAATCGTTTTAATGGTTTGCATGATTCTTATTTTGTGTTTCATGAAACTGCACTTTATAGTTTATTGATGCAACTTAAAGATGTAAAATTTTTAGAGGCGTTAGAAAATATAATTAATTTTTGTAAAAAAGATAAAGATGATAAATTTCTTTTAACTTTTAATGATATTGCACTAGTGTCTAATAAGCCTTTTAGATTATATTATAATGATAAGTATGAATTTTATCCTAGCAATATAGAGATTTTTGACAAAGTTTTAATAAACGATGTATTGGAATTTTTGAAAGATTATCCAAAAGCTAAAAAACAATTATCAGAAGCCTTAAAAAATTTTATAACAAAAGAAAATTATAGAGATGTTGTAGATAAAACAAGATTGTCATTAGAACTTTTTTTAAAACAATTGCTCAATAATGAAAAATCACTTGAAAATCAAAAAGATGAAATTTTGCAATATTTTGGAAATTCACTAGATGAAAATTTTAAAAAAATGTTTTTAGAAATTTTAAATTACTATCAGAGCTTAAATAATAATAGAGCTAAACATTGCAAAAGCAATAGCAAAGAATTTAAATATTATGAAGTTGAGTTTTTGTTTTATTTAGTTGGAAATTTTTTGCAACTTTTTATGACATTTAATAAATTTGAAAAAAATAATTAAGATTAACATTTATTATAAAATTTTTGGATATTTAAAACAAATGAAAGTCAAGGAAATGCAATGAAAGATGAGGGATTAAATGGATAGTGAAAATTTTATCGAGGATTTAAAACCTTATGGCATTTTAGCCAAAGGGGATTGGCGGTTTTGCTCGTTTGGGACTAAGATAGAAATATCTTATGCTACTATAGAAAGCATAGATTTTAACACTTTGCAGAAAAAAGGTATAAAAGAGCTTACCATAGCGTTTAGTAAAATTTTAAACATAAAATTTTCAAATCAAAACGATGTAAAAATTTATTTTACCAAATGTAATTTTTTAGAACAAGTTTTTGCTTTGAAGTATAATTTTGAAAAAGAAGTTGGTTTTTTTGGTTGTAGTTTTGAAAAAGAAGTTAATTTTAATAGGGCAATATTTCAAGATAAAGTGATTTTTTTTAATGCCAAGTTTTTAGCCAATCAAAAAGATAATGAAATAATAGAAAATAATTTTATAAAAACAATTTTTGAAAATAAAGTTGATTTTAGTGGAGCAGAATTCCAAGCTAGAGTAAATTTTAAATTTTCCAAATTTAAAGGTGAAGCTAAATTTATAGAAACTAAGTTTTTAGCCAATCAAAAAGATAATGAAATAATAGAAAATAGTTTTAGAGAAACAAGTTTTGAAAAAGAAGTTGATTTTAGTGGAGCAGAATTTCAAGCTAGAGTAAATTTTAGTATTTCAAGATTTAAAGGTGAAGCTAGATTTATAAAAGCTCAATTTTTAGCCAATCAAAAAGATAATGAAATAATAGAAAATAGTTTTGAAAACGTAACTTTTGAAAAAGAAGTTTTTTTTAATGGAACATCATTTCAAACTATAGCGAATTTTTATAAGGCAACATTTAAAGATATGGTGAGTTTTGAAGAAGTATCATTTCAAGCTAAAGTGAGTTTTAATAAAGCAATATTTCAAGATAAAGTGATTTTTTTTAATGCCAAGTTTTTAGCCAAACAAGAAGGTAATCAAATAATAAAAAATAGTTTGAAAAAAGTAACTTTTAAAAAACAAATTGATTTTTCAAATTGTCAATTTTTAAAGGAAGTTGATTTTAAAAATAATGAATTTTATGAAGCTTATTTTAAAATGTCTAAATTTAAAGATAATGTGTATTTTAATAATTCTTATTTTAAAGATTATGCTGATTTTCATGAGTGCGAATTTGAAAAAAATGCTTGTTTTTATGGGGTAAAATTTGAAAAGGCTCCGAATTTCTCTCAAGCAATTTTTAAAGAGAATTTAAATGCTGTCAATATAAATTTAAATTTTGATTTTGAAGATTTAGAAAAGAAAATCAATCAAGAGTGTGAAGAATTTAATAAAAATAAAAAAGAACAAGATAAAAAATCTTTAGATAAATTTGCCAATGATTTTAGAGATTCTTTTAGGGTTTTAAAAAATGCTTCGATAAAAGATAATAACTCCCTAGATGCATCAAATTTTCACAAATGCGAGCTTTATTGTAAAGAGATAGAGCTAAATTCTAAAAAACCTAAGAAATTTTCTAAAGAATGGTTGGATAAATACCAACTTATGTTTTATAGAAATCTTTGTGATCATCATACGGACTTGATTTTAAATTTAAGATGGTTGATTGCAATTGTAGGTTTTTTTGCTTCTATTTTGTTTGTTTTAAAGTATGGAAATGGGAATTTGTCTAAATTCTTTAGTATAGACAACGATTTGCTTAAAGTATTAAAAAATATTCTAGATGTGAAAGCTTTAAATGATAGCAATGCTGTATATTTAATCTTTATATATTCTTTTATAGGCTTATTGTTTGTTAGAACTTTTTTTATTTTATATTATGCGGTGATTTGTTTTTTTTATATCACGATAAGTCCTTTTAATCTGTTTCAAATGGTAAGTTTTACTTTCAAATCTCGTCAAGCTTGTTTAGAAAATATAACAATATTTTTATATATTTTTTGTATAAGTTTGGTTGTCTTTTCACTCCAAAAAACCGCACGTAAAAATTCCATAGTGCCTAGCTAAACAAATGAAAGTCAAGGAAATGCAATGAAAGATGAGAGATTAGAGAGGAATAAAAATTTTATTGAAGAGTTGAAACCTTATGGTATTTTAGTTAGGGGTGGGCCACTGTTTTTACGGTCTTTACAGTTTGCTATTCGGGAAACTGAAATAGAAATACTTAATGCTGGTATAGAAAGCATAGATTTTGATGCTTTACAAAAAGAAGGCATAGAGAAGCTTTCTATAGAAAAAAGCGTAATTAAAAATATTGTCTTTGCTGAAGAAAACAATATAGATATATATTTTTATGACTGTATAATTTTGAAACAAATTAATGCTAAAAAATTATTATTTAGAAATAATTTTAAGTTTATAAAATGTACTTTTTATAAGAATATAAATTTTTTAGGAAGTGTTTTTAATGTAGAATATATTGACAAGGAAGTGAATTTTAATGAGAGCATTTTTAAGTCCAACGCTTTTTTTGATGGGTCACGCTTCGAAACACATGTAGATTTTACAGAGGCTATTTTTGAAAAGCCAGTTGTTTTTAGTAGAGTCTCCTTTTTAAATAAAGAAATAGGGATTAACTTTATAGAGGTAAAGTTTTTAGGTACTATTTTTAAAGATAAAGCCGATTTTTGCGATACCATATTTGATTCAACGGCAAGTTTTTCATATGTTATTTTTAAAAATAAAGCAAGATTTTGTAATGCTAAATTTGAGTCGCTGATACATTTTTCTTCTGTGAAATTTAAAAAGACGAGTGATTTTTCAAATACAGAATTTTTGGCAACACAAAAAAAAGATGAACAAGGAAGAATTCTTTTTGAAGATATAGAATCTGAAGATATTGTTAATTTTAGTTCTGCTAGATTTGAGTCAGGGGTGATTTTTCGTAATTCAGTGTTTAATGAGATTAATTTTAGCGGTGCTAAATTTTTAACATCATCATTATATGACAATGTGGAAAATAATTGTTTTAGTAAAGTTATTTTTAAAAGTGGTGTTGGTTTTAGCGGTGCTATTTTTGAATCTAACGTATTTTTTGATAAATGCAAATACGAGGGAAAAATTTATATGCTGAATGTTGAATTGAAATATCGGCTTGTTTTTGATGAATCTTTGTTTTTAGAGAATGCTTATTTTGATAATTCTATTTTCTATAATTATACTATTTTTTATGCATGCGAATTTGAAAAAATGGCTAGTTTTTACGGGGTAACATTTAAAAAGGCTCCGAATTTCTCTCAAGTAATTTTCAAAGGAAATTTAAATGCTGTCAATGCAAAGTTAAATTTTAATTTTGATGATTTTAAAACACAAATCAATGAGGAATATGAAGAGTTTAATAAAAATGAAGAACAAGATGAAAAATCTTTAGATAAATTTGCTAATGATTTTAGAGATTCTTTTAGGGTTTTTAAAAATGCTTTGATAAAAGATAATAACTCCCTAGACGCATCAAATTTTCACAAATACGAGCTTTATTGTAAAGAGATAGAGCTAAAACAAAGTTGGAATAAGCTTAAAAATGTCAAGACTGACGAAGATATAAAGCAAAACAATAGTAATTATTTTCAATTAGTAGATTTTTTACTTTTGAGATTTTATCGTAAGCTTTGCGATCATCATACGGACTTTTTACGAGTTTTTAACAATCTGATTTTATTGATTGCTTTATATCCTTTGTTTTTAATTTTTATTCAACCTCATGATAAATCAAAAGATGCAGAGACGATTTTATCTAAATGTTGTAATATTTTTAACAAATTCAATATTGATTTTAGTGTTGAGATTTTTAACAATTTTAGATTTGAGTTTGGTATCGGAGCTATTGTTTGCATAGTTTTTGTGTTTATTTTGATATTTTGTAAATTTTTGAAAAGATCAAATATAAAATTAAATATTTTATTAAAAGATTTTCTCTATTTTTTAGAAAGTTTGATTTTTGCGTTCTTCTTTGTTTGTGTTTTTCTAGGATTTCTAGGATTTCTAGGATTATTTTTAGAATTTTTTAAATATTCCGAATTTTTCTTAAAATTAGACAAAGATTTTGGATACTCGTTATTTATAAATTCTTTATTTGTTAGCTTGTATATTTGTTTGGTTTATACGAAATCTTTATTTTTTGGTCGATATGTAATACTTATCTTGTCATATGCGGTATTTTTTATAATGCTAATAAACCAACCTAGCATAATTCATCCTTTAATAGGAAAATTTACGAGTGATTCTAATGGAAATTCTAATCATGTAAGTTTGTTAACTTTAAATATATTATATACTATACTTATAGGTTTAGTCCTTTTTTCACTCCAAAAAACCGCACGTAAAAATTCCATAGTGCCTAGCTAAAAACAAATGAAAGTCAAGGAAATACGATGAAAGATGAGGGATTAAATGGATAGTGAAAATTTTATCGAGGATTTAAAACGTTATGGCATTTTGGCTAGAAGATATTCAAATTTTGATATTCAGGAAGCTAAGATAGAAATATTTTATGCTACTATAGAAAGCATAGATTTTGACGTTTTGCAAGAAAAAGGTATAAAAGAGCTTACCATAGGGTTTAGTAAAATTTTAAACATAAAATTTTCAAATCAAAACGATGTAAAAATTGTTTTTTTAAAATGCAATTTTTTAGATCAAGTTTTTGCTTTTAATCGTAATTTTGAAAAAGAAGTTGAATTTATCGGTTGTAATTTTGAAAAAGAAGTTGATTTTAATAGGGTAACATTTCAAGATAAAGTGAGTTTTAATGAAGCAACATTTCAAGATAAAGTGAGTTTTTTTAAAGCTCAATTTTTAGCCAAGCAAGAAGATAATGAAATAATAGAAAATAGTTTTAAAGAGATAATTTTTGAAAAAAAGACCTCATTTTCTAATGCAATATTCCAAGCTAGGGTAAATTTTAATCTTTCAAAATTTAAAGATGAGGTTAGATTTATAAAAGCTCAATTTTTAGCCAAGCAAGAAGATAATGAAATAATAGAAAATAGTTTTAAAGAGATAATTTTTGAAAAAAAGACCTCATTTTCTAATGCAATATTCCAAGCTAGGGTAAATTTTAATCTTTCAAAATTTAAAGATGAGGTTAGATTTATAAAAGCTCAATTTTTAGCCAAGCGAGAAGATAATAAAATAATAAATAGTTTTAGAGAAACATTTTTTGAAAATAAGGTTTTCTTTAAAAAAACAACATTCCAAGCTAGGGTAAATTTTTATCTTTCAAAATTTAAAGATGAGGTTAGATTTATAGATACAGTTTTTAAAGATAATGATTTTATCTTTAAAGATATAGAATTTTATCATGCTGAATTTATTTCTAATAAAAAAAGCACGGAACAAAAATATCATTTTAAAAATGTAATCTTTAAAGATGTTACAAGTTTTAAAAACTTAAATATTGGTGAGTTAAATTTTGAAAATGTGATATTTAATAATATAGTCGTTTTTAAAGATGTTGATTTCGTTTTAAATGATAAATCAAAAATCAATAAACCAAATTTTATAAATTGCACATTTTCTAATCAATTTAATATAGAGCACAAATACATACAATATGATTTTGATGAAATCAAAGCTAAAATAAATTCAGATACCGAAAAGAACTATAAGAATTTGTTAAACTATAGGGATTTATTTAGAAAATTAAAGAGTAATCGCATAGCCCATCATAATCAAATCGATGCTTCAGAATTAAGAACACAAGAGCTTTATGCTAGAGAATTGGAACTAGAGCACAAAAAAGACAAAAGTTTGAAAGAAAAAATCGAGCGATGGCAGCTTATATTTTATCATCAGCTTTGCGATCATCATACGGATATCCTAAAAAGCTTTAATTCACTTTTGATAATTATAGGAATTTTTAGTATATTAAGTTTTTTTATTATTCTTGGTTTTGATTATTTTTTCGGATTTAAAGTATCAATAGAAGGCAGCTTGTATCAGCTTTTAAAATTTTATAATGAAAATATAGAATCTTTGATAAAGGATCACTCTATAAGTATATTTTTTACAAATTTTGTAATACTTTCTCTTTATATGGCTTTGCTTTTTTTATGTATAAAATTTAAAATAATGAGAAATATTTTTATAGCTTTATCTTATGCTTCAATTGTTATTATTATGGGGATTTCTCCAAAAATTATTTTACCTGTTATGGGGATTTTTACAGATAAAAGAGTTTTGTTTGATCCGCTTAGCGTGATTGGTGGATTTTATACTTTGATGTTTGGCTTTGTCGCGTATTCTTTTATAAAAACAATTAGAAAAAATTCCATAGTGCCTAGCTAAATTTTAGGTTTAGCTAGGAAATACACTCCATTAGCGATCAAAACGCAAATAAACATTACTAAAGCAAGGATTATCGGTGTATTTGCATTTATGGCACCGACGATGTAAGAAATCGTCCCAGCAAAGCCAAATTGCATAGCCCCAAGTATAGCTGAAGCTGTTCCGCTATTTTCTTTAAATCTTGCCATGGCTAAAGTCACAGTATTTGGCGCGATAAAGCCAAGCATAGCTATACTCGTAAAAAGGCTAAATTCAAAAAGAAATAAATTCGGGAAAAAACAAGCATTTACAAGCAAAACAATCGTCGATAAAAGCATAACCACCAAAGCTTTAGAGAGAATTTTTTTGCTTTCAAATTTTAAAACCAATCTTGCATTGATATTGGCACAGATGACAAATCCAAAGGCATTGGCTCCAAAAATCAGTGCAAATTTTTGCTCACTGATGCCAAAAAATTGCGTAAAAACAAAACTCGATCCAGCGATATAAGCAAACATCGCAGCCAGTGCGAAAGATACACAAATAACGCAGATGAAAAAAGCTTTATCGCTAAGAACGATTTTGTATTTTTTAAAAGCCTCATAAGGGCATAATTGTTTTTTATCAGCAACTTTGGGTGCGGATTCTTTAAGCCCAAAAAGTATCATTAAAAAAAGCGTGATCCCAAGGGCAAATAGCGTAGCAAAAATACTATGCCAAGAAAAATACTCGAGCAAAAATCCACCAAAAGTAGGTGAAAGCATAGGTGCAAGAGAGCTAAAAACCATCATCAAGGCAAAAATTCCCGTCGCTTCTTTGATCTCAAATAAGTCATTAATGATCGCTCTTGCGATCACAACTCCAGCACATCCTCCAAGAGCCTCGAAAAATCTTAAAGCGATAAAAGCATAAATATTGTCAATGATCACGCAAAAAAAGCTAGAGAGTATGAAAAACAAAATTCCTATTAAAGCAGGAATTTTTCGCCCAAAAACATCGCTTAAAGGCCCATATATAAGCTGCCCTAGGGCAAAAGCGATGAAAAAACTCGCAAGGCTTAATTGGGTTAAAAAAGAACTCGTTTGAAAGCTTTGTTGCACGTGAGAAAGCGCAGGCAAATACATATCCGTAGAAAGTGGCGCTATGCTTGACATCAAAGCAAGGATGATAATAAGTTTTAATTTTTTAAAGCCGTGAATTTGTGTTTGTTTTTGCATAAATTCCCTTTTTAAAAAGTAAAAAGCTATAATTTAATATAATTTTTATAAAAAATCCATTTAACAAAAGGAAAGAATTTGCAAAATTTTCAAAATGAAAAAATAAAATGTCCAAATTGCGGAAATTTTATCGATATTAGCTTGGCTTTATACACTCAAATTTTAGACAAAGCTAAACTAGATATGCAAAAACAAAAGCAAGAATTTGAAAAAGAAGTCAATGAAAAAAGGGCGGAGTATTCTAAAATTTTATCCGAGCTAAAAGTACAAAAGGCCGAACAAGAAAAACTCATCAGCGAGCAAGTTAGCCAAAAGCTTGACATCGAAAAACAAAAAATCGAACAAGAAGCACTTTTGCAAAAGCAAATTTTTCAAAAAGATTTTATGGAAAAATTCGCTAAAGAACATGAAAATGAAAAGAAAATCATGCAAGAAGAGCTCAATAAAAAAAGCAAAGAACTAAGCGAACTTTTGACTTTAAAGGCTGAAAATGAAAGGCTAAAAAGAGAACAAAAAGAAAATGAAGAAAGATTAAAATTGCAAATCAAAGAAGAGGCTTTTAAAGAATTTAAAGAGCAAGAAAGAAAAAATTTAGAGCTAGAAAAGGAAAAAATTCGTCTTGAATTTCAAAGCATAAATGAAGAGCAAGACATAAAATTTAAAGAACTTGAGATCAAATTTAAAAGTGTCACTCAAGAACTTGATGCGGCAAAACGTAAAGTCGAGCAAGGCTCACAGCAACTCCAAGGCGAAGCAGCGGAACTACTCATCGAAGAATATATCCAAAATGAATATTTTAGTGATGAGGTTAAAGAAGTGCCAAAGGGTGTTAATGGGGCGGATTGTTTGCACATCGTTAAAGATGCTTTTGGAAATACTTGTGGCAAGATCTTATACGAGAGCAAACGCACTAAGGAATTTAATAAAGAATGGCTAGATAAATTAAAGCTAGATAGCATAGCTGCAAAAAGCGATATTGCGGTTTTGATCACAAAAACCATGCCTAAAGATAAAGAAAAAACGCATTTTAAAGAAGGAATTTTAATCTGCACTTTTGCCGAATTTAAAGGCGTCTTAGCTGTGCTTAGAGAAAGCATAATCAACGCTTATAAATTAAAAAATGCCTTGCAAAATAAAGATGAAAAAAATCATATTTTATATGAATATCTAAATTCTAAAGAATTTAACACTCAAATCACTTTTATACTTAAAACTTACCAAACCATGAGAGAAGAGCTTGAAGCTGAAAAAAGAGCCTTGCAAAATATATGGAAAAAAAGAGAAAGGGCTATTGAGAATTTAAGTTTTAATTCTACAGCTATTGTGAGTTCGTTAAACGCGATATTTAGTGATTTAAAAGGTGAAAATTTAATCGGTGAAGAAGGGATTAAAAGTCTTGAAAATTTAGCAAAAGAAGATTGATTTGGGAGAGCCCCAAATCAATTATTCTCCTGGAAAATAGTTTGGATTTTTCCAAGGTCCGTATTTGACTTTGATGTATTCTTTAGGATCTAAATTTTGTTGTGGTGAAGCAAAATATTCAGGCTTTAAGGACGGAGATTTGCTATAAGCAGTGTCAAGTCCTGCGCGGTTTTCTGTTGTAACGATCGGCATTCTTACAAAGCCTGTATTAACATAAGCTGCGATATCTAAAGCATCACCATCACTTAAGATCGGATTGTCAGCACTTGCACCAAAAGGCATAGCAGATTTTAAAAATCTTGCCAAAAATGGGATCATAGCCATGTGTCCGCCATCAGGATAGATAAGCAATGATGGATATAAATGCCCAGTGCCTTTTTCATAGTTTGCATTTTTTACCCCTAGTCCTCTTTCTCCATGACAAGCGACGCAATTTTCTTCAAAAAGTTTTTTACCACGAACCGGATCGGCTGGACGATTTGGGAAATTCATCTTAGCAAAAAACTCACCTTGCAATTTCACTCCATCTTTGATACCATAGGCACTTTTTAGCCATTTAAAATACGCTAAAATCGCTTTCATTTCTTTAGAATTGTTAGGAAATTTATGAGAATCAGTTCCACCCATACCACGAATTCTATCCTCTAAAGAAATGATTTTCATGGTTTCTATGTCTAATCTTGGATAATTGTTCATAACATTTAAAAATGGGATCACGTATTTTTTTGTCCCTGGTAAGCCATTGCCATCATTATCCATGTGACAAGAGATACAATTAACCTCATTGCTTGTTTTTTTGAGTTTGCTATAAGGCCCTAAGGTGCTTTCTGTCTTACTTAAAAGCTTGATACCATAGCGGATTAAGTCTCCTTCTTTGCCTTTTGGTACGTCATTGATGCTTAAATTTTTATTTGGCCATTCTTGTTCAGGTCTGTTTGAAAGCTCTTTAAAATAAGCAACTCCTTCTTTGTCATTTAGTTCTTCGCCTACTTTGTAATCGCTTACATTTTTTGCATTTAGGCTTAAACCTAAACAAAGGCTTAACAATAAAACATGTTTTTTCATGAGTTTTCTCCTTAGTTTTGGTTATTTTATTTCATTTTATCACATTAAAACTTAAATGTTAAGTCTAAGTATTTAATATTACAAAATTTTGTATAGATTATATCGGCTAAAGAAATTTATTTTTGATGGAATTTAAATTTTTTTCTAAAATTTCAAAATTATCTTTTAAATTTTGACTAAGATCGATAAAAAAAGGATTTTGCAAAGTTGCAATAAGAAAATAATTGTTTTTATTAAAGATATGATCTAGAGTGAAATTTTTGTTTTTAAGCTTGGCATAGATATTTTTTTCATCATTAAAATCATGTTTTTTGTTTGTTTTTAAACTCTGGAGTAAAATTCCGCAAAAAAAATCTTTGTTTTCATTGATAAATTGCACATCATAGATTTTAAATTCCTTAAAATCAAAGCAATTTTGGCTTTTAAAATCTTTTAAATTTGAAACAAATTCCAATTTTAAAAAATCTTTTTGGCTTAAGCCCTCTTTTTTAAATTTAGCTCCGTAGCATTTAAGAAAAAGATTAAGAGCGTTAATTTGTAATTCTTTTTTAGCAAGAATAAGTTTTTTAGAAGTGAAGCGAAAGAAAAAAATACCTACAAATACAGCTAAAATAAGAGATATCATCGCATCTCTTATAAAAACAAAAGCTAAAAATAATACGATCAAAGACTCAAAAACGCTTAAAATTTTTAAAATTTTCAAGCGTTTAGATATGAGAATTCTTTGATGTTCTAAAGCATCCATTAAGATTTTGCTTTTTCCATTCTTTTTCTTTGGGTTGGATCAAGATAGCGTTTGCGTACGCGGATATTTTGAGGAGTTACCTCTACGAGTTCATCTTCTTCTATCCACTCTAAAGCCCTTTCAAGACTTAATTTTCTAGGTGGAACAAGTTTTATAGCATCATCGCTTCCACTGGCTCTAACATTGGTTAGATTTTTACCTTTGATAGGATTTACATCCAAATCATTTGGGCGAGAGTGTTCTCCTATGATCATACCGGTATAAACTTTAGTTTGAGGATCGATAAAAAGCACACCGCGTTCTTGGAGATTAAATAAAGAATATCCCAAAGCCACGCCATTTTCCATAGAGATCAAAGCGCCGTTATTTCTTTTTTCAACAGCACCACTAAAAGGACGGAATTCTAAAAAGCTGTGATTCATCACGCCTTCACCCTTAGTATCAGTTAAAAATTGAGATCTAAAGCCTATAAGCCCACGAGCTGGAATTTCAAATTCAAGTCTTGTTTGTCCATCTCCTGTTGGCGCCATTGTTTTCATTTCAGCTTTTCTTTTGCCTAGTTTTTCTATCACAGCACCGCTAAATTCTTCCGGTACATCAATCACTAAATGTTCAAAAGGTTCGGTTTTTACACCATCTTCTACTTTTACAATAACTTCTGGTCTTCCCATGCAAAATTCAAAGCCTTCTCTACGCATATTTTCAGCTAAGATGGTGATTTGAAGTTCACCCCTACCGCTGACTTTAAATTTACCTTCGCCCGTGCTTTCATACTTCATCGCGATATTTGTTTTCATTTCCGCTTCTAGGCGTTCTGCGATTTTATTTGAAGTAACGTGCTTGCCTTCTGTTCCTGCTAATGGGCCATCATTGACTGAAAAAACGATACTTAGCGTTGGCTCTTCTATGTGGAGTGGATCAAGCGGCATAGGATTGTTAGGATCTACAACGCTATCACCAACATCTAAAGCTTCAAAACCAGCTATCGCGACTATATCGCCACTTTTTGCCTCTTCAATATCCATTTTTTCTAAGCCCATAAAACCTATAAGTTTAGAAATTCTGCCATTGACTTTTGTTCCATCAGCTTTTGCAAGCATTACATTTTGATTTTTTTTCACTACACCATTAAAAATTCTTGCAATTCCTATCTTGCCCACAAAATTATCATAACCAAGCGTGAAAACTTGAAGTTGCAAAGGATTGTCATTTGTGCCACTTGGCGCAGGAACTTTTTCAAGAATAGTTTGGAAAAGTGGCTCCATATTGTCACTTTTATCATTCAGATCTAATTTGGCATAACCATTTTTTGCAGCCGCATAAACGATAGGAAAATCAAGTTGTTCATCGTTTGCATCAAGTGCCACAAAAAGATCAAAAATTTCATTGATTACTCTTTCAGGATCGGCTGCTGGTTTGTCGATTTTATTGATCACGACTATAGGTTTAAGCCCTAAAGATAAAGCTTTTTTAACCACAAATTTAGTTTGTGGCATAACGCCTTCTTGGGCATCAACTAAAAGTAAAACCCCATCAATCATTTTCAAAACACGTTCTACTTCACCCCCAAAATCGGCGTGGCCTGGGGTGTCTATGATGTTTATTTTTGTTCCTTTATAATTAATAGCAGTATTTTTTGAAAGGATGGTAATACCTCTTTCTTTTTCTATATCGTTACTGTCCATTACGCGTTCTGAAATTTGTTCTCTTTCGCTAAAAGTTCCTGATTGCTTAAGCAATTCATCTACCATTGTTGTTTTGCCATGATCAACGTGTGCAATAACAGCTATATTTCTGATATTTTCCAAAAGATTCTCCATTATTAAATTCAAAGCTAAGATTATATAAAAATTTTGCTTAATTTTAGAAAAATAAAAAGTTGGAACACTTCTTGCTTTTATCTTGGCAAATATCATTTTAAATAAGGAAATTAATCATGTCAAAACCATTAAATGAAGAATTATTTATACCATTAAATTTAGATTTAATCGATAGAAAAAATGAAGTTTTACTTCAAGCTTTGGATCTTTTGGAGATTTTAAAGTCAAATAAAGATGAAAAAATGGTGAGAATTTCAAGCGATCTTGCAGTGATTCTAGAAAATGAAGAAAATTTTGAAAAAATTACACAAGCGAAAAATTTAGATGAGCTTTTGGAAATTCTTATTCTTTTAAATGATAACAAAATGATAAAAATTTATGAAAACTCATATTTAGAAGAAAGGTTTCCTAACTTGGCAGCAGATGAATTTTTAAAATAAATTTAAGGAAAGATCATGTCAAATGTAGCCCCGCAAAACGATGTTTTAAGTCTTGCTCCGAGTAAAACTTCATCAAGTGATTCTTTTAGCAAAACAACAAAAACAAGTCAAAAATCTAATGCAAATAAAGAAGAAAATGTCACTCAAAACGCAGAAGATGATAGAGAGAATTTCTTAAATTCTTTACTTAATTCCATCGATGAAACCAATGAATTTTTGCCTGATCATATGAAGATCAGCGAAAAAGAAGTGGTAAATGAAGCGATCAATAAACTTCAAAAGGGATCATTTGACGATAGTGATAAAATCAGTATTTTCGAATCAGCATCTTTTATGCAAATTCTTTCCTTGCTTGATAAATTAAAAACAGATACCGCAGATATTAAACTCGCAAATCTTTCAAGCCAATTGAGTCAGCTTGTAAAAACTGAAGCTAATTTTAATGCTTTAAAAGGTGCAAACAATCTCAATGAGCTTTTAGATATTGCTAAAGATTTAGGCTTAAATGTGAAAAATATCAAAGTAGATCGTTTGCTTGATTTAAAAGCTACTTTTCCAAATCTTGATAAAGCGGATTTTTTTAAAGGTGTCGTGGATAATGTTTTTAAAGAAATCATTAACAATAAAATCGCTCATGTGAGTAAAAATTTAAATCAAAATTTGCAAAAAAATAACCCCCATAAAAAAGACGACAGTTCCTTGCTTTCTCAGACTTTAAAGAATTTAGATTCTATCATAAAAGGTCAAGAAAATGAGAAATCAAAAATCAAAAGCGATAAACTTGAAACCTTAAACACCAAAAAAGAACCAATTCAGTTAGATGATCTTTTAAAAGATATTAAAAATAATAAACTTGACGCAGATCAAGAAAGTATGAAAGATATTTTAAAAAATTTAAACAATCAAGAGGATAAAAAGCAAAATATTTCAAAAGATCAAATGCAAAATTTAGAAGAAGTAGATCTTTCAAAGAATCTAAAAGAACAGAGTAAAAAAAGCGAAATTCAAAACATAAATTCAGATAAAAATTCCAATAAAGAAATACTCAAAGATTCTCAAAATCTAAGTTCTAATCTAACCCCTAAAGATCTGACTTTAAAAGACAATAAAACCAACAATCAAGATTTAAAATTGAATTTAAATGATCAAAAAGTTAATTTTGAAAATTTAAATAAAACTCAAGTGGTGCAAAATAAGGATAATACACACCTTAATACCAACAAAGAAGAAACAAAAAATAATTTCAATCTTGATCAAAATAAAAATCATCACGATGAAACGGCTAATAAAATCGGTTTAGAGGATTTAAATTCTTTGGTAAAAGATTTAAGTAAGGTCAATCAAAATAATACTAGAAATATCACGCCAAAAGAGACTTTGCAGTATTTCTCTAATGATCTTAAAGACGCAGTAGAGCATTATAAAGCACCTATTACAAAATTAAGCATCACGCTTAATCCAAATAATTTAGGTGAAGTTGAAGTTACTTTGGTGCAAAGAGGAAGTAATCTTCATATTAATTTTAATTCTAACACTAATGCTATGAATTTATTTATGCAACATCAATCCGAGTTTAAAAATTCCCTTGTTAATATGGGATTTACTGGACTTGAAATGAATTTTAGCGATCAAGGAAGAAAAGAACAAAATCAAAATAAAGGTAAAAATCGTAGTGGATATGGCTTTAAGGATGCTATAGAAAACAATAATGAAAAATCAAATATTAATTTGGAACTCGTTTTAGCAAAATATTTCTAAAGTTGGAATACTTTTTGCTTTTAATTAAAAAAGACTTAAATATAAAAAGGATTTTATGATGGCAACAACAAATTGGAATAGCAATCTTAACTGGACACCAGTCGGCAATAGTTCAAGCTCTACAAGCAGTTCAACAAAGACTGATAGTTCAAGTTCAACAAGCAGCAGCAATAATTCCGGTATAGTCAGCAATCCTAACGCGACACTTGATAAAGATGCGTTTTTAAAACTTCTTTTGATCGAGTTGCAACATCAAGATCCGACAGATCCTATGGATAGTGATAAAATGCTTACTCAAACTTCACAACTTAGTGCTCTTGAAATGCAGCAAAATACAAATACGACTATGCAAAAGATGGTTGAAACGATGCAAAAACTTTCAGACTCTTTTTCTACGGCATTTAGCACTTCTGCTATAGGAGCTATTGGTAAAATGGCAACTGTTAATGAAAATACCATCAAACTTACGGGTTCGGATGAGGTAATCGCTTTAAAGATGTATTTGCCTGAAGATTCTGATGATAAAGGTCTAACTCTTGAAATTTATGATAAAAATAATAAATTAGTCTATTCTGAAAAGAGTAGCGAAGGGCAAGAAGTTTCAAAAGGACTCTTTACTCTAGAATGGCCAGGTAGAAATAATGATGGTGTTTATGCAGGAGATGGTGAATATAGTGTTAAAGTAGTCTATAATAATAAAAATGGGGAAAAAGTAACTGCAAATTACGGTTCTTATCCTATTGAAGGGATTGTTTTTAAAAATGGTGTAGCTTACGCTAAAATGGCTGGTAAAGAGGTTCCTTTTGATCAAATAAAAGAAATTACAGACTATAAATCAAACAGTTCTTCAGTACAAACTCCTAGCGAAAAACCTGACGAAGGTTCTGATGATAACTCTGATGAAAAACCTTCAGATTCTGAAGAGAAACCTTCTGATGATACTAGTAATGCTTAGGAGTTTTAAGCCATGATGAACGCATTTTATAACGGAATTTCTGGAGTAAAAAACAATAGTTTTGGCATAGATGTTACTGCTAATAATATAGCAAATGTGAATACAACTGGATTTAAACACTCCGATGCGCAATTTAAAGATATATTTTATACGACTATAACAAGTCAATCAACTAATCCAGCACAAGGTGGTTATGGTGGCGGTGCGGCGTCTTCTCAAGTAAGATTTGAGCAAGGTTCTGTTGTCGCTACAGGCGGTGAATTTGATGTTGCTTTACAGGGAAAAGGTTTCTTTGGTGTTTTAGGTGCTGATGGAAACGCTTATTATACAAGAAATGGAACTTTTAGAAGAGATGCAAACGGATATTTAGTGGATTCTTATGGAAACTTTGTTTTAGGAACAATGAATCCTGCTTTTGGTGGAATCACTTATAGCGATAGGGTAGCAGGATTGATGGGGGATTATTTAAATACTGGAAGTCCGGTTAATAGTGGCTTTACAGTCAATTCAAATAATGCTTTTGGTATAGGCACGACTACGACTCAAAAACCTATACAAGTTCCAACTAATATGTATTTAAATCCAGAACCAACCAAAAACGTAAAATGGAGTGGCAATTTAAGCACAAATACAAGCAAAGAAGTTGTAAAAGTTGATGTTGATCCTAGTAAATTTAATCTTACTAAAACAGAAGATGGTAAATATGTAGTCAGTGGTAGTATAAGCAAAGAAGATGTTTTCAGTGCTAAAGCAGGGGATAGAGTCCTTTTAAATTTTGTTGATAGCCAAGGGGTTAAAACAAGCTTTGAGGCGACTTTGGATGATAATTTAAGCTTTAAAAGCAATGAATTAGATTTAAAGGGTTTAGATCCTAATAGTATAAAATTAAGCTCTGTGCAAGTTTCAACTGAACAAGAAAAAGCAAATAAAGATATCTTAGAAGCACCAATTTATAATGCTGATGGAAGCAAAAGCGTTCTTAGAGTGACTTTGGAAAGAGTTTTACCTCAAGAAGGTGATAATATCACTTATAAAGCAACGGCTCAAATTTATGATTCTAATGGCAAGGCTGTTGGCAATCCAACTGAAGGAAGTATGGTATTTGATAAAAATGGAGCTTTATTGCAAAATAATATCACCAGCATTGCAAATCCTAATGGTGGAAATATCAATATAGATTTAGGTTCGCCTTATGATCCAAGCAAACCAGGATCAGGATATAGTGGAGTTTATGTGCAGCAAGGCAAGGAAAAAAATATCATTACTCAGCAAGATGGCTTAGCAGAAGGCTTTTTTCAGCAATATCAAGTCACAGATGATGGTAGCGTAGTCGCGCAATTTAGCAATGGAAAAAATGCTGTTGTGGGAAAACTTGCACTTTATAATTTCATCAATGAGCAAGGTTTAGCAGCTATGGGGGATAATATCTTCGCAGCAACTGCTAATAGTGGAGATCCAAGCTTTATCTTGAAAAATGGACAAGTGGTAAATACTGCTAAATTTAAAGGGGGATATTTAGAGCAATCCAATGTTGATTTAAGCGTTGAATTGTCTAATCTTATAGTAACACAAAAAGCTTTTGATGCAAGTTCTAAAAGTATCACAACCAGTGATCAAATGATACAAAAAGCTATCAGTATGAAAAGGTAAATTAAAAAGAATTTACCTTTTTTAATTCTTCATAATTGGATTTTAAATCTTCTATTTCAATTTCGTTATAATGGCTTGATCTTAATTCTTGTTTATCTCCTTTTTTCTCTATATAGAAATTTTTTTGAGAATCATTTGAAGATAAAGTGTATCTGATCTCTTCTTTTTTTGTCTCGGCTTCAAATAGCAATAAATTATCATTGCCAATTTCTTGTGCATCGATATAAATATTAGCTGCTTGTTGTGTTTGTTCTAAAGAGTTTATTTTTGTATCAATTTGAAATTTGATCTTAATGAATTTGGCGTATAAGCTTACTAAATGATTATAATCATTGATCTTTGAATCATACAAATTTATAAAGTTGGTTTGTGCAGGTAAAGGATTTTTTTCTTTTTTTGCTTGTATGGCTCTAACTTGATTATTGATTAAATGATTATAAAGATTTTTTGTCTTCGCAGTGATTATGGCAAGAGTATTTTGTACTTTTATGCCTAAATTTTTTAAATTTTCACACTCTAAGTTATTGTTTTTAAAATCACAAATAATAGTATTTTTGGTTTTTATACAATCTGATATCACTAACTTTTTATCAGGATATAAAATGTTATCGGTTAGTAGATTGCAAATATAGATATTTTCAGCCTTAATCGTGCCTCCTACGCAATTTTCTATATAAACATTTTTTGCCTCTACTGTGCCATTTCCTAAATTTTTAATATATACATTTTCTGCTTTTATATATCCTTTATGAATAAAAATAGAAGAATTTTGCGCATAGATTAAACTTTTTTTGTGTGTAAGCCCTTTGACAGTTAAATTTTTTGCATGAATTTCAGTTGCTCCAATATTTCCATTGACTTTAATATTAGATGCTTTAACATTAACAATACCCGATTTAATTGCATCATCGCTTACATCATGGTTGTAAATTTCTAGTTTTATATCTTCTTGAGTATCTGTTTTAATAGAACCTGTAGTTTTTAGTCCTACTTGTTTTATTTTGATGTCATTTGTGATGCTATAGCCTATACGATCTTTATTTAAAAAGCCATAATAATTGCTAAAATATCTTATTCTATCTTCTAATTCTTGTGTATAAATACTTTCGTCTTTAAGATTAAAAGGATTGCCATGAAATTTAACAGGATTTAAGCCAATGATTGCTCCTCTTAAATTTCTACCTTCTTTACCATTAATTCTAAAAATATATTCAAATAACAATTCATCTTTTTTGATAGGTTTGCAAAATTTTCCATCATCATAATTTTGTGATGAGGAATTATCATTGATTTCTTGACGATGAATAATAATTTTATCGCTTTGATTGTCTATTTTATCAACTCCTTTTGCAAGAGAGCATTCTAATTCTTGGGCACCATTTCCATTTTCATGATCTTTTATGAAATCATCGAGCATTTTAAAGAAATTTTTTTCAAGCCTTATGATTAAAATTCTTTGTTTTGCCATTGTTTTATAAATGCTTTGTAAAATATCTTTTTTTAAATCAGCATAATAAGAAAAATTTTCCCTACATTTAATATGTACTTTAACGTGTGTTAAAGCCGCATCGCTTTTTAGAAGCACAGCAAAATTATTTTGTGGTTTTTTAGGATGGATTTCTATGATGAATTGTTGTATCATAGTATCATAATTTTTTACAAAAAAATCATCAGAATTAAATAAATCTAAATCTTGTTTTTCATAAATTTTACGTTTTGCTGGTTTTTTATTAGAGCATATAAGTTTATAATCAATGATTGAGAAATCAAGCATTTCTTGAGAATTTTCTTGTTCAAATTTAAGACTTTCAAAAGGGTCTAAGGTTTGCAAAGTTTTATTCATAATTTAATTGCTCCTTAATACTTTCAAATTTTTGATTTAAAATTTCAAAATTCTCTTTAGGATCAAATTTATCTAAATGGATTAAAATTTGTTCGCAGGTTTCGCACCTTAATATGCTTTCTTTGCTGACAAGTTCTTGATGGATAGTTTCTGGAACTTTATGGATACGCAAAGGGCAGTTACAGATATAATCATGATTTTCTTCTTTACTTAGATCTAGTTTGATTGATTTTAATTTAATATAATGTTCTAAAGTATAATTAATTTCTTTTAAATGTATAGCTTTACTTGTAAAATTAGATAACCATAAGTCTTCATTAGCAAAATGCTCAAAAACCCAATCTTTTGTAAGTATTGAAAGTTCTTCAGAGAGTTTTAAAATATCATTGGAATATTTTAAAAGATCTTTAGCTCGTTCTAATAAGACTCGATGAGAGTATTTATGTTCATCTATTAAAGGAAAGTCTATGTTTTCCATAAATTTTTCTTCTTCCTTGAAATGGACTTTAGCATATTGAAATAATTTAAGTAAAACTTTTTTCAATTCTTCTTTAAGTTCTTCGGGTTTATCTATATCATCACTTTGTATTTTTTTTGCTAAATTGTCTGCAATATCAGCAATGTCAAAAATAAGTTCATGTTGTTTGTCTAATTGCAGATTTTTAATACTGAAATTTTTATCCCATTTTATCATAGTATTTACTCCAAACTAAGTAAATGCTCAATTTTATTAAGCAATTTTAAGGTTTAAAAATAATTTTATTTTATTAACCACCTTGTAAAAACGGATTGTTAGTAATTTTTACAATCCGTTTATTTTGAAATGATTTTTACAAAAAGGAAAAACCCACCCAACGCTAACCCACAAATATATTTAAAAATAGTAATTAATACTTTTAAATATCAAGAAAACTATTTCAGCATAAAAGCAATACTGCTTTATTAGCAATATTGCGATTAAAATTGAATTGGAAATTAAAATAATCAGTAGCTAAAAGAGTGAAAGATCGATTTTCTAAAAAGGAGTCTAGTTTAGCTTCAAATTATTTTCTAAAAAGGACTTATTTTTAAAAATAATTAAAATTATAATTAAAAATAATTGTAATTATAATAAAATATAATTGAAATTATCAAATTAATTTTTTTTATGATTTTAATAAAAATTTTTTAACTAAGATAAAAATGTTTCTATTAATGATAAAAATGAGAAATTTTTCAAATATCAAGGCTTTTTAAGAGTATTATGTTAAAATAACATCCGCCTTTTCTTAGACCTGTGCAATGCTATTTTTAAGCACCGCTTCAGGGTGGGAACACAGCAGAGCACTTGATTATAGTGTGTGCCGCAGCCATCTGAGAAAGGGTTTTAAAGCTATTCTATAAAACCACTAGCAATAACTTTATCCCCATCATAAAATACAGCCATTTGTCCGCTTGCTATACCATAAACGCTTTCTTTGAGTGTGATTTTTGCGCTATTGTCTTCAAAAATTTTAACTTCACAAGGCGTGGATTTGGATCTATAGCGAATTTTTACCTCACAATTTAGATTTTTTGCTTCTATAAATAAATTGATATTTTTTAATTCAAATTTATCGATTTTTAATTCTTCTTTTTTACCCACGACAATTTGATTTTTTTGAGGATTGATTTTTAAAACAAAATGAGGCTCATGCGCTCCTTTGACTTCAAAACCTCGTCTTTTTCCTATGGTGTAGTGCATATAGCCTTCATGTTTGCCTACAACTTTTCCACTACTGTCTAGCACTTCGCCTGGAATTTTTGTATCCATAAACTGATCTAAAACTTGAACATAAGTGTTTTCCACAAAGCAAATTTCAGAACTTTCTTTTTGTGTGGCAAAAGATTTTAAAACTTCAATCGAAGAAGCAAAAGCCTTAACATCTTCTTTTTTCATTTCTCCTAGAGGGAAGATAAGATATTTTAAAGCTTCTTTATCAGCACTTGCTAAAAAATAACTTTGATCCTTGCTTTCATCAACTGCTGTGCGGATAAGACCATTTTCAAGTCTTGCGTAATGTCCTGTGGCTAATTTTTCACAATCTAAACTTTTTGCAAATTCAAGAAGTTTTCCAAGTTTAATAAAACGATTGCATAAAGCGCAAGGATTTGGAGTTTTGCCTTCTTTGTAAGTATTGATAAAAGGCATATAAACCTTATCTTTAAAATCCTCTTGCAAATCTAAAATATGATAAGGAATTTGTAAAAAATTGGCTACTTTCTCTACTTTTTTGATATTTTCTTCGTGGTAATTAGGCTTACCATGAAGTTTCATATAACAACCTATGACTTCATGCCCTGCATTTTTTAATTTGTAAGCTGTGACTGTGCTATCAACTCCCCCGCTCATTGCGACTAGAATTTTCATTAAAGTTCCTTTAAAGTGTTAATTATCAAATCTAAGTCGTCAGTGATTTTATACTTTAACTCATCTCCTTGTGAAATCACTCCTTGTTTGAGTAAAGAATTTCTGACAAACTCATCAAAGCCTCGCCAAAATTCACTCCCAAACAGAAAAATAGGAACATTTTTTTTGAATTCAAGTTGCTTGAGTACAAGAACTTCGCAAAGTTCATCAAGTGTTCCAAAGCCGCCTGGGAAAATCACAAAAGCGAGACTCTTTTCAATAAGAGCCATTTTGCGTATGGCTAAGCTCTCAAAAGTAATACTGTATTCTATAAAATCATTTAATCTTTGCTCATGGGGCAAAAGTATATTAAAACCTATAGATTTTATAGAATTTGCATTGGCATTAAAAGCACCCTCATTGGCTGCTCGCATAATGCCACCGCCACCGCCACTGATCACGCAAAAATCATTTTCAACGCATTTTTTTGCAAGAATTTTTGCTTGTTGGCAGTAAAAATCATCTTTCTCTAATCTTGCAGATCCAAAAAAAGTTACGGTTTTTTTAAGGTCTGGTATATTAGCAAATTTTTCTAAATCTTGGCTTATTTTTTTATCCATTTGATAACCTTTAAAAATAAAATTCATTCTAACTAAAAATTGATAATAAGTTCTTTATTTATTAAAATAAAAAATTTATTAATATTTATAAATATTTTGGCAAAATTAAATTAAAAACCAAAAAAAGGGATATGATGAAAACTTGTATTGCTGGTATTCTTGCATTGTTTGTTTTGATTTTTATGAATGCTTGTGCTGTTCCTAGGATAGATTGGACAAAGGAAGATCAAAGGTTTAAACTGGGTGAGAAATACGAAGGTGTTTATGTTTTTAACAAACAACTTTTAGATGAGATGTTGAAAAGGGAAAAAGAAAGAGAAGAGTATCGTGAAAATTATTTTAAACAAGAAGATGATGAAAAAGAAAAATTTTTAAGAACAATTTATACTGAAAAAGATATAAAAAAAATTAAAGAAAGTCATATAGTAAGCTCCGAAATGGAAGAATTTTCTAGAAAATATGATAAAACACACCCTTATTTAATTGATGAAAAATATCCCACAATACTCTCCAATGGCTGTAAATATTTTAATAAAACATTAAATGTATATGCGTATCACGATGAATTTAAAACTTTTATTGATAAGGTTAAAAAATATTTAGGTGTCAGTGATGAAGATTTTGAAATTTTATGGAGTTCTTTTAGTGTAGAAAGTTATTATCAATGCGGAAAAGAAAGAATTCCATTAACTTTTCAAATTTATCCCTATGATAAAACGTATATTTATTTAGATATTTATAGTCTAGGTGGTGATGAAGGCGCTGGATTTTACTTTGATAAAACTGAATTTCCTCTGATTTATAAAGGCTCAAAAGATGATATATATATTTACTATTTTATTGATGGTAAATTTGTAAAAAGTAACAAAAAAGTCAAATATTGGAAAAGATTAACATTAAATGAAATAAATTAAATTCTTAGATGCTTTAAGAAATTTATTAGAGTATTTGAAATTTATAAAATTAAGATAAATTATAAAATTTATCTTAATTGCTCTAATCTTTCTTTTTTGGAGCCTATTTCTGTAATTTGCACTCCAAAATTTCCATCCACAATCACTACTTCCCCATAAGCGACTCTTTTTTCTCCAATTAAAATTTCAAGCGGATCATTAGCGAGTTGATTAAGCTCTACAACAGAACCAATATCCATCGTTAAAACATCTTTTAAAAGCATTTTTTTATTGCCTATGCGAACGCGAACTGGCAAACGAACATCCATAATTAAATTTATATTTTTAAGTTCTTCGCTAATATTAAAGTGTTTTTCATCGCCAGTTTGAGTGGTATTTTGAGAATTTGCCTCTTCAGTTTTCCCGCTTAAAATATTGTGTAAATTTTGATCCACAACTAAAGAAATTTGCTCTTCTAGATTTTCTATTTTCACATCGAAAAAATAAAGTTTCACAAAGTCTTTAAAATCAACACTATCAGATACAAAATCACAAGAAGAAATACTAAAATCCATATTTGGGATTTCTTTTTGGGCGCCTAAGGTGGTTGAAAAAGCCGAGATGATATTTTGTATGGCTTCTTTAGCAGCATCCATTTCATCAGGACCCAATTGATCATTTTTTGAAATTTCTTCTTCACCCATCATCCATTCTCCGATGGCACTCATAAGAACAGAACCGGCTAAAATTCCTATTTTTGCATTATCGTTTACTTTAAAAATAGCAAAAACCAAAGGGGGTTTGAGTGTGTCTTGAGATGAAACGTCAAACTCTTTATATTCGCTAAATTCTGCGCTTTTTCCTGTTAATCCTTCTATAGTGCTTATACATTCATTGGTAAATAATTTCAAAAAATCATTGATCATATTTCTTCATCCTCCATATCTTCAGACTCATCATAAGCGTTAGCTTTTGCTTTACGTTCTTCTTCGTATTTTTCTAGAATTTCTTTAATTTCATCTTTATCAGTGCGAACAAGTTCAACAATTTTAATCGATTTCCTAAAACGGTGTAAACCAATTTGTGCTAAAAATACATCTTTTTTATCAATACTAACTATAGCTTTATCATCAGCTTCTCTATCGAGTTTTAAGATATCTCCTTGTTTTAATTCTAGGAATTCATTAACACTGATTAAAGTTTTACCTAAAATAGCTTCATAAACAACTTCAGCACGTCCAATTAAGGTTTTAAGCTCTTTATTTCTTGATTTTTTTGCTGAAGTTTCACCCATCATGATATCACGATTTGCTAAACGACTTAAAATACTTTCTAAATGCACAACGGGATAGCAAATATTAACCATACCGCTTGAATTTCCTATGATAATTTCCATAACAACCATGATTACAATTTCATTTTGCGATACGATTTGAACAACATTTGGACTTGATTCTTTTGCTTCAACACTTGGGTAAATTTCAGTAACTCCCGCCCAACTTTCTTTAAGTCTTTGCATGATAATACGCAAAATAGAATCAAGCAAATTAAGTTCTATATCTGTAAGCTCTCGTGAAGCTTCATAACTATCACCTTGACCTCCTAAAAGTCTATCAATCATTGGAAAAGCAATACTTGGATTGATTTCTAATACACAGTTTCCATCTAAGGGTTTAATGGAGAATACGTTAAAACTTGTAGGACTTGGCAAGGACATTAAAAATTCCCCATAAGTCATTTGATCTACAGAGTGAAGTTTTGTTTCAACAATACTTCTCATCATGGATGAAATTTGAGAAGCTAAATTTCTCGCAAGTTTATCATGTATGCTTTTTATTGTTCTTAATTGTTCTTTCGAAACCCTATTAGGACGTTTAAAATCATATACAACAATACTTCTTTCTTCTTTGTCTTCTTTAGAATTTGAAGCTGAGGGTGCTTCTGTATCATCAACGACTTCAAGTAAAGCATCAATTTCTTCTTGAGAGAGTATTTCTGCCATTAAATAAGCCTTTCTCTAAGTTTTTTAAGAAGTTTTTTATGAATTTGAGAAATTCGACTTTCGCTAATATCTAAAATTTCACTGATTTCTTTAAGACTTAATTCTTCATAATAATAAAGCTGAATGATGAGTTGATCACGTTCTTTTAAATCTTCTAAAATTTCATGAATTTTTTCTAAAAATTCTTCTTTTTCTAGTTTTTCTAAAGTATCATCTTCATTATAAAGTTCCATTTGTTCATCTATGGGTAAAGTATAGCTGATAGCATGTGCTGTACGCACTTCTTTAATTTTTTCTATATCTAAATCAAGTTTTTTTGCCAAATATTCATCATCGGGTTCTTCTTCATTTTCTCTAAAATACTCATCAATTAAATTATCGATATCTTTGATAATTTTTCGGTTATTGCGACTCATAACATCTAAAGAGCGTAAAAAATCAAGCATAGAACCATTAACTCTTTTTCTAGCAAAACCCCAAAAGCTATCATTTTGCTCTTTATCGTAGCGACGAGAAAGTTTAATCATTTCTTCCACTCCGACGCTAATAAGATCATTAACATCAATGCTAGAAGGTAAGCGTTCTTTCAAACGAAATGCCATTGCACGAAGCGCTGGCATGTAGGATAAAACTAATTGATCCTGTTCATTTTTTATCGTTTGAATATAAGCTTTAGGCGGCTTTTTTTGCATGCTTACGTCTTTCTTTCGATTCATTTTTTTTGAGTTCTTCTCTTTCTTTATTGAGCTTTTCTAAAATTGTATCCATTTTCTTTTCGCGAATTACAAGATCATTGATGATATTATTGCTTGTTCTTTCATATTCATTTTTATTAAAAATTCTTCCACTAATTTTTTTAATATCAATAAAAAAAATAATAGCAATATGAATGCAAACATAAAACATAAAAGTAATCAAACAAGTAAAAACTAAAATATCAAAAGGACCATCGATGCTAGCAACACTAAAAGATAGTCCTATGAAAAATCCGCAAACTGTAAAAAACGCTACATAATTTTCTGGTCTCATTATCTCTTCTTTAATTTAAAATCTTTCGATAATTTTTCTAAAGAAATTTGAAAAACTTCGACTTGAAACATTATCAAGCATTTTTCGTTCCAATCTATATAAAAGCTTAGAAGCTAGAGATTTTAACTCATCACTCGCGTTGGTATTTTCATCTGTAAATAGGGTGCGTTTTTTTATGCTTGAGCTAACATCTTTTGAAGAGCTTAGGTGTCCTAAAAATTCTAGATTAAGAGGATTTTTAATATTGGCATCTGCGACTTTTTTAATATTTTCAAAAACTTTTAAGGCTTCTTTTTCATTTTTTACCACGTTAAATAACATGAGTAAATTTTCTTTGGTTTTTGAAGTGGTTTTAATGGTGGCATAAGCATCTGTGATTGCAGCAGGATCAGGAACGGTTACGACAATAACTTCATCGGCCATTTCTAGAAAATTTAAGGTATTGCCGCCAATTCCTGCTCCTGTATCTATAATGAGAAAATCAAGTTCATCTAAGATGCTTGCTTGATTTAAAAATCTTTCATAAATATTTTTATCATTATATTTTAAAATTTCATCCCCGCTTTCACCCGGTATAAGCCATAAATTAGGCTTTACTTCGATAAGTATATCTTCTAAAGAACATTCTCCACGTAAAACATGCAAAAGATTTTTATGAATGCGAACATTTAAAATCACATCCAAATTTGCTAAGCCAATATCAGCATCAAATAATCCTACCTTATAGCCATTCTTTGCTAAAACATTGGCTAAATTTGCACTAATGGTACTTTTACCCACGCCACCTTTGCCACTTGTAATAGCAATAAAATGAGTGTTTTGTGATTTTTTGCTGCCATTTTGATTCATTAAAGTACGAAGTTTATTGGCTTGATTATTCATTGTTTTTTCCTTTGTTAAAACCTTCTAGGATGCAACGAACTAAAAAGTCACTGTTTGCTACTTCTATATCATCTGGAACTTCTTGTCCGGTTGAAAAAAAGCTAAGAGGTATATTAGTTTCATAAATAAGAGAAAATATATTTCCAAACACTTTGGTTTCATCAAATTTGGTGATAATAAGAGTGTCTATATTTAAAAATGAGAAGTTTTTGTAAATTTCCATCAAGTCTTCATGTTTTGTATTTGCCGAAATCACTAAATTAACATCAATTTCAGCATTAGAATGCATTAAAAATTCTTTTGTTTTGGCAAGTTTGGTTTGATCGTATTGTGAATTTCCTATGGTATCAACTAAGATAATTTCACAATTATTTAAGCTTTTAATCGCTTCATCAAGATCCTTTGGCTCTATACTATCGATGATAGGAAGTTTCATCATTTTAGCGTATTGAAAAAGCTGTTCTACTGCACCAATTCTGTAAGTATCAAGCGTGATAATACCCGTTTTATAACGTTTATCGCCATAAGCGTATCTAAAAGCTAGTTTTGCTAAAGTAGTGGTTTTTCCTACTCCTGTTGGACCAACCAGCATCATAATTTTTTGCTTTTTAATATCGCTTTCAACGCGACAAGGTAAAATATTTCTCAAAAGAGAATAAAAATATCTTTGCACTGCTTCTTTATTAGTTTTCATGGAAGCTGGCATATTTTCAATGGTTGCTTTCATGATGGCTTCTAAATGTTTTTCAAGCATTCCGCTTTCTTTGGCTTGTTTATAAATGGTTGCAAATTCTGGAGGAATGATGAGATTGTTACGTGCTTCAGCTTTTTCATCCCACATCATATCAGCTAAAAGATCAATTTTATCATTGAGTTTATTGATCTGTTTTTCAACATGTTCTATTTTTTTATTATAATTTGGTTGAGGTGTGTAATCTTCTAAAGGCGTATTAGTTACTTTAGAAATTTCACTGCTAACCTCACTCAAGCGTTCCTTAAAATCACTAAAATCCATTGACGCGTTAGGATTTATCTTGCTAGGTGGAAAGTCTTGATAATTTTTATTTTCAACCCTAGAAGCGCCTAAATTTAAACTGGCTTTTGCGTTTGAAAAATCAAGAATAACATCTTCATCTTCACTTACATTTGTGGTTTTAGTCTTTGGTTTTTCTACGATATTAGGATTTGGAATATTTTTTTGAACAGGTTTTTTAGGTGGTAAGCTTTTTCCCATTTTTTTAAGATGTTCATGATAATCAGCCTCTTCGATAGCAACCATCACTTCATAGAGCGCACCACGATTAAGAGTTTTTGGGCGAATTTGTTTATTGGTGATGATGAGTGCCTTATCGCCATAGTCTTCTTTGACTTTAGGTATGATTTGCTCTGTATCTTCAACGGTAAAGGTATGGATAAGTTGTCCCATTTATAATCCTTTTATCAAGCCCAAAGGTAAAATTACGCTTATTCTTTCTTTAGCCCCTGGATGAGGCACCTTACACCACGCATCACACTTGACTTTTCTAGAAAAATACAAAAGATCCAAATCAAGCGTTCTAGGAGCGTTTTTGAAAGTTCTTTTGCGTTTGAATTTCAACTCGTAAAAAAGTAAAACTTTCAAAAAAGCTCTTGCGTGTAAATTTGTTTGCACTAGCATAATAGCATTGGTAAAATCTTTTTGTGCTTTAAATCCAAAAGCTTCATTGATGAGATAAGGTGAAGTTTCTAAAACTTTTATTCTTTTATCATCCATGAATTTTCTAAATAAGGCATCAAAACGTTTTTTTTCAGGCTCTATATTACTCCCTAAGCCCAAAATAGCAAAATACTTAAACTCCTTTTTATCTCGGCTAAAATAAGGAAAAAAACGACTTTTTTCTAGTCGTCTTGCCCCTTTTATTTTTAGCATTATGGTTTAATTTTGAACCTGTGCTTGTGCTTGCATACTGCGTAAATTGTTAATTTGATCACAAATTTGGATCACACCCATAAGGGCCAAATGATATCCAAAAGGACCAAAACCTATAATCGATCCAGAGCAAACTGGAGCGATTAAACTTTTTTGACGAAATTCTTCTCTGCGATAAGTGTTAGAAATATGAACTTCTACAGTTGGCAAAGCTACTGCTGCTATGGCATCGCGAATCGCTACAGAAGTGTGAGTGTAAGCTCCAGCATTGATAATAATCCCATCTTTGGTGCCCAAACACTCTTGAATTTTATCTACAATTTCTCCTTCAAAATTACTTTGAAAAAAGTCAAGTTCAACATTATTTTGAGATGCTGCAATTTTCATTTGTTCGTGGATATCATCCATTTTCATTGCGCCATAAATATTGATCTCTCTTATTCCTAGCATGTTGATATTTGGACCTTGAATGACCATTATTTTCATAAAATTCACCTTAAAAATTATTTTTAACTTTCTATTATAACATTTTAAAATAAATTTTTGCTACAATCATGATTTTATTTAAGGAAAAATCCGTGTATATTATTGGTGCAAAATATCTTTTTTTATGTGATGAAAATTTTACTATTTTAGAAAATCAAGCCTTTGTTTTTGAGGATAAAATCTTAGAATTTGGAGAACTTGAGCATTTGTTAAAAAAATATCCTAAGGCCCAATGGATAAAAACGGATCAAAATTCCATTATTCTTCCTGCTTTTATTAATCCTCATACGCACTTAGAATTTAGTGCTAATTCTACAACTTTGCATTTTGGAGAGTTTTTGACATGGCTTAAAAGTGTGATTAAATCACGCTCTTTTTTAAGCGCTAAGGCTAAAGAAGAATTGATTTTTGAAAATATAAGAAAAATGCAAAAAAGCGGAGTGGGAACTATAGGTGAAATTTCAAGCTTTGGGAGTGATTTTAATGCTTGTTTAAAAGCAAGCGAAAAGGGCATACGCGTTGTTTATTTTAATGAAATTTTAGGCACAAATGAAGATCAAATTGAAGAAAAAAAAGTTGAATTTTTAAAAAGATTTGAAAATTCTTTAAAACATAAAAGCGAATTTTTTATTCCTGCAATTTCTGTACATTCTGCTTATTCCACTCATCCAAAACTTGCTCATTTTGCGCTTGATTTAGCAAGAAAATATGATTTGTTAGTAAGCACTCATTTTTTAGAAAGTAGGGCTGAAAATAATTGGCTAAGAAAAGCACAAGGCGGATTTAAAAAATGGTTGGAAAATTTTATAGCTAATCCTAAGCCATTTTATGCGCCAAAAGATTATGTAAAGCTTTTTGAAAATGTAAAAACTCTTTTTACACACTGTGTTTATTTAAAAGAATATGAATGGCTGGATAAAACTTATCATTCTATAACTCATTGTGCTTTTTCAAATCGTCTTTTAAGCCAAAAAAGATTTGATTTAAAAAAAGCTTTAAAGAGTGGTTTAAATGTTCATCTTGGAACCGATGGACTTAGTTCTAACATCTCTTTATCCTTACTTGATGAAATGCGTGCGAATTTATTAATTCATCAAGGGGAAGATTTACTAAAATTAGCTTCTAAACTTTTGCAAATGGCAACGTTATATCCTTCAAAAGCTTTAAATTTAAACGCAGGAGAGTTAAAAATTGGAAAAAATGCGGATTTTAGTGTTTTTAATCTTGGAGAATGTGAAAAAAAACAAGCGCCTTTGCAATTTATTTTAAATGCTAAAGAAGTGGAAAAATTTTTTATAAAAGGAAGAGAATGCAATTTATAAAATCGTTTTTTAAAACTCTAGGAAATGGTATTAAATTTATCAATACTTATTTTAAAACTTTTGTTTTATTATTAATTGTGATTTGGATTTTTGCTTCGAGTCAAGGTTCAAATTCGCATTTTGCTAATTTAGAACGTATTGATTTAAAGGGTGAAATTTTTGATAGCTCTTCTGTGTTAGAAAAAATCATCAACGCTAAAAATGATGATCAAATTAAAGGGGTTCTTTTTGTGATTGATTCTCCAGGAGGTGCTTTTGCTCCAAGTATGGAACTTGCTTTAGCTATAAAAGATTTAAGAGCTAAAAAACCTGTGGTAGTGTATGCAAGTGGTACTATGGCAAGTGGGAGTTATTTAGCAGGGGTAGGAGCTAATAAAATTTTGGCTAATCCTGCAAGTTTTATTGGATCGATTGGAGTGATTATGCAAGGGGCTGATATTAGTGAGTTGGCTAATAAATTAGGTATTAAAGAGCAAACCATACAAGCGGGGGAATTTAAAAGTGCGGGGACTTTTACAAGAGCTTGGAGTGGCAAGGAAAAGCAATATTTACAAGATTTAATCAATCAAAGTTATGATTTATTTGTTAATTTTGTTTCCAAGGAAAGAAATTTAGATAAAGCTCAAAAAAATACTTGGGCTAATGCGAGGGTATTTTTAGCACAAAAAGCTAAGGAACTCGGTTTAATTGATGATGTCAGTAATTATGAAAATGCTAAAAAAGAGCTTGAAAAACTTAGCAAAGTTCAAATGCCTATTTGGAAAGAAGAGGATAAAATCGATAAATTATTTAATCGTTTAGAGAATAAAACTTCAAGTTTAATAAGTCAAAGTTTTACTCAACTGATCTATAAAAGCAGTTTTTTTGACGCAAGATAATTATTGTTTATTTAAATGAATTTTCATTTTGTTTTTGCAAAAAGGACACTCTTTTTGCATTTGCTCTAAATTTGAAGCGTATTCTACGCAAAAGGACTGATTGCAATAAGGACAAATAATTTCTTGACTTAATATAGGATAAGAGTAATACTCTTTATCTAAAATAAAATATTTAACTTTTTCGATGATATACTCCTTAAATGGTTTTTATGAGTTTATTAAGCTCTGCTTTGGCATTTTTCTCATCTTTAACGACTAAAATTTTTGCTTTTGGCCAAAAAAAGCTTTTTGGTTGTTCAAATTTTCCCCAACGCCAATCAAATCTTGGTTTTAAAAGAACTATTGTTGGAATTTCAAGGGCTAAACTAAGATGTGCTATAGCACTATCTATAGTGATCATGCAATCAATATTGCTTAAATTATTTAAAGTATCATTCCAATTTTTTATTTTTGTGGCTCTATTTTCTATTTTATCTGGCAATTTATAATCACCTTGCATTTGGAAAGAAATAAGCTCATATGGTGTATCTTTTAAAGCATCAAGTAAAAATTCTAATTCAAAATTCCTTGTTGTTTCAGAATCTATAGCATTTGGAGTAAACCAAAAAATTCCTATTTTTTTGATTTTATCTTGTGCTCTATGATGTGCTTTTATCGGGGTTTTTAGTTGGGAAAGTTCTGTTAATTTGATATCCATAAAAAAAGGTAAAGAGCAAATTGGCATAGCATAATCAAAATTTTTTGGCAAACTTTTTAATACTTTTAAATTTTTAAAGCTCTTTTTGGATTGATTTAAAATTTTGATTTGACTTTTAAACATTTCATACATGGCGCTTTGAGGCGCAAAAAGTACATTAGAAGTGATTTGGCAAATTTTTTCTAAACATCTAGAATACATGATGGTATCCCCATATCCTTGCTCACAGAACACAAGAATTTCTTTATTTTTAAATGCTTCTATGCCGTCTTTATTGAAAGCTTGCATTGTTTTATTGTAGTGGTAGGCTGAAAAAGTTTCATTATGGGCATAAAAAAGTCGGCTTTCATAAAATTTTTTTCCTTCTTCGAAATTATCCTCTACGCCCATACGCATTAAAAGATAGGCTAAATCAAATTTATAAGTTGCATGCGAGTGCAAACTCAAAGCTTTTTGATACGCATGATAAGCATTTTGATAATTGGAGCTAAATTCTAAAACCTTGGCATAGTTTTGCCAAAATTGAGCGCTATGTTGATTAAATTCTTGTAAGGATTGAAACAAGGCTAAAGATTGTTCTATTTTAAAAAGTTTAAAAAGTAAATATGCTTTTTGGGGTAAAATTTGGGTATTTAAAAATTCTTCAATTTTTGCGATTGTTATATTTTCTTTTGTTTTATTTTGCAAACGATCTTGAAAATTTGACGTATTAGAATGTGTTTTTTCTACTAATAATCCTTGCTTGATTTTTTCATTAGTTTGTATGCAAAAAGCACAGAGTTCCTCATGGGCTTTAAGGGCTTTATTGAAATCTTTTTTAAAGTAGATTTCAGCATAACTTTTCCATAAATTTAAATTATAAGGATCTTTTTTGAGTAAATTTTGAAAGATTTTTTCTGTTTCTTCTAATTTGCCTATCATTTGAAAGAGTAAGGCTAATTCTAAATTGATTTCATCATGTAAGGCATCATTTTTTGCTGCAAATTTTTGAAGTAGATCAAGCGCTTCTTGAAATTTGGAATTTAATATATAAGCCTTTGCAAGTAAAAGACCGTTGAAACTGGTTGGATTTTTTATAAAAAGTTGTTCAGCATAATACAAAGTTTTATCGTTTATAGATAGCTTAAAAGAACATAGTGTAGCATATGTTAAAGCATCAATGTTATCAAGATATTTTTCACTTATTTCTAGACATTTTTCATAATGAGAATTAAAATAATAATAATAAATTTGATTAAGCATAAATTTTCCTTATAAAATATTTATTATTAAAAATAATTGATATTATAATAAAAAATAATTGATATTATTAAATTAAATTATTTTATGATTTCAATAAATAAAAATATTATAGATAAATTAAATTATCTATAAATACTTAAATAGGTGAGATTGAAGAGATTTAAATTTTTCGAAACAATATTTTAATATTTTGCATAGTTTTATTTTCTTCACTTGCAATGAGTTCAAAAATTTCTTTCATGATGTGAATGATGTCCGAGTTAAATTGATTTTGCTTTGTGTCAAAATGAAAGAGATCTGAAAAAAAGTATTTAAAATATATACCGCGATCATCTGAACTATTTTCAATAAATTGATTTAAAGTTAAATGGCTATCAATGAAAAATTTAAAATCCGTATAAACAAGTCTTGAGTGAAAAAAATTATTGATATTTTTTATAGAAACAATGAAACAATTTTCATCATTTATATCTTGATGATAAATTAATTTATCGTATTTATTTATGTAAACTAACATTAATAATTTTCCTTAAAACATTAATTTATAAATATAATCTTAATTATTTTTTGTAATTTATCAAAAAATTATTTAATTTAGGATTAAAATACTATTATTGAAATTTATAAAAGTGAGAATAAATTTTTAATTTTGTAGTTTAATTTTTTATTCTAGATAAAATTATCTAGAATAAAAATCAGTATAAAATAATATGCGCTTGTTGTGGCCCATGAACACCAAAAACAGTGATAAGTTCAATATCAGCTGTTCTTGAAGGTCCTGCGATAAATAAGATATTACTTGGTAAATTTTCATGCTCTTTTTTAGTTAAATTCAAAGCTTCACTAAGACTTTTAACTATATTTTCTTTTTTAAGCAAAACAATACAAAGTTTTGGAGCCAAAGAAAGCATTCTAGGTTGTTCTTTTGATGAAAGCACTAAAGCAACACCATGAGAGCTAACTCCAACTCTTGCATGGATAATAGAAAAGTCGCTATGAAAAACTTCAGATCTTAAATCTTCTATGTTTTTATCAAAGCAAACTTTTTCTTCAGCATTGATCTTTTCCAAATTCAAATTCAAATTTTGTGGATAGATCAGTTTTGTATAGCCATAACTTGAGGCAATTTCATTGATTTTTTCTTCAAGTTTATCTTGAGTGCTTTCTTCAACGATATATCTATTATCACTCATTTTTTGCTTTAATTCACTAAGCATATCATCTGTGGTACGAATATGTTCTACAGGATCAATGCTTGGAGTGCGAGAAAATTCTGTTTCATGATAGTAATTTTCTAGCTTTTTTAAAATATTTGCTTTGCTTTTTGAGGAAATTTCTGCAATTTTATTCATAAATAACTCCTTGAAGTTTTTCTACTTCTTTGTATAGATCTTTTTTAATTTCTGGTAATTCTTTAAAAGCACTCCAATTTTTAATTACTGGCAAAGAATCTTTAAATTTATGCAGTAAAGAATTAAAATAATGAGCCTTTGAAAAAGAAAATCTCCACAAATTTCCACTAGTAGCTAAGCTTTTAAATTTTGCAAAAGCAAAAGCTTCCATGGCATTGTGATGAACTAAATTCGCACCTATAGGCGGATTATCTCCTTGTCCTACTTTATCGCGTCTTAATTTTCTAATAAGATCAGCTAAAGGAATTTTAACAGGACAAACCTCTGAACAACGTCCGCAAAGTGAGCAAAAAGTTAAAATATCTCCCGTATGATCTATACCAAAAATATTTGGACTAATAACTTCTCCTATAGGCCCTGGATAGGTTGTTTGATAAGTGTGTCCGCCTATTTGGTCATAAACAGGACAAAAATTCATACAAGCGCCACATCTTATACACCTTAAAGCCTCGTAATAATCTTCATTAGCAAGCATATTAGTGCGGTTGTTGTTAAATAACACCACATGCACTTCTTTAGGACCGTCTAATTCTCCATTTTTTCTTGGCCCTGCGATAATGTTATTGTAAGTTGGTATAAATTGTCCTGTAGCAGAAGGAGTAAGCAAAGATACCATTGTAGCCGCATCTTCAAAAGTTTCCATAACTTTTTCTATACCGCAAAGTGCTATATGGATATCAGGAGCTGTGGTACACATCCTGCCATTACCTTCATTTTCTATAAGCCAAAAAGCTCCTTCTTTAGACATGGCAAAATTAACTCCGCTTAAACCCAATTTTAAACCTTCAAATTCATCCCTTAAATGTTTTCTTGCTATGGCATTAAGTTTTTCTGGTTCGCTTTCCAATTCAGAGTTTAATTTTTCTTTAAAGATTTTTCCTATTTCATAACGATTTCTATGGATGGCTGGAACTACGATATGCACAGGTGCTTCATCGTTTAATTGTAAAATAAGTTCACCTAAATCAGTTTCAATGGCTTTCATTCCTTTGCTTTCTAAATAGTGATTTAAGCCTATCTCTTCACTGGCCATTGATTTGCCTTTTAGAACTTTAGAGATATTTTTTTCTATCATGAGTTGATAAATAATTTCACAAGCATCCTCTTTTGTATCTGCCCAATGCACGATCATTCCATTAGCTGTAGCATTTTTTTCAAATTCTAATAAGCGATCTTTTAAACTCATTAAAGCATTATTTTTAGCTTGTTTGGCTTTAGATCTTAAGCCCTGCCAATCATTAAATTTAGCATCAATCACTTTAAAACGATTGGTTTGCAAAGTATGCATAGCATTAACAAGGTTTTCTTGCATTTGTTTATCGTTTAGTTTTATATGAACGATTTGCTCATGAGGCATTTTAGCATTCATAGTCTTTCTCCTTGTAAGCGTTTGATTAAAAAGTCATACAAATGGATAGGTTTGATATCAAGCCCCATTTTTTTTATGGTGCCTCCCAAATTAAGCAAACAGCCTCCATCGGCACTGACTAAATATTTTACTCCTGTATTTTGGATATCTTTAATTTTGCTTTGTGCCATAGCGTTTGAAATTTCAGGCTCTTTTATACAAAAAGTCCCACCAAATCCACAGCATTCTTCTTCATAAGTTAAAGGTACAAGTTCAACATTTTTAAGTCTTTTGATTAAGTTTTTATTTGCATCTATACTTTTTTGAACTCTTAAGGCGTGACAATTTGAATGCCAAGTTATTTTTACAGGATCGCCTTTGTCTTCATAATTTACATTTAAAACTTCATCAAGATATTGAGAAAGTTCTATCACTCTTTCGCTGAAATTTTTTACTTTTTCAAATTGGGGATCATTTTTAAAAAGCTCTAAGTAATCATGAGCCATTACTCCAGCACAAGATCCACTCGGCACAACAATAGGATAAGGTTCATCAAAGAGATTTACATTATACATTGCAATCTCTTTACTCTCTTTAAAATAACCCGAATTAAAAGAAGGTTGAGAGCAGCAAGTTTGTTTTTTCTTAAATATAACTTCAACTCCTTCCAAACGTAAAAGTTTTAAAGCATTTAAAATTGTATCTTGCATGGCTGCTGTGCCTAAGCAAGTTGCATAAAAATATACTTTTTTCATTAAATTTACCTTTCAATAATTACTATTTCAAAACAACACTAGGAATGATACCTTGTAAGAAGAAAGCGATAAAACAAGTCCAAATTCCCACTAAAATAATAAAAGCTATAGAATACTTAAGAGTAAATTTGAAAAGTTCAGATTCTCTTCCTACTAGTCCAACGGCTGCACAAGCAACTGCTATACTTTGAGGACTGATCATTTTTCCAACAACTCCACCTACAGAGTTTGCTGCTAAAAATAAAACTTCATTAACTCCAAGTTTTTGAGCGGTTGCTTGTTGTAAAGTTCCAAAAAGTAAATTAGCACTTGTATCAGATCCAGTTAAGAATACTCCTATCCAACCTATAGCAGGAGAGAAGAAAGAGAATATATCGCCTGTGTGTGCAAATGCAAGACCCAAAGTCGCACTCATACCGCTATTTTTAGAAATAAAAGCAAAAGCTACTACAAGACCTATAGTAAGACAAGGAATAGCCATTTCTTTTAAGGTTGCTCCAAAACACTCAGCGGCATCGCTTGCTTTGATTTTTAAAATAAAAATAGTCAAAAACGCTGCAAACAAAATAGCAGTTCCTGCTTGAGCTACAGTTTTTCCATTGATAAAATCTATGCCCAAATTTAAGCTAACTGGCTTAAGAACACTTGCATCAACGATAGAAGGACTAAGTATTCCTTGAGTGATATTGTTAAATGCAATAGTGATGCTAGTAAAGGCAAAAATTCCATCTTTTCCAAAAAGATTTTTAAACCAAGGTTGAGTCCAAAAAATTATACAAACTATAAGCAAGATAAATGGAGCCCAAGCTTTCAATACTGAAGAAAGACTAAGATTATCATTGGTTTGAAAATTAGTTTCTCCATCAACGCGGTAAATATTTTTTATTTTCCAAAATTTTAAAAATAAAGTTGTAATTGCCAAAGAAGCAACAGCGGAAATAATGCTCGGAAGTTCTGCGCCTAAATAGTTAGAACTAAGATATTGAGTAAGGGTAAAGCTTGCTGCTGCAACAAAAACTGCAGGAAAAGTTTCTTTAACGCCTTTGAAACCATTCATTAAAAATACAACAAAAAAAGGCACAATAAAACTAAGAGGAATAAGCATTCTACCTATCATAGCTGAAACAGATTGGCTTTCAATTTTAACTAAATCACACATCGCAATAACAGGAATTCCAACAGCGCCAAACGCTACAGGTGCAGTATTGGCTATAAGACAAAGTCCGGCTGCTTGCAATGGTTTAAAACCAAGTCCAACCAAGAGAGCTGCGGTAATAGCAATTGGTCCACCAAATCCTATCGCACCTTCCAAAAATGATCCAAAACAAAAACCGATCAAAATCACTTGCATTCTGTGATCTGGAGTGATACTCATAACGCTTTTTTTGATAACTTCAAAAGAACCTGATTTAATCGAAAGTTTGTAAAGAAAAATCGCTGCAATGATGATCCAAGCAATAGGCCACATACCATTAATAAAGCCTTGAATAAAACTTGCTCCAACTAAATTCCAAGGCATTTTATATGCAAATAAAGCCACCAAAGATGCTGCAATAACGGTTAAAAATCCAGCTTGAAAACCCTTAAGTTTAAAAAAAACCAGACAAGCTAAAAAACAAAGAATCGGTAAAAATGCTATTAAAGCACTTAACCAAATATTATTCATTGGGTCATAAATTTGTTGCCACATTAGATATTTTCTCCTTAAATTTTTTGACATCTTTGGCCATTGTATCAAATTTTTAAAAAATAGATTTTAAGAAATGAAATAGGGTGTTAAAGTTTATGAGTTCTTTAAAATTTTGTGTATTTTTGTAACATATTGATTTTTTTATTTTTAATAAAATATAAACATAATGAAATAATTTTTATACTTAAAAATATTTTTTAATCTTTTATATTATTGTAGTTATCAGTATTGCTTTTTATTAAATATAAAATTTAAATATAAATTAATTTTTATTTTTTATCAAAAAACTAAATTAATTTAAAAATAAACCGATATAGCTAATGAATCTTTTAAAAATATTGCAATCTAAAAAGCTGATTAAATTCAGCTTTTTAGAAAAATTATTTCAAATCCCAATTTATAATATCTTTTCCTAAGCTTTTTAAAATTTCATTGACTTTTGAAAAATGTTTACATCCTAAAAAGCCTGTTCTAGCTAATGGACTAGGGTGAGCAGCTTCTAATATAAAATGTTTTTTTGTATCAATAAGATTTTTTTTAGATTTTGCAAAATTCCCCCAAAGTATAAAAATAAGCCCTGTTTTTTCTATACTAAGTTTCGATATGATAGCATCGCTAAATTCTTGCCAACCCCAAGTGCTATGACTCGCAGGTTTTCCAGCTTCAACACTAAGAATAGAATTTAAAAGCAAAACCCCTTGTTTTGCCCAAAAACTCAAATCCCCATCTTTTACAGGTTGAATTTTTAAATCATTATAAAGCTCTTTATAAATATTAGCCAAACTTGGGGGAATTTTAATCCCTTTGGGAACTGAAAAACTAAGTCCCATTGCTTGACCTTCTTGATGGTAAGGATCTTGCCCTAAAATGATCACTTTTAAATCTTTTAAAGGAGTAAGATTGAAGGCATTAAAAGTTAAATTTGCTGGCGGATAGATCGTTTTTTTATTTTCTAAGGCGTGAATATATTTTTTTTTAATTTCTAAAAAATAAGGTTTTAAAAATTCTTCTTTTAAAAAATTTTTCCAATCCTCGTTTATTTTAATATTTTCTAGATTAATAGCTATTTTTTCCATTTGATGATAATCCAAAGTTTTATATTGAAGAAATTATAACAAATTTATTTATAGATATATTTTTAATCTTTTTATTTAGTTTTACTTGAATAAATGTTAATAATATTAACTAAATATTAACTAAAACAAGAATATACTTATCTATGTAGATTTTTAGTGTTTACATTAAAAATACAAACTATACGAAAGGTTTATAATGGGAACAAGAAAAGAACACGATTTTATAGGGGAATTAGAAATTCCTGATGACGTGTATTATGGAGTGCAAACTTATAGAGCTTTAGAAAATTTTAAAATGAGTGGTAGGGTTTTAAAAGAATATCCATTTTTTGTAAAAGCTTTTGCGCAAGTTAAAAAAGCAGCAGCATTAGCTAATAAAGATTTAGGAATGGTTCCAGCCGATAGAGCTGATTATATAGTTAAAGCTTGTGATAGAATTATAAATGGTGAGTTTTTGGATCAATTTGTAGTGGATATGATTCAAGGTGGTGCTGGAACAAGCACAAATATGAATGCTAATGAAGTGATTACTAATGTCGCTCTTGAAATGATGGGACATAAAAAAGGGGAATATCAATACCTTCATCCAAATGACAATACAAATTTTGGTCAATCAACTAATGATGCTTACCCAAGCTCCATCAAGGTTGCAGTTCATGCTAAAATGGGTGATTTGCTTAAGGCTATGGAAGTATTAAAAAATGAATTAGAAATTAAAGCAAAAGAATGGAAAGATATATTAAAAATCGGTAGAACAGAGCTTGAAGATGCTGTTCCTACAACCTTAGGAAATACTTTTAATGCTTTTGCAAGCTATTTAAAAAGCGATATAGAAAAAATTACCAAAGCAAGAGAATCAATGACTTATTTAAATTTAGGAGCAACAGCGATCGGCACAGGAATTTGTTGTCATCCTGATTATAAAGATTTGGTTGAAAAATATTTAAGTGATATAACAGGTTCCACTTTTAGACCAGCAGAAGATTTTATAGCGGCGACTCAAGATACAGCCGATTTTGTCCATGTAAGCGGAGCTTTAAAAACTGCTGCGGTTAGACTTTCTAAAATTGCTAATGATATAAGATTAATGAATTCAGGCCCAAGATGTGGTTTAGGCGAAGTTAATTTACCTCAAATGCAACCAGGTAGTTCTATCATGCCAGGTAAAGTTAATCCAGTTATCCCAGAAGTAGTTGGAGAAGCTTGTTATGAGGTTATAGGAAATGATGTAACTATAGCACTTTGTTCAGAAAGAGGAGAATTTGAGCTTAATGCATTTGAGCCAGGAATTGCTTATGCTTTATTTAATTCTTTAGTTCTTTTAGAAAATGCAATGCTAACTTTAGCTAACAAAGCAATTAAGCATTTAACAGCTAATCCAGAAAAATGTAAAGAAACTATGTTAAATTCTGTTTGTTTGGTTACTGCTTTAAATCCTTATATAGGATATGAAAATTCAGCATCAGTTGCAAAAGAAGCTTTGCAAACTGGAAAAAGCGTTGCTGATATAGTTTTAGAAAGAGGCTTATTAACCAAAGAAAAACTAGATGAATATTTAACTCCTGAAAATATGCTAAATCCACGTATTGAAAAATAAGAGGTTTTACTATGAGTGTGGAGTTGATTTTACAAATAGTTGTCTTTTTGGGTTCTATTTTTATAGGAATTCGTCTAGGAGGTATAGCTATAGGCTATGCAGGAGGTATAGGGGTTGTTATTTTAGGACTTGCTTTAGGCATGAAACCAGGTAGTATTCCTTGGGATGTTATTTTAATTATTGCTGCAGCTATTGCAGCAATTTCTGCAATGCAGCAAGCCGGTGGTCTTGATTATATGGTAAGATTAACCGAGAGATTTTTAAGAAAGCATCCAAAATTCATCAATTATTTAGCTCCAATTTGCGGATGGCTCTTGACTCTTTTAGCAGGAACAGGTAATGCTGTATTTTCTTTAATGCCTGTAGTTGTTGATGTTGCAAAATCTCAAAATATCAAACCTTCAGTTCCGCTTTCTTTAATGGTGGTTGCTTCTCAAATAGGTATCACTGCATCTCCTGTGAGTGCTGCTGTTGTTTATATGAGTGGAATTTTGGAGCAATTTGGGTGGAATTATCCAACACTATTAGGAATTTGGATCAGCACAACCTTTATCGCTTGTATTTTAACGGCGTTTATAGTTAGTATCATTACTCCTTTAGATCTTAGTAAAAGTAAAATTTATCAAGAGCGTTTAAAAGCAGGACTTGTAAAAGATGCTAATGAAGTTTTGCAAGCACAAGATAAACCAGGTGCTAAACTTTCAGTTGGAATTTTTCTAATCACAGTTTTATGCGTGGTTTTATACGCAACAGCAATTTCTAGTAATATTAGATGGATAGATCCTGTTGTTATTCCAAGAGATTCAGCTATTATGAGCTTTTTATTAACAGCAGCTACTTTGATCACTTGGTTTTGCAAAGTAGATCCAGCAAAAATTTTGGATACAAGTGTTTTTAAAAGTGGCATGACAGCTTGTGTTTGTGTTTTTGGTGTTGCTTGGCTTGGAAATACTTTTGTTTCGGGTCACACGCAAGAAATCACAGATTTAGCAAGCAATTGGGTAAAACAAATTCCAGCAACACTTGCGGTTGCATTTTTCTTTGCTAGTATGCTTTTATATTCTCAAGCAGCTACAGCTAAAGCTATTGTTCCAGTGGTAATTACTTCTTTGGGTATTACTGCTGCAAATCCGAATGATTCTTATATGTTAGTGGCTTGTTTTGCTGCAGTTTCTGCACTTTTTGTTTTGCCAACTTATCCTACCTTATTGGGTGCTGTACAAATGGATGATACAGGAACAACAAGAATAGGTAAATTTATCTTTAATCACTCTTTCTTTATACCAGGTGTTTTAGCCATTGCTATTTCAGTAGCCTTAGGTTTTGTTGCAGCTGGCTTTTTAAAGTAATCAATAATAGCCTTAGGCTATTATTGATTTTTTGATATAGTTTAGAATAATTTTTATTTTTTTGGATTATTTTAAATGTATCGAATAATATTATTTTTTATTATATTTATTTTGAGTGCTTGCTCAACTTATCAAGATCAAAATTTATTTTATCAAAAAGAATTATTTTCTAAAAAATGCGATCAGGATTTTTTTAAAAAACAATTACAAGCGATCAATCAAGATGATGATACTATTTTTAAAGGCTTAAATACAGCGTATATTGCTAGAGATTGCAAGGATTTTAATTTAAGCAATGCTATTTTTGATCAAGTAGAAAATTCTTATAAATATGATGTTGATTTGCAAAATATTGCTCACAAGAGTGTAAATTTTATTAGTTCTACATTGATAAATGATGGTGTTAATGATTATCAAGGTGCTTGGTATGAACGAACCATGGTCAATGTTTATAAGGGTTTAAATTTCATGAGTTTGAAAGATTTTTCAAATGCTAGAGTAGAATTTAATCGCGCTTTAGCAAGGCAAGACATAGCTAAAGAATATTTTGCCACTCAAATTCAGCAGATGCGAAAAAAAGCTGAAAAAGAAGAGAATTTCAAGCAAAATATAGATCAAAATCTCAAAATCATTGCAAATCAATACAATAATCTTTTTAAAGAATTTCATGCACAAAAAAACTATACAAATGCTTATGTAACTTATATTTCTTCAGTATTTTTTTTCATGGATCATGATTATCAAAAAGCTTCTGATTTACTTAAAGAGGTTTATGCAGCATACAATAATGATAAAGAAATACAAAAAGAATTTGAGCTTTTTGATCAATACTCTAAGGCTTTAAATCCGCAAAAATTAAAAAAACATATTTTCATCATTTATGAAAATGGTTTAAGCCCTGCATTGGATGAATTTTCACTTACTTTGCCTTTTATTTTTGATCAGCATATTGTAACAGCAAGTGTAGCTTTGCCTACCTTAAAGAAGAGAAAAGAATCCTTTGCTTATTTAAATGTTTTTGATGGTAAAAATTTAAACCAAACTGCGAGAATTTTCGATTTTGATGAGGTGGTGGCTAGTGAATTTAAAGAAGAATTGAATGCTAAAATTATGAAATCTTTAATGTCAAGTCTTTTTAAAACAGGTTTAAATATGGCTGTAGCAAAAAATGATCAAAGCGGAATTTTGACTTTTGCGACGGATATTTTTACTGCGGCAACAACAAGAAGTGATTTGAGAATTTGGAATTTTTTACCTAAAAATATTCAAATTTTAATGATCGTTAATGATGGTTTTATTAAAATTCAAGATGAAAATAATAATGCCATATATTCTAATTCTTTGGATCAAAATAAAGACATATTGATTTTAATTCGATCTTTTAACCCAATAATTCCAAGTGAAATTTACAAAATTGAAAATTAAACAAAGTATAATAGATTAAAAAAGGAAATTAAGATGAGGAATTTATTTTTAGTGGCTTGTTATGCTTTTTTAGCTTTTTTTCTTGCAGCTTGTGGAGCACCTGTTTATACTGATGGTTATGCGAGTCAAAAAAAACAAGGGGATGCTTTAACTTTAGGGCTTGATAGAGAAGATTTTGAAAAAACAGCACAAGAAATGATTGAAAGCATGTTGAAAGATCCCGCTTTTGCTAATATTTCACAAGGCCAAAGAAAAGTGATAGCTATTGGAAAAATCATTAATGATACCCCTCAAAGAATCGATACAGACAAACTTATAAGCAAAATAACTATTGCACTTAGAAAATCAGGTAAATTTATCCTTACTACAGCCGTTGCAGCAGGGGGTGCTAGAGATGGGATGAGTGAAGCCGTAAGAGAACTACGAGATAATGAAGAATTTAACCAAAATACTATTTCTAAAAAAGGAACTTTAGTGGCCCCTGATTTTTCATTAAGCGGAAAAATTCGTCAAGATACTGTTAAGCTTAGAAATGGCGATATACAAGCGGAGTATTTTTTTCATTTAACACTTACAGATTTAAATTCAGGACTTGCTTATTGGGAAGATGAAAAAACAATTGATAAAACAGGAACAAGTAAATCGGTGACTTGGTAAAATGAAATATTTTTTTATTTTAATAGCTTTTTTGTCTTTACTTTGGGCTGAAAATCAAAATATTATAAAAGCCCAAAATGAAAAAAATGTGATTATTTATGATTATTCTCCTGCTCAAGATATCAATTTTAGCAATATTCAAAGCCTAAAAACACTTCCGCATCAAAGATCTAAATTTCAAAAAATTATGCAAGGTGTTGGGACAGGTCAAACAAGAGAAGATGCTTTAAATAACGCCTTAATTGATGCCTTATCTAAGCTTAAAGGTATTTCAAAGTTTAATTTAAGACAAGAAATTAAAAGTATTGATGTTAAATTTTCAGCCTTAGGGCAAATTGTTCAAAATTCAAAAGATACGCTTCAAAATGTAAGTAATGGGCGTATTGATAGTTATGAGATCACTTCTGCTGAAAATAATGGCACAAATTGGAAGGTTAAAATCTTAGCTTATAAATATCTTTACCAAAATGATCAAAAACCAAAATTAATACTTTTTGATGAAAATTATGGAAAATCTGGAGAAAATTTAACTCAAGCTTTAAATGATATTTTTTCTAACGATGCTTATTTTGCTCTTTTGGAAAGAAAAAATGATTTTAAAAGCGAAGATAAACTTATCGAAAGTGCTCAAGGTTCTAGTGATGAAAGCTCTAAGCTAGGGAATGTTTTAGGTACGGATTATATTTTAGAGTATAAAATTTTAGATGCATCTAAACAAAATAGCTATATTACTTATCAAAATGATAAAAAATTAAAGATAAATATCTCTTTCAAACTTATATTTTATCCCACAAGAGAGATAGTATTGTCAAAAACTCTAAGTACGAATTTAATACTTACTTATGATGCTCAAAAAGAACAAAAATTTTGGGAAAATACTGCTTTAATGATGCAAAAATATATACAAAATTCTCTTTTTAACGCTAATACATCAGAGGAAAATAAGCAAGACAAAGGCAAAGATTCTACCTATAAGCTTCATGAAGGTGGTGGGGTTGATCTTGGATTTTAGTGTTGTTTTGATTTTTTAATTTGCAAACTTTTAAATTCATTAAATATTAAAGAAAAATTTTATAAAATTAAAGTTTTTCTAAACCATTAAAGCTTTTAAATCCTAATTGGTGCTTTATGGTACTTACCAAATTATAAGGAAAAGCAATGTATGCTATTATGAAACACAGCGGAAAGCAGTATAAAGTTAGCGTTAATGATGAGTTAAAGCTAGATCACTTTGAAGCTGAAAGCAAAGCTATTATCGAAGTGAATGAAGTACTTGCAATTTGCGATAAAGATATTAAGGTAGGTGCGCCTTTCGTAGCAGGTGCAAAAGTTGTTTTAGAAGTGATCAATCACGGAAAAGATAGGAAAGTTGTAATTTATAAAAAAAGACGCAGAAAAGATTCTAAACTTAAACGAGGTTTTAGAAGACAATTTACTCGCGTTATAGTTAAAGATATTAAAGCTTAAGGAGTAAAGAATGGCACACAAGAAAGGTCAAGGTTCAACTCAAAATAATCGCGATTCTATTGGTCGTCGTTTAGGTGTTAAAAAATTTGGTGGCGAATTTGTTAGAGCTGGAAATATCATCATTCGCCAAAGAGGAACTGCAACACATGCAGGTAATAATGTAGGTATGGGAAAAGATCATACTATCTTTGCTTTAATTGATGGTTTTGTTAAATTTGAAAGAAAAGATAAAGATAGAAAAAAAGTTTCTGTTTATCCTGCTTAATTTCTAGGCTTTTGCCTAGAAAAATCTTAAATTTTTATCCAAAATTTAAAATTAGATATTTTTTTTAAACAAGTTAATTTTAAAGATTATAAATTTCAAAAAGTACTTAAAATCAAATTTTACTATAATATTTTTAGCTTATAATATCAAGATTTTAATCTAAAATATTAATTTTTGACGATGTTAAAATTTTTTAATTATAGTAGTTTTTATATAAAATAAGCTAATGAGAGTTTTGAGCTATTGTAAAAATTATTTTGAATTTTATTTTCTTTTGATATACTTCTTTTTAAAATTTTTTAAGGTTTTTTTATGTTTATAGATAGTGTTAAGATTACTTTAGCTTCAGGTGATGGAGGCAAAGGTGCTGTGAGTTTTCGTCGTGAAAAGCACGTTCCATTGGGTGGTCCTGATGGTGGCGATGGTGGAAATGGCGGAGATATCATTTTTATATGTGATAACAATACTCATACCCTTGTTAATTTTAAAGGCAAAAAAGAACTTCGCGCACAAAATGGTGCAGCGGGTATGGGGCGTAATAAAAATGGAAAAAAGGGTGAAAATTTAGAACTCATCGTTCCTGAAGGCACTCAAGTTATTGATGCTCAAAGCAATGAAATTTTACTTGATTTAACTAAAGAAGGGCAAAGAGAAGTATTTTTAAAAGGTGGCAAAGGGGGGCTTGGAAATACTCATTTTAAACACGCAACTAACCAACGTCCTGACTATGCACAACCTGGCATAAAAGGAGAGAGTCGTTTAGTAAGACTTGAACTTAAATTGATCGCTGATGTGGGGCTTGTGGGCTTTCCAAACGTGGGAAAATCGACTCTTATTAGTGTAGTTTCAAACGCAAAACCTGAAATTGCGAATTATGAATTTACCACATTGACGCCAAAACTTGGTCTTGTTGATGTGGATGAGTATAATTCTTTTGTGATGGCAGATATTCCTGGTATTATCGAGGGTGCAAGTGGAGGTAAAGGTTTAGGACTTGCTTTTTTAAAGCATATAGAAAGAACATCTTTTTTACTTTTTGTATTGGATCCTTTAAGAGAAATGTCTTTAAAAGAGCAATTTATAGTGCTAAGAAATGAGCTCGAAAAATTTTCCAAAGAGCTCTTTAAGCGTGAATTTGGTATTATGATTTCAAAAAGTGATAGTGTGAATTTAGGTGTTGATTTTGCAGAAGCGATTGCAGAGAATATAGTAAATTTAAAAGATTATTTAAAAAGTATAGAAGATCCGCAAAGTTTTTTAATTGAGGTTTCAAGTCTTGAAAAAACAGGGCTTAAGGAGCTTAAATTTATGCTTTTAGAAGAGATTAAAAAGTTAAGGGAAAAACATGGAAAAAGATGAAAAAGATGAAAAAGATGAAAAACTGAAAAAACTTAAAAAGCAACGTTTAGCAGGCATATTGTTTTTAGTTGTAGCTTTGGTGCATTTTATCGGGGCATTTTTTATATTATTGCTCGGAAAAGAGTCAAGACTTATTTGGAGTGGGATTTGTTGGTTGGTTATTGGAGTTATTTTTACTGCTTATAGCCAATATCGATTAAGTCAATTAAATAAAAAAAATTAATTTTGCACAAAAAGATTTACTTTGTTTAAAAGTAAAATTTGATATATTGTTAATTCAGGTTGCATAGTTAAAATAATGAAATTTAGGGAGTAGAAAATGAAAAAAGTAATTTCAGCTTTTGTTGTAGTTGCAAGTGCTTGTATTTTACAAGCTAAAAATTTAGAAATTTATGAAAGTCCTACTTGCATGTGTTGTGATTATTGGACGGCTTATATGAAGAAAAAAGGCTATAGTGTAAATGTGCATAAAACAGATGATTTTCTAAAAATTAAAGATCAATATGGCATCAAAAATGAATATCAAAGCTGCCATACAGGGATTATTGAAGGCTATGTCGTTGAAGGACATGTTCCTGAAAGCGCTGTAGCTTGGCTCCTTGAAAATAAACCAAAAGACGTTATAGGAATTTCAGCTCCTGGAATGCCACAAGGAAGCCCTGGAATGGAACAAGGCTACAATGAAAAATATCCCGTCATTTTAATGAAAAAAGATGGAAGTTATGAAATTTACGGCTATTTTTTAGGAGATCAAAAGCTTTAATTATTTAAAAGGATAAGATTAATTTTTTATCCTTTTAATTTCATTTTCAAGCATATGATAAGGTGTCAATCCTATAAATTTTTTATTCATTTTTCCTGACTCAAAAAAACTAATTACAGGAACTCCATAAATACCGCCTATGGAATCTGAAAGATATTTGGCTGCATTTTTTTCATAGAATAAAGTTAATTGAGTTAAGCCTTTTTCTTTTGCCCAATTTTTTGCATCATCTAAATTTTTTGCATCTCCTAAAATCACAAAAACATTAAAATTATAATTTTGGATTAATTGTTGTAAGATTTTGATTTGTTCTTTGCATACTCCGCAATCTTTGGTAAAAAACACCAAAGCAAAATTTTCATCCTTTTGATTAAGCTTTAATGTTTTCTCAAAACCATTGTAGGAAAAATTATAATTTTTATGATCTAAGCTTTTAAAATTTTCTCCATCGCTGCAAGCTATAAAAAATAAAGCTGTGATTAAAGCAATGAAATAAGCTTGGACTTTAAATTTTCCCAAGGTGTTTCTCCTAAAATTCTATCTTTTATAATTCCATTTTTAATGATTATAGTTGTTGGCGTTGCAAATACGGCATATCTATCTTGCGTTATTTTAAGATCATCTTTTAAAATTTTAACCTTTTTAAAATCAAATTTTTTTGCTAAAGATTGTATGGTTTGTATATCATTGGCTGAATTGATCGCATAAACGCTAATTTTATCTGGATAATTTTGCGCAAATTCATCTAGATAAGGCAGTTCCTTTAAGCAAGAAGAACAACCATTTTGAAAAAAAACTAATACTTTTAAAGAATTTTTATCATCATTTAGTTTAATTTTATCTCCTAAAAGATTTTTAGCTGAAATTTCTGTAGCCACTTCTCCTATTTTTGTGCTTTTTTTATGATTTTCAAAAGAACATGCATTGAGTAAAAATAGTGCAATAAAAATACATAAAAATTTCATTTTAAAACCCCATGGTGTAAGCATATGGTTCTATCGGCAAATTTAGCTAAATCTGGATTGTGCGTGATTAAAACAATAGTTTTTCCTTCATTTTTGAGTTTTTTTAGGGTTTGAAGAACGATTTCTTCATTGGCTTCATCTAAATTTCCTGTGGGTTCATCCGCAAGTAAAATTTCAGGATTATTGATTAAAGATCTTGCGATACAAACTCTTTGTTGCTCCCCTCCGCTTAGTTGATTAGGAAGGTGATTTAAACGATGTGAAAGACCAACTTTTTCAAGCATCATTTTTGCATCTTCTTCATCAATACAAGAGTGATAATATTGAGAAAGCATCACATTTTCTAAAGCATTTAGATAAGGGATAAGATGAAATTGCTGAAATATAAGTCCTATTTTCTCTCTGCGTAATTGTATTTTTTGCTCTTCTTGAATTTGTTCTAAATTTTGCCCATCTAGGATATATTGACCACTGCTTGGGGTGTCCATTAGAGATAAAATATTTAAAAGTGTGGATTTGCCACTTCCTGATGGCCCCATAATGGCAAGCCATTCTCCTTGATAAACATTTAAATTAATATTATTTAAAGCCTTAACTTTGCCAAAATTTTTGCTAAGATTTGTTATTTTTATTAATTCTTTCATTTTAATCACCTTTCAAATTATCACAAATATTAATTTTTAAAGCCTTTTTTATAGGTAAAAAAGCGGCAAAAAAAGCAAAAGCCAAAGAAATAATGATAGATATTAATACCGCTTTAAATCTAAAGTCAATACTGGAATTAAAAATTAAATAACCAAAAATATTGGCTAAAAATATTCCACAAAATGCCCCTATAATGCTTGCTATTAAGCTCACAATAAAACACTCACTTGCAAAAAGTTTAAAAATTTCTCTCTTTTTAGCTCCTAAAGCTAAACGCAAAGCAATTTCTTTTTTTCTAGAAAATATGATAGAGCTTAGCGTGGTATTAACACTGGTTGTGACTATGATTAAAACAATAATGACGATTAAAAACATTAAGGTTTTTATTTTTTTAAGAACCAAATTTTCACTTAAAGATACCGATGATATAGGTTTAGCGTTAATAGTATGATCGCTGATAGCTTGAGTTTTATTCCAAACGCTTTGAAAATCACCATCGACTATAGCATTAGCATAATTAATACCTTGTGTATCGCTTAAATTTTGAATCACATTTAAAGACGCTAAGGCTATACCATCGAATTCATCATTGCTTGAAAATATAGCTTTTATGGTTAATTTAACACTTTTTCCATTATTTGGATTATAAATTTGCAGCTCATTTCCTACTTTAAGATCTAATTGTTTGGCTAGATTAATACCTAAAAAAACAGAATTATCACTAAAATCTCTTAAAGAAAAACTTCCATCTTTTATCTCTAAAAAAGGTTTAGTCAGTCTTAAGGCTTTAAAATCTGTTCCTAAAACAACCGCACTTGTGCTACCTAAATTTAAAAATTCATATAAAAATGGAGTTAAAGCCCTAGCTTTTAATTTCTGTTTAATTTCTTCATATTTAGCGTTAGAGATAAAATTTTCATCCATATTTTTAGAGCTTATAATCACATTTGCCCCGTAAGCTTTGAGTTCTTTAGAAAGTTTTGTATCTATGTCAAAATAGATATTTAAAAATGCTGAGCAAGTTAAGGCACCTATGAAAATGGATAAAATAATGATAAAAAGTCTTTGATAAGAAAAACTAAGACTTTTAAAAAGTTCATTTAGAAAAAATCTATTTTCCATAAAGCACCTCTACTGGAGAAAGATTGGAAATATTTCTTATAGGGATTAAGCAGCCAATTATAGCTATTAAGCCAGCAAAAATAAGACTCAAAGGTAAAGCGATAAAAGCAATATTGATAAAATAACCAAAAATATTAAGACTGATGATTTCTGAAACTCCTATGCCAAATACAAATCCAAAAATTGCAGCGATAAAAGCTACAATTAAATTTTCGCTTGAAAAGATCAAATAAATTTGAAAAGTATTAGCTCCAAGGACTTTTAAAAGGCCTATTTCTTTTTTTCTGCGATGAATTTCTGAATTCATAAGGCTTGAAATAGCTATACTTGAAATGATAATACAAATAATGCAGGTGATTGACATTAAAGATTGAATTTTTTTAACGATTAAATTTTGAGCATCGCTTATAGCATTTAGCACTTTTACATCAGATCCTGGAAGTCCATCTTTGATTTGACTAGCAATAGAACCTACATAAGCAGAACAATACCATTTATCGTATTCAACTTGATCGAGTTTTTCTTCTCCTAAGCGGCGTACTTTTTCAGAAAGTGAGGATTCAGGTATAGTAAAAGCTCTAACTTCAGCGCTTGAATAAAGCCCTTGTTTATTAAGTAATTCTTGAGCAAGATGTAAAGGAGCGATGATTTTATTTGACATTTTAGGATTTGTATGCAATAAAATTCCTACAATCTTAACTTCTTTTGAAATATTATTTTCTCCAAGGAGTGTTATATTTTGTCCTATTTTTAGTTTGGAATTTTTAGCCAAATCTTCACCGAGCATGATTTCATTGCTATCATCTTTTGCCCAGCTTCCTTCTACTTTAAGATAAGGATAAAGGGTTTGAATTCCTGTTACAAAATCATCATCGTCTTTTATTTTAATTGCTTTACTAAAATAAGTCCCATACAATAGAGTTTTTATAGCCTTATCATCATTTTTAACAGTGATTTTACCATCTAAAAATGGGGCTAGGGCAGTGATGTTATTACGCCAATAAATATCTTTAATCATATATAAATTTTTCTCTTCAAGATAGTTTTTATTTTTTAAGGGTTCATAAATTTCATTGCCTATTTCAATGTTTAAGTTAGAACCTTTAGGTAAAACTAGTATATTTGATCCATAACTTTTTAATTGTTCTGTGACTTCATTGCCTATACTTAAAGTAATATTTAGCATGATGCAAAGCAAAAGAGTGGCTAAAAAACAAGTAAGAAAAGCTAAGAATTTTTGAATTTTATTTTTAAAAATAGAACTAAGGATTATTTTAGCTAACATCGCTTCTCCTTTGGATTAAAAACTTAGCTTCTGTATCCCCAATAAATTTTAAAGGATCTTTTTTAAATTCTTCATAGTTTTTTTCATTGATAAAATAATAAGTAATTCCTTTATAACTATAAGAAAAAGGTGCTTTTATGTTAATCAGTTTATCTTTTGAAACAGGATCGCTAACTTGAATTTCTTTGATTTGATTAAAATAATTAGATCCAGCAATGACATCTTTTGCATCAATAATAATATTTTTACCATCATAAGTATATTTTAAAGGAATAGGATTGCAACCACCTGATTTACCTAAGCTTGGTAGAAAAATACGGACATTGCAAGAAATGCAGATTAATTCCCCATCTTTTTTAATATACCCCATATCTCCGCAAATCATACAAGCATCAAAAACAGCAACAGGAGAGTCCCTATCTTCTCTTTTATTGATTAGAAAAAATCTCACAACCTTACCTTCAGCTGTTACATAGGCAAACCTATGAAGTTTATTATCCCTTAAAAGAGCCACATCAAAGATAAATTTACCCTCAGCGTTAGGTAAAATTTCTTTAGGTTCATCTATAACCAAAGGTTTAGAACTGATCATAAAAAAATACAAAACAATACAAAAACTAACTATACAGCTTATAAAAACGCTTGAAAAATAAGAATTGATTAGATGATTTTTTGCCTTATCTTTGCGATACTTAATATCTAAAATCGTATGCTTATTGATATTGTTTTGGCGAATTTTTAAACTTAAAAAAGCAAGAATAAGGATTAAAATGATATAAAGATAAATTTTAAAAGTACCAAAATAATTGCTTTTTCCAACAAAGCTAATTAAAAAAGTTTCAGTATCAATAATTGAATTTCTCATCAAAGTGAGTAAGATGTTAGCTAAAGCACGATCCATTTCTACAAAGATAACGATACAAAAGACAACAAAACTTGCTTTTTTATTGATTGTTTTTTGCCATCTTAAAAAGAAAAAGATTAAAATACAAATAATGAAAGCTAAGAATATAAAACCTAAAGATGTAATTGTTTGACTATCCAATAAAGAATTGCTAAATATAGGCAAATCTTGATTGATGTAATAATAATTTAAAGCTATGCAAAAACTTAAAACGGTCGATAAAACTAAGTTTAAAACTTTAACTTTTTCCCAAAAATAAAATATAAAACTTGCAAGTAAAGAAGCTATAAAAATAAAATTGAGATTAAATATCAAATTATCAGTTTTTAAAAATTGTGCGGATATAAAAAATGCAAAATACCCAAATAAAAACCCTAAAAAAACCGCTATAAAGCTTTTTGTAATGTATTTTTTGTCAGGATTTATAAAAGCTATTAAAACGCTTAAGGGCAAAATATTGGAAATAAAATTGACAAAATATATGCTCATAATCTTTCACTTTTTTATATTGATAAGAGTTATTATTACATAAAAAACTTTAACAAGTGTAAAAAATAAATAAATTTTTGTATAAAGATTTTTAAGATATTAAAATTAATTAAGATTTTATTTTTTAAAGAATAAGAAGTATTTTTAGAAATTCTATTATTAAGAATTTCTAAAAATTTGGGAATTATTTAGGTGTGCCTGTGTATTTAAATTTGTAATCAACTTTAAAAGGTTCAAACCATTTACCTACGCCAGTTTCTTCATCAACATGGCGTCCAAATCCTTGTTTTTCAGGATTTGAAATATAAAAAGTGAGTTCATAATTACCCACTCCAAAACCACCTTTTTTGTCTTTTTCCATAGCGATATTAGCACCATAATGAGGACCATCATCCGCAACCATAGGCATTAAAGTTCCGCGTTTAATGGCTCCAGTATCTGTATTTTTAAGTTCATAAGCTATGGTTAGATAAGGCATCCAAAATCCTTCAGGAAAGCCATTAGGATTATTTTTAGTTGCGTGAATATCTGCTTCTAAGTGAATATCTGCTAAAGATGCTGCAAGATCAATTCCTCTTGGTTCCATTTCGATTGGTTGAAGATAAACAGCGGCTATTTCCATCCCATTTAATTCTTTTGGATCGCCAATTGGCACTTCACCTGCAAAAAGATTGATACTTGCAATCGCTGCTATAGCAACGCTTGATAAAATTTTTTTCATTTTACTCCTTTTTTTGAAATTTGTTTTGTGATTAAAATACCAATAATCAATAAAATTAATACTATAAATTGAGGAATTAAAGTTTCATAGTAAGGATAAATTCCAAGCCATAATATAGGTTCAAAATTCATAAGAACTAAACTAGGAAGGATGATTTTTCCTTCTATAAGCTCTGCTATGCCCTTGCCTGTAAAAACAAATACCATATAAAAGATTATATAAGAGGTGATATAAAAAAATTGCTTAACAGGGATGCGAATAGCTCCTGCTTTTAAAAGAAAATATAAAACAATTAAAATTAAAATTCCAAGTCCAAGTCCCCCAAATATAGCACTTAAATCCGTACTGGTTTTTGCATCAAAAAGCAAAGCTTGATAAAAAAGAACCGTTTCCGCACCTTCTCTATAAACAGCTAGAAAAACGGTAATCCAAAGTGTTTTTGCGCTATTGTTTGAAATAGCATCAATTGCACCTTGCTTGATAAAACTAGCCCATTTTTTATTTTGTGCGTTTGAAAGCAACCAAAATCCAACATAAAATAATAAAAGAACAGCTATAAGCATAGTAATGCCTTCTATAAGTTCTCTACTTTGCCCCGCATTTTCTTTAAAAAGCCAAGAGACAGCAAAAGCTGTAATAAAGCTGAGTATGATTCCGGTAAAAAGTGCGCTATAGGCTATATTGAGGCGATTTTTATTGCCACTTTGAACAAGATAAGATACGATAGCAACAACGATAATTAAAGCTTCTAAACCTTCGCGTATGATAATTCCTAAAGCCCATATAAAAAGAGAATAAGGCGTAGAATCTTGAATTTTATCTATACCTTGTTGGATGAATTTTTCTAATTCATCAAAAGTAGCTTTAAGTTCTTTTTTATCGGCACTATTTTTGATTAATGCAACACTTTGAGAAAATAAACTTTCGATTTTTAATTTCAAATTGCTATCAACAGCACCTATTTTATTTTCCATTCCACTGGCTTCAAAAATATCTAAATAGGTATTTTGTAAATCATTGATAGCTGAAATATTAAAACCATCGTAATTATTTAAAATTTCATTTAAGGCAAGTTTGATATCATCTCCGACTTTAGCGTAATCTTTTCCTTGATTTTCATCGTTAAAACCTTTTAGTCTTAATTTTGAAAGTTCTGAATTTGGAATTTGTAAAAATGTATCAAAAAGCTGTTGTTCTATGCCATCTAAACCATCTCTTAATTTTTTTTCATCAAGTTTTCTATCATCAATTTCACGTATCAAGGTTCTTAAAGCTTGTTGGAATTTTTGATCATTTCCAGCTTTGGTAAATTTATTGATTAGAATTTCAACTTTTGTATTACGATAATCATTAAATAAAGCATCATTTAATAAATTTTTACTCTCATCATAATTTCCATTTTTAAAAGCATTTGCAGCAAGGGTAAATTTGGTTGAAATATTATCAAGAATAAATTGCAATCTTGCGTCCATAGAGGCTGCCGCTTGAAGATCGGAATTGATATCATTGGTTTTTAAATTTGATGAACTAGTTTGGATATTAGAATTATTGTTTGAGCTGGGTTTAACACCTGTAATTTGGGCAATTAAAGCTTCAGCATCAGCTTCTCTTTTAGCATTAGCCTCTAAACTTGATTTTTCAGCCGCTGCTTTATCATAATTGGTTTGACTAGCTTCTGCTTTTAACCTATATCCATTTTGTAAAATAGGAGCCACTTCATCTAAGTCATAATAAAGGCTTTCAATGAGTGCGTTGATTTGATCTAAAGGAGCTTTTTCCTTATACATACGACGCAAATTAATGAATTTACGCTCCATAGTGATAGCTTTTCGACCTATATTTCTACCTATAGGACCTTCCATATTTTCAAAATGTTGAAAATAAGCATCTTCGCTTAATTTTTTTGCTTGTCCATTATCGCCTTTTTTATATACATCCAAACTTTGACTAAGGATATTTTTAATAATATTTGTTTCAGCTATATAATCATCAACCTTAGCAAAAACAGCTGTTGTAGAAAAAAATAAAAAATAAAAAAGCATTATTTTAAAAATTTTCATTGTGATTTGCTCCAAAATCATGTATTTATAAAAATAATATTTATTATCAATATAGAAGTATAATACCAACAATCTTAAATAAGACTAAAAAATAATTTAAATACAAGGTTTTATTGTAAATTTTAAAATATTTAAAAAATTTAGGTATTAATTTTTAAAAAATATTTCCGATATTGTTTAAACGTCTTTTATAAGGCTACATCAAAATAAGGAGGATGTTATGATTTCAGATGCAACCATGAGTAATGCAAACTTATTAACAGCGGTTAATACTTCAGTATTAAAAAAATCTATGGATACAAATGAAACATTAATGAGTAAGCTTATTGAAGGTATGGAGAATGTCTCTGAAGCCTCCGCTCCACAAGCTTCTAGCTCTAGTGGTTTAGATATTTATGCTTAATATCTAATCAATTAGGATGCAATTTGTATCCTAATAAATTATTTGAAAATAATTATTTCTTTAGTATTTTTTAGTTATAATCATACAAAAATAATTTTTAGTTCTAGGATGGGTTATAAATGCATATAATTAAAAAAATAATTTTAAGTGAAACTTTTCCTGGAATTTTGCTTATATTTTTTACTCTTTTAGCTTTATTGTTTAAAAATTCTTCTCTTGGTTTTTATTATGCAGAAATTTTTCACGCAAATTTAACGATAGGTTTTGAGAATTTCAAAATCGCAAAGTCTTTAGAACTTTGGATCAATGATGGATTAATCGCTATATTTTTTCTTTGTATCGGCCTTGAGTTAAAATATGAAATTTTACGCGGACAGCTTAAAAATATAAAATCAGTTTCTTTACCTTTATTTGGAGCTTTAGGAGGTATGATTTTCCCCGCTTTGATTTTTACTTTAATCAATCATTCCCATGATTTTGCTATGCAAGGTTGGGCTATTCCAACAGCTACAGATATAGCATTTGCAGTGGGAATTTTAATGCTTTTAGGAAATAAAATTCCATCGAGCTTAAAGTTATTTTTACTTTCTTTGGCTATCTTTGATGATTTGGGTGCAATTATTATTATCGCATTATTTTATACGGATCAACTCTCATTTTTGGCTATTGTAATTTGTTTTTTATGTATCTTGGTTTTATTTGTATTAAATTATCTTCATTTTACACACTTATCCTTATATGTTTTAATCGGAGTGATTTTGTGGGTAGCAATGCTTAAAAGTGGAGTACATGCTACTTTAGCAGGGGTGATTATAGCTTTATTTATACCTTTAGATACATCCGATAAAAAACCTTATTTGCATGCAGTTTTAAAGGATTTAAATCCTTGGGTGATTTATTTTATTTTGCCTTTATTTGCTTTTGCAAACGCAGGGGTTGATATTAAAGATATGGATGCGAGTGTTTTAGTTTCACCTGTAAGTCTTGGAATTATGCTAGGTTTATTTTTGGGAAAACAATTAGGGGTTTTTTCTTTTTGTTATCTTGCTATCAAATTAAAACTTGCAAAACTTCCTGAAAATATAAAATATTCCAAATTTTATGGAGTTTGTATTTTAACAGGCATAGGCTTTACTATGAGTTTATTTATCGATGGTTTAGCGTATAAAAATAGTGATATTTTTGAACATGCTGATAAATTAGCTATTTTATTAGCGAGTTTCATCAGTGCCTTAATCGGCTTTATATATCTTAAGATAATCAAATGAATGGTGTTTTTCAAAAATTAAAAACTCTCATTTTAAGCGAAGCTTTTGGCGGAATTTTACTTATTGTTTCTACTTTACTTGCTTTATTGATCCAAAATGGATTTTTTAGTGAACATTATCGTAGTCTTCTTAATTTAAAAGTGGGATTTAGTGTTGGCGAATTTGAACTTAATAAGCCTTTTTTGCTTTGGGTAAATGATGGACTCATTTCGATTTTTTTCTTTGCAATAGGTCTTGAGCTTAAAAAAGAATTTTTACATGGAGATTTTAAAAATCCTAAAAATATAGTATTGCCTTTTATAGCGGCTTTAGGAGGTATATTAATCCCTGCTTTATTTTTTACTTTGGTTAATTTAGGCGATATATATACCCTTAAAGGTTGGGCTATCCCAACAGCTACAGATACCGCTTTTGCTTTAGCGATATTGATGATGTGCGGAAAATATATTCCATCGAGTTTGAAAATTTTTTTACTTTCTTTAGCGATTTTCGATGATGTTGGGGCTATTTTAATTATCGCAATTTTTTATACCACCAAACTTTCTATTTTTGCTTTTATCATTGCTACAATTGTTATTTTTATAATGCTTATGCTTAATGTTTTTGGTATTACGCGGAAATCTTTTTATTTTATTTGTTCGTTAATTCTTTGGATCAGTGTTTTAAAAAGTGGAGTGCATGCTACTTTAGCAGGAATCATTACAGCTTTTTTTATCCCTATGGTTACTAAAGAAGGCAAACCTTTTTTAGAAGATATTTATGAAAGTTTAAAATTTTGGCTCAATTTTGTTATTTTGCCTTTATTTGCTTTTGCAAATGCGGGGGTGAATTTGTCAAACATAGATTTAAAAGCTATGTTTTCTGGAGTGAGTATAGGGATATTTTTTGGACTTTTTATAGGAAAGCAATTAGGAGTTTTTGTCTTTTCTTATTTTGCTATAAAATTTAAATTAGCTCATTTGCCTCAAGGATCAAATTTAAAACAACTTTATGGAGTTTGTATTTTAACGGGTATAGGCTTTACTATGAGTTTATTTATCGATGGTTTGGCTTATGAGGTAAGCGATATATTTCATTATGCAGATAATCTTGCTATTTTAATTGCTTCATTTTGTTCTGGAATTTGGGGCTTTATTTATCTTAGATTTTTTGCAAATCGTGCTTAAAAAAGGAGAAACAAATGAGACAACTTTTTTTTATTTTTTTAGCTTTATTTTTTATCACAGGTTGTAGTTTTTATCCTAATTTTGCTTTCATGGGAAAACCAAATTACCATTATTCTAATGTAGAATCTAAATTAAAATCTATTGCCTATGAATGGAGAAAAACTCCTTATGTTTTAGGGGGCAATACTAAAAGAGGTGCTGATTGTTCAGCATTTACGCAAAAAGCTTTATTGGAGTTTAATGCAAAAATCCCAAGAACAACTGTCACTCAATTAAATTCAGGCATAAGGGTTTCTAAGTCTCATTTAAAAGCTGGAGATTTAGTTTTTTTTAGAACGGGTAGAGGGCCAAATGGCATGCATGTAGGAATTTATACAAGCAAAGGCAATTTCATCCATCTTTCTTCTAGGGGTGGAGCTAGAGAAGCTAACTTGAGTAATTCTTATTGGAAATCACGTTATATAGGCGCTAGAAGATATATAAGATGAAAATTGGAGTTTTTGATAGTGGTGTAGGAGGACTTAGCGTCTTAAAATCTCTTTATGAAGCGAATTTTTTTGATGAAATAATTTATTATGGGGATACCGCAAGAGTTCCTTATGGAGTAAAAGATAAAGATACGATTATCAAATTTTGTTTAGAGGCTTTAGATTTTTTTAAAAAATTTCAAATTGATATGCTTATTATTGCTTGTAATACTGCAAGTGCTTATGCCTTAGATATATTGCGACAAAATGCTAATATCCCAATATATGGAGTAATAGACGCTGGAGTGGAGGCTACAAAAAAAGCATTAAAAAGTAAAGATGAAAAAATTTTAGTGATCGCTACAAAGGCAACTATTCAATCACAAGAATATCAAAAACGTTTAAGCGAACAAGGTTTCACTCAAATAAAGGCCTTAGCAACTGGGCTTTTTGTCCCTATGGTTGAAGAGGGTATTTTTGAGGGGGAATTTTTACAAAGTGCTATGAAATATTATTTTGAAAAAGTTCAAACTCCAGATGCTTTAATTTTAGCTTGTACCCATTTTCCTTTTTTAATGAAATCTTTGAGTGATTATTTTGGTCAAAATACAAAATTAATCCATTCAGGTGATGCTATAGTTGATTTTTTGAAAGAAAAAGAAAAATTAATTTATAAAAAAGATAAAGCACTATTGCATTTTTATGCTTCAAGTGATGTACAATCTTTAAAAAATACTGCTAAAATTTGGTTAAATTTATAAGGATAAATCATGATAGAATTAAAAAAACCGGCAGAAATAGAAAAACTTAGAAATGCAAATCAAATCGTCGCAAAAACTTTGGATTTTCTAGAAAAAGAAATAAAAATTGGAATGAGTTTAAAACAAATTGATCAAATGGCAGAAGAGTATATATTAAGCTTAGGTGCCAAACCTTCTTTTAAGGGACTTTATGGCTTTCCAGGTGCAATTTGCACTTCTTTAAATCAAGTTTGCATCCATGGAATTCCCGATGATAAAATTCTCAAAGAAGGCGATATTTTGGGTATAGATGTCGGCACAATGCTTGATGGGTATTATGGCGATGCTGCTAGGACTATTGCTATTGGTAAAATTTCTTCTAAGGATGAAGCTTTGATCGCTTGTGCTAAAGATGCTTTGTATTATGCAATTGATATTATTAAAGATGGAATGCGTTTTAAGGAGCTTTCGGCTGCATTGGGTGAATTTATTACTTCAAGAGGTTTTGTTCCGTTGCGTGGATATTGCGGACATGGAATAGGGCGCAAACCTCATGGGGAGCCTGAAATTTTAAATTATTTAGAAAAAGGGGCTAATGCTAAAAGTGGGCCTAAGATAAAAAATGGAATGGTTTTTTGTATAGAGCCTATGATATGCCAAAAAGATGGAACTCCAAAGCATTTTAATGGAAAATGGGATGCGGGCAGTGCCGATGAGTTAAACACTGCCCATTATGAGCATTGCGTTGCAATTGTTAATGGAAGAGCAGATATCCTTTCTGCTTTATAAATTATCTAAAAAGATTTTTAAAATCCATGCTTGAGTCATACATTCCAGCATTATCTATGCTTTGACCCATGATGATTGCATTAGCAAGATCAGCTAAAATATTTTTTATTTCATCTCTTTTATCTTGAATATAAGCTAAAACACCTTCATATCCAGCTTTTTCTAAGATTAAAAGAGGATTTGAAATTTCAAATTCAAAAAGTTTTTTGCCAACATATACATTAAAAATATTTCCAAAAAGTGCAGTTCCCATGAAAGAACAATTTTGGATAAGTTGTGAAGTGGTTGCATCTAAAGTGCGTTTTTGTAAATCATCAATTTGATCGTCGAGTCTTTGAGTGATACTTTGTTCAATTTTTTTAAGGGCAAGTTCTAATACTTGCAAGGCACCAATAAAATCATTTGCATCGTTTATTTGTGAACAAATTTGATTTGCTTTAAATTCTCCTACAGCCTCAACTTCCCCTAAATGTTTTTTTAGTATATCTAATTCATTTTTCATCTTTTGCCTTTCAAAAAAATATTGCTAAATTTTTAAAAGCAAAAAGTGTTCCTACTTTTAATCAATATTAGAATTAATCCATAGAACAATATCCGTGGTTAAAGAATTTAAATTTTTTTCAAAAGATTGATAAATACTTGAAATATTATTTTGCTCAATATTTTCTTTATGATTAAAAAATCGATGAACAATAATTTTATTTTCTTTAACATCGATAAGATTAACACTTACGGCAATTTGTGTATAATTTTGCTTTGAGTTAAGAATTTGTTCAAAAGAATCAATTCTGCTTTCAAGAATATAATCAGCATTTAATGAGCTTTGCGAGGAAATAACAGCTTTAAATATTTTAGTTTTTTCTAGTTTTGATAAAAGAAAAGATCGATAAAAATTACTAGGCAAATCCGCCCAAAAATGATAAGCATAGGTATTGCTTATATTGTTTTGTGTGTAAATGATTGATTTTGAATTAAGATATAAAGGCAAAGTGGCACTTTTGATTTTTAAAATCTTAGTTGTTTTTTTAAAAGGGATATTAGAAGAAATTTCATCGTTTTTTAAAATAAACATTTGAGTTTTATCAACTTGATTATTTATAGAGCATCCATAAAAAATAAAACTTAAAATAAATATATATAAATATTTTTTCATTATCTTTCTCCAGGTCCTAGTTGAGGTTTTTCTTGTTTAAATAAAATATCAGAAGGGCTTCTTTGTAAATTTTTTATCAAAAGATCGCTTTCTAATAATACTTTGTTTAAAAGTTCTAAATTTTGTTCAATATTTTGCTTTAAATCATCATAAGAATCTATTTTTGAATTGGCTTTTTTGGCGAAGGAATTTAAAGCAATCACTCCTTCTTTGACGCTTTTTAAAATTTCATTAAAATTTTTAGCAGCAAGACTTATATTATCTGCCATTTGCCCTAGCTTGAAACTCGCATTTGTAATATTTTGGCTCATTTTTTGCGAATTTTCATTTAAATGAGAACTTATTTGAGCTAAATTATTTAAAATAAGTTCTAAATTTTTTAAATTTTGCTCACTCAAAAGCTCTTTAGTTTTTAAATCAGCAGTTTTAACCAAAGAAAAAATGTGTTCACTTTGTTTGTCTATAGCAGCTAAAAAGCTTTCTTTAAATTGAATAATTGGAGGTTTATTTTTATTGTGGCTAGTAAGTTCGGGACTTTCTTTACTTCCTCCTTGAAGTTGTATGAATTTAAGTCCTGTAATTCCTTGAAGTTGCAAGGTTGCATATGTATCTTGTTTTATAGGAGTATTTTTCTTTACTTTAATTAGAATTTTAACCCCTAAACTATCTCTTTCTTCTATGCTGATTTTTTCTACACTTCCCACCTCTACCCCTAAAAGTCTTACAGGTGCTTTGATACCAAGTCCTGCTACAGATTCTTGAGTATAAATTTCATAGTATTTAAAACTTTCTTTTTTGGAGTATCCGCCAAGCCAAAGTATAAATGCTAAACTAGCAAAAAACAATCCAAATATAAAAATTCCTACAAAAAAATAATTGACTCTATTTTCCACTTTTACTCCATAAATTTTTTAAAAAGTTTTTCATTTTGTATTTTAAGATCTTCATAGGTCCCATAAAAACCCACTTGAGTGTTTTCTAAAATGATAAAACGATCAAGCAAGGTTTTCATACTGTCTTTATCATGAGTTACTAGCACAATGCTAAGATTAAAAATTTGTTGTAATTCTAAAATGAGTTCATCAAATTCTCGGCTACTATGTGGATCTAAACCCGAAGTAGGTTCATCAAGAAAAAGCAATTTGCTATCTAAGGCTAAAGCTCTTGCAATGGCCACTCTTTTTTGCATTCCTCCGCTTAATTGGCTTGGAAATTGCCTTAAAACACTTTCATTTAATCCAACCATTTTAAGTTTCATAAGAACTAATTCTTTGATAGAATTTTCATCCAATTGAGTGTATTCTTTTAAAGGAATAGCTATATTTTCATAAACATTTAAAAAACTAAAAAGAGCAGCAAATTGAAAAACTACTCCCCATTGTTTTTGTAAATTTAAAGCATTTTTTTCACTGATATTTTTAAGCTTAAAGCCTAAAATTTCATACTCTCCTTCATCAAAGTGTTCTAAAAGTAACATTTGTTTGAGTAAAACGGATTTGCCACTCCCACTTCCACCTAAAATACCAAAAATTTCATTTTCTTTAACTTCAAAATTGATTTTATTGTGGATTATTTTTTGATCAAATTTGGTCGTGATATTGCGTGCTTTAATAACCATCAAATTCCAGCCATAGTTAAAATAATCGAAAATAAAGCATCAAATGCTATCACCCAAAAAATAGTACTCACAACACTTTTTGTGGTATAAATTCCTATGCTTTGTGTGGTATTTTTTACCTTAAAGCCATTAAAACAAGCAATCGCACCAATTAAAAAACCAAACATTGGAGCTTTTGCAAGACCTATGATGATATGCTTTAATTCAACCGCTTCTTTAAAACGCCTTATAAATTCTGAAAAAGAAATATCAAGGTTTATTTTTGCTACTAACATTCCACCTAAAATACTTATAGCATCGCTTAGAGCGACTATTAAGGGCATAGAAATGATCAAGGCCATAACACGAGGAATAATGATAAAATCAAAAGATCTAAAGCCCATTGTATTCATTGCAGCAATTTCATCTGTTATTTTCATCACTCCAATTTGAGCAGTATAAGAACTCGCACTTCTTCCGGCTATTATAATAGCTGTGATTAAAGGAGCAAGTTCTCTAGTGGCTGAAATTCCTATTAGATCAACAATAAAAATATTAGCCCCAAATTGTACTAATTGATAAGCCGCTTGATAAGCAAGGACAATTCCAATTAGCATTGCAGTTAAAATAACAATAGGCAAGGCATTAAATGCTGAGTTTTCTATATGATATAAAAAAGATACAAAGCGGAAATTTTTAGGATTTTTAAAAGACAATACAAGGGAGATAAAAAAAGCACCTATAAAATGGATAAAATCTTTTAAAATTATAAGAAAATTAATGCTAAGCATCCCTAAAGATATAAATATTTTTTTAAAATCAAATGAGTTTTGTTTAAAATCGCTTTCTATTCTTTGATAATTTTTTTCACAAAGTTCAAATAATTTTTCAAAACGAGAATTTAACCCCTGTTTTAATATAGAAATATTATTTTTTTTAAGATCAAATTCTAAAGCAAGAAAAAATCTTACTCCAGCCATATCAATTTCTTCTAAGTTGCTAAAATCAAAAACACATTGTGTGATTGAAATTTGAGATAAAAAATCGTGAGTTTTTAATCTTGAAATGCTTGTTTTATTCCAAATTCCAAAAATCAATATTTTGTCTTTTTGAAATTTGAAATTCGCAGTCATTTTATTTATTAAGAATAAAATTTAAAAGCTTAGAAACGCTAAAACCAAAATGCTCAAATACATCTTTATCTTTTCCGCTTTCTCCAAAACTTTCTATTCCATAAACTCTGTGACAAAATTTATAAAGCTCATGAGAACTTGCTGCTTCAACCCCTATAACTTCACCTTGTAAAATTCTTTTTTTATAGTCATTTTCTTGCTGATTAAAGAGTTCAAAACAAGGCATCGAAACAACGTTACAAGTAATGTTTTGTTTCGCAAGTTCATTAGCAACATCTAAGCAAAGCGAAACTTCACTACCGCTAGAGAATAAAGTGAATTTAGGATTTTCATCTTCTTTAAGCAAATAAGCTCCATTTTCAACATCTCCAAAAACAGGCTCACTTAGAGCTTTAAGTTTTTGGCGTGAAAGTACAAAAGCGCTTGGCATTTGTTTATTTAAGGCTATTTTCCAAGCTTTGACATTTTCAACCCCATCCGCAGGTCTAAAAGTTAAGCAATCAGGCATAGCTCTAAAAGTGCTTAATTGTTCAATAGGTTGATGAGTAGGGCCATCTTCTCCAACTCCGATACTATCGTGAGTGAAAATAAAAAAGTGTTTTATCTTCATCAAAGCAGCAATTCTAGCAGCCGGTTTTAAATATTCGCTAAAAATGAAAAAGGTTGCTGAAAAAGGTAAAAATAGACCATATCTAGCAAAGCCATTATTAATAGCTGCCATTGCGTGTTCTCTTATGCCAAAATGGATATTTCTTCCTTCTACAAAATCTCCCATTTCATGAAGTTCTGTTTTATTTGAAGGACCTAAATCCGCACTTCCACCCAAAAAGCCTTCTAAATTTTTGGCTAAAATATTTAAAATTTCTCCATTACTATCCCTTGTAGCAAGATCTTTACCTTTAAAATTAGGATATTGTATATTGCTAAAATCAGGCTTTAAAAGTTTTTCTAAAAGTTCTTGTTTGTTAGAATTTTTAAGTTTTTCTTTCCATTTTGCTTCTTCTAAGTCTCCAAGTTCTATGGCACTTTCAAAACGAATTTTTGCTTCTAGTGGAATTTGAAAGGTTAAATTTTTATCAAAACCTATTTTTTCTTTAGCTTCTTTAATGATATCCTTGCCCAAAGGAGCACCATGACTTTTATGGCTTCCTTCAAGTTTTCCAGCACCTTTAGCAATGGTTGTTCTTGCGATAATAAGGCTTGGTTGCTTAGAATTTTTTGCTTTTTCTAAAGCTTTGTTAATTTCTTCAAAATTGTGTCCATCGATATCTTGAACTTCAAAACCTTGAGATTTAAAACGCAAAGCAACATCTTCATTAAATGCAAGACCTACATCTCCTTCTATAGAGATATTATTGCTATCATAAATAAGTATTAAATTATCAAGTTTATGAAGTCCTGCCAAAGAACAAGCTTCATAAGAAATTCCTTCTTGTAAGTCTCCATCACCACAAAGACAATAGATTTTATGATCGATTAGATCTTCTCCAAGCATTTTTTGAGCTTTTTTAGCAGCCATAGCAAATCCAACAGCATTGGCCACACCTTGTCCCAAAGGACCTGTTGCAATTTCAATGCCCGTCGTTGTGATCTCTGGATGACCAGGGGTTTTAGAATGAAGTTGTCTAAAATTTTTTAAATCATCCAAACTTAAATCATAGCCACTTAAATGTAAAAAACTATAGATTAAAGCACTTGCATGACCACCTGAAAAAACTAATCTATCGCGATTTAGCCAGTTTGGATTTTTAGGATTATGTTTTAAATGATAACTTAAAACACTTAAGATATCAGCTAAACCTAAAGGCGCACCTGGGTGACCAGAATTTGCCCTTTGGATCATATCTGCGCTTAAAAATCTTAAAGTATCTGCTTGAATTTTTAAAAATTTTGTATCCATTCTCAACCTTTATAAATATTGTATCATAAGATTTTCGATCATTTTTGATATTTTTTCATCTAAATTGATCAAATCATTTTTGCAATTTTGTATCAAATCATTTTTGCAATTTATGGCTTCTTGAAGTCCTAATAAATTCACAAAAGAATTTTTATGCGTATCATGATTAGCAGGTTTTCCACTTTGCTCTTCACTCATGGTTGCATCGATAATATCATCGTTGATTTGAAAGATTAAACCTAATTTTAAACCAATATCATAAATTTTTTCACTTTCTTTTTTGTCTAATTCGCAAATTTCACAACCCATTTTTAAAGATGCGGCTATGAGTTTTGCGGTTTTATGAATATGTAAAAATTTAAGTTCATCTAAATTGAGTTTTTTATCTTCAAAATAACAATCAATCGCTTGACCTATAATCATTCCATTGATACCCGCATTATAGGCTAAAGTGCGGATTAAATTGATTTTAATCTTTTCTTTTAAATTTAAATTACTTAGTAATAAAAAAGCTTCGGTATTTAAAGCATCTCCAGCTAAAATAGCTGTGGTTTCATCATAGCTTTTATGTAGGGTAGGAGCACCTCGTCTAAAATCAGCATTATCCATAGCGGGTAAATCATCATGAATGAGAGAATAAGTATGGATAAATTCTAAAGCTAAAGCTGCATCTAAAGCATTTGAAATGAGTTGAGGGGCTTTGCATTCAACAATGCCTAAAAGCAATTGTGCGCGAAAGTGTTTTCCACCGGCTTTTAACATCGCTTGTAAAGCTTCATTAAAAAAAGGATGAAAACTTTTTATATAGGGTAAATTTTCATTTAAATGCTTGATGAAGAGTTCTTTCACTTTCTAAGCCTAATAAAAAATTGAAAATTTCCATCTCCACCTGCATTGATATTTCCGATTAAGCCATCATCAAAATTATGCAAAGGAAGTTTAGAGCTTTTTCTTTGAATTAAAATGTTAAAATCATTTCCATTAGCAAGTATAGTTTGCAAATTTTTAAAATCTTTTAAGATGATATTATTAACGCGTAAAATTTTATCATCCACCATAAATCCGGCTAAATCAGCCTTAGATTTTGGATCGACTTTTGTCACGATTAAGGATGCATTAACACTTAAGCCTAAATTACTTCTAAAATTGGTTGTTTTTGGCTTTGGTTTGGCATTTGGAAGATTAAATTTACTGATATCTTTAGCAAAAACTTGAGTTGAAATATTTAAATCAACATTGTCTCTTAAGACTTGAAAATAAAGCGTACTGCTAGGATCAGCAAACAGAATTTTTTCGTTTAATTTTCTTAAATCTTTTACAGGTTTTCCATCTACGCTTATCACTTCATCATTGATTAAAAATTGACCATTTTTACGTACTTTATTAACATAAATTTTGTTTTCTCGCTCTACAAAATCAACCCCAATATCACCCCAATAAACATCATTGTATTTCATAAAGTGTTTTAAATATCTATTACCAATAAAAGCACCATTATTTAGTGCAATGCCAAGCATTTCACAACATGGAGTTCCCAAAAGTCCGATTTTTGTGTTAAAATCAAGTTGATCTCTTTCATTGATATCTTGAGCTAAGTATTTAATATGACCTATATAAGGTTTATTTGGATCCCAAATCCCAACCCAGTCATTACGAGTTAATTTTTCTTCATCTCCCATAGGAGTTGGAATGAGTGAAAAATCTGTTCTTACAAGATAAAGATTTAAAAAAGGATCGTATTTTACGTATTTATTTAATTTTGCATTAGGTTGTTTTAAAACAGCAAGTAAATTTTCACTTAAAACAAAGGCTGGCATTCCTTCGTAATTAAACATACTTGCCTTATTTCTTTCATAACCTGCGGCAAAATCTTCAAAAGTAGGGCGTTCTATAGCTTGCCCGATCATTAAAAATGCAATTATACAAAATAAAAATCTCATAATTTTCCAAAGCCTCCTAAAATATCACTACTCATGCTGTTGCGATTTTGTGCTACCATAGCTAAAACATCATTGATAGCAGATATTAACAAAATTTGCATCGATTCTTTATCTTCAAGTAAAGAATCATCAATACTCACATCGATAATTTCACCTTTGCCATTTGCACTGACTTTGACAAGCCCTGCTCCACTTTTTGCACTGAATTCTTTACTAGCAAGTTCTAATTCTATGTTTTTTGCTTTTTCTTGAACTTGATTTAAAAGTTCGCCCATTTTAGAAAAGTCTATATTATCAAACATCAATTTATCCTTAAAATTTCATTTACAACTAATTTATCACTAAAAGGATATTTTACCCCTTTAATTTCTTGAGTTTCTTCATCACCTTTTCCTAAGATCACTACTAAATCATCTTTTTCTTTAAGTTCTAAAGCTTTTTTTATGGCTTCTTTTCTATCTTCAATCATCAAAGCTTTTTTTGGTTCTTTAAAACCGCTTGCGATTTCTTCGATTATAATTTTTGGATCCTCATCGCGTGGATTATCGCTTGTAATGATAGCAGTTTTTGCAAAATGTTCTACAACTTTACCCATTAAAGGTCGTTTAGTGCGATCTCTATTGCCTCCTGCGCCAAAAACTACAATTAATTTTTTATTTTTAAGAGCATCAAGAACTTTTTCTATGCCATCAGGCGTATGAGCAAAATCAACGATAACTCCATCAGCAACTTGTTCCACTCGTCCGCAAACCCCTCCAAAGTGATTGATCGCTTTTTCTAAATCATCTAAATTTGGCTTAACAAGTTCATTCACACAAGCACTTGCAGCAAGAAGATTATAAAGATTGAAAAGTCCTAACATAGGGGATTCTATATGAAAGGTTGTATTTTTGATCATAGCAACCGCATTGATGCCATTTTCTAAAGAGTAGGCTTTAATTTGATACAAAGAAGGATTTTCTATGCCGTAAGTAAAAGCATTTTTTACATTAAATTTAATTGCTAAGGCGTCCTTGTTGATAAATTTTAAGCTTTCATCTGTAAAAAAAAGTTCTTTGGCTTGTTTATAATTTTCAAAATTTTGGTGAAAATCTAAATGATCTTGAGTGATATTGGTAAAAATTTTTGCTGCAAATTTTAAACCCTCGATTCTATTTTGCACTAAAGCATGCGAGCTTACTTCCATAACGAAAAATTCACATCCTTTTTGCGTAGCGATTTTTAAATACTCTAATGTTTTTAAAATTGCTGATGTTGTAAGGGATTTTTCATCGATTTGTTCATCATTTATGAAAGCACCGCGGGTTCCACAAAGACCGCATTTATATCCTAAATCAAGCAATATAGAATAAATTGCCGCTGCGGTGGTTGTTTTTCCATTTGTTCCTGTGATGCCGATAATTTTAATATTTTCATCAATATTGAGTATTTTTTTGCATTCTTTAACATCAATAATCTTGCATTCTTTTTTTAAAGCTTCATTTTCAAATTGTTTGTTTTGCTCGGTTTTTAGAAAAAAACAACCTTTTTCACACTCTAAAGTATTATCGGTAATAAATGTATTTTCAAGCTTTATTTTCACTTTTAAATCCTATAAGTTTTTCTTGGATTTTTATAAATCTTTCATTGGCCCAAAAATGAGATATAACGCTTTCGATGTAATTTAAAGTCATATCTTTATAGCCGTGTTCAAGAAGTTTTTCTAAAAAATCTAAAAAATCATCACGATTATCAATCACTAATTTTGCACTCTGTATAATATTTTCAAAACTTTTTTCAAAGCCAATTTGTTCTTCACTTTTTAAAAAATCTTGATAATTTAGAGCATAGCCATCTTCTAATTCATCTTTATTTTGAGATCTTTCTTCGTGTTGAGTTTCTATTGTTTTTAAAATTTCTTCAAAATCTTTATCAATTTTTTCTATGGTGTAGTGTTCTAAATAAAATTCAAAAAGCAAAATTGATTCTTTTGGAAATTTTAAAGCCAAATCACAAAGCAAAATAAAATTAAACAAACGTTTATTTTTGCGTTTTTCATAGGCTAGAGAAAAATATATTTTTGCGGTTTTAAAATCTTTTTTTAGAAAATGTTCAATACCGAGTTTTTTATAATTTTGCAAATTCTTCTGCCCCGCCATTTAAATTTACAATGGTAATTTCTGGATGAATATCGATTTTAAGTTGTCTTTCAAGTCCATATTTTAGGGTTGTTCCACTTGATGCACAACCTTTGCAAGCACCGATTAAATGCACATAAACTACTCCATTTTTAATCCCTAAAAATTCAAGCCCACCCCCATCGCGTTCCAACATAGGAATGCTTTTTTCTAAGCTTGATTTTACAGGATTTATAAGTTCTTCATCACTAAAAGGCATCATCAAATCAATCCTTAAAAAAATTTCTATACTTTAGCGTGATTGTGTTTAAAAAAAGGTAAATTAAACACTTTTTTACCATTTTAACTTAAAAAGGTTCTTCATTGTATTCTTGCGTAGAATTGATATTTAATTCTTTTGCATCAAATTTTTTAAGAGAAAAAATTTTATTTAAGCTTTTAAATAATTGCTCTAGCTTTATTTCATCCTTTTCATTTTTTAAAAGCAATAAATATTCTTTTAAAAAACATAAACACTCTTCTTGTGTTAAATTTTTATTTAAAATTTGAGAATTTTTATCGATTAGGGCAAAAAGTTGTTTTTTTAGAGCTAAGACAGAATTGATTGTATCGATGTGATTTAAAAAAGCTAAATTGATTTTGCAAATGCCAAATAAAAATTCATTTTGATTTAAATTTTTAAGGATATTTTTTTGTTCAAATTCTCTTATATCGCTATCTTCATAGCCTTTTTTTTCTAGAATTTTTTCTAATAAAATTTTATGTTTAAAACAAACACTATCGCTAATTTGTTTAAAAAGTTCGTGCATGTTGGAATTATTTTTTAAAAAGTTGAGAATTTCAAGTTCCATAATGTGTGTTTTTGTGTTTGGAATTTCTAAAGGAGTGGAATTTAAATTTTTATAAGATCTGAAATTTTTGGTTAAAACAATCAGTTTTTCTTCCACGCCTAAAAGTTTAGAAACGAGTTGCGTATAAGAATTAGCAATCAAAGGCTCAAGAGCGAAAGTGTATTTTTGCACACTCTCTAAAGCTTTTTGTTTATCAAGCGCTGAATCAAGTGTAAAATCTGCTATGATACGTCTGATATAAAATTCCCCAAGCTCCATACCTTTTTCAAGTATGTCGTAAAGTTTCGCATTTTGATTATTAGCGACTAATTCCGCAGGATCTTTTCCGCCTTCTAAAAGAGCGACTTTGCCATCGATTTTATGAGTGCTAAGTAAAAAAGCTGATCTAGTAGCCGCTCTTAATCCTGCTTCATCGTTATCAAAACAAAGTATCACTTTAGCTTCATATCGACGGATTAAAGGTAAATGATGTTCGGTTAGTGCGGTGCCAAGAACGGCTACTGCATTGTTAAAACCTGCTTTATGAAAAGCAATCGCATCCATATAACCTTCACAGATAATCATCTCTTTTTTTACGCTGATGGCATCTTTAGCTAAATGAAAAGCGTAAAAAATTCTACTTTTATCAAAAAACATATTTTGGGGAGAATTGACATATTTAGCCATTACGTTTGGATTAATAGTTCTTCCGCCAAAGCCTACAAGTGTATTTTTTTGATCATAAATTGGAAAAGTGATACGCCATATAAAACTCGCATAAATTTCACCTTTTTCATCTTTCTTTAGGGCTCCAACCGCTAAAGCATCTTCGATGGATATATTTTCATTTTGCAATAATCTCACGCTTTCTTCGCTTGAATTTGCAAAACCTAATTCAAATTTAGCAATGTCTTTATCGTCTAATTTTCTTGAGTAGAGATAGTCTAAAATTTCTTTATGATGAGAAAGATTATTTTTAAAATAAGCGTTTAATTTAGGTAAGATATTTTTTAGATCTTTCCTGCTTTCATTTTTTTCTTTAGTATAACTTAGAGTAAAATTGCAAAGGCTGGCGACTTTTTCTACTGCATCAGAAAAATTTAATTTTTCATAGTCCATTACAAATTTAAAAGCATCTCCTCCTGCTTTACACGCAAAACAATGATAAAAACCTTTTTGAGCATTAATATGCATAGAAGGATTTTTATCTGCATGAAATGGACACACGCAAACAAAGCTAGAGCCTTGTTTTTTTACTTCAATGTAATTTTCAATAATATCAACAATATTAAGTCTTTGGGATAAATTTTCTATACTTTCTTTAGATATCATTTTAAAAACCTTAAATAAAATTATACAAAGATTTAGCTATAATTTGGCATAAAATTTTAAAGAGAGTTTATGGATTTTTTCTTTGTTGAATATAGGGATCCTTTGGTAGGACTTATTATTTTAACTGTTTTGATTTTTGTGGTTTCTGTGGCTAATCATGCTTGGAAATTGTTTGCAAATAAAGATAAAGAACAAAAGCTTGAAAAATTCATTAAAAAATTTGAAATAGATAATATTCACAAAGATTTATTAAGAAATGAAAGATTGAGTTTTGGAAATTTAAGCTTTTTAGCAGATATTTTTACAAAAAGTGGGGAATTTGAAAAGGCCACTCAAATTTATTTGATCGCACTTGAAAAAAGCAAGGATAAAAATGAACAAGAATTTATTTTTATCGCTTTGGCAAATATTTATTTTAAAGCAGGATTTTTAGAGCGCGCTAAAGAAGTTTTACTTCAAGCTTTAAAACTTCGTCCAAGAAATATAGAGGCTTTAAAACTTCTTAAAATTGTGTATTTGAAATTAAAAGCTTATAAAGAAAATTTAGAAATTTTAGAGTGTTTATTTGAACTTGGAGAAGAAGTAGAAAAAGAACAAGAATTTATAAAAGCTTTAAATTTACATGCTTCAAATTTAAACAATGAAGAAAAAAAACAAAAATTATTAGAATTAAAAATGTCAAACAATACTATGCTAGGGCGTTTTATTTTTGAAAAATATTCTTTATTTTTGGGGCAAAATTTTAACGATATTTGCGATCTACTTTATAAGCAAGATCAAGTTTTTAATTTGGAAAATCAAGAGTTTTTAGAATTTTTTTATGCTTTAGGCTATATTAGCAAAGATCAAATTCCAAGTCATTTTGTTTTTAAAAATTCAAATTTAAAAATGTTAAAAATTTTACGTGAAAATTCTTTTAAAGCAAGGCTTGAATTTTCTTATCGTTGTTCAGAATGCAAAAATATAATGCCTTTGTTTTTTTATCATTGTCCTATGTGTTATGAATTTAATACTTGTAAGATTATTTGTGAAGTAAAAAATGATGAAATGTGTTGAAATTTATACCGATGGCTCTTGTCTTAATAATCCAGGTTTTGGAGGGTGGGCGTATATAGTGCGTTATAAAGGGTATCAAAAAGAAGGCTTTGGATCGGAAAAAAATACTACTAATAATCGTATGGAATTAATGGCTATTATTGAAGCTTTAAAAATTTTAAAAGAGCCTTGTGAAGTCAAACTTTTTACTGATTCAAATTTGATGGTTCAAAGTATTAATGAATGGCTTGATGATTGGATTAAAAAGGATTTTAAAGGTAAAAAAAATGTAGATTTGTGGAAAGAATATTTAAAAGTATCAAAATCGCATCAAATTCAAGCTTTTTGGATCAAAGCACACAACGGGCATGAGGAAAATGAAAGATGTGATATTTTAGCAAGAGAGGCGGCTTTAAAATTGCAAAAGGAAAATCAATGAAAAATATCGAGCTTTTAGAACAAAACTTAGGTTATCAATTTAAAGATAAAAATCTTCTCACACAAGCACTGACTCACAAAAGTTGTAAAAAATCTTATAATAATGAGCGTTTGGAATTTTTAGGGGATGCGGTGCTTGATTTGATCGTAGGGGAGTATTTATTTCATAAATTTGGAAAAGACGCTGAAGGCGATTTGTCAAAATTAAGAGCCGCTTTAGTGAATGAAAAATCCTTTGCAAAAATTGCCGATAGTTTAAATTTGGGTGATTTTATTTTTATGAGTGCATCTGAAGAAAATAATGGAGGAAGACAAAAGCCTTCCATTCTTTCTGATGCCCTAGAAGCGATCATAGGATCTATTCATTTAGAATCAGGCTTTGAATGTGCAAGAAATATCGCTTTAAAACTCATAGAAAATAATTTTCCAAAAATTGATGCAAAAAATTTAATCAAAGATTATAAAACAAGACTGCAAGAGATCACTCAAGGCACCATAGGAAAAACTCCAGAATACGAAACACTGCGTGCTTTTGGGCCCGATCATTTAAAACAATTTGAAATTGCTTTAAAGCTAGAGGGTAAGGAAATTGCAAGAGCTATTGCAAAAAGCAAAAAAGAGGCACAACAAATGGCGGCAAAAATTGCACTTGAAAAATTGGAAAATTTATCATGAATACCTTTGGCACAAGATTAAAATTTACAAGTTTTGGAGAATCTCACGGAGTAGCTGTGGGTTGTGTGATAGATGGAATGCCTGCTGGTGTAAAATTTGATGAGGAATTTTTACAAAATGAACTCGATAAACGCAAAGGTGGAAATCAATTTTCAACCCCAAGAAAAGAAAGCGATAAAGCACAAGTTTTAAGCGGAGTTTTTGAGAGATATACCACAGGCCATCCTATTGCCATAGTTGTTTTTAATGAAAATGCACGTTCTAAAGATTATGATAATTTTAAAGATGTATTTCGCCCTGCACACGCTGATTTTACTTATTTTCATAAATATGGCTTAAGAGATTATAGAGGCGGTGGAAGATCAAGTGCTAGAGAAAGTGTTGCTAGGGTAGCTGGGGGTGCTGTATGCGCGATGCTTTTGAATGAATTTGATATTTGTGTTCAAAGTGGAGTTTTTGGAGTAGGGAGGTTAAAATCAAATTTAAATGAGGATCAATTTGATTTTAAATGGGCACAAGAAAGTGAGATTTTTTGTCTTGATTCTAGTTTAGAAAATGATTTTAAAGCTGAAATTTTAAATGCAAAAAAATCTAAAGATAGTGTAGGCGCAGCGGTTTTTACAAGAGTAACTGGGATGATGAAAGGATTTGGAGAAGTTCTTTATGATAAATTAGATTCTAAACTCGCCCATGCTTTAATGGGGATTAATGCTGTTAAGGCAGTAGAAATTGGTGAGGGGATTAATGCAAGCAAAATGTATGGATCTCAAAATAATGATATTTTAAAGGATAATAAATTCTTAAGCAATCATAGTGGGGGCATTTTAGGTGGAATTTCAAATGGAGAAGATCTTGTTTTAAAAACTTATTTTAAACCCACTCCTTCTATTTTTAGAGAACAAGAAAGTATGGATAAATTTGGAAATAATGTGAAATTAGAATTAAAAGGCAGACACGATCCTTGCGTTGGCATACGTGGAAGTGTTGTGGTTAATGCTATGGTGCGTTTAGTTTTAGCTGATTGTTTGCTTTTAAATGCGAGTTCTAATTTAAATAATTTGAAAAAAATTTATAGTCTAAAATAAAAAAAGCCCGTTTTGAAACGGGCTTTTATAGCAATATTTTGAAAAGATTCAATCACTATATCGTTCTTTTTTGAAATTAGTTTATACTAACTGATAAAAAATTTGCTAATTTGTGTTTTATCTTCAAAAGCTGAGGTGATAAATTTTTGGTTTTTAAATTCTAATTCATAGTTGGTATTTATATCGCATTTAGTGTAAGTTAAAGCAATTTTTAAAGCAAGTTCTATATCCTCATTACTTGCATTTGTGCTAAGCAAAGAATAAGCCCCTATTAAATTTCCTATGCCTATAACTTCATATTTTGGAGTTTTTAAATTTCTTAAAAGTTCATTTTCTAATTCATTACGTCCTATGATCATTTTAGCGCCCATAGGCAATCTTAAATGACGTCCGTATTTCAAAAGTTGTGCATCATTAACTTGCATATCTTTATCAAATTGTATAAAATCGCGAATTTTTTTAGCAAAACTATCAAGGGTTAATAAACATCCTCCACCTGGGCTTTCAAAATCTTCAAGTCCAAATTGTGCAGCCAGTTCCAGTTGTCTTTTGCGACTTCTTCCACTAATGCCTTCTAGTTTTTCTCTATCCACCCAACCTTCTCTTTCAGGCTTTGTTAGAGGTAAATTTTTGGCGCACATAGGACGCAAGATAAGATCTTCTTCATCAAGAGCTAATTTTTTAACCTTAGCCATAGCGTCATTTCTTTGACTCATCGGTCTTTGTCCTAAGACTTCTCCGGTGATGATAAAACTTGCATTTTCTTCTTTTAGCATAGCAAGAGCAGTTTTAAACATAAAAGCATGGCAATCTATGCAAGGGTTAAAATGCTTGCCATAGCCATATTGTGGATTAAAAAGAACTTCTTGTAAATAAGAATTTCTTACATCGATCATTTCAAAATCTGCACCCACCATAGCCGCTCTTTTTTTCATGATCTCACTTTTATCGCTTGTGCTTCCAAAACCTATATTAATATTTAGAGCTTTAACTTCTATACCTTGAGAAGTGATAAGCTTCATTGCTAACATACTATCAAGGCCACCACTAAAAAGGGCTAATGCTTTCATTGTATTCCTTATTACATTCTTTATTATATAAAATCTTTTTCTTTTTTGTCGATATCAAATTTATAATTATATCAAAACTAGCTTATAATATTAAGGGTTTTAATCATGAGAAAAATATTTTTTATTTTTATACTTTTGGGTGTAGTGTATGCTAAAAATTCCTGTCCTGATTATAAAGAAAGATTGAAAAAATGCAATGCTTTACCAACGCAGCATCAAAGAAAAATGTGCCGTTTGGGTTTATTTGCATCTTGTAAATAATGTTAATTTGTAAATTTTAAAGGATGATTTATGGATAAATTAACAATGAATGGTTTTAATACTTTGTCAAACAATCAAAATGTTACAAATCGTAAAGAAATTTTGGAATTAAAGTCTGAAGAAAAGGATAAAGTCAAAGTTAATGATCTTTCAGATCATAATAATTTTGGCAAGAAAATTATTTTTGAAGATAAAGAAGGTGAGTTGATATCTTTAAATTTAAGCGAAGAAAATTATAAAAATTTGCAAAATCATTTTGGTTCTTATACAAATTATATTGCTAGAGATGATGGAGCTATAAGATTAAATGGAGAAGCAAATGAATTTGTTTCTAATTGGTTTGAAAATGCGAAGAATGAATTTTTCAGTGTTAAATCTACACAAAGTGATAAAAAAATCGGCATAAGTTTTCACCAAAATACTTTGCATGAAAGTATGCAGAATTTAGGTTTAAAACATAACGATTCATTATCTGATGATGCGAGCATAGAAGAAAAATTGAATTTTTTCATAGATAAAGATGTCAATAAAGATGGAAATATCGATGAAAATGATGTTAAAGAACCGAGTTTAAGAGAAATTTTGAGTGATTTAAAAGAAGTTTCAGGAGGTGGAGCAAATGCTATGCAAAGTGTTGATCCACAAAAAACGCAAAAAAAAGATGATGATAAAGCTAAAATCAAAGAAAAAGAAAATGATGATGAAGATTTACTTCAAAAAGCACAAGAGAAAGGTTTAAGCTCTTTAAGTGCTGATGAACAGGCCAAACTTAAAGCAAGTAATCCAAAAGAATTTGAAGAACTTCAAGACAAATCTTTAGATGAGTTAGCTAAGAATTTAAGCAAAGATTTGATAGGACAAATCAATGATAATAAAGCCATATTTGTTGATAAAAGAGTTTAAATTAAATAATTTTGATGAGTTTTACCCTTTTAAACTATACACTATAGGAAGTATAATTCTTAAATCATTTTTATAGTAAGGGAAATTTATTGAAGCTTTGCGAATGCTTTCTAAGGCATTTTTATCCAAGAGAGAGTATCCAGAACTTTGGATTATTTTTAACTCTGCTAAAGTTTTATTTTCTTTCCATAAAAATTCTACTTTAACAACCCCTTGCATACCCATTCTTTGAGCTTGTCTAGGATAATTTTGGGCTTTTTGAATTGCTTTTTGAATTTCTTCAAGGAGTGGATGTTTATCTTTGCCTTGTATGAGTTGAGTGATTTGGGGAGAAGGATTTTTAGTTATTTGATTTGTTGTTGGCTTTGATTCGGTTGTAATTGGTTTTTGTTCTATTTTTTTGATTCTTTTTGTATCTTTTTTTATGGGTTTTGGTTGAATTTTATTGATTTTAGGTGTGGTTTTTTCTACGATTTTATTCTCTTGTGTGGGTGCTGGATTGATTTGGGTAAATTGCTTCATAGATAAGGTAAAAATTTCCTCATTTTTAAATTTTACTTTAAAAAAATCAGCAGAATTAAAGATTAAAAAAAATACAGGTAAAAAGATCAAAAAAGATAGATAAAAGGCTTGATATTTGTGATTTAAAAATAAGTTTTTCACTTATTTTTCTCCGTTACAATTTGGAAATTTTCATGTCCTTTGTTTTTTAATAGATCTATAATTTGCACAAAACTTTCAAATTTAGCATTTTTATCACTTTTGAGTTCTACGATAGTTTTTTGATCGAGCCGGGATATCGCCTCTTTTATTTGTTCTAAATTTGCTGTTTTATCATCTAGATAGAAAATATTTTTCTCATCGATGCTAATAAGAAGTTTTTTTTCATGATCGCTAAGGCTCATAGAACTTTCGCTTTTTGGGAGGTTGATTTGGATTTTACCTTGCACGATAAAGGTTGAAATACTAAGAACGATAGCGAGTAAAACAAGCATAATATCTATAAATGGGACAATGTTTAATCCTTCATTTTTTGGCAATTTAATCATTTTGATTTGCCTTATAAGTACTACTTAGAAGAGAAATTTTACGCAATAGCGCATTATAAGCGATAAGGGTTGGAATGGCAACTAAAAGACCTAAAGCTGTGGCTTTAAGGGCTAGAGAAAGTCCTATAACTATAGATTTTACGTCTATATTTCCAGCTAAGCCCATTTCATAAAAAGTAACCATAATCCCAACAACAGTCCCTAAAAGTCCAATATATGGAGCATTAGAATAAATAATATATATGGCGGTTAAATTTTCACTGATCGCATTATCAAATTCTTCTTGATTTTTATAATTTTTAAAATCAATTTTTCTAAAAAATAATAATCTTTCAATAACACACCAAAGTGCTATAAAAGCCATTATTCCTAAAATTAAAAAAATGATTAAATCAATATAATTTCTTAAAAATTCCATATATAAATCCCATTAAATATTTGTTAAAACCGCACGATTATACTACAAGAAAAATAAAACTATAATTAATAGTAATTATCATAATTTTTAAAAATTTGCACCCTAAAAAATGAATGTTTTAAGATATAATAAATTTTAAATAATAAATTTCTAAGGAAAAAAGTATGCAGCAAAACCATAATTTTACTTCTTTTGTGCTTTTAAGCGATGATGAATTTGACTTTTTAAAATTGCAAAATTTGCTTAAAAATGAATTTGATATCTTGATTCCAGATGAGGATTTTAATCAAGATGGAGTTATTTTTTATCATAAAAATATGCTTGTGACCCTAAGTTTGATTAAAAATCCTATACCCAATGAAGAAGCTGAGTATTATGCGAATTTTAATTTTATGTGGAAAGATGCTTTAAAAGAGACAAAAAAGCACAAAGCCCATCTTTTGGTTGCTGTGCTAAGTCAAAGTGAAAGCAAGCTCGAACAAGCTAAACTTTTTACTCAAGTTTCATCCGCATGTTTGCAAGATAAAAATGCTTTAGGATTTTATACTGGCGGGGTTGTTTTAGAACCTAAATTTTATATAGAAAATGCCAACATGTTAAAAGAAAATCGTTTGCCAGTTTATAATTGGGTTTATGTAAGTGTATATCCTTATAAAAATGGAGTTAATGCTTATACTTATGGACTAAGAAATTTTAATCGTTTGGAATTTGAGGTTTATGAAAGTAAAATGGATGAAAAGGAATTGTTTTTTTCTTTGTATGATATTATTTTACATATTTTAACTTACGATATCGAATTAAAAGATTTAGATACTTTGAAATTTGAAGATGGCAAAAACATCAGTTTTTCAAAAAGTAAAGGAGTGAGTGTTGAAGGAGATAGTCTGAAAATAAATTTTTAGACTTCACATTAACTTCACAAAAATTAGATTTAATTCTTGCAACCAAAACAAAAAAGGAGAAAAAATGAAAATAAAATTAGGTTTAGCGGCTTTATTAGGAGCTACAGTACTTTTAGCTAAAGATATTATTGTTCCTGCTAATACTCTTCCAAAAAATGCGCAAGAATTTATCGCTACAAATTTTAAAAATGCTCAAATTGCTTTAGTTAAAAAAGATATTGATTCTTTTGATGTAACTTTAAATAATGGGACAGAAATAGATTTTATGATCAATGGGGAATGGAAAGAAGTGGATGGAAAATATCAGGCATTGCCTAACAGTATTTTGCCAAACATTATGTCTAAGATAAGCACTTCATCAAACGCACAAATTTTAGAGGTGAGTAAGGAAGTGAGTGGATATAAATTTGAATTAAATAATTATATGAAAATATATACAGATGCTCAAGGCAATATCTTAGGGCAAAAAATGGATCACTAATTATAAAGTGTTAAAAAATAATTAAAATATTTGATTTTTTTCAAATATTTTAATTAAAACCAAAAGAATATTTTTATATACTTTAATATAATACTTTGATCATCTTAAAATTCTACTGATTTATTAATTTTTAATTAATAAAATATTTCGTAAAAATTAATTATATAATAAAAATATCTGTAATATTTACAAAAATCTGATATAATGATTCACTTATTTTATCGTTAAAAAAAGGAAAAACAGATGAATACTTCTAACAATACATGGACCAGCCACGATATAAGGTGGGTGTTATCTCTTTTTGGAACAGCAATTGGCGCAGGTGTCCTTTTGCTACCTATAAGTGCAGGACTTGGTGGATTGATTCCCTTGCTAGTTATACTTGTTTTAGCTTTTCCTATGACTTATTTAGCTCATAGAAATCTATGTCGTTTTGTTCTTTCAAGTTCTAATCCAAAAGATGATATTACTTTTGTTGCAGAAAGTTATTTTGGTAAAGGCGGTGGATTTTTAATCACTGTATTGTATTTTTTTGCTATTTTGCCTATTTTGCTTGTTTATAGTGCAAATCTTACAACGACTTTGATTGAATTTTTAATCAATCAGTTTCATTATGATGCAGCAACACTTCATGGGGCTCGTATATGGATAAGCTTTTTAGTTGTAGGTGCTTTAGTTCTTGTTTCAATTTTTGGTGAAGGTGTGGTTACTAGAGCTATGAGTTTTCTTGTTTTCCCTTTCATTATATTTTTATTTATCCTTTCGTTGCTTTTAATTCCTCAATGGAATACAGCTTTATTTACAAATATAGATTTTTCAGTATTTCAAACAAGTAATTTTTGGGTGACTTTATGGCTTGTAATTCCTGTTATGGTATTTAGTTTTAACCATTCTCCTATTATTTCATCTTTAGCGTGTTTTTGCAAAAAAGAATATGGCGATGATGCAGAGTTTCGTGCTAGAAGAATTATTTCTTCAGCGGTAGTTTTAATGGTTTTTGTGGTTATGTTTTTTATTTTTTCTTGTGCTTTGACTTTTACTCCTGCAGAATTTGCTTCTGCAAAAGCTCAAAATGTTAATATTTTAACTTTTATCGCAAATAAATTCCCTCAAGTAGCTGTTTTAACCTATGTTGGGCCTATTGTTGCTCTTGTTGCGATCAGTAAAAGTTTCTTAGGACATTATCTTGGTTCTCAAGAAGGTTTAAATGGTATTTTATACAAGGCAAGTAATGGAAAAATTCAAGGTAAATTAGCTCAAACTTTAACAGCGATTATCACTTTTGCTATTGCTTGGTATGTGGCTTATGAAAATCCAAGTGTTATAGGTATTATCGAGACTATAGGTGGTCCTGTTTTAGCGATATTGCTTTTCTTAATGCCAATTTATTGCATTTATCGTTTTGATATTTTGGCAAAATTCCGTAGTAAAGCTTTAGATATTTTTATTGCTATTATGGGAATAGTAGCAATTTCAGCTGTTGTACATAATCTTATTTTAGAATATTTTGTAAAGTAGGATATGATGAGTAATTTAAGTATTTTTAAAATAGGAGTAGGTCCTTCATCTTCACATACCTTAGGACCTATGCTTGCTGGAAATTTATTTTGTAAAAAGATTGCGAAAAGACTTGATGAAATAACTAAAATTCAAGTTACTCTTTATGGTTCTTTGTCTTTAACTGGCAAAGGACACTTAAGTGATAAGGCTGTAATTTGGGGCTTAAATGGCTTAGAAGCTAAAAATTTAAGCGCCTCTATACAAGAAGAAGCCAATAAAAACGCTTTAGAAAAAGGTAAAATCAATCTATGTGGAGAAAAAGAATTAAATTTCAATTATGAAAGAGATTTGATTTTTTCTAAAGATTTTTTACCTTTGCATGAAAATGGAATGCAAATTAAAGCTTTTAATGAAAAAGATGAACTTGTTGATGAAGAAACTTATTATTCTGTAGGAGGTGGTTTTGTTTTAACTGCTGCAGAATTAGAAAAAAGAAATAAGAATTCAGGTCAAAACTTATCAAGTAAAAATGAAATAGAGCTTAATAGTGCTAAAGAAGTTCTTGAATTTTGCGAGAAAAATAATTGGAATTTGGCAGAGCTTTCTTATCAATATGAATTGCAATTTCATACAAAAGAAGAGATTAGGTCTTATTGCCTTGAAATTTGGGAAGTGATGCAAGAAGTTTATTATAATGGAATTCATCCTACCGAAGAGTATTTGCCTGGAAAGCTTAATTTAAAACGCAGAGCTAAAGGCTTACATGAGCGTATTTCTATGACAGCTGATCCTATGGGAATAATTGATTTCATTTCATTATATGCACTTGCAGTTGCAGAAGAAAATGCAAGTGGTGCTAGAGTAGTTACAGCTCCTACGAATGGGGCTTGTGCAGTTGTTCCTGCTGTTATGCTTTATCTTAAAAATCATACTATAGGTTTTAATGATGATCAAGCTGTAAATTTCTTATTAGCAGCTATGTTAATTGGTTCATTGTATAAGAAAAATGCAAGTATTAGTGGAGCCGAAGCTGGATGTCAAGCTGAAATTGGTAGTGCAAGTTCTATGGCTGCTGCCGCAATGGCTACGGTTTTGGGTGCTAATGCCTTCAAAGCTTGCAATGCTGCTGAAGTAGCAATGGAACATCATTTAGGTTTAACTTGCGATCCCGTTGCGGGACTTGTCCAAATTCCTTGTATTGAAAGAAATGCTTTTGGAGCGATTAAAGCTATTAGTGCGGCAAGAATGGCTATGACTCGACAATCAACCCCTAAAGTTGGTCTTGATGAAGTGATAGAGACGATGTATGAAACTGGTAAAGATATGAATTATAAATACAAAGAAACTTCTTTGGGTGGTCTTGCTACAAATTTAAAAACTGTATGTTAAAGCATTATGCTTTAACATTTTTTCTTTTTTTTAAAAATTCTCTTATTTCTTCTTTTGAAAATTTTTTTAATAAATTGATATGTTTAAAAAGTAGATTAGTGCTAATAGAACTTGCGATTAATACTATAATACATAAAATTAGAAAAAACAAATCGGTTAGGTTAAATTGCATCAAAAATAAACTAGCAAAAAACAAGCTTCCAAAAAATAAAAAAGATAAAAGCACACTTTGTTTTGTTTGAATTTCTCCGAGATTGTCTGAATTTTGGGTTAAATTTTTAAAAAATATGATTTTTCTACCAATATTTAAAATAAGAATTTCATCATTTTCCTTAAAAACTTGCTCTTTTATTCCTTGATAGATAAAAGTTTCCCCATTTGGATTAAGTTCATCTTTGTAAGACTTTAAAATATAATCTTTTAAAATAATATTTTTAATATCACTTTTCTTTTCAATTTTAAAGAAATTAAAATCATAATTTACGCGAAAAATTTTATTCAGATTCATAAATGCCATAGGTATCATTTCCTAAAAAATTTTTATAAAGAGGTTTTAAATTTAAAGGTATTGTAACATTTTTTTGATCATTTAAAATGGAACTTTGAAAAATTAAAAATAAATCCATTTCATTTTTAAAACTTTTTAAAAAATTTTCTCCTCCTTCATACATTAAAAATCTAGCTTTTTCTGGAATTTGAGTATAAATTTGGCGATTTGGAATTTGGAATAAAGGGATATTATGATCAAAATTTTCTAGTTTTTCATGGCTTAAAATGCAAAGATCGGGCGCCTTTCCTTGACAAAGTCTTGCATCTAAAGTCGGTTTATCTTTTCTTATGGTTTGACCACCTACTACCAAAAGATCTATGATTGATCGAATTTTATGAGCATAAGTTCTGCTTAATTCATTGCTAACGATTTTTCCTAAAGCTGATCCATTCATAGAAAGGGCTAATTTAAAAAGTTTAAATTGCCCTTTTTGCCATTTTAAAAAAGGTTTTAAAAGATCTTTTCCTTCTTTTTCGAGTATGCCAAATTCTACCTTTATGCCTTGTTTTCTTAAAAAATCTCCCCCGCCTTTTGCGATATCATTTTCATCTTTAACACTGATAAAAATTTTTTTAAAACCAAGTTCGCTAAAAAGCTTTGCGCAAGGAGGGGTTTTTCCTTGATGAGAGCAAGGTTCTAAGGTAACAAAAGCGATGGCTTCTTTAAATATATTTTGATGATTTTTACAAATAAAATCATGCAAGGCATTAGCTTCTTTAGGCATTGAAATTTCAGGCTTTAATCTTTTAAAAGCATGAGCAATTGCATTGAGTTCTGCGTGTGCTAAACCTGCTTTTTCATGTGCTTTTATGGCTAATATTTTTTCATTTTTGTCTAAAATCACACAGCCTACTGCAGGATTAGGATAGGTTAAAAATTGATATTTCCAAGCCTCATTTAAGGCTAATTGCATATAAAATTCTTTCATTGTTTCCATTAAAATTCTTTTTAGAGGATTATATAATATTATTATGTTTTTGTATAGAGTATTTAAGAAGTTAGTGGCCGGGAGAAAGGGATTCGAACCCCTGGAGGTGTTACCCTCAACGGTTTTCAAGACCGCCGCTTTCGACCACTCAGCCATCTCCCGATTATGATTTTGTGCCTTTTTTGGAGGCGACATCCGGATTCGAACCGGAGATCAAGGCTTTGCAGGCCCATGCCTTACCGCTTGGCTATGTCGCCCTGATAAATTTAGAAAGTGGTGCCCGAGGCCGGACTTGAACCGGCACGGAAGAAAAATTCCGAGGGATTTTAAGTCCCTTGTGTCTACCAATTCCACCACCCGGGCGGGTGATATGGAGCGGGAAACGAGATTCGAACTCGCGACCCCAACCTTGGCAAGGTTGTGCTCTACCCCTGAGCTATTCCCGCAAAGTTTAAAGATGAAATTCTAGCAAAATAAACTTAAAATGAGTTTATTTTGCTATTTACATATAAATAATGCTGTAGCGCTTAAGCTTTGTTCTGTATTTTTAACAACAGGCAAGGATAATTGCATATCATTGGATTTTGCAGCAAAAAATCTTGGTGATATATTTGCATTTAAATTTGTATCTAGGGTTTTTAATGTACAAGTTTTATTTAAATCTTTAGAGTAAATTGTTTCATAAGAATAAGCCTTTTGTAAAAGTTGGCTATAAAGTTCTTCTTTATTTTCTTGTAAAAGTTTTTTTGAAAATTTAGGTTCTAAAGAAGGTATAGAAACTCCCACAAAAGAACTTTTTTTAACTATAGTATTTAAATCATTTAAAAAATGGTTGAAATTTTCAAGATCATTTTCTTTGATAACGCATTCTAAATTTGCATTTAATTTTTGTCCTTTTATGGTTTGTATGCCATCTTTGTAAGAAAAATTAGGTTCTAAAGAAAAACTTCCCCCGCTGCAAAAATTATCTTTTTGGGTACGTTGTATGATTTGATTAAAAGTATCTGCAATTTGTTTTTTTTCATCGTCGCTTAGGGTGATTTTGCTATCAAGATTTTCATTAGCCCAAAAGTTAATATTTGTATAGAATTCATCAGGTTTTAAATGAGTGCTAATTTCTATATTTCTTGAAAAATTTAAAGCTTGATTTGAATGTTTTTTATCTAAAAATTCAACATTAAAAACCACTCCAGCTACAAAAAGTAAAAGACATAAAAATCCTACACCTAAACCTTTAAAAAAAGCCAACATATTTTCCCCTTTTTAAGAATCGATTTTGTTTATTTTATCAAAAAAAATCTAAAATTTTTGATATACTTTGATTTATGCAAAAACAAACCATTGACAAACTTCAAAAAAAATTACTTCTTTGGTATGAAGATAAGGGGCGAAAAGATCTACCTTGGCGGAATTTGCAAAGTACTCATTGTGATGATAGGTTGAAACAAATTGATAGAGCTTATGGGGTTTATATCAGTGAAATTATGCTTCAGCAAACTCAGGTAAAATCTGTTTTAGAAAGATTTTATTTTCCATTTTTACAAAAATTTCCTACTTTGCAAAGTTTAGCTAGTGCTAATGAAGATGAGCTTTTAAAGGCTTGGCAAGGACTTGGTTATTACACTCGTGCTAGAAATTTAAAAAAAGCAGCTTTAGAATGTATGGAGAAATTCGGTGGTATTTTGCCAAAAGAGTTTGAGAAATTAAAAAGCTTAAGCGGTATAGGCGCTTATACAGCAGGTGCAATTGCTTGTTTTGCTTATGATCAAAAGGTGGCTTTTGTTGATGGCAATATACGCCGTGTGCTTTCTCGCCTTTTTGCTTTAAAAAATGCGAACATGAAAGAGCTCGAATCAAAAGCATATAAAATCCTAAATTTAAATGATGCTTTTAATCATAATCAAGCTTTGCTTGATATAGGTGCCTTGGTTTGTTTGCCAAAAAATCCAAAATGTGGAGTTTGCCCTTTGTATGATTTTTGCAAGGCCAAATTTAACCCACATTCTTATCCTGAAAATAAGAAAATTCTTTATGAAAAATTAAATTTAGCACTTATTTTTTATATTTATAAAGATCAAATTGCTGTTGAAAAAAGTCAAGAAAAGCTTTATAAGGGCATGTATAATTTTCCTTTATTTAAGCAAAATGAATTTAAAAAGCAAAAAAATATGATGTTTTTAGGAGAGTTTAAACATAGTTATACTAAATATAAAATCAATATTAAAGTGTATCATCAAATTTTAAAAATTAAAACTAAAGATTATGAATTTAAAGAAATTAAAGAACTAAAATCTATCCCATTATCAATACTTTCTTTAAAAGCTCTAAATTTACTTAAGTTCTGATTTTTTAGGTAAGCATAAAGTGGCTATAAGCATAATGATTATAAAAATAGTTATATAGATAAAAAAGCCATTTTCCATACCTGCATTTTTAAATTGTAAAGCTATCCAAGGTGCAGATCCTCCAAAAACAGCATTTGAAATAGCATAACCTAGACCTGTTCCTAAAGCTCTTATATGCTCAGGAAAAAGTTTAGCTTTAAAAATTCCAGCGACTGAAGTATAAAAACTTAAAATAATAAATAATAATACTACCAAGATAAATACCAAATAAGAACTATTTTGTGCATTTTTAGTGATCAATGCAAAAATAGGATAAATTCCTACAAGGGCTAAAATACAAAATATAATTAAAGAATTCTTATGTCCTATTTTATCTCCTAAATAGCCAAAAATAGGTTGGATAATCATAAGTATAAATAAAGCACCTAAAAAAAGATTATTAACAAGTATTTTATCCATACCCGCATTTTCTATAAAGGTTTTCGTATAAGTAGTGATAGTATAAAAAGTTAAAGAACCTCCAGAAGTTATTGCAAGCACTATTAAAAAAGGTTTCCAAGATTTACATAATGCTTTTAAAGTTCCACGATCTTCATTTTGATGAAGTTTGGTGGCGCTTTCATTTATCATCCTTCTTGCAAAAAATGAACCAAGTGCTAAAATTCCACCTATGATAAAAAGTATTCTCCAAGCATATTCCTTCATATCATCAATACTAAAAAATAAAAACATTATACTAATACTCATAACCGCTAGAAGTTGTCCGCCTATTAGAGTTACATATTGAAAAGAAGAGTAAAAACCGCGTTTTCCTTCTACGGCGAGTTCTGAAAGATAAGTTGCTGCTATACCATATTCTCCGCCTACGCTAAGACCTTGTATAAGTCTTGCTATTAAAAGCAAGATAATAGCAAGATTACCAACTATATTTTTGCTTGGTAGGGCTGCTATCATAAAAGAACCTAAAGCCATTAAAACTACAGATATTATCATAGATTTTTTACGACCCATCTTGTCAGCTAAAGAGCCAAAGATCCAAGAGCCTATAGGGCGCATAAAAAATCCTGCGGCAAAAACTCCAAAAGCATTAATTTGTTGGATTGTAGGATTATCTGATGTTGAAAAAGTGTGAGCAAAATATGTTGCTGTAAAAGCATAGATATAAAAATCAAACCATTCTACTAGATTTCCACTGCTTGCTGCCATGATAGAGCGAATTTTATGAGTAGATTTTTGCATACAAGTCCTTAATATTGCAAGTTTTTATTTTAAGTGTAGCATGATTTTTTTTAATACTTTAAAATACCTAAGTAAAGGAATAAAAAAATAAGAATTTTTATAAATAATGTTACTATTTTACTTGAAAATTGGTAAAATAACTATTTTTGGATAAAAGAATGAAATTTAAAAAAATTTATATAGAATTAAGCGATATTTGTGGTTTAAAATGTGATTTTTGCCCTTCACAAAAAGCAATGCGAAAAATTATGTCTAAAGAAAATTTTATCATTTTAGCAAAGCAAATTCATAATCAATCTAAGCTTTTTACTCTACATCTTTTAGGCGATCCTTTACTTTTGCCGGATTTAAAGAGTTATTTAGACATTGCTAAAGATTATGATATGAAACTTGAGATTACTACAAGCGGTTTTTATTTTGATGTTAAAAATCGCGATTTATTATTAAATTATGAAAATATCCGTCAGATTAATATTTCTTTGATGGCTTTTTTAAGCCAAAGCAAGTTTTCTTTAAAGCAATATTTTGATCCTATTTTAACATTTTGCAAAGAACATATAAGGTGCCAAAAAACAAGCTTTATTAATCTTAGGCTTTGGAATTTAGATACTGATTTTAAAGCACCTAAAGAAAATTTTATCATTTATGAATTTTTATCTAAAGAATTTCAAAAAGATATTGATTTTGCTTTGGCAAAAAATTATTTAGCAAGGCACATTATCCTTCATCAAAATAAGCTTTTTAAGTGGCCAAATTTGGATGATACGCCTTTATATTTTCATGGAAAATGTTACGCCTTAAAAGATCAAATTGGAATTTTGAGTGATGGAACTTTAGTTCCTTGTTGTTTGGATGCTAAAGGGGATATAAATTTGGGCAATGTTTTTAAAGATGGTTTTGAAAATCTTTTAAATTCTAAGCGTTTAACATCGATGAAAAAAGCTTTTGAGGAAAATAAACGCATCGAAAAGCTTTGTCAAAGTTGTGAATTTTTTAAGGTAAGATTGGATTAAAAAACATATTTTAACTCTAAATAATAATTTCTACCACTTCCTGATAAATATTCGTCATTGAGGCTGTCTTGATAGGTGTAGTATTGCTTGTTAAAAAGATTTCTGATTCCGCTAGAAATTTGTAATTTTTTATAATAATAGCTTAAACCAATATCTGTTAAAGCATAATCTTTTATCCAAGTGTTTTTGCTCATTTTTCCGGTTTTTTCATCTATCGTTCCACCATCTTTAGCACGAGAATAATAAGTTAGATCCAAAAAGGTACTAAAATTTGAATTGATAGCGTATTCTACACCGAGACTAGCTTTGATTTTTGAGACATAAGGAATTCTTTTTCCCTTGTTAATCCCTTTTGAAATTTTAGCATCTATATAGGCTATGCTTTGTCTAAATATAAGCGCATCATCTAAAAAGCTTTGATCGAAATTTAATTCCGCGCCAATACGATGAGTTTGGTCGATATTGTAATATTTCCAAAAAGCACCTGCCTCAGAATGTGGATTTCCAAGATATGAAATTTCATCCTTACTTAGGGTGTAAAATAAAGTTAAATTAAATCCATAAAAATCCCACCAAAGATCATTGATTCCTAGTTCAAAGGTATTAAAAATTTCAGAATTTAAATCTGAAGAATAATATTTTTGTGTTTTTTGATCTTTATTGACAAATTGTGCCGGTGAAGGAGATATAAAGCCTCTTTCATATTTAAGGTATAAACTTCCTGTGTTTGAGTATTTAAAATTTGGAGTGATTTCAAAGGCAAAATTATTGCCTTGATTTTCAGTATTAAAGGTTTCAGTATTATTTTTTTGTATTTGAGTAATAAGCATTTTGCTTGTATAGTTTCTATTTGTTTTATAAAAACTGCGTTCATATCTTAACCCACTAGAAATGCTGAAAATATCATTAAATTCATGAGAATCAAGTGCAAATAAAGAATGGCTTTGCTTTTTCATGTCCATAAGAGTTGTCATGGTGTGATTGATTGAAAATTTAGGCATATTTACATCATAATGGATAATGCTTGTTCTTTTAGCATCATGATTAGCAAATTCATAACCAAAGATAAGATAAGAATTGTCTTTATAGTTGTATCTGCTTTTAAGATTTATCCCTGTAAAGGTATCTTCAAAACTACTTCCATTTTGATATACAGGCAAGGTTATACCCATAACAGTCATCATGGAAACATCTTTGAGATAATTGATTTTTTGATTTTGCCAGAAAGTTTCTAGATCAAATTCCCAAGTATCATCAAGATAGTAATGATAATCTAGAGTGATTTCAGGTCTATTAATAGAGGTGATATTTTCTCCATTGCCTTTTTGTTTAGGATTGTCTTCAATTTGTGCTTTTGTTAAATATCCACTTCCTGTATTTTTGCTTTTAAAATAATTATAACCAAAAATCAAATCGCTTTGCTCGTTAGGGTTGATATAGGTTTTAGTGTTTATAAAATAGCCTTTTTCATTATAACCATCTTGATAACCATCTTGATTAAAGCCTTCCATATTAAAACTAAAGGCTAGATTTTCGTTGATTTTTTTGGCCGCATTGATTTCTAAATTGCCACCTAATTTGTGTCGATTGTATCCATTTCCTTTTATAGCTATAGAAAATAAATCTTTTTTTTGTTTTTTTGTGATGATATTGATCGCACCTCCGCGAGTACCATTTCCATAAAGTACAGAGCCTCCACCTGGGATAATTTCTATACGTTCAACATTATCAAGATTGATACTATTTAGCGGAGTTACTCCATGAGAATTATCAAGCATGTTAATTGATTTTCCATCGATCATGACTTTAACAGCGACATTGGATTTATCACCTTGACCTCGCATGTCAATATTTCTTCCTAGTCCAAAATTAACAAAATTAATTTCAGCCATTCTTTCTAAAGCTTGTTCTATGGAGCTAAAACCTTTTTTTTGCAAATCGGAGCTGTTAATAACGATGACATTTCTTAAACTATTATCAAAATCTTGCTTACTTGCAGAAACAACGATTTCATCCAGTTTAACCTTATCTTCTTCGTTGTTTTCTTGTGCATTAATATCAATGAGTAAAAAATTGATCAGGATAAAGAATTTTATCAACGTTATTTTTTTATGCAAGATTAACTCCTTAAGAGATTAAATAATGATAATGTATATCATAATATAAAGTGATAAATTTATCGTTTATTGTCTTAAAAATAAATAAAATTTTTGATTTTAAAAATATTAGATTAGTCCTTAAGATTTATTTAATTTGATAATTGATATCATTTTAAAATTAAAATTTTTAATAAAAGGAATAAAAATGAATCTAGAAAGCATTATTTCTCACATGAATGAACATCACCGATCAAATTTAGTCGATCTTTGTAAAAAATTTGGAGGTGTAAAAGAAGTTAAAGATGTGAAATTAAGTCATGTTGATTTTGAGGGTTTGGATATCATTTATAACGATGATGAAACTTTGCGCATTGAATTCCCTAAAAAAGCGAATGAAGAGACTTTAAAAGATACGATTATTTCTCTTTGTATGAGTGCAAAAACCGAGCAGGATTTTAGCGGAGTGGCTAAGGAAATTGAGGAATTTAAATCAAGTTTTAATTCTGTATGTTTAGCGACTTTAAGTGAAAATAATGAAGTTGTTTGCTCTTATGCACCTTTTGTAGCGACTGATTTGGGGAATTATATTTATATCAGTGAAGTGAGTGAGCATTTTAACAATATCAAAGCAAATCCAAGCAATATAGAAATAATGTTTTTAGAGGATGAAAGTAAAGCTGCTTCTGTGATACTTCGCAAAAGGTTGCGTTATAGGGTGGATGCAAATTTTATAGAAAGAGGGGAGCAATTTGATAAAATTTATGATGAATTTGAAAGACAAACAGGTGCAGAAGGCGGAATAAAAACTATAAGAAAAATGCTTGATTTTCATTTGGTTAAACTTGAATTCAAAAAAGGAAGATTTGTTAAAGGTTTTGGACAAGCTTATGATATCAATCAAGGCGAAATCAGCTTTGCAGGAGCTAATGGAAATCCACATAAATTTCCACACAAACACTAAAAAAAGAGCAAAATTATAAATTTTGCTCTTGCAAAGACTCAGCTTGATAATGGGCGATTAAAGGTTCGATAATTTCATCAAAAAGTCCATCTTGCATGATAGAGTCTAAACGATATAAGGTTAAATTTATACGATGATCACTGATACGATTTTGAGGAAAATTGTAAGTGCGTATGCGTTCACTTCTATCTCCACTTCCCACTTGAGATTTTCTTGCTTCACTTTCTTGGGCTAAGCGTTCGCTTTCTTGCATTTCAAAAAGTCTAGCTTTTAAAACTTTCATAGCACTTTCTTTGTTTTTATGCTGACTTTTTCCATCTTGATTGACCACAACTATACCAGTAGGGATATGAGTGATACGAACGGCTGAATCGGTAGTATTAACACTTTGTCCGCCATGACCTGAAGAACGCATCACATCGATTTTTAGATCATTAGGATTGATTTGTATTTCGATATCATCTACTTCTGGCATAACAGCAACCGTAATTGCAGAAGTATGTACCCTTCCTTGAGATTCTGTTTGAGGAACTCTTTGAACTCTATGAGTTCCGCCTTCGTATTTTAATCTAGAATAAGCCCCTATGCCTTTAACTAGCATTATAATTTCTTTAAAACCTCCAACACTTCCTTCGCTTGAACTGACTATTTCTAATTTGTAATTACGATTTTCTGCGTATCTTGAATAGGCTTTTACAAGATCGCCAACAAATAAAGAAGCCTCATCTCCACCAGTGCCCGCACGAATTTCTAAAAAGATATTTCTTTCATCGTTTGGATCTTTAGGTAAGAGTAAAATTTTAAGTTCTTCTTCAAGTTTTGGTTTAGATTCTTCTAGAATTTTTAGTTCTTCTTTAGCTAGTTCTCCAAGTTCGCTATCATTAAGCAAAGCTTTGTTTTCTTCTATACTTTCTAAAGTTTGTAAATATTCTTTAGCCTTTAAAACAATAGGTTCTAAATTCTTTTGTTCTTTCGAGAGAGAAGTCATCTTTTCGATATCATTAATGATATCAGAGCTACTAAGAAGAGAATTTAACTCTTCATAGCGTTTTAAAAAAGGGTCTAGTTTATCAGCTAACATTAAAAATAAAATTATGCAATTTTATTAACTAAAAGAGCTAAGCGGCTTACACGGCGTGAAGCAGTTTGTTTTTTAAGAAAACCGCGACTAACCATAGCATGAATGCTTTTATTAGCTATTTTGAAAGCCTCATTTGCAGCGTTTTTATCATTTTTAGCAGCTGCTTCTCTTACAGCTTTTGTGATATTTTTAAGTCTTGTTCTATAAAATCTATTTCTTTCTGTTTTTTTAATAGTCTGTCTCGCTCTTTTTTCAGCAGATTTATGGTTTGCCATTAAATATTCCTTTTTTGAAATTTTAAGGGTTAATTATATAAGAATAAAATTTAAAATTTCATTAATTTAAGAAAAATTTCAAAATAAATCTATTAATTTTTTATCCCAAAATAAAAGATCAAATTTGATTAAAATTCCATAGATTACAGCGCTTAAAAGTCCAGCAAATAAACCCGCTGCCATATCATCTAACATCACTCCTAAGCCACCCTTAACTTTTTTATCAATCTTTCCTATAATAGAAGGTTTAGTGATGTCAAACAAGCGAAAAAATACAAAAGCCATGATGAAATTTAATAAAGAATTTGATGCATTAGCTGCTATAGCACAAGCTAAAAAAACTCCCGCAACTTCATCAATTACTATGTGTTTATCATCGTGAATTCCAGTGCTTTTTTCATAATCATCAATCACACGTATACTGATGAGAAAAATCAAAAAGCTAAGTAGTACTAATGTGGTGCTTCCTAGATATCTTAAAATAAAAAAAGCAGGAATTAAAGCAGCGATAGTCCCAAAAGTTCCAGATGCTTTTGGGGCGCAACCTGAATAAAAAAAAGTCAAGAAAATTTTTTGCATTATTACCTTTCAAACGATATAAGACATTTGATACGCTTCTAAAAGTTTTTGATAAAATTCTTCATCTTCTTTATCTTCTAAAATACCATCTGTGGCAAAAAGATCGTTATATATTTTTTGAAAATTTTTAAAACGCTTTGGAAAGATTGAAGATAAAATCATACTTGAAATTTCTTTTCGCATAAAAAGCGCAGGTGGAATAATACCTAATCTTAATAAATTTTTCAAAGATTGAGAATTATAATGTAAATGATGGTGAAATCCATGCGGGCAAGATCGAGTACTTACGATCATATGGCAAACATTGCAAAATACAAATTCAGGTAAAATAATCACTTCTATGCCGTAATCTTTGGAAAATTCATCCAAAATCGATTTGGGTTGATTTTCATCATAAAACATCCCAAGGCCTGTGTGATTTTGTCCTACCACAAGTTTAGTGCAGCCTAAATTTTTTGCTACTATGCTTTCAAGTGCAGGATTTAAATGAGAATGAAAAAGATCAATATTTTTTAAAGGAAAAACAAAGATTTTATCGGGTGGCAAATAATTTTGTATGAGCTTTTGCAAATATTTTTCTTTTAAATTAAATTCAAAGCCATCCTCATAAAAAGATTCTACTAAAAAGATCACTACTAAATCCGCTTTATCTATAGCCCAACGAAACATTCTTTCATGTGCTCTATGCAAAGGATCAAGATTGGTCACTAAAGCAGTTATTTTTTGAGCATTGAGTTTTTCTTTTACGAGTTGAAATTGTTGTTTGATAGTTTTTATAGGAGAATCATAGATTTTTATTTTTCCACTGATACAAGTTTTTCCATTGTTTTCTAAAGAACAGGTTCTAGAGCTGAAAATACTCGAAAAATTTTTATCATTTTTAAATTTATTTTTAAATTCTATATAACCTACTATTTTCTCATTACAAATGAGTTCGATTTTATCTTTTTCTTTGAGATTTTTTAAGACTTTTTCTGCATTTTTAGGAGCAAAGGTGAAAGGATAGGGAAAATTTTCTCCTTTTAATTTGCCAGTTTTTAAAATTTCTTTACTTTCATTTTCATCCATTAAATAATTGCAATTCCCTAGCAAACCTTCTTCTATAAGAGAAAGAATGCCTAATTCATTTTCATCAATTATAATTGTTTTATTTTTTCTTGAGGTCATATTTTTTCCTTTTTTGCCATAAGGATTTGCGAGAAATTCCTATTTTTTTAGAAAGCTCTGTATCAGAAAGCACATTTTGATAGTTTAAAACTATGTATCTTATATACTCATCAATAGTTAAAATTTCATCACTGATGATGCCCTTTTGATCATCGTTTAGATCTATTTGATTGAATTTTGAATTTTCTATTTGAGAATTCGTGTGCAAAATTACAGGCTTATTTTTTATGAAATTAAATAAAATTTCTCTCTCTGATGTTTTTAAAATTTGAAGATTATTCAAAAATAAAAGAGAATTTTCAAAATGAAATTTCATTACTTTTTCGATGGCATTAGTAGCAGCTAAATCAATATAAGCAAATTCCATATTATGTTCATAAAGATATTTAAAAACAAAAGCATCAGCTGAATTTTGGAGATTGGATTTTAAAATGAGTGGAAGTTTGATTTTTTTATAATTGTATTCTGGAATTTTTATCATTTTTATGCGAGATTTTATGTAGCTTTCATAAGTTTTATTTGCTGCTAAAAGCTTTCTAAAATCTTGATGGTGTTTTATTTTTCTTATTAGCTCTTCTATCATAAAAGGTTTTTGTATGTAATCACTAGCACCCATTTTTAAAGGCGTTGAAACTACATCAGTGCTTATATAAGAAATCAGTAAAATAATAATACTGTTTTTAAAATGTTCTACAGCTTTTAAAAAATTACTAGTATTAGCTGAAAGTAAGATAATATCATAACGTTTTTCTTCATTAAATTCATTAAAAGAATTAATAATAGTGCAATCATAGCCCATATTATTAAGTTTTATACCGATGCTTTGCGCTAAGTAAATTTCATTTTCTATGATTAAAACTTTCATAATTTTGTCCAATCAAAATATTTTAAATTTGCATTGCTTAAAACCGCTATGCCTTCTTTGCGACCGATAAATCCTAGTTTTTCTGTGGTGGTGGCTTTTACATTGATCCTGTGTTCGCTGATATTAAGGGTTGAGGCTATATTAGCTCTAATTTCTTCTTTAAATTTGTGTAGTTTTGGAGCTTCTGCGATAACGCAAATATCAGCATTTATAAGCTCAAAGCCAACTTCTTTGACTTTTTGATAAGCCTTTTTTAAAAGTTCCATAGAATCAGCATCTTTAAATTTCATATCAGTATCAGGATAAAGTTCGCCTATATCGCCTAAGCCAGCCGCACCTAAAATCGCATCGGTTAAAGAATGCGCTAAAACATCGCCATCTGAATGTGCTTTTAAGCCCATGCTAGGATGAATTTCGATACCGCCTAAGATTAAAGGCCTTGTTTGGCCAAATTCATGGACATCAAAACCATTTCCGCAAAAAATTTCATGACTAGGTTTTGGGAGATTTAATTTAACTAAGTCTTCTTTAAAGGTTAGTTTTCTAGCATTTTCTTCACCCTCTATAAACCAAATTTTACCCCCTAAAGCTGCGATAGCGGTGCTATCATCTGTAAAATCAGAATTTTGTTCTAAGGCCTTTTTGAGTAAATTTGTGCGTGAAATTTGTGGCGTTTGAATGAGTTTAATTTTTTCTCTTTGTATGGCTTGTTCATCAAAAAGCGTGGTATCGCAAACTTTTAAAGCAGGGGTGATGCAATCTGCTTTATCGATATTTTCAAGCAAACGATCAAATAAATTTTTACTGATAAAAACTCTTGCAACATCGCTAACCATAACAAATTCTGTTTCGACTAATTCTAAGGCTTTTTTTAAAGATTGCGCTCTTGTGTCTCCACCTTCTACAATTTCATAATTTTTTGTAAATTTTTTCATGTAAGAAACATTACCAGAAGTAACAATTATCTTTTTAAACGGATAAAAAGAGCTTAAATTTTTTGTCGCATAAAGCCATAAAGGATCTTCTCCTATACGTAAAAATTGCTTTTTAACTTCCATATTTAAACGTGTAGAATTTCCAGCTGCTAGCATAATTAGACTTAATTCTTGCACTTTTGTTCCTTAAAATTTATAATTTTATCTATGTATATAATGTTACCATATTATACACTTACAAAAAGCTAAATTTTAGATTTTTATTAGTAAAATAAATTTTTAATTTTTTAAGGAAAGATTAGAATTATGAAAGAACAAATTTTAGAAAAACTCAAAAGCGTTAAATATCCTGGTTTTGAAAAAGATATAGTCAGTTTTAATTTTGTAAAAGAAGTTAAAGTAGAAAATAATGAAGCTTTTATCAATATTGAAATCGCTTCGTCTAATCCTGAAGTTTCTAATGAAATTCGCAAAAATGTTAGCGAAGTTTTATCATCTTTAAATTTAAAAAATATAGAAATTAATATTATCACACCAAAAATTCCTGAAGAAAAAAGCAATTCAAGAAGCGGTAAAAATATCGTTCCGCAAGTGAAAAATTTCATCATGATTTCAAGTGGTAAAGGTGGCGTGGGCAAATCGACCACAACCGTAAATTTAGCTATTTCTATGGCAAAAATGGGTAAAAAAGTAGGGATTTTGGATGCGGATATTTATGGGCCAAATATCCCAAGAATGCTTGGAGAAACCAAAACTCAACCTGAAGTGGTTGGACAAAGATTAAAGCCTATTTTAACTCATGGAATTTATATGATGAGTATGGGAGTTTTGATCGAAGAAGGACAAGGACTTATGTGGCGTGGCGCGATGATCATGAAAGCGATGGAGCAATTACTCGCTGATGTGATTTGGCCTGAACTTGATGTTTTATTTTTAGATATGCCTCCAGGAACAGGTGATGCACAAATCACCTCTGCACAAAGCATCCCAATCACTGCAGGTGTATGTGTAAGCACTCCACAAACCGTTTCTTTAGATGACAGCAAAAGAGCGCTTGATATGTTTAACAAACTTCATATTCCAATCGCAGGTATCGTAGAAAACATGAGTGGATTTTTATGCCCTGATAATGGCAAAGAATATGATATTTTTGGCAAAGGAACCACTGAAGAAATGGCGAAAGCTTACAAAAGCGAAGTTCTAGCACAAATTCCTATTGAAATGATCGTTAGAGAAGGTGGAGATGATGGAAAACCAGTGAGTTTTTATCATCCTGAAAGCGTGAGTTCAAAGCGTTATTTAATGGCGGCTGAGAAAATTTGGAATTTCATAGAAAAGATTAACAATGAAGGCGGTGCGGATAATTCTGCAATTCAGCCTATTATGAATGGAAAAAGCGCTTGTTCTCACTAATATTTAGGGTTATTCCCTAAATATTTTTTCACTTCTTATCTTTTTAAATCACTTTTAATTTTTTTACACCATTCTTAAAAAGTATTTATTAATTAATGTCAAAATGGTATAAGATTTTTTAGGAGGGCAAAAATGAAAATATTGCAAGAAACATTTGGCGAGTATAATGATGAAAAAGTGACGCGAATTCGTTTGATCAATGACAATAATGTAGAAATTTCCTGCCTTAGTATGGGGGCAATTTGGCATCAGTTTTTAGTTCCGACTAAGGATAAAGAGCATCAAAATTTATTATTGAGTTTTGATAATATTAACGATTATTACTCAAATCCTCAAAATATTTGCAAATCAATCGGCAGGGTTGCTGGAAGGATCAAAAACGCATCTTATAAGCATTATAAATTGCCGCAAAACGATCATGGTAATACTCTTCATGGTGGGCCACATGGCTTTTCAACTTGGAATTGGGAATATTCAACTTCGGTTGATGAAAATGGAGCGAGTGTGACTTTTCAAAAAAAGATCGATGAAAGTATGGATGGCTTTTTTGGAGAGATACAAGCTAGTATTGTTTATACCTTGGATAATCAAAATAAAGTAAGCATTGTATATAGCGCAATAGGTGGCGAAGAAGATACTTTGTTTAATCCAACGTGCCATGTTTATTTTAATCTGAGCAATCGTCGCGATTTGACAACGCATGAATTACAAATCAATAGCGACCATATTTTAGAAACTGATGAGTATTTAATCCCTACTGGAAAATTTCTCGCTGTTGATAACACACCTTATGATTTTCGTCATTTTAAAAATGTAGAATCCGTGCTTAAAGAAATTAAAGGACTAGATACAGCTTATGTGCTTAAAACAAATTTGGTTGCCATTTTAAAAGATAAAGAAAGCAAGCGTCAAATTATCGTGCATTCTGATCGTAATGGACTTGTTGTTTATACGCCTGAAAAGATCGAAGGACAAAACATTTCATTTAGCCGAGATAAAGGCGCTTTGGCAAATAAAAATGAAGGCATTGCATTAGAGGCGCAGACTTTACCTGATGCGATTCATCATGAAAATTTTGGTGATATTGTATTGCCACGTCATAGTAAGCAAAGCTACAATATATCATTTACATTTAAAAATGATTAAAGATATAAGTTTGGAGATTATTTTTGATAAAAATATGGAAAAGTGGTTTTCTAAACCTTAAAAACATTTCAAGAAAGGAAAAAAATGAAAAAAATTTAAAAGGAATTTTAGTCTTAGGGCTAATCAGTTTTTTAACGGGGTGCAGTGATAGCTTAATAAAAGCAGAAAACAAGGATAACTCTCCTTTTTTTTAATCCAGCAATTGAAAAAATTAAAAGTAAATATCCAAGTTATGAAATTTATGATTATACTTCAATTAAAAACTTAAGTCATGTTGATTCTAAAATTAGAAATTCGCTTGTCCAATTTGTAAAAGAACAAATTCAAGAAAAGCCATCTTTTGCTGATTATTGTAATTATTTTCTATTAAAAAATAATGAAAATAAATATAAATTAGTCAATATTATTTGTTATAAGGGAAAAAATAACTCTGTAATTTGCGACCCTACTGAAGCAAAAGATAGTAAATACCTTAATTAATGCGGATAATCCGCATTAATCATAACTTCTATTCTTTAAATCATTTAAATTTTCATTTTGCTTATTATTAACCTTACCAAAATAACTAGAATTATTAATTTTATTGATTATATTTAAATCATCTTTGATATTTAAAATTTCACAACCTTTCTGATATTCTTTAATCAAAAAAGGATTAATCTTTTTAGTGCTTTTATTTGAAAGTTCTAATTTTAAATTTTTAAATCTAAAGGAAATATTATCCTTTAAGAAGTCCTTATTGCTTTCTAAAGTTTTAAGGTAGTTTTCGTATTCCCATACTTCAGAATTTGATTTTTTAAGCAAATAAATTGCATTATTTAAACTTTGAATTTTATTGTTTAAATTAAAAATATTTTGTTTTTTACCATTGAAAAGATTTAAAGAGATAAGATTTGCTTCTAAATTCTTTTTAATCGCATCATCTAAATTTTGATTATTTTTAGAAATAGAACTTCTAACTTTTAAGAATTCTTGATAATCTTTTTTTGATGAAATTTTTACATTTTTTATACTATCTGAAAACGTTTCTAATCTTTTTACATCGATTATTTTTTCATAAGTTAATTTATTTAATTCTTTGTTTAAAATTTCAATTTTTGGATAAATTTCTTTTAACTCTTTTATCTCATTTAAAATAATTTTTTCATTCTCATTTATTTTTTTATTATTAAGCTTTAAATCTCGCCCAATTTTATAAAATTTTTTATTATTTTTCTTTTTATATTGATTAAAAAGATTAAGCAAATTTTTTCTTTCATCTTTTAAAATTTTATTCTCTTCATAAAAGAAATCAATTCTACTTTTTTCTTTTCAATTTTAATATTTTCTCTCTTGATACTATTTAATAAAATTTCATTTAAATCATTTTTGGTTTCATACTCATTAAGGTATAAATTTCTTTTAATTCTTTCACATTCTTTCTTTAAATCTTTTTCTAAAATGGAATGATTATGATAACGCAAACCTTTGTTATTTAAAGTCATACTAAAATTATTTCTAACATCGTCCCAAAACTCTTTTATATCTTCTTTTTTATTGAAATGAATTTTCTTTTTTGTCAATATATTTCTTTTATTTAAAACTATGTGGGCGTGTGGATTATTTTGATGAGTATGTAAAACCATAATATACTTATAACCTAGAAAATTATTATCCATAACTCGCTGAACAGATTTTTTTAATATTTCAAGATTTTTAGGAGTGGCACTTTCTTTTATAGAAAACATTAAATGCCAAGCATCTTTTGCATTTTCTGATTTAGAAAAATCATTATTCCAATCTTTTAAAACTTCTTTAGCTAAAACCTCTTCCCCTTTTTCATTAATCAGGTAAGGAGTATCATTATTTTTTAAGATATAGTTTATCGCTCTTTTCGCTCCAGCACTTGATAAATTACTTAAAAGTTTTACGACAACTTGTTTAGAAAAAGAGGATTTATTAAAATTATTAACATTGTTTTTTATTGAATAAGAACTGACATAATGATTAAATATTTTATTTCTATCAAATTTATCTTTTATAACAGAACTTGCTTTTCTAACTTTTTTTATTTCTTCGAGTAATTCTTCTATATTTTTTTGCATTTTTTTTCTTAAAAATTTGTAATTTGAAATTGAAAAAATTATAGTAAAAAATATAAAACTTGTATAGAGGCAGGATAACCCTTTATAGTGGCTGTTTTTTAACTCAAATCCCTATTTTATAGGGCTTTAAACGTTAAAAAAGATTTTTTTGCAAAAAATAAAATTAAAAAAAACTTTTTTTAATTTTTACTTTTAAAAAATAAATTATTTTTTTTCTAAAAAAATGTTAAAAAAAACAAAGCACAATAAAAGAAAAAATAATAAAAAATATGAAAAATAATATAAAACATGCAAAAAAATATTTAAGACAAAAAATAAAAAAAAATATCTAATAAAAAATCAAAGAAAAATATTTTAAATTAGAAATAAAAATATGAAATATTCTAAGAAAGTTTTTTTAAAGTAATCTATTTTTTTTCTAAAAAAAATGTTAAAAAAACAAAGCACAATAAAAGAAAAAATAATAAAAAATATGAAAAACATAATACAAAATATGCAAAAAATATATGATAAGAAAAAGCATTAATAATAAAAATAGAAAAAACTACAAAGACAAGAAAAAACTTTTCCATAATAAGAAATAGAATCTTTATAAATAAATAGCTTTCTTTAATATAAATAAAAAACAAGCTAAAAAAATAATAAAAAATATGAAATAAATATAAATTTTATTTAAAAAAAATACAAAAAAAATAAAATTTACTAAAAAAAATAATTTAAAAAAATCATTTGAATGATTTTTTTTTGAAAAAAAATTTATTTTTTTTAAACTAAGAAAAAATAATGCTTTGAAAGAGTTTTTTTTCTTCATTTTTTTTAAAAATGAAAAAAAATATTAACCCCCCCCCTTTTTTTTTTGCGACTTTTTTATAGTGGCAGTTTTTGAAAAAAATTTCACTTAAAAGTATGAAAAAATAGACATTTAAACGAGTATCATTTTTTGCAAAAAATCTACTTAAAAAAAACTTAATTAAGTTTTTTTTAAAAATAAAAATTGCGTTTAAATCCCTATAAAATAATTACTTTAAGATTAAATTAAGCCGCAAAAAAAAAGGGGGGGGGGTTAATACCTTGTGCTATAATTTTGAAAGATTTGCAAATCAATATTTTTTTCAAGGAAAAAATAATGAGAAAAATTTTTATAAAATTTTTAACATTGTTATTTATGGCAATTCAGTTTAAGTTTAAAAATATTTATTATTTAATTATTATTTATAAATTTTTTAGTTTTAAATTTAAAATAAGATTTCAAGTTTTATTTGATATAATCATTTATTCAAATAACAAAACAATAAAGGAAAAAAATGTTGGTAAATACCAAAGAAGATTTTTTACTTTTAATCAAACAAATAGAACAAAAAAGTGGCTATAAACAGCCTAAAGCTTTTGGTATAGCAAGACTTGATAGAGGACAAATCAATAAAAATAAAATCTTACAAGCGAGTTTTGCTTTGGTAAATTATGAGCAGAATTTTAGTTCAGCTGCGATCATACTTGAATCTTTTATGCAAAGGGGAATCGAGATCGATTTTAATGCGAGCGAATTCACTCAAGTTTTAAAAATGGAAGATATTGAATTTGCTTTATCTTGCTTCAAACCTTTTTTAGAAGAAGAAGGGCATAAAAATATCGACTTGTTAAAATTGATTAAAGAGAAATTTAAAGACGATGAATTTGCTTTTGTATGTCTTTTTGAAGATAAAGAGCCTTTGAGTGTTGAAAGCGTTTATCTTAAACTTTATTTGCTTTCTACAAAAAAAGTGCCTTTAAGAAGTATCAATCTAAATGGTGCCTTTGGACTTTTAAGCAATGTTGCTTGGAGTGATGATAAGCCTATAGAGCTTGATTATTTAAGAGAAAATGAAATGCGTTTAAAGATGACTAATCAATATCCAAAAATTGATTTTGTTGATAAATTCCCAAGATTTTTAGCGCATATCATACCTGAAGATAATACAAGAATTTTAGAAAGTTCAAAGGTAAGAATGGGTGCTTCTTTGGCAGCGGGAACAACGATTATGCCAGGCGCTTCTTATGTGAATTTCAATGCAGGAACAACGGGGGCTTGTATGGTAGAAGGTCGCATAAGTTCAAGTGTAGTCGTAGGAGAAGGATCGGATATAGGTGGAGGAGCTTCTATATTAGGAGTTTTAAGCGGAACAAGCGGAAATGCGATCAGTATAGGTAAAGCTTGTCTTTTAGGTGCTAATTCTGTTACCGGCGTTCCTTTGGGCGATAATTGTATCGTTGATGCAGGAATTGCAGTGCTAGAGGGAACTAAATTTTTATTAAAAGATGCACAAGAACTCGCAAAGCTTAATCCAAATTTCACTTTTGATAAAGAAATATATAAAGGTTTAGAACTTCAAGGCTTAAACGGACTTCATTTCCGTCAAGAATCTACAACGGGAGTGATGATCGTTGCTTTAAATAAAAAAGCAGTCAAACTCAACGAAGCTTTACATTAAGATAAATTCTCAAGTTTAGCTTGGGATTTATTTTTTAACAATAAAAAATATTTTGGATTGTTTTTTAGATAGGAAGTAAATCCTAGCATAAGCTAGGATTTTATTAAGCTACAAATTCAATAAAAGCCATTTCAGCAGCGTCACCACGACGAATTCTAGTTTTAATGATTCTAGTGTAGCCACCGTTTCTTTCTTTAAATTTTGGAGCGATTTCTGTAACTAATTTGTTAGTAGCGTTTTTATCTTGCAATGAAGCAAAAACAGCTCTATGCGCATTAAAATCGCCTAATCTTGCTCTTGTGATAAGTCTTTCTACATATCCTCTTAATTCTTTAGCTTTTGGTAAAGTTATTTCTATTTTACCGCTATTAACTAAAGCTATCGTTAAATTTTTTAACAAAGCAGCACGATGAGATGAAGTTCTGCCAAGTTTTCTATATCCGTGTTTATGTCTCATTTTTTATCCTTCATTTTGTGCTTTTAATTCAGTGATTTTTTTGCTTAATATATCTCTATTATCGCTTAATTTAGAAGTTCCTACAGGGAAACCTATGCTTTCCATGATGCTTTTGATTTCATCAAGTGATTTTTTACCTAAATTTTTAAGTCCCGCAAGTTCATTTACACTCATTAAGGCAAGTTCGCCTATATAAACAACTCCTGCTTTTTCAAGGCAATTGTAACTTCTTGCACTTAAATTTAAGTCAGTGATATTTTGCAATAATTTAGTATTTTCTAATTCATTGCTAGTGGCTTGATTTTTAATGATACTTCTAACATTAGTGATTTTATCAAACACTGATAATTGTTTATACATAGCTTCTAAAGCATTTTGAAAAGCTTCATTTGGAGTGATTTGTCCATCTGTGGTGATAGTTAAAACCACTTTTTCATAATCAGGATTATCTTCAAATAAAACTTTTTCGATATCATAAGTCGCTTCTCTTACTGGAGTAAAGAAAGCATCCAATGCTATAAATTTAGGATCATCTAAAAATTCTTTGATTTCTTCGCTTGGAACATAACCAATACCTTTTTCTATAATCAAAGTAAATTTAAGATCCGCATCTTCATTGATGGTTGCTAAATATGCATCAGCATTTACCACTTCAACTTGATCATTGTTCAAATCTTTGCCATAAATTTCTTTAGGACCTTTGAAGTTAAATTCTACGATTTCTTTATCAGAATCATTCTTAATCTTAAAACGTAATTTTTTCAAGTTAAGAATAAAAAGCGCGATGTCTTCAAACATACCACGCATACTGTCAAATTCATGAGATATTCCATCAATATGAATTGCAGTTGGAGCGTAGCCTACGGTGCTTGTATAAAGCAAACGACGTAAAGGATGGGCTAGGGTGATCCCATAGCCGATTTCAAAAGGCCAAGCGCTGATTTTAGCCACAGTATCGCTAATATTTTCTATTGTAAATTCTGTTGGCGTATAAGCGGATGTTGTAATTTTTCTCATATTTAGCCCCTATTATTTAGAGTAAAGCTCAACGATAAATCTTTCCTCTACCGGAATGACAACTTCTTCTCTTTCAGGTTTTCTTGTGAAAATTCCAAATCTCTTGTCTTTTTCTACATCAACCCAAGCTACTATACCGGTTTGCGCTGTAAGCTCTATTGCTCTTGTAATTTGAGGATTATTTTTGCTTTTTTCGATGATTTCGATTTTAGCACCTGCTTCTACTCTAAAGCTAGGGATATCCACTCTTTTACCATTAACTAAAATGTGTCCATGAGTTACAAGTTGTCTTGCAAAACGACGAGTTGTTGCAAATCCCATTCTATAAACTACATTGTCTAATCTTTGCTCTAAAAGTTGGATGAGTAAAACCCCTGTATTGCCATCTTTTCTAGCTGCTTCTGCAAAAAGTCTTCTAAATTGCTTTTCGCTAACTCCATACATAAATTTAGCTTTTTGTTTTTCTCTTAATTGAAGTCCATATTCGCTAATTTTACCTTTTCTTGCTCCGTGTTGTCCTGGTGCATAAGGGCGTTTATCTAATGCACTTTTTCCGGCTAATCTTCTTTCTCCTTTTAATGCCAAGCTAACACCAAAGCGTCTTTCTAATTTTTCTACTGGTCCTCTATATCTTGCCATAATAATCTCCTAAATTTTTCTTATATTTTAGACGCGACGACGCTTAGGCGGTCTACAACCATTGTGAGCTAATGGAGTGATATCTTTTAAGAAAGTAACTTTGATTCCTTCCATAGCGCCTACACTTTTTACAGCAGTTTCTCTACCACTTCCTGGTCCTTGAACTTTTATACCTACTTCTTTAATTCCGTGTTCTTTTGCTTTATTTAAAGCGTCTTCTACTGCTTGTTGTGCCGCATAAGGGGTTGATTTTTTAGAACCTTTAAATCCTAAACCACCCGCACTGCTCCAAGCAATCGCATTTCCCATTTCATCAGTTACTGTTACCATGGTATTGTTAAAAGTTGCACTGATATATACAATACCTTTTGCTATATTTTTTTTAACTACTTTTTTCTTTACAATTTTTCTTTTAGCCATTTCTTATCCTTATGATTTTGCACCAACGGTTTTTCTTTTACCCTTGCGAGTTCTAGCATTTGTTTTTGTTTTTTGACCACGAACAGGTAAGCCTTTTCTATGTCTTAAACCTCTAAAACTTCCCAAATCCATAAGAGCTTTGATATCCATAGCAACTTGTTTTCTAAGATCCCCTTCAACCATATAGTTTTCTTGGATTTCTTTTCTAATTGCCGCTGCTTCATCTTCGCTAAGTTCATGAACTCTTTTATCGTAAGAAATTCCTGTCTTATCAAGAATTTTTCTTGATGTAAAAAGTCCTATACCATAAATGTAAGTTAGTCCATACTCAATTCTTTTTTTCTTTGGTAAATCAACACCTGCAATACGAGCCATGTTTATCCTTGTCTTTGTTTATGTTTTGGATTTTCGCAAATAATGCGAACTACGCCTTTACGGCGAACTACTTTGCACTTGTCGCACATCTTTTTAACAGATGGTCTCACTTTCATGAGCGTCTCCTTTTAAGTAAATTCCACTTGATTTGCGACTGCATCAGGTTTTATGAATAACCAACTATTTTTAAAATAAGTGGTGAATTTTAAAAATACTTCTTTCATAGTTCGATACAAAATGTCGCAAAAACGCTAATTTTATCGAAAAAAAACTTTTAATTAGCTTATTTATATCTAAAAGTAATGCGTCCTTTATCAAGACTATAAGGTGTGAGTTCTACTTTAACTTTATCACCAGGCATAATTCTTATATAATGCATACGCATTTTTCCTGCAATGTGACAAAGAATGACATGTTTATTGTCTAATTCTACTTTAAAATTCGCATTAGGTAATGCTTCGAGTACTGTTCCGTCGATTTCTATTACATCATCTTTTGCCAAAAGTTTTCTCCTTTTAATTTTTAAAATGTAAAAATTATTCTATCAAAAATTATTAAAAAATTTACTTATTTTTTGTTATTTATCGTTTGATATTTTTTTGATAAAATAAAAACAACCAAATCTTTATAAAAAGGAGATGAAATAATGATCGATTATAAAATTTTAGACAATGGAAGAATTCATAGCAAGGGCTATGCCATGCTTGGCAAAGATGCGAAATTTACCCCTTTTGAATTTTCTCGTCACGCTATAGGTGATAATGATATTTTGATAAAAATTTTATACGCAGGAATTTGTCATAGTGATGTGCATACTGCAAAAAGTGAGTGGGGAGCAACTATTTATCCTTGTGTTCCTGGCCATGAGATCGCTGGAGAGGTTATTGCTGTAGGTAAAAATGTGACTAAATTTAAAGTAGGTGATTATGCGGGTGTAGGTTGTATGGTCAATTCTTGTGGGGAATGTGAAGCTTGCAAACGCTCTCAAGAGCAATTTTGCGAAAATGGAAAAACGATTTATACCTATAACAGTAAAGATATTTTTCATAATAATGAAATCACTTATGGTGGATATTCTAACAATATAGTCGTGAGTGAAAAATTTGCAGTTTGTGTTCCTAAAGATGCACCTCTTGAAAAGGTTGCGCCTTTGCTTTGTGCGGGTATTACAACTTATTCTCCTTTGAAATTTTCAAAAATCAAAGAAGGTTCTTTGGTGGCTATAGCAGGTTTTGGCGGACTTGGAATGATGGCGGTAAAATATGCGATTAAAATGGGTGCAAAAGTGAGTGTTTTTGCGAGAAATGAAAATAAAAAAAGCGACGCTTTAGCAATGGGTGTAAGTTCTTTTTATACGAGCACAGATAAAGATGCGGTTAAAGAGCGTTTTGACTTGATCATTTCAACCATTCCAACACCTTATGATCCTTCTGTTTATCTTGATTTGCTTAAATTTGGAGGAGAATTAGCTATAGTAGGACTTCCACCGGTTGAGCATAAAATAGGAATTCAAATCAATACCTTAATCCATAAAGCAGGCAAAAGGGTTTATGGATCTTTAATAGGTGGAATAGCTGAAACTCAAGAAATGCTTGATTTTTCACTTAAAAATAAAATTTATCCAGAAACCGAGCTAATCACTCCGCAAGAAATCGATAAAGCTTATGAAAATTTAACTTCTGGAAAAGCAAAATTCCGTTATGTAATCGATATGACAAAAGAATAATCAGCGATCAAAAATCAGATCGCTGATATCAAAATTTCTTTCTTTGGCTATTTTTAAAAGTTCTTGCAAGGTTTTTTCATCTAATTTTTTTCTTGCTAAAATCCATAGATATTTTTTATCAGGACTTCCGACAATAGCCACTTGATATTCTGTATCGATGAAAATAATTTCATAATTGGTTTTATTAAAAAGATTCATAAAAAAATTAAAGCTTACAGCTAATTTTCGATTAGCATTTAGCTTTGCTTTACCTTTGATGCTTGAAATTTCATTTTCTTTTTGGCAAAAATTTTCTATTTCTATATAAGGAGTTTCACCTTTGTATTTTAATGTGTATTTGGCTTTTGAGCTTTGACAGGCTTTTTGAAAAAAATTAGGCTTTCTAGCGATTTCAAGCCATTCACCCATGTAATTTTGTAAATTAATATCGCCGATAAGTTCTATCATAATTTATCCTTTTTTGTGATTTTCGCCCCATTCACACATGGCTTCTAAGATAGGAATGAGACTTTGTCCGCGTTTAGATAAGCTGTATTCTACTTTAGGAGGAATTTGAGGATATTCTTTGCGTATGATGAGTTTATCATTTTCTAAACTCCTTAAAGTGTTGGTGAGTGTTTTAAAAGAGATTGGTTTTAAAATTCTTTTTAATTCATTATATCTTATCACTTGATTGCGAAAAAGGCAGTATAAAATACTCATTTTGTATTTACCTTCAATAAGGGATAAGGTATAATTAAAGCCACATTCATTGAAATTGCAATTTTCATCTTTTATCATTAAATGCACTCCTTTAGTATAGTATCTTACTTTATTTTTCGTATTGACTATTGTTTATAGTTAAAATATAATTTTAGCACAAAAATTGATCAAAGGAGTGAAGATGGAGACAATATTATTACTCAATGGAGCGAAGGAGTTTGGACATTCAAATGGCAAACTTAATTTTACTTTGCACAATCATGCTGCTAAAATTTTAAGTGATTTGGGATTTGAAATTTTACAAACTCACATTGATAAAGGCTATAATGCACAAGAAGAATTGGAAAAATTTTTAAAATCTGATGTTATTATTTATCAAATGCCAGCTTGGTGGATGGGTGAGCCTTGGATTGTTAAAAAATACATCGATGAAGTTTTTACTGTAGGGCATGGCAAACTTTATGCTAACGATGGAAGAAGTCATGAAAATCCTACAAAAAATTATGGAAAAGGTGGTTTGGTTAAAGATAAAAAATATATGTTTAGCTTAACTTGGAATGCACCTATTGAAGCTTTTAATGATCAAAATGAGTTTTTTGAGGGTAAGGGCGTGGATATGGTGTATTGGCACTTGCACAAAGCTCATGAATTTTTAGGTATGAAAGCCTTAGAAACTTTTATATGCAATGATGTCATAAAAAATCCACAAGTTGAAAAATACCTAAGTGATTATGAATTACATTTGAAAAAGGTTTTTAAATAAGCAGGAAATTTCCTGCTTTATTCTTTTCTTGTTTTAGCATCTACTTTAAATAAAGGTTTATAAAGCAGTTTAAATCCGCCGATAAAACTTAAAGTATCGTCACTTGTAAGCCAATTGATGAATTTTTTTGCTTCAGTGTAATTAACATTTTTACAATGTTTTGGATTTACTGCGATTACAGAATAAAAATTTTTCAATCTATCATCACCTTCATTAACGATGATCAAATTCGGTTTTCCTTTTTCATTAAATTCATACTTGATATAAGTGCCACGATCGGTTAAAATCACTCCTTTTTTCTCTTCAGCGATTTTAATACTTGCGAGCATTCCTTGTCCGCTTTGTTGATACCAACTTTCTTTTTCTGGAACTTTGCCTATGCTTTTCCACAAGCTTTTTTCTTTATTATCGGTGCCTGATTTATCTCCTCTTGAAATAAAGGTTAATTTTTCATCTCTTATAAGTTTTAAACTCTCTTCTAAATTTTTACCCTTAAATTTTGGTGCTAAAGATTTATCCGCAATAATGACAAAATCATTATACATTACAGGGGTTCTATCAATTCCATAACCTTTTTTGATGAATTCCTTTTCAGCTGTTGGAGAATGCACAAAAAGCACATCTGCATTACAATCTTCACCCATTTTCAAGGCCGCGCCTGTACCAACAGCAACCCATTTTAAAGTATTGCCTGTTTCTTGCTTATAAAGAGGTTGTAAGCCATCGAGTAAGCCTGTATTGTCGGTGCTTGTTGTGGTTGCCATTCTTAATTCTGCTGCTTGAATGTTTAAAGCCAAAAACAATCCTAGAAATATCGTTTTTTTCATCTTTTTCCTTTAAAAAATTTTATAAAATATAATGTAGAAAGATTTTAACATAAATTATGCTAAAATTTCTTAATTTATTTTTTTTGGACTTGTGAATTTGGAATATATTTTTGACGGTTTTAAACAAGCTTTATTATTGTTATTAAACGCTGATGATAGTGTGATTTCAGCTATAAAAACAACCATGTTAAGTTCTAGTATATCTGTAGTTTTAGCTTTAGTAGTGGGCTTTCCTTTGGGTTTTGTTTTAGGATTTTTTAATTTTAAATTTAAGCGTTTTTTAAGGCTTATAATCGATACAAGCCTTTCTTTTCCAACCGTGGCGGTGGGTTTGATTTTATACGCTTTGATCTCAAATCGTGGGCCTTTAGGGGAGCTTAGCTTACTTTTTACTATAAAAGCTTTAATTTTAGGCCAATTTATACTCGCCTTGCCTATAGCAATAGCTCTTTTTGCGAATTTAGTTGAAAGTATCAGTAAAAAGCAATTATTGCTTATCAAATCGTTTCATTTAAATTCTATAAAGCTTATCATGATTATCATCCATGAGTTAAGGTTTTCTCTTATCAGTGTCATAGCTTTAGTTTATGGGCGTATTGTAGCTGAAGTGGGTGTAGCCATGATAGTTGGCGGAAATATCAAATACGATACAAGAACAATTACAACGGCAATTTCTTTGGAAACCAATAAAGGCGAATTTGCCAGTGGCATTGCCCTTGCTTTGGTTTTAATCTCAATTGCTTTTGTTTTAAATTGCATCATTTATAAATTTAAAAGGCGTTGAGTGATAGAGCTTAATAATTTTAGCTTTAGCTATGATCAAAAAAATATTTTAAATATTAAAAAATTAGTTTTAGATACTAGCAAAATCAGTATTTTAATGGGTTTAAATGGGAGTGGAAAATCCACGCTTTTAAGAATACTTAAATTTCTTGAAGGGGATTTTGAAAATATTTCTTATTTTGGAAAAACGCATTTAAATTCAGATGAAAAGCGTCAAATTTATCTTCTTTTTCCAGAACCTATATTTCTCAATCGCAGTATTGAAAAAAATTTTTTATTTCTTTTAAAAACTTATAAAATCGATTTAAAAGAAAGTCAAAATCGTATCGATGAAACTTTTAATTTGCTTGAGATTGATAAAAGCTTACTTAAAAAACATCCTAATGAACTTTCTTCAGGACAAAGTCAAAAACTTGCCTTTGCTTTGGCTTTGAGTATTCGTGCGAAGTATTATTTATTGGATGAGCCTAGCGCTTTTTTAGATCAAAAAACAGCCATTTTGTTTAAAAAAGCAATTTTATTTATGCAAAAAACTTATAATAGCGGTTTTTTAATTGCAAGTCATGATAAAGTTTTTTTAGATTCTTTAGCACAAAAAAGATATTATTTGCATTCTGGTGAAATTTTGGAATTTGAAAATACTAATGTTTTTGATCTTGAAAATAAAGGAATTTATTTTGATCGTTTTATGGATTTTAGTCCTTATATGAAAAAAAATTCAAGTAAAATAGCCATAAATCCTTATAAAATTTCTTTTGCAAAAGAAAAAGATAATTTAGATCATGCTTTTGATTTTATAATTGATAAATGTTTAGTTATAGCTTTAAGAACTAGAAAAGATTTTGTTTTTGTACGTATTAAAACTCAAGATAAAATTTTAGAATTTGGCTTAAATCAAGATCAATTTAGCCAAAGCGGTTTAAATTTATACGATGAAATTATTCTTACGTTTAATCAAGATGCTATTTATTTTTTAGATTAACATAATTTTTGTAAAATCGCTTTTTAAGATTAAAATTCAATTTTAATTTAAAAAATGTTAATAGAAAATCGTTATTGATTTTAGTTTAAAAATAAAGGATTATTATGCTTCAAACTTGTATTTTTCCTGCGGCTGGTTATGGGACTAGATTTTTACCTGCTACAAAAAGTCTGCCTAAAGAAATGTTGCCTATACTTACTAAACCTTTAATCCATTATGGAGTTGATGAGGCTTTAGAAGCTGGAATGGATAATATGGGCTTTGTCACAGGAAGAGGTAAGAGAGCTTTAGAGGATTATTTTGATATTTCTTATGAATTAGAGCATCAAATTTCTGGGACAAAAAAAGAATATTTACTTAAAGACATACGATCTTTAATCGATCAATGCACCTTTACTTTTACACGTCAAAATGAAATGCGTGGTTTAGGCGATGCCGTGCTTAAAGGAAAGCCTTTAGCAGGAGATGAAGCGTTTGGGGTTATTTTAGCTGATGATTTATGCGTGAATGAAAACGGCTTAAATGTAATGGCACAAATGGTTAAGATTTATGAAAAATATCGTTGTACTGTTATAGCGGTTATGGAGGTACCAAAAGAACAAGTTTGTAATTATGGAGTGATCGCTGGAAATACAGTAGAGGAGAATTTGATCATGGTAAATTCTATGATAGAAAAGCCTGATCCTGATGAAGCTCCGAGTAATTTAGCTATCATTGGAAGATATATTTTAACTCCGGATATTTTTGGAATTTTAGAAAATACAAACGCGGGTAAAAATGGAGAAATTCAACTTACAGACGCACTTTTAACGCAAGCAACTAATGGTATGGTTTTGGCTTATAAATTTGAGGGAAGGCGTTTTGATTGCGGTAGTGTTGAAGGTTTTGTCGAGGCGACAAATTATTTTTATGAGAAGAGTAAATGCTAAAAAATTCGATTTTTTTTAAAAAAGTAGAATTTTCTACCATTACTTCTTATGCCTATCGCATCAATGATGAGGTTCAAAGCGGTGAAATAGGGTATTATCATCTTTTTAATACGAGTTTGCCACTCATTGAAGAAGGTTTAGAATTTATCAAAAAACAAGATCATGTTAGAAATATTGTTTTGATTGGAATGGGCGGATCAAGTTGCGGAGTTAAGGCTTTAAAAGATATGCTTTTAAATCAAAAAAGCAAGGATAAAGAGCTTTTTATCCTTGATAATACAAGTACTTATTCTTTATTTTCTGTACTGGAAAAACTCAATTTAGAAGAAAGTTTATTTTTAATCACAAGTAAAACAGGTAGCACTATAGAGGTTGTTTCGCTTTTTAAATTGATCATTGATTATTTTAAGATTGAAATTTCTAATTTAAAAAAATATTTTGTTTTTATTACAGATGAGAATTCTAAATTGCATCAAGAAGGTGAAAATTTAGGCATTAAAAGTTTTTTTATTCCTTCAAATGTTGGAGGACGCTTTAGTGTTCTTTCAGCTGTTGGTATTGTACCACTTTGTTTTTGTGGCTATGATGTAAAAGCTCTTTTAGAGGGTGCTAAGGCTTGTTTTGATGATTTTTTTATCCATAAAAAAGAGGAAATTTTACAAAAGGCTTATCATTATTGTACGCATAAAAATGCAAATATCAATGTACTTTTTTCCTATGATGATGTTTTTAAGGGTTTTAATGAGTGGTATATTCAATTAATCGCAGAAAGTCTTGGAAAAAAGCAAGGTTATAAACGCATAGGACTTACGCCCATTGCTTTAATAGGTGCAAGGGATCAGCATAGTTTCTTGCAATTAATCATGGATGGCCCAAAAAATAAAACCATCACTTTTTTAAAAGTAAAAGACAATGAAAAATCGCCTATAATTCCTGATATTCATTTTAAATTTTTAGATTCTTTGAGCAATAAAGTCAATTTACACGATCTTTTAAACGCACAATGTGATGCGACAATGCATGCTTTGATTTCTGAAAATTTAAGCGTAGATGTTATAGAAATGGAAAAACTTGATGCTTGGCATGCGGGTTATTTGATGTATTATTATGAGCTTTTTACCTCAGCTTGTGGCATAATGCTAGGTATTAATACCTACAATCAGCCTGGTGTTGAAGTGGGGAAATTGATTTTAAAAAATATTTTAAAATCCTAACCATTTTTTAAATAAAAAGAGTATAATAGTTATTAGATAAATTATATGATATAAATTTTTAACTAATAATAATTATTATTTAAGAATTTTATGTTATAATTTTCAAAAATTAAAAAAGGAGTTTAAAATGTCAGTAGTTAAACAATTATTACAAATGCAAGCGGACGCTCATCACTTATGGATTAAATTCCATAATTATCATTGGAATGTAAAAGGTTTGCAATTTTTTTCAATCCACGAATACACAGAAAAAGCTTATGAAGAAATGGCAGAGCTTTTTGATGATTGTGCTGAAAGGGTTTTGCAACTTGGTGAAAAAGCGATCACTTGCCAAAAAGTTTTAATGGAAAATGCAAAAAGTCCTAAAGTGGGTAAAGATTGCTTTACACCAACTGAAGTGATCGAGTTAATCAAACAAGATTATGAGTATCTTTTGGCTGAATTTAAAAAGTTAAATGAGGCTTCAGAAAAAGAAGGAGATACAACTACAGCCGCATTTGCACAGGAAAATATTGCAAAATATGAAAAAAGTCTTTGGATGCTTAGCTCCACTTTACAAAACACTTGCAAAATGTAATTAAAAAGGGGTTTTTACCCCTTTATGATTTTGATACTTTTTTAAATTTATCATCTAAAAAATCTTTAACTCTTCAAGAATTAAATTCCAAAGAAAAATTACACTCTAAATTTCAAGAAAATAAAGAATATTTGATCCAAATGTATCATTATTCTTTGCTTTCTCATGCTGCTTATTTGAATTTAGATTTAAAAGATATCTTTGTTAAAGTTAGTCAAAAAGAATTCTTTAGGGTTTTAACAAATTTTTCTTATAAAAATGGTATAGCCATAGGAAAATTTGATCCTTTTATAGCATTTTATTTTATAAAAAATTTCGTTTTACTCGCTCATATTAATGAAAATTTCTTAGAATCTAAAGGCGGTTTTAGAGCGAGTTTGTTTCAAGATAGAAACACTCAAGAATTTATTTTAGTCATTGCTGGGAGTGATTTAAGGCCGATTAAATTTGATCTTGGAGATATTTGGAGTGATTTTTTAATTTTAAATCACAAAATCCCCAAAGCACAATATTTATCCCTTTGCTCCTTTTATAAAAAACTCAAATCAAAATTTCAATTTAAAAAAATCACTCTAGTAGGACATTCTTTAGGCGGATATTTAGCACAAATTTTTATGGCGCGTTTAGGATTTGCTGTAGATAGAATTTATACCTTTCAAGCTCCTGGGCTTTCTAAAAATATAAAAAATAACAGCTTACATATAAAAAATAATTCTTATCATTTTTATACCCATCATTTGCCTAAGGAGCAAATTTGCTGGCATCATTTTAATTTTGTCCAAGCCTTGTACTCTAAGAAGGGAAATGAGATCATCTTAAATTTAGGAACAAGATTGCATCATCCAAGACTTTGTCCTATGATGATTTATAAAGTTTTAAAACTTTTATGAAGAAAAAATTATTATAATATCCTTTTTAAAAGGAAAAAAATGAAAATATTGAATTTTTTCTATGAAAATGCACCCAAATTTGAAATAGACTATGAAAGAAAAGTGCAAATTTCACAAGCCAATATCATCCTTAAAGGCCCTAAAAAATCAGGCAAAAAAACCTTAATTTTTAATTATCTATCCCAATTTAAACCCGAAGAAATTTTATTTTTAAATTTAAGCGATATACGTTTTGAAAAAGAGAGTTTAAAACAACTTGGAGTTTTTTTGCAAAATCATCATCAAATCAAAATTCTTTGTCTTTATGATCTTGATTTTACTTTGGATTTGCAAGATATTAAAATTCCTATTATAGTAAGCACAGATAAAAAGGATTTGCATTTTAAAGATTTTAAAGAACTTTGGCTTGATTATTTTGATTTTGAAGAATTCATAAGTATCAATAAAAAAAATCTACCCATTAATCACTTAGTAGGGCTTTTTTTGCAAACTGGACGCAGTGAATTGAGCCGAAAAAATGAGCTTTTAAAGCAAAGTTTTAACTTTTTAGAGCTTGAAATTTTAAAATATTTAGCCAAAAATTTAGGGCAGCAAATCAGCATTTCTAAGTTATTTTTAGAGCTTAAAACAAAGATAAAAACTTCAAAAGACAGTGTTTATCATGCCATAAAAGAGCTTGAAAATCGTTATATTATTTATCCTATTATGCATGGTGAAAAAAAACTTCAAAAAATTTATTTTAGAGATTTTGGTTTAAGGAATAATCTTTGCATTTATAAGGATTTTGCACATTTATTTGAAAATGTGATTTTAAATGAGCTTTTTAAATTTCAAGAAGATTTTTTTTACAATAAATATTTTCATTTTTTTAGCAAAGAGTTAAAAATCGCTTATATTTCTAGTCCGACTTTGGATATTGATTTGATTAAAATTCGTGCAAGAAAAATCGTTTCTAAGGCTTTAGAATTAGGAATTTATAATGTGATATTTATCACCCTTTCGAGTGAAGATAGTTTTTTAGAGCAAGGGGTTAAATTTGAAATTTTGCCTTTTGATAAATTCGCACTTGGTTTTTAATTTTTAAAAAGATCTAAGCTTGGCTTAGAATTAAGATTATCGTATTTTTCAAGATGATATTTATCCATGACCTTTGTTACGATATCGATATAAAAATCTTTACGTTCTGAATAAGCGTGTAAGGTTCTTATAGCTTCAAAGCCTTTTATAAGTTTGCCTTCTTTCATATCTTGATACCTTGCTTCTCTAAAATTAGCGTAAGCAAAATGTCTGTTTAAATTTAAAACGTAAGAATTAACACTATCTTGTAAAGAATCAAAAATTTTAATTTTATGCTTTTTATTAGGATGTCTTAGATCAGGAATCAAGCCTTTATCACCCCAAGTCCATTCCCCAAAAAGATTGTTTGCTTCTTTTGCAAAACGACTAGTGCCGGTTGCGCTTTCAACTAAAGCTTGTGCTATGCCCATAGATTTTGGGATAGGAGCGATTCTTTTTTTATACTCGTAATAATCAAAAAGATTTTGCACTCGATATTTTTCTTTGAGTTCTAAAAGTTTGGCAAAAGCTTGTTGATTGGCCAATCTAAAGCCATTTTGAAATTCGTATTTAAAAAATGCATCGATGAAATCTTGCTCTTTAGCGATTTCTTTAAAACTTTCATCAAACATCGCATTCATTTTGACAAAAAAAACTTGCCTTTTTTCTTCTATGCTTAAGTTATAATAATCTTCCCCAAAGCCATCTTCTAAATTTGATGTAGCAAAAATTTGACTCAAAAAAAGACTAAGAAAAATTATAATTCGCCTCAAAACAGTATCTTACCTTTCCTTTAAAAAACAATTCTTCATGTTCTAATCTAAAATCAACTTTTTCTCCGCTTTTTGGAAATACGCTAGCTTTATCTTGAATTTTTTGCTCTAAAAATGCAAGATAAAAACAAGCTCCCATTCCTGTTCCACAAGCTAAAGTTTCATTTTCGACACCGCGTTCAAAGGTTCGTACCTTTAAGGAATTTTCATTTATGATTTTTGCAAAATTGACATTTGCATCATACTTTTTTCTCATTTTTTCACAAAGTATGATATCAAATTCATCTAAATTTTTACAAAAATGTACTAAATGTGGCACTCCAGTATCGCAAATTTGCCAAGTTTTTCCAAATTCTTCAAATGGGCTTTTTATATTTTTAACTTGTCCAAATGAAATTTCTACCAAATCATTTTCAACTTCGGCCTTGATCACACCTGCTCCAGTTAAAAAAGTCATTTTTGATGGTGTTTTATTGATATGATGTGCAAAATGTGCCGCAGCCCTTGAGCCATTGCCACACATACTTGCATAAGAGCCATCATTGTTATAAAATTCCCATTCAAAATCGTATTTTTCATGAGGCAAGATCACGATAAAACCATCTGCACCTATGCCTTTATAGCGATCGCAAATTTCTTTAGCTAATTCACTTCTATTTTCTTTTTTATCAGCATTTGTAATGATAAAATCATTGCCATTAGCACAATATTTATAAAATTTCAAATTATTCCTTTGGAGATTTTTTTAATCGTCAGTATGCATTCTTTTTCAAAATCGGCATAAGAGCCAGTATTTTTTATAATCAAATCCGCTTTTTTAAGTTTTTCTTCGATATCCATTTGAGAATAAAGCCTTTCTTTGGCAGCTTTTAAATTTAAATTATCCCTTTTCATAAGTCTTTCTAGGCTTAATTCTTTAGGAGAATATATCAAGATCACTTTGCCTAAATTCTCATAAGCTTTGCTTTCAAAAAAAAGTGGAATTTCAACGAAATAGGGTTTATTTTGTTTTTCTAAAATTTGCATTTGCTCTAAAATTTGCATTCTGATTTTTGGGTGGGTAAAATCTTCTAATATTTTTTTTGCTTCCTGATCGTTAAAAATGATACTACCAAGAATTTTTCTATCGATTTTTTTGTTTTCTTTTAATAATTTTTGATTTTTTGTATTGAATTTTGAAAACATTTGTGCAAGTTCTAAAGAGTGTTGATCTAAAATTTCATGAGCGATTTCATCTGCGCTGATGCTTTGAAATCCCATAGAATTTGCAATTTGTATAAAAGTGCTTTTGCCGCAAGCGATTGAAGCGGTTACAAAAAAAGCATTCTTCATCTTATGCCTTATTAAAACTTTTTTCGTTAAAATAACTTTTTATTTCTTAAAGGAAAATTAATGAAAATTTCATACGAAGATGCTGGAGTAAGTATAGATAACGGTAATGCTTTTGTTGAAGCTATAAAGCCACTTGTAAAAGAAACTTTTAATGAAAATGTTATCGGTGGCATAGGATCTTTTTCAGGTGCTTTTAGAATGCCAAGTGGCTTTAAAAAGCCTGTGATGTTAAGTGCTACAGATGGAGTTGGGACTAAACTTCGCTTAGCTATAGACGCAAAAAAATACGACACCATAGGGCAAGATTTGGTTGCGATGTGTGTGAATGATCTTATTTGCAATTTTGCTACGCCTTTATTCTTTTTGGATTATTATGCTACGGCTAAATTAGAAGTGGATGTTGCAAAAGTTGTTGTTGAAGGGATCGCTAAGGGTTGTAAGTTGGCAAATTGTGCTTTAATCGGCGGTGAAACTGCTGAAATGCCTGGAATGTATGCAAAAGATGATTTTGATCTTGCGGGTTTTGCTGTGGGCATGGCTGAAGAAGATGAAATCGATCGAAGCAAATTTGTAAAAAATGGTGATATTTTATTAGCACTTCCAAGTTCTGGACTTCATTCTAATGGCTATTCTTTAGCTAGAAAAGTGCTTTTTGAAAGTTTAAAGATGAAGTTTGATGATAAAGTAGAAGGAAAAAATTTAATCGATGTTTTATTGGAGCCTACAAGAATTTATGTGCGTGAATTTCTTACTTTAAAACCTTTTATCAATGCTTTAGCACATATTACTGGTGGAGGCTTGGTTGAAAATTTACCGCGTGTTTTACCGCGTGGAATGGGAGCAATCATCCGAAAACATCATCTTAAAACCCCTGAAATTTTCTATACCATAGGCGAAGCGGTTGAAGAAAATGAAATGTATAGAAGTTTTAATATGGGTGTTGGTTTAGTGATGGTGGTTGATCCATCAAATGTAAGCAAGGTTTTAGAGGCAAGTGATGCTTTTATCATCGGTGAAATTGTGATCAATGAAGGTATAGTTTTAGAGTGAAAGCAAATTATTACGATGCTTTATGCACGCAAATGTATGAAATTTTGCATACAAAGGCTCCTGAAGATGAATTAAATTTTTATCTTTCTTATGCTAAAAAAGAGTATAAAATTTTAGAAATGATGTGCGGAAGTGGACGTTTTTTACTCCCTTTTATAGAGCGCGGTTTTGATATTAGCGGGGTAGATAATTCTATTTTTATGCTGGAAAAACTAAAAGAAAAAGAGCCAAACGCAAAGATTATACAGGGTGATGTTTTAGATTTTTTTACTCATGAACGTTTTGATTATATTTTTATAAGTTCGGGTTCGATTTGTTTGATTGGTGATGTAAATGAGTGTAAAGAGTTTTTAAAAAAACTAAAATCTTTTTTGGTAAAAGGTGGAAGATTGGTCTTTGCGCTTGATACTATAGCGACAAAATGTAAAGATGATGAGGATTATAAAATAAGCGTTAGTGTTAAAACAAAGCAAAATTTTGACTTGTTTTTGAAAAGTAAAAATCATTATGATGAGCTTACAAAGACTCAATTTTCACCTTCAATTTATGAATTATACGATAAAGATAAGCTTTTAAAAAGTGAAACTATGGATTTTAAAATCCATCTTTATGATTTAGAGGAAATAAAAAATATTTTACAAGAGCTTGACTTTGAGTGCTTTTTTATATATTCTTCTTTTGATAAAAGAATTGCTAAAGATGATACAAGTGAAATGTTTTTATGTGAATGTATCAATTAAGAAAAGGAGATAAATAATGAAAAGTATAGATTTACGGGGGGGGGTATAAGCAACTTTGTGTAGGGTATTATTGCCCCTATAGTATAGGAGATATAGTTGCAACTTTGGATGCACTTTATGCTATAAAAACTATTTTTAAGGCAAAGGTTATTGTATTTGGTGTGAAAAATACTCAAAAATTATTAGAAAATTTTGATTTTATAGATAAAGTTGAAGTTATTGATTTCGCCGCAAGAGGAGGAAATCAGCAAGTTTTAAAACAAATCAATTCTTTTAATTGCGATTATTTAATAGCATTTCATGCAAAAAGCTTTTTTGTTAAATTTTTGCTTCAAACCAATGCCAAACGCATTATAATCCGTCTCAAATGGCTAAGTTTTCTAAGTCCTCGTTGTATTACTATCAATATTAGTTTTATTAAGAGATTTTTTAAAGATAGAAGTGAAAGAGCAAAATTTCTTTATTATGCAAGAAAAATCAATCCAAAGCTTTATGATGAAAAAATTAAAAATCTATGCTTTGATACTAAGATTAAAATTCCAGCCGAGAATGAAATTTTTGTTCAAAATTTTTTAAATTCTTACAAGTTAAAAGAAAAAGATTTTATCGTGATCAATCCTTTTGCTGTTTCAACGCCTTATAATCTAAGCATTCAAGATTACATCACTTTAATTTGTAAAGCCAGTTTGATGAAACAAGTCATCATTCCTACTTATGAAGCAGTCCATCAAGAATTTATGGAGCAAATAAATAGTTTAGATGCTTTGTTAAATAAACAAATTTTTATCTTTAAAAATAATGAGGATATTTTAAATTTAGTCGCCTTGCTTAATTACTCTAAATGTTTGATTAGTCCTAGCACAGGAACGATTCATCTTGCTACCAATCTTGAAATTCCAAGTATAGGTTTATATCCTTATAAGGATGATGAGCAATGGCCAACTTTTAATAAAAATTATGTTTTTATCCCAAAACCACAAAAAGAGTTAATCAAGGAAGATATTGATAGAATCATTGAGGAATGTTTAGATAGATTGAAGCGATTACTTGATTAAAATTTGTTCGTTAAAATATAGAGATTTTCTGGATAATTTTTATTGGAATACTTTGTCAAATAGAAATTATGATCTAAGCGCTAAAAATCCAAATGTTAAAGAAGAAAAATCTTTGCGTGAAGTGGAAGAAATTTTAGAGGAATTAAAACAAAATCAAGAAAAAGCTAAAGAGTTATTTGTTGGCATCTTAAAAACTATAAGATAAACTAGATTTAAAATGATTTATATATAATAAAAAGCTTAAATTATTTTTTTTACAAGGAAAATTTATGGAAGATCGACAAAAAATCGCTAGAAATGTGAAAATTTTTGCTCTTACAAGTTTAACTCTCAGTGTGTTGGCTATAATACCTTTAATAGGGCCTCTCTTTAATATAGCTAGTTGGATTTTATATATCATTGTTTTTTATAAACTCAAAGTTCATGCTGGCGCTAAGAAGTTATTTATTAATTTTTTTAGCATAGTGGGTATTGTTGTGCTTGGCGTCATCATTGAAATTATTTTGAGGTATGCTTTTCATGATCAAGACATTACTATCCTAGTTGTAGAATTTTTATTGTATGTTATCGTGTTAGCAGTTTCTTATAAATTTGCTAAGAATATGTTTTATGAAATCGCAAGAGTAACTCATCAAAAATATTTTATCAAAGCTTTTTATATGTATTTTATAGGTATGTTAACAATATTTCTTGTCTTTCCAATTATACTTATTTTCATTGGTTTTATTTATCATATCCTAGCTTGGATTAAATTTAAAAGTTTTGATGAAGAGATAGAAATAAATAATACAGAAAATCAAATTGATTTAAACTCAAAAAAATAAAAGGAAATCTTATTGGAAAATCGACAAAAAATCGCTAGAAATGTGAAAATTTTTGCTCTTATAGGTTTAACGCTTGGCTTGTTAGGTTTTACTCCTATGATAGGTTTATATTTTAGTTTAGTTAGCTCTATTTTATTTATCATTGTTTTTTATAAACTCAAAGTTCATGCCGGTGCTAAGAATTTATTTAGTAATTTGTTTAGTATGGTAGGTATTATTATATTTAGTGGTATCATTGGAGCTATTTTGATACAAGGTGCTGAACAACTTACTGCTATAGTTTTGAAATTGTTATTAAGTGTTATTATCTTGATAGTTTTTTATAAATTTTCTAAGAATATATTTTATGAAATCGCAAGAGTAACGCATCAAAAATATTTTATTAGAGCTTTTTACACAGGTTTTATAGGCATTCTAGTTTTTATTGTAGGCATGGGTTTATTTTTATGGAATTTAGAAATAAGAATTATTAATCTAGATTTCATTCCTATGGGCGGCAATATGGGTTTTACTCCTATGAGTAGCATTATGAGTCTTTCTCCTATGAGTAGCAATATAGATTTTAAAAGTATTTTTATCTTAGCAGTTGCTTCGATTTTGCTTTGTGTGGGAGTTATATTTTCTCTTATAAATTTTATTTATCATGCTTTAGCTTGGTTAAATTTTGAAAGCTTTGATGAAGGGGTAAAAGAAGAAAATTACACAACAACCACTCAAGGATTAAAGCTTATTAAAATTATAATGATTTTTGCTTTAATATCAAATTTTCTGATTGTTTATAATTTTATTTTCCATTATATTTTTTTCTCAGAAATAGAAGTTTTTAATTTCGAGTCAATTTTTTCCCCTAAAGCAATTGCAATTGTTTTAGAATGTCTTTTTTGTATATTTTCTTTTATATCTATTTTATTACTTTGTAAAAAAATACGATCGTATAAAATGTTATTGTTTTTTACTTTGTGGGTAGTTTTTGATTGTATCACGTTTATTCCGCTATTTGATTATTTTACATCTTTTTATGGGTTTTTTCTTTGTCGTACTTTATTTGTAATTACATCAGCATTTTTCTTTTTTAAAGAACTAGTCAAAATAAGCAGCATGAAAATCTTTTTTGTAGTTTATATTTTTTTCTTTGCTTATCATTTTTACCCAATAGATAATGTGCTGGTAATTTCTCAATTAGAAGATCTTATGAAATTTTTTGGCTTAAATGATTTTATAAAAGTTTATTTAAAAAGTTTTATAATGTTTTTTGATCTAGAAAAATTTACTTATTTTCGTATTAATTTAAATTGTATCTATATCATCCTTTTTATCATTGCTTGGAGTCGGTTGAAGATAAAAATTATGCCTAAGGCATAAAAACTATATCAACCAAACTCTCATTTTCTAAAATTTCACATTCTTTAGGAACGATCATTAATGCAGCCTTGTGATTAAGGTTGTTAATGATCGCACTAGAGCCTTCTTTTTTTCCTTCTAAATTGACTAAAATACGTCCTTCCTTAAATTCTACATTGCAAGCAACGAATTCCAAATAAGGCGTTTTTTTCTTATAACTTCCTTGCAAGAAAGCTTTAGTGATATAATCTTTTTCTTGACACAACCAAGCGTTTAAAATCTCTCTAGCATAAAGATTAAACATCACCATAGCAGAGTATGGAAAACCAGGTAAGGCGATGATGAATTTATGATTTGCTTTAGCGATTTTGATGTGGCGTCCTGGTTTGATATCTACTTTATCAATGATGATTTCATACTCTTTAACAGCGCTTTTCAAAAAATCAAAATCTCCCATAGAAACTCCGCCTGTCGTGATTAAAATATCGCAGGATTCTAAAGCACTTTCTAAAGTTTTTAGCGTCGCTTTTTCATCATCTTTTAAAAGTGGAAAAACCCTTGTATCACAAGCTAAATTTTTAGCTAAATTAGCGATAGCAATGTGATTAGAGGAGCGAATTTGAGCAGGATTGTCCAAGGTTTCTCCTAGATCTTTGATTTCACTACCGCTGCTTAAAACCCCAATGATTGGTTTTACAAAAACGCTGATGTGAAAAAAGCCTAATTCTGCTAAAAGTGCAATTTCACTATAATTTAATTTTGTACCTTTTTTGAGTAAAATTTCATCTTTTTTATAATTTTCTCCAATTTTTCTAACCGCAAAACCTTTTTTAACGCTTTTTTCTATAAAAATTTGATCTTTTTCCATGCGGACGTTTTCAACTGGAACAAGCGTGTCGCTTCCTAAACTCATCAAAGAGCCTGTAAAAGTTTTGACACAAGTTCCATTTGTTACTTCAAATTGTGGCATGGTGCCCGCAGGAGTTGCGCCTAAAATTTTTAAAGCCTTATCTTGATCTTCAAATTTAATCGCATAGCCATCCATAGCCGAAGTTTCCATTTCAGGCTGATTTTTAAGTGCTTTGATATCGCACGCTAAGATACGTCCTAAACATTGAGTGAGTGCTATTTTTTCTATTCTTTCATAACTTTTTATATGAGAATGTAAAATTTTTAAACTTTCTTCATAAGAAATTAACATTAATTATCCTTTACCAATTTAAATTCCAAATCTTTATAATCATAATAAACACTATAAATTTCATCAGGAGCACCGAAAACACGATGAAAATCTTTCCATAAAGGAAAGATTTTCAAGTTTTGTTTATCGCTTTTTGGTTTTTTATCACTTAAAGCTGTTGCTTTAAAAATTTGTTTGATCATGATAAAATTCCAGCCCCTAAAAGCTTACTTGATCTATCTAGGGCATAAATTCTTTCACCATGTTTAAGATCGTATTTCCAAATGGGTGCATTAGCTTTAAAATCTTCTACAAAGTCACTTATAAGTTTTAAGCCTAATTTTCTTTGTTTGCTTAAAACACCTGCAAAATATGAACTTTCTCCAACTTTTACATCGCCAATAGAATGCGCAAATAAAAGATAAACAGGCTCTTTTTGAAGTCTTTCTTGCCAATTTTTAAACCAAGAAATGAGCAAAGGCTCGTAAATATCAAAACTCAAACCTTCCACCTTATCATCATCTCTGACTATGCCGCAAAAAGTGATTAAAGCCCCACAATTTTGTTTGATGCTAAATTCATACCATTTTGTATAAATTTCAGGGATATTTAAAGGGCCTTTATGGAGTGAAAAGTATTCCATCAACCACCGCCAACAGGAGGTAAAAGTGCGATTTTATCTCCATCTTTAAAAGTTGTATTTTCATCAAAAATGATTTCATCATTTAAGGCTACCGCACAAAGATCAAGCCATTTTTTCAAACTTTCATCTTGTTTTAAGAACTTTTTTAATTCTTTTAAATTTTTAACTTCTAATTCTAAACTAGCTTTATTAATGGGTCCTAAAAATTCAATTTTTACCATTATTTTCCCTTACTTCCAAATTCCCCATCATGCCTAAATCTTCATGTTCTAAAATATGACAATGATACATTCTAAGTCCAACAAAATCTTGTTTCATTCTTAGTCTTAATTCTTCTTTTGGACGCACGTTGATTGTATCTCTTAAGGCTCTAAATTCAGCTTTTTTTATAGTGCCATTTAGTTTGGATGAAATAAGTTCAAATTGTGTTCCATGTATATGAAAAGGATGATCCATGTGCGAGTCATTGATAACGATCCAATCCTCAACAACTCCAACCTTTGAAATCAAGTCTATGCGGTTTAGATCGTAGGTTTTTTTATTGATTAAAAACATAGAAGCTAAAGCAGCTTTTTGTTCTTCTTTGCTTTTTTTCATCATGCCGTGCATTTTGTGATGATCTTCGCTCATTATGATTTCTTTGAAATCTTGCGGATCTTTTAAGGTTTCAAATTTTCTCAAAGTAGAAGGCAGATTTTTAGGATTTTTTTCTATATTAAGATGGGCTAAGAATAAATTTTCTTTCTTTTCCTTAACCATCATTTTATCTCTATCATAATAAATGCTTTCTAGTTTTAACTCCCCTTTTTTATCCGTTTGTATGAAAACTTCCACTCTTGAAGCAGGAGCTAAAAATAATTCTTCTTTGATTATAGGTTTTTCTATAAGCCCACCATCAGTTCCTACTAAGATAAATTTAGCGTTTTGAATTTTTAAGTTTAAATATCTTGCTGAACAAAGATTATAAAGACGAATTCTTTCACCTTGTAAAGAAATTTTAGGTTGATATTGTCCATTGATCAAGACAAATTCACCCTCTCTTCCATTAAGCCAATCTGTTAAAGTATTTTCAGGAATTTGCGCGTTTTCATCGAGTCTTAAATCACTAAAAACTAAATCTTTTTCATCAAAATGAGATAAAGCATCTTTTCTAGCCTTGATCACAAAAATTCCAGCAAGCCCCATATAAACTTGTTTAGAGGTGATGTAATGAGGATGTGGATGATACCAGTATGTGCCTGCAGAATTTAAAGGCAATGTGAAACGATAAATTTTTTCCTTTCCTGCTAAAATAGGATCATGTGGGCTACCGTCTTGATCAGGAGGAACAGGAACGCCATGCCAATGTATAGTTGTAGGTTCTTTGAGTTGATTTTTGACTAAAATTTCAACCGTGTCGCCTTCATAAACTTCTATTTTTGGGCCAGGGATTAAACCATTGTAAGTGTAGCATTTGGTTTTTTTGCCTTTGATGAGTTCTATTTGGCTTTCTTTAATCTCTATAGTAGCGCGGAAAAAATTTTTTTCTTTACTTTCATTTTTAAGCAAAGTTAATTTTTTTAGTTTTTTTCCACTTGGAAACTGATCCTTGCTAAGAAGTTTAAGATCATTAGGTGCAAAATTGATAAAAGAAGTGTTGATGGCATTAGGGGTATTATTGTGATGCATTTGATGCATAGGGGAACCATAAGCTATACCAATACTTGCTAAACTTAAAGCATTAAATTTTAAAAATTGTCTTCTATTCATTATAAATTCCTTAAATGATAAAATCGTATTATAATCATTATTTTTAAAAGCTCAGTAAATTATTTAAAATTTGGCTTGTTTTTGGTATCATTTCGCAAATTATAAGGAAGTGTTTATGTATGGAAAAATTCAAACCCCAGCTTATATTTTAGAAGAAGATAAATTACGTAAAAATTGCGAACTTTTAGCTTACGTCAGTGAAGAAAGTGGGGCAAAAATTTTACTAGCCCTTAAAGGCTTTGCTTTTTCAGGAGCGATGAGGATTGTCGGAGAATATTTGCAAGGTTGTACTTGTAGCGGACTTTGGGAAGCACAATTTGCTAAAGAATACATGGATAAAGAAATTCATACTTATTCTCCAGCTTTTAAAGATGATGAAATCAAAACAATTTCTTCTTTATCGCATCACATCGTTTTTAATTCTTTATATCAGTTTGAAAAATATAAAAATATATGCGCTAAAAATTCCCTTGGACTTCGCTGCAACCTTGAATTTTCTTTAGCTCCAAAAGAGCTTTATAATCCTTGCGGAAGATATTCTAGGCTTGGAATTCGTGCTAAGGATTTAATGGATGCTAATTTAGAAGGTATTGAGGGTTTACACTTTCATGCTCTTTGTGAAGAAAGCGCACAAGCTTTAGAGCAAGTTTTAAAGGTATTTGAAAATAATTTTTCTTCATGGATTAAGAAGATGAAATGGGTTAATTTTGGTGGAGGTCATCATATCACAAAAAAAGGCTATGATATCCAAAAACTTATTGATCTTTGTAAGAAATTTAGCGATAAATACGGCGTTCAAGTGTATTTGGAACCAGGGGAAGCTGTGGGTTGGCAAACGGGTGTGCTTGTATCCAGTGTGGTTGATCTTGTAGAAAATGAAAAGAAAATCGCTATTTTAGATACTTCAAGTGAAGCACATATGCCAGATACTATTATCATGCCTTATACAAGTGAAGTTCAAGACGCTAGAATTTTAAGCACAAGAGAAGGAGAAAACATTTCTTCTTTGGAAAAAGATGAAACAGCGTATTTGCTAACAGGCAATACTTGTTTAGCGGGTGATGTAATGGGAGAGTATGCTTTTAAAAAAGAGTTAAAAAGGGGTGATAAGGTTGTGTTTTTGGATCAAATTCATTATTCTATTGTTAAAAATACAACTTTTAATGGTATAAGATTGCCTAATTTAATGTTTTTAGATAAAAATAAGAATTTAAAAACTATAAGAGAATTTACTTATGAGGATTATGCAAAAAGGAATTAATTTATTATTTCTATCTTGCATAAAATATTTTTCATCTTAAAAATATACTGATATTTTTTACATTATTAATTTTTAAATTCTATATTTTATAAATGATGAATTTTGCTTATTTTTAATGATTGATTGTGTTTAAAATGAGTAAAATTCAGTTTTTTTTAACTCAAATCATAATAAGATAGAACCTATTGAAATTTTAGGATTTAAAGACTATATTAAGTCATATTTGCATAATAAAGTCTGATTTGATTTTTACAAATCTAAATTTTTAGGAATTGATTATGAATTTAGAGCAATTGAGATTAGCAAGAAGTCTTTATTATCAATTTTTTGGCGATCTTTTTGTTTTTTCTTATTCTAAACAACATTTAGATTCTTTATATCGTTGTTTGGAAGTAATGAAAGAAAATTTGTTTGATGAAGATTTGTTAGATAGTTTTGATTTGTTATTACAAAATTCGCAAAAAAACTTGGAGTTATTTTTTAAAGAATATGAAGAGCTTTTTTTATCTTTAAAGAGTGCTATTCCTATGACATTTTCATATCTTGAAGAAGGTTTTGAAAATTCAAAAGCCTTACTTTGTGTGAGAGAAATTCTTTCAAAAAGTATTTTAAGACGCAATGAAATGAAATTTAAAGAAAGTGAAGATAATGTAGGATTTTGTTTTTTATTAATGAGTGAGTTTTTAAAATTAAAAGAAGATGATTTAGCTAAGGAGTTATTTCAAAAACTAATTCATCAAAATATTGATGAATTTATCACGCTAATTTTAGAGCATAAAAAAGCGTATTTGTATAAAGAAATAGCTAAGATACTTGCAACTTTTATAGAATTTGAAAGATCGTGTTTTGATCTTGGTAAAGTTTTAAAAACCACTTCTAAAAAAGTTCAAAACGATCTTTCAAGATCTGAAATTCTAAGAAGAGAGGCTAATAAAAAAAGGAGGATGAATGCAAAATCGTAGAGAATTTCTTAAAAAATCCGCTTTGGCTTTAGGAAGTGCTAGTTTATTGCCTAGTGCCGGTTTAGCTTTTGCTAAAGAAGAAAATAAAGATGTAGTAAAAGGCAAAAGTAAGAAAAAAGAAGTGCTTTTTCAAAGAAGTGCAAATTGGGAAAATTATTATACAAAGGCTGAATAATGTCAAGTGTTGATATAAAACTTAATCGTCGTAATTTTTTAAAAATGGCGGCTCTTTCAAGTTTAGCTACCCCTTTGCTTGCAAGAAGTGAAAATCTTAGAGAGGCAAGCAAGACTGAATTAAAAGAAGCGTTTGAGGGAAGCAAAAAAATTAAGACAATCTGCACAGCTTGTTCTGTGGGTTGCGGCATCATTGCTGAAGTGCAAAATGGAGTTTGGGTACGTCAAGAAATCGCTCAAGATCATCCAATAAGTTTAGGTGGGCACTGCTGCAAAGGATCTGATATGATCGATATGGTGCGTTCTCATGTGCGTTTAAAATACCCTATGAAAAAAGAAAATGGAGAGTGGAAACGCATTTCTTATGAACAAGCTTTAAGCGAGATCGGAGAAAAACTTGCCACTTATCGTAAAGAAAATCCAGAAAGCGTGATGTTTTTGGGATCTGCCAAACTCAATAATGAACAAGCTTATTATATAAGGAAATTTGCAGCATTTTTTGGAACCAATAACGTAGATCATCAAGCTCGAATTTGACATAGTGCAACAGTCGCCGGTGTGGCGAATACATTTGGTTATGGCGCTATGACAAACCATCTTGGAGATATACAAAAAAGTAAGTGTATTATTATCATCGGTGCAAATCCTGCAGTAAATCATCCAGTAGGTTTTAGGCATTTCTTAAAAGCTAAAGAAAAGGGTGCTAAGCTTATTGTTGTGGATCCTAGATTTACAAAAAGTGCGGCAAAGGCGGATATTTATGCAAGAATTCGTCCAGGAACTGATATAGCTTTTATGTATGGAATGCTAAAAATTATTTTTGATGAGGGCTTAGAGGATACAAAATATATCGATGAAAGAGTTTTTGGAATCGATAAAATTCGTGAAGAGGCCGCAAAATGGACAGCAGAAGAAGTTGAAAATGTCACAGGAATTTCTAAAGAGCTTTTAGTAGAGATCACTCATGAAGTGGCTAAAAATAAACCGACTACTTTAGTATGGGCTATGGGTTTAACTCAACATTCTGTAGGAACTTCAAATACGCGTTTAGCTCCTATTTTACAGATGGTGCTTGGAAATATAGGTAAATTTGGCGGCGGGGTTAATATCTTACGTGGTCATGATAACGTTCAAGGCGCATCGGATATGGCTTGTTTGAGTGAAAATTTACCAGGTTATTATCCTTTAAATGAAGCGACTTGGAGGTATTACGCTAAAATTTGGGGTGTGGATTATGAATGGCTTTTAGGAAATTTTGTCAGCAAAGATTGGATGCATAAAACCGGACTTTCTCTTGCTAGATGGTGGGCAGCAGCTTTAAATGGCAAAGATGGAAATGATAGGGTTGATAATGCAGGAACGCCTTTAAAAGCTTTAGTTGTTTTAGGAAATGGTATCACTTCAACCGCACAGCAAGCTAAAGTTAAAGAAGGTTTAGAGGCTTTAGAACTTTTGGTTTTAGCAGATCCTTTTGTAAATGAAGCAGGTATTATCGCAGAAAGAAAAGATGGAATTTATCTTTTACCGGCTGCAACTCAATTTGAAACCAGTGGAAGCGTAACCGCGACTAATCGTAGTGCGCAATGGAGATTTAAGGTTGTTGATCCACTTTATGAGAGCATGGAAGATCAAGAAATTTTATTTGAACTTGCTAAAAAGCTTGGCTTTTATGAAGATTTCACTAAAACTTTGCGAGATGAAAAAGGTGAGATTGTTTGGCCTGAAAATGCTACAAAAGAAATTGCTAGAGCGGTTAGAAGTATAGGTTTAAATGGTTGGAGTCCTGAAAGACTTAAAAAACATACTTTAAATTGGGATAAATTTAACGAAGTCACTTTAGAGGGAAAAGATGAGGTTGATGGTGAATATTACGGACTTCCTTGGCCTTGCTGGAGTGATAAACATCCAGGAACTCCTGTGCTTTATAATGTGGATGTTGAAGTAGCAAAAGGTGGTATGGGCTTTAGAAATAATTTTGGGCTTGAATATGAAGGTGAAAGTTTATTAGCTAAAAATGCGCCTTTAAATTCACCTATTGATACAGGATATCCACAAATCACTAAAGAAAATATTGAAAAAATTTTAGGAATTACTTTAAGTGCTGAAGAAAAAGAAAAAATGGGTGCAACTTGGTCTTATGATGATAGTAATATTATTGCAAATAAATGTATGGAAAAAGGCATAGTTCCTTATGGTAATGCTAAAGCTAGAGCTATTGTTTGGACTTTTAAAGATAAAATTCCACTTCACCGTGAACCTCTTCATTCTCCAAGGAATGATTTGGTACAAAAATATCCTACTTTTGAAGATCAAAAAGCACTTTATCGCGTGGATACAAAATTTATTTCTATGCAAAAGGCTAAGGATTATTCTAAGGAATTTCCACTCAATCTCATCACAGCAAGGCTTGTTAATCTAAATGGTGCGGGTATGGAAAATAGAGCTTCTATGTATCTTTCACGTTTAACGCCTGAAATGTTTTGTGAGATCAATCCAGAGCTTGCAAAAGAAAAAAATATCCAAAAAGGGGATATGATTTGGATCCATTCTCCAGAGGGAACAAAAATTCATGTTAGAGTGAAATTTAATCCAGGTATTGCAAAAGAAATGATTTTCTTGCCTTTTCACTTTACTGGAGTGATGCAAGGGGTGGATTTAACTCATAATTTCCCCGAAGGAACTAAGCCTTATGTGAGTGGAGAGAGTGCCAATACAATTACAAATTATGGTTATGATGTTATGTGTCAAATTCCAGAAACCAAAGGCGGACTTTGTCGCATTTCTAAGGATGGAAAATGAGTAAAGAAAATTTTATAAATTTAGAAAAAGATCGTTTAAAATTCTTTTGCGATAATGAACGTTGTATTGATTGTAATGGTTGTGCGGTCGCTTGCGATGAGGCTCATGAACTTCCTATTAATATCCGTCGTCGCCGCGTGATTACTCTTAATGAAGGCGTACAAGGAAAAGAAGTTTCAACTTCTATTTCATGTATGCATTGTGATGATGCGCCTTGCTCTATTGTTTGTCCTGTGGATTGTTTTTATATACGTGCCGATGGTATTGTTTTGCATGATAAAGAAATTTGCATAGGTTGTGGTTATTGCTTGTATGCTTGTCCTTTTGGTGCTCCACAGTTTCCAAAAGATAGTGTTTTTGGCAATAAAGGCATTATGGATAAATGTACAATGTGTGCAGGTGGTCCTGAAGAAACAAATTCACAAAAAGAAAGAGAGCTTTATGGACAAAATCGTATCGCAGAAGGTAAAGTACCGGTGTGTGCGGCTATGTGTTCAACTAAGGCTTTATTGGTGGGCGAAAGTTCAAAAATCGAAGAAATTTATCAAAATAGACTTAGTAATAGAAACTATGGCATTGTTTCACCTAAAGAAAGTATAGAATGGAAGATCGCCTATATAGGAAAGGAACGTTTATGAAAAAAATGTTTATCTTGCTTTTTTCTTGTTTTGTAAATTTATTAGCTTATGGCGAAGAAAGAATGGGACAAGATACGCAAATATGGGATCATCATCGAATCAGTAATATTCCAAATTATCATACTTTTGGTCAATTTTGGACGAGTTTGCAAGGAGAATATATTGCAACGATTGCTCTAATCGCTATTATCGCTGCTTTGAGTGCTTTTGCTTTGCATTATATGGTGATTGGGCCAAAGCAATTTTCTCATAATGGAAAGAAAATTTACACTTTTAGCTTATTTGAAAGAATTTTTCATTTTATTGCGGCTCTTTCTTGGATTATTTTAATCCCTACGGGTTTAATTATGATGTTTGGATCTACTTTTGGGGGCGGAAATTTTGTTAGAATTTGTAAAAATTTACATGCTTTAGCGATGATTTTATTTATCATTTCTATTATTCCTATGTTTTTATGCTGGATTAGAAGAATGCTTCCTGCAAGCTATGATATTAAATGGCTTATGATTGTTGGGGGTTATTTAAGCAAAGTTAAAAAGCCAATTCCTGCAGGTAAGTTTAATTTTGGTCAAAAAACTTGGTATTATATTGCTGTATTTGGAGGCTTTTTGATGATTGTCACGGGTTTGTTTATGTATTTTGTAGATTTTGACTCTGTTGTGATTCAAAATTTTTTAGGTTTAACTCAAATAGAACTTTTAAGGATTTCTGCTATAGTGCATAATATTTTAGGCATTGTATGTGTGGTATTTTTTGGAGTGCATATTTATATGGCTGTTTTTGCAATCAAAGGAAGTATTCATTCTATGATCACTGGTTATAAAGAAGAAGAAGAGGTTTATATTTTACATCATTATTGGTATAAAGAGCTTGAAGATAAAAAGAAAATCTAATGGATAATTTAAATAATCAGTATTTGTTTTTAATTTTTATTAAAAAGTATTTTTAAAATTATTTTTGAGTCAAGATAAATTGCTGAATTTTTCTTGACTCTCGATTTCTGCATTTCTTATCAAGATAAGCTTATAAAAAGGTGTGATGAAATAATCAATTTGCAAAAATATTAAGGAAGACTTAAAAAAGGTTTATAAAAATTTAAAAGTGTATCCATCTTTAGAAAAAGTTTCAGCAATATGAGTAAATTTTTCTCAACCTTTGATTAAATTTTTGATTTTTTTCTTGTTTAATATTAAATTAATTTTTTGTTTTTTATAATTATTTATATATCAAAATTTTAACCATAGAAAGGGCCTAAAATGAAAAAAATTATCTTAGGTTTAGCATTAATTGCTTCATTATCTAGTGTTGCTTCAGCATATAAAATTACTGTATCTCAACAGCCTATAGTTCAACCACATTACGAAGGTTGTGTTCTAGTTTATCAGTATGGAATGGATTTTAGTAAATGCAGTAGTAAAGAGATCTATCAACTTGCTTTCCAAAAAGGCTATTGTCATTATCTAGGAACTTGCTAATGCTACTTGATACAGCTTGTAGAGGAATAGTAGATACAAATTTCGAAAGTAAAAGAATTAGCATAACTTCAGCTTTGAAATTTCAAGAAAAAAAAGCAAAAGTAGAAGCTAAAGCTGAAAAGGAAGAGGAAGCAAAATTAAAAGATAAAGACAATAGCAACTCCATAAATGCAGATACTAGCAAAAAAGATCAGTTTCTAGATATATATGTTTAATTTTTAATAAAAGACGGTGATCTTTGTTCTGCTTTTATACTCGGATAACACTCTTTTTTTATAAAAAAGTATCTTAGTTAGCGTGGTTGATTAGAGAGTAAGTGTTTTTCTTTTGTAACCATAATTTTCTGTATTTATATTATTTTTGTTCTTTTTCTAACATTCTTGGTTTTGTTTTTAAAACAATTAAGATATTTTTTAGCTCTTTGATATCTTTTTTCACACTTATGGTTTTTATTAAATTATATTCTCAAACTGATCAAATTTTATTACTTTATGAGTTTTAAAAGCTTATTGTTTATACCTTGTAAAATTATTTTCTTTCAAAGTCTTAAGATTAAATCGGTTATCTTGTCGATTTTTGATGCAGAATTCGTTTATAGGGAAGTATATAGCTTAAGCTCTTAATTAAGTATTTGGCTAAATTATTTATTAAAAACTTTGATAAAATATCTTTGTTTATAATTATACATTTTTAATTTTTTTACCTGTTATCTTTTTAATTTGCAAGAGATAATAATAAATTTTTGTTCTAATTTTGTAAAAATTAGATAATTCGATTTTTTATTATGCAATGTTTTATAATTTTACTTATTAATTTGATAACCAAGATAGGTTTTATATAATAAAAATGTTAAATAATTAATCAGTTGGAGCTTATTTTATAGGGCTTATTAAGCCCTATAAAAGAAATTTTATATTCATTTATAAAATTAAAACTTATATTTTAGTCCTATTTGACCACTTAAATAAGTTTCATTTTTATTATCAACTTTACCAGCTAAAATTTGCTTAGCACCTAAGCCAACATTCATGCTTAATTGTTCGGTAAAATCTATATTTCCACCCACAATGACTTGCCCATAAGTTTTTTTCTTATTGTTTGCTTCAACGCTAGTGAAAAAAGCATTGTTTATAGATAAATTGGCTATGTAGTCATCTCCACTATTGATAATAAATTGTTCAATTTTCGGAGTGGCAAAAATATAGGATTTTTCATTGATATATTTTCTAAATTCTGCTCCTATTTCAAGACTTGCAGAATTATTTCTCATAGAATCAATATCCTTAGCAATAGCACCATTTTCTCTATGAGATGGGGTGTAACTTAAGTAATAATTTACTCCAGCAAATGGCTTAACAAAGAAAGTGTTATCACTAAAATCAAACACACGACCAGCATTGGCACTAAGACCTAAGAATTTACTCATATAACTTGAATTATAAGCACCATCTACTTGTACATGATCTTGATCTGTTGGAGAAATTTGAGCGTAAGCTTTTAGATTAATTTCCCATTGCGGAGCTATGTTGATACTTGAATAAAGTCCTAATTGAAAATTATCACTTTTTTGTTCTAAAGTATTGTCTTTAATCTTAGCATTTGCATAGGTAAAATATGCACCTAATAAAACGTGATCATTTGCTTGTTTGTCTAAACCTATGGTTGCACCATACATTGCACCACTATCTCCATCGATGATATTTGCACCACCAAAAGCATTAGCCCAAACACTTTGAGTATAATCATTTACATAACTTGGTCTCATATCGCTTTCTAAAGCAGCAAATTTAAGCCCACTCATTTTAGACGCATAGTTTCCAAAAGGGTTATTTAGTATAGCTACTCTTTGACCTATTGAAACGTCATTAGCTACATTCATAGTTGTATTTACAGAACTTGAACTTGAGTTTAAGTTAGAGACAGATTTGCCTGTGTCATCAGTATCTTTTTTGATATTAAGAGCGAGTTTTACACCTTCTCTGCTTGCTAAGTCAGCACCTATACTTCCTAATTGATCTGTGATAGATCGAAGGGCTAAAATAGAAGCTTTATCATTAGAATTTAGATTAGGTGCTACAAGATCAAGATACTTGCTATCGTCTATTTTGCCACCATTGCTTTGTGCTTCGCTGATGAGTTTTTGAATTTCTTGTTTTTGTTTTGTTAGTTCAGCTTTAGCCTTTTCCCATTCTTCTTTTTGTGATTCATCATCATTGAATGTTTCTTTTAGCAATGTATTAATCATAGCTACATCTACTTTTAATTGAGTGAGTTTATCTTTAGCAGCATCGGTTGCACCCCCATTGATAACTAAACATTGATTTCCACTACAATCTTTAATGCTTAATTTATAATTCACCAAAGGATCAAAATTGTCACTATCTGAAACATCTATAACATATCCAGATTCTAAAGAATCTTGTGATATAAAATTTGCATTTGGAACATAATCATTTATAAATTTTAAAAGCCATGCACTTGCGAAATTGCTTTTTTCTAAAATATCTTTATTAAAATTTTTAGCTTGAATTACTACAACATCGTGTGCTTCCAAATCGGTATAAGAACGTTTTACAAGTTTAAAATCCGAATCTGAAATATTGGCATTACCTTTTACTTTGACAAAATTACCATAAGTTGCAAACACTGTTGAGTTAGCTGTAAGATTTCCATTGATATTTAAGCCGCCATTATAAGCTATATCACCTGATCCGTCATCATTAAAAAGCAAGATCATTGAGCCACCTTCTTCTCCTGTTACTTTTCTTTTTCCTTCCATCTCTAAATTTCCATTGATGGTCGAAGGTTTGAAAGCTTGTAGGATAATATTTTGTGTTTTGATATCTTTAGCACTTAGATTGAAATTAGTCACATAAGTGGGTTTGTTGGAATTATCTTGTGTAAAGGATAGGGTATGATCTCCTAGATCGATATTAAGATTAGGGGTTTCATCTTTTTGTTCCGGCCAATCATCTGGCAAACCAAGATCTTTGTTAAATTTAAAAGTTAAATCCTGATTTTTGTAAGAATCTTGTAAATAAACACTGTTGCTATTTTTATCAAACGTGAAACAATTTTTAAAATCATTTGATGAGTTAATGGTTATTTCCTTCGAGAAACCACTAGAATAAAGCAAAGTAGCTACACCTATACTGAGTAAAATTTTACTCTTTTTTGCCATAAACGACTCCTTATTTTAATAATATAAAAATAAAAAATGCATTATACCCCCCCCCATAAATTTAAGCTTAATTATTAGAAAATATTTACTTTTTTGATATAATATTTGCAGTTTATTTTTTCAAGAGATACCTGATGGAACCTTTATTTACAACTCAAATTTTAAAATACAAAGGCGATGAAGCTTTTACTTGCGATGATACTTTAGTACGTGAGATTAAACTTGAAATTTTTATCAACGGTGAAAGAATCGGTGCTTTAATGGCAACTCCGGTTGATGAACAAGCCTTAGCGGTTGGGTATTTGATGAGTGAAAATATCATCGCTAGAGTGGAAGATATCCAAAAAATTGAAAGTAAAGATGATGGCATGAGTGTGCATATTGAAGCAAATATCGATCAAGAAAATCTTGCTAAACTCAATGCTCAAGGAGTTGTGATCAGTGGTTGTGGGAGAGCACACACGGCTAATATTGATATAGAAAATATTGAAGCCATGAAAATATCTTCTAAAGCTCGATTTAGCAAGGATTATATCCTAAAACAAATGAGTCAATTTTATACTCAATGTGATTTATATGAAAAAACAGGGTGTGTGCATACAGCTAAGCTTTTTTTTGATGAAAAAACGTTTTTTATCGGAGAAGATATTGCTCAACATAATACTATAGATAAGGCTTTAGGAAAGGCAAGATTAGCCGGAGTTAAACTTGATCAGTGTTTTTTAATGGTAAGCGGTCGTTTAAGTTCTGAAATGGTTGCTAAAACGATTATGCATAGAGTGCCAATTTTGGTTTCAAGAACGGCTCCTACTTGCTTGGGTGTGATGATAGCAAGAAAGTTTGACTTAAGTCTTTGTGGTTTTGCAAGGGAAGATAAGATCAATATTTATAGCGGAGATTTTCGAATTCATGGATGATAAAAAAATACTCTCTTATATGAAAGAAATGCTAAATAGCAATGAAAAATTAGATTGCGGAACAGCTTTTAAAATAGCGAAAAAATTTTCAAAAAATATTGAAGAAATAGGTAAGCTTGCTAATGAAAATAATATCAGAATTGATAATTGTGAATTGGGTCAATTTGGGCATTTGGATTTTGAAAAAGGAAAAATTGAAGTTTTAAAAGAATTAGAACCTAAGCTTGATCATAAAAGAAGAATTTTTTGTGAAGAAGCTAGAGAGATCGCCCAAAAAAGTTGCGGTTTAAAAAGTATGCGTTCGGCTTTAAAAGCATATAAAATTGATGTGAAATATTGCAAACTTGGTTGTTTTAAGGAGAAAAAAGGGAAGCAATTTGTTATTAGAACTAAAACTTGGATTGAAAATTCAGACGGGGACTTGCTTTTTGGTAAAGGAAAAACTGAACTTTTGGAGCTAATAGGGCAAACGGGAAGTTTATTGCATGCTTCTAAATTAATGGGGATAAATTACAAAAAAGCATGGATGCACTTACAGGTTTTGCAAAAAAATTCTCAAGAAATTTTAGTAAGCACAAGACAAGGAAGATCAAAAGAATCAGGGACAAAATTAACTCCTAGGGCTATAGAATTGATGGAGAATTTTGCTATTTTGCAAAAAGATATAGAAGAATACGCTAATAAACGTTTTAAGGAATTATTTTTAAAACATAAAAAAAATTAATTTTTTTCTTTTAAGCTTATTTTGTTATAAAAAATAATATAATTTTGATTATTTTTAAATGTATTAAGAGGTTATAAATCAAATGTTTAAGTCTTTAAATATTGCTTCAAAACTTATTTTATCGGTTGCAATTGTTGTAATATTGGGTTTGGTATTTTTAATTTTTTTAATTACAGATCAAGTGAGTCAAAATATCGCTAAAAACACCGAAAGTATTATTTCTGCAACTTCTAAAGAGTATGCCACTCATACTCAAGGTATCTTTAATGAAATGATAGCTTTAAATAAAAGTGAAGCTTATACATTAACAGATATGTTTAAATCAACTGATAAAGATGATTGGGATATTGATAGTATCACAAACGTTCTTATCAATCTTTTTGATAATAGTGCTTATGCAAGTTATACTTATCTTTATTTGTTAGATCCACCAGCATACTTTAAAGATGAGAGTAAATTTTTTAATACCAAAAATGGTAATTTTGTTATTTTATATACAGATGAAGATATTAAAAAACGTGGTGGAATTGAAGTTTTACAATCTGTAGATGATATTGTAAATTTTTCCGTGGTGCAAGATATTATAAAAAATGCTAAATACGGAGAAGATCAAATTTATATCGGTCAAGCTATAAAAATGAATTTAAGCGGTAAAGCATTTAATGGTATGAATTTAGCTATGCCAATTTTTGGCAAAAAAAATAAACTTGTGGGCGTTGTAGGTTTAGTTTTGGATTTTGAAAATATCGCAAATTATTTACTCGATAAAAAATCATTTCTTTTCAATGGACAATTAAATGTTTTATTAAATTCTCAAGGTTATATAGCTGTACATCCTAATAAAAATTTAATCCTTCAAAATCTTATGAAGGTTAATAACAGAGGAGAGCAAACAGAAGAAGTTTATAGGGCTTTATCTGAAGGAAAAAATGGAATTTTTAATTACGTTGCTTCAACGAATGATGATTCTTACGCAAGTTTGAGCAGTTTTAAGGCTGGAGATTCTACTTGGAGTATCATGGTAACAGCGCCAAAAGAGTCTATTTTTGCACCTTTAAGAAAACTTCAAATGCTTATTATTGGAGCTTCTGTAGCTTTTGTTCTGGTAGTTTTAGCTGTGGTTTATTACTGCGTTAGAAGAATTGTTGGAATAAGACTTCCAATTATTTTAAAATCTCTAGAATCATTCTTTAAATTTTTAAATTATGAAAAGATAGAGCTTAAGCCTATAGAAATTTACGCTAATGATGAACTCGGTTCTATGGGAAGAATGATAAATGAAAATATTGAAAAAACTCGTGTTTCATTAAAGCAAGATCAAGAAGCGGTTGATGAGTCAGTGCAAACAGTAAAAGAAATCGAAGGAGGAAATTTTAGAACAAGAATTTCCAAAGTTCCTATCAACCCTCAACTTATAGAGCTTAAAAATGTTTTAAATAGAATGCTTGATGTATTGCAAAATAAAATTGGTTCTGATATGAATAAAATCAATAAAGTCTTTGACAGCTATAAGGCGCTTGATTTTAGCATTTCGGTTGATAATGCCCAAGGACAAGTTGAGCTTACAACAAATATCTTAGGTGAAGAAATTAGAAAAATGCTTATAACTTCTTCTCAATTTTCTAAAGAATTGGCCTCTCAATCTGAAGAATTAAAAGCTTCAATGCAAAAATTAACAGAGAGTTCAGATACTCAAGCGCAATCACTTGAACAAAGTGCTACTACTATAGAGCAAATAAGCCATTCTATGCAAAATATTAATGGTAGAACTTTAGAGGTCACAAGTCAAGTTAATGATATTAGAAATATAGCGAGTGTTATTAAAGACATCGCAGAGCAAACTAATCTTTTAGCGCTTAATGCAGCTATAGAAGCTGCACGTGCAGGAGAACATGGACGCGGATTTGCTGTTGTAGCTGATGAAGTAAGACAGCTTGCTGAAAGAACTGGAAAATCGTTGAGTGAAATTGAAGCAAATATTAATATATTAGTGCAAAATATCAATGAAGTTGCAGAGTCCGTAAAAGAGCAAACCCTTGGAATCACTCAAATTAATGATACTATTATGCAACTTGAAGCTGCTACAAAAGAAAACGCTGAAATTGCCAATGCAACCAATCAAATTACAAGCAAGGTTAATCATATTGCTAGTGCTATTTTAGAAGATGTAAATAAAAAGAAATTTTAAAAATTTAAGAGTACTTACAAGATTATCTAAATAAAATTATACTTAGCAATAAGTATAATTTTATTAAGGAAAAATAATGAGAATTGATTGTAAAGATCTTGATTGTCCTAAACCTGTCGTTGAAACAAAAAAAGCTCTTGAAAATCTAAATAATGGAGAGAGCTTAGAAATTATTTTAAATTCTACTATCTCTAAAAATAATGTTTTAAAATTTTTAAACTCTTTAAATTTAAATCCGACTTTTAAAGAACATCAAGATGAAATTATCATTTGTGTTGAAAAAAAAGAAATTGATTTAAATCAAGCCAATCCTAACGAATACAGTGTTTTATTTTTAAAAACCGATAAAGTGGGTTGTGGAGAATTAGGAGAGAATTTATTTGTTGGTTTTTTAGATACTTTAAAAAATATTAAAAATATTCCTGATAAAATTATTTGTGTAAATGAAAGTGTTTTGGTAAATACTGATGAAAATCATAAAGCGCATAAAGCTATGAAAGAATTAGAAAATTTAGGAGTTGAGATTATAAGTTGTGGAGCTTGTTTGGAATTTTTTAGAAAAACTAAAGAATTAAAAATCGGTTCTATCGGAAATGCTTATGAGATCGTTAATGAACTTTTCGGAAAAGCAAAAATCATTACTTTATAGGATAAAATTTGGAGTATAGAAAACAAAATTTAACCCATTTTGTAAAAGCGGCAGGTTGAGCAGCAAAACTAAGCCCGGGTGGCCTTAAAACAATTTTAAATTTTATGCAAAAATCTCCAGCTTTGCTTAGCGATATCGGAAATAATGAAGATGCGAGTGTTTATAAAATCAGTGATGATTTAGCTCTTGTTCAAACTCTTGATTTTATCACTCCTGTAATCGATAGTGCTTATCATTTTGGTGCTATTGCTGCAGCTAATGCCCTTAGTGATGTATTTGCTATGGGAGCTGAAGTAATAAATGCTTTAAATATAGTGGGATTTGATACCAAAAATCATTCTTTAGAGATACTAAAGGAGATGTTAGAGGGTGCCAATGATAAAGTAAATGAATGCAAGGGTTTGATTGTTGGTGGGCATACAATTGAAAGTTCAGAATTATTTTTTGGACTCAGTGTTACTGGAAAAGTTCATCCTGATCGTTTTGTTGCTAATAATCGTGCAAAATTAGGTGATAAAATCATTTTAACTAAGCCTTTAGGAGTTGGAATTTTAAGCACAGCTTTAAAGGCGGATTTTTTAGAAGAAAAACATTTAAATTCTATGGTTAAAAGTATGATGTCTTTAAATTTTAAGGCTAGTCAAATTGCTTTAAAATTTAAAGTCCATGCTATGACCGATATTACAGGATTTGGCTTTTTAGGACATTTAAGAGAAATGTTAAATGATCAAATTAGTTTTGAAGTTTTTAAGGAAAAAATTCCTTACCTAGATGGAACTTTGAAATATTATAATATGGGATTAATTCCGGCTGGAGCGTATAAAAATTTAGAATTTATTCAAGAGATGGATTCTGATTTAAATGAAGAAAATTTATTGCTTTGCGATCCTCAAACTTCAGGAGGACTTTTGATTGCTATAGATGAAAATCAAGCTTTGCAATGTCTTGATGAGTTAAGAAATGAAGGCATAGAGGCAAATATTGTTGCCCAGTGTGTTTTGGCTTCAGAAAAGAAATTTATCTTTGTTTAAATTAGTGTAAAAATTAAGTTTAATATTTTTAAGGAAAAAAATGGAAGTTGTTCATATAAATATGGCCATTATAACAATGTTTTCAGTTTATACTTTTTTAATGCTTTTTATAGGTTTTTATTTTTATAAACAAAATAAAAGTTCTGAAGATTATTTCTTAGGAGGAAGATCTTTAGGGCCTACTCTTTCTGCTTTAAGTGCAGGTGCTTCTGATATGAGTGGTTGGCTTTTGATGGGCTTACCAGGAGCTTTATATATCGGTGGTTTGATCAATTTTTATATTGTGATAGGATTGATTATCGGTGCGACTTTAAATTGGATTTTTATAGCAAAAAGATTAAGAATTTATACAGGCATTGTTGCAAATTCCTTGACGATTCCTGATTATTTAGAAACTCGTTTTGATGATAATAAACATATTTTGCGTGTGATTTGCGCTATTGTTATTTTAGTTTTTTTTACTTTTTATATTTCTTCAGGCCTTGTGAGTGGAGCAAAACTCTTTGAAGGTGTTTTTCAAATTCGTTATGATTATGCTTTAATTGCTGGAACATTGATTATTGTTATTTATACTTTTTTAGGAGGATATAAAGCAGTTTGTTGGACGGATATGATTCAAGGACTTTTGATGCTTGGAGCGCTAATTGTTGTGCCATCGGTTATGCTTTATCATTTAGGAGGCATTTCTAAGGCATTTTCTATTGTAAAAGAAATTAAACCTGAGGCTTTATCTATAAATCATGTGAGTTTTGTAAGTATTATTTCTGCTCTTGCTTGGGGGCTTGGATATTTTGGACAACCTCATATTTTAGTGCGTTTTATGTCAATTAGATCGGTTAAGGATATTCCTATTGCTACCTTTATAGGAATTGTTTGGATGAGTTTGTGTTTATTTAGTGCTTGTTTGATAGGGATTTTAGGTATTGCTTATATCTATAAATTCCAACTTAGCTTGCAAGATCCTGAGAAAATTTTTATACTCATGTCTCAACTTTTATTCAATCCTTGGATTGCAGGAATTTTACTTTCTGCGATTTTAGCTGCTATTATGAGTACAGCAAGTTCGCAACTTTTAGTATCGAGTTCGACTATAGCTGAAGATTTTTATAAAAAAATTTTTAAGAAAAATGCATCCAGCAGGGTGGTTTTAAATTTAGGAAAAATAGGTGTTTTAATTGTAGCCTTGGTTGCTTTTTTTATTTCTATGGATAAAAATTCAAGCGTTTTAAGTATAGTTTCTTATGCTTGGGCTGGTTTTGGTAGTAGTTTTGGTGCGGTTATTATTTTTTCACTTTTTTGGAAAAGAATGACAAAATTTGGCGCTATTGCTGGTATGATTTCAGGTGCTTTAGTAGTGGTATTATGGAAAAATTGCGTTGATTCTAATTTATATGAAATGATACCTGGTTTTTTAACAGCTTCTTTGGTTATTATTTTTGGGAGTTTATTGACTAAGGTAAGCTCTGGTTCAAAAATGGCTTATGAGAAAATGCTTAATGAAATTCCTTAATCTTAATTTTATTTTATTTTTCAATAAAAGTCGCTATAATTAAAAGTTTTTTGGAAGATTAGCGTATCTGGTGATCGCCACTGACTTCAAATCAGATGAAAGGGTAGCTGGCTATTCTTTGGGGAGTTCGATTCTCTCATCTTCTCGCCGTTTAAAGATTGAAGGAATAGGTCATGAGTAAAGCAGATATTGTTGTTGGTATCCAATGGGGCGATGAAGGCAAAGGTAAGATAGTTGATAAATTATGTGAAAATTATGATTTTGTTTGCAGGAGTGCAGGTGGACATAATGCAGGGCATACCATTTGGGTTCAAGGTGTAAGATATGCACTTCATTTAATGCCAAGCGGTGTTTTAAATACAAAGTGCATCAATATTATAGGTAATGGTGTTGTCGTTTCTCCTGAAGTTTTAATTGCAGAAATGGCACAATTTGAAAATTTAAAGGGCAGATTATATATTAGCGATAGAGCACATCTTAATTTAAAGCATCATTCTTTGATAGATATTGCAAAAGAAAAACTCAAAGGCAAGGATGCTATAGGAACAACAGGAAAGGGAATAGGCCCTTCTTATGCAGATAAAATCAATCGCACAGGACATAGAGTCGGAGAGCTTTTAGATCCCCAAAGACTTCATAATGCTTTAATGAAAGATTTTGAATTAAATAAAAGTTATTTAGAATTTTTGGGTGTTGAAATTCCTGATAGTGATGATTTATTAAATGATCTCAAGAGATTTAGTGAAATTTTAACCCCTTATATTACAGATACAACTAGAATGCTTTGGAAAGCTTTGGATGAGGATAAAAAAGTCCTTTTAGAAGGAGCTCAAGGCTCCATGCTTGATATTGATCATGGAACTTATCCTTATGTGACAAGCTCAAGTACAATTTCAGGTGGTGCTTTAATCGGACTTGGTTTAAACCCTAAAGAAATAGGAAATATTATAGGCATAGTAAAAGCCTATACAACTAGAGTGGGCAATGGGGCTTTTCCTACTGAAGATAAAGGTGAAGATGGAGAAAAAATTGCACGTATTGGAAAAGAAATCGGCGTAAGCACTGGACGTAAAAGACGCTGTGGATGGTTTGATGCTGTAGCAGTAAGATATACGGCAAGATTAAATGGTTTAGATGTTTTATCTTTAATGAAACTTGATGTTTTGGATGGTTTTGAAAAAGTAAAAATTTGCCGTGCTTATGAGTATAATGGAATGGAAATTGATTATATGCCAAGTGATTTAGAAAATGCTAAACCTATTTATGAAGAAATGGATGGTTGGGATAAGGTTTTTGGAATCAGGGATTATGATTTATTGCCAGAAAATGCCAAAAAATATATCGCTAGATTAGAAGAGCTTTGCGGGGTTAAAGTGAAATTTATTTCTACAAGTCCAGAAAGAGAAGATACGATTGTTTTATGAAAAGCAAATATAATTCTGTTGTCAAGGTAAAAAAACAGCAACTTGATAAAGCCGAATCTAATTTAAATCAAGCCAAACAAAGACAGCTTGAAAATGAAAGACTTTTAGAGCTTTCAAGAAAAGAATGTGAAAATTTAAGCGTTTTGCCAAAATCAGGTTCTGTAAATGAATTAAGATCTAATTTATCAATGAGACAAATTAGCAGAGAAGCAATATCTAGAGCTAAAGAAAGAGTAGAGCTTTCTAAAAAAGAAATGATGCATTATCAGTTTTTATATAAAAAAGCTCATTTAGATTATGAAAAAATGAAGGTCTTAGAGGCTGAAGAAATCAAACAGAAGAAAAAAGAACTTGCTAAAATTGAAGAAAAATTTCTCGATGAAATTGCAATCAGCCGCTTTTTTAAAAAGGATAAAAATGACTAAAAAATGTATTTTTTTAATTTTTTGCTTGACTGCACTTTTTGGAGCTGATCAAAATTGTGAAGAATATTTTGAATCTAAAAAGGCACAACTAGAATTACAAACAAAAGAATTTGATGAAGCTAGGCAATCTTTAGAGGCTTATAAGGCTTCTTTTGAAGCTTTACAAAAAGAAAGAATGGATGCTTTAGTAAAAAAAGAAGCAGAAGTGAATGCTACTTTAGCACAAATTCAATCCTTAAAAGATCAAAATGCTAAACTTTTAGAAGAGCAGCAAAAAATTCTAAATTCCATCAATAAAAAAACAGAAGGTAGAGTCAAAGAAATTTATTCTCAGATGAAAGATACGGCTATAGCTGATGTGTTAAGTCAAATGGATGCTGAAGATGCTAGCAAAATCATGTTTTCGCTTGATTCTCGTAAAATTTCAGGAGTTCTTTCTAAAATGGATCCTAAAAAAGCAAGTGAATTAACCTTGTTGTTAAAAAATTTAGATAATAATAAGACTCATTAAATTTGTTTTTTAACATAAATATATTATTATTTTAAATTATAATTTAAAGGTTTGAAAATGCGTATAAAATTACCACATATACCTTACATCACAAATAAAATAGTATTAGATTTAGCCAATTCTTCTTTTGTTGAAATTAAAAGCAGTATGGAAGAACTTAATCCTTGTGTTGCAAAGATTTTAGAAAATGATGTCTTAAGTGAAAGAAAACTAGATGAAAAAACTAAAGAACTTTTAGAAGAACAAGAAGATGAAATGGAGCTTATGCAAGTTGATAGAAAAAATATGTTTTGGCTTGTGAAGAAAAAACTTGCACCTCAATTTGATGTTATTTTAAATTTAGAAGATCGCCATAATCGTTTGGCACATAGGATTTTAGAAGAGCTCATAGAAAATGATTTTATTAATTTTATCGTGAGTGAAAATAGAGTAAAAAATTTAATTTTTTCTAGCATTGATAATTATCTTAAAATTTATGAAAATCTAGAAGATGAAGTGTATGAGAAAATAAGCAATTATAAGACCAAGCCAATTCCAGGTAGCGAAGAATATGAATTAATCTTTGAAAAACTTTATCAAGAAGAACTTAGAAAAAGAGGAATGTTTTAAATTATGAAAGCTTATGTTTATTTAGAAAATGATATTTTTTTAACAGCTAAAGCTTTTGGTAAAAATGGAACTTTTTTTGGGGAGTTAGTTTTCAATACTTCTTTAACTGGATATCAAGAGATCATTTCAGATCCTTCTTATGCGGGACAATTTATCGTTTTTTCTATGCCAGAGATCGGTATAGTGGGAACTAATGATTATGATAATGAAAGCAAAGAAGTTTTTGCTAGTGGTATTTTAATACGAGAATTAAGTTCTACTTTTTCTAATTTCCGTGCTAAACAAAGTTTGGATGAATATTTAAAAAGACATGGAAAAATAGGAATATATGATCTTGATACAAGATTTTTAGTGAAAACAATTCGAGATTTTGGAAATTTAAGAGCTGTTGTATCGACTGAAATTTCAAACAAAGAAGAACTAAAAAGTGCTTTAGAAAAATCAGCAAAAATCGATGAAGTTAATTTTGTTAAAGAAGTCAGCACAAAACAATCTTATGTCCATAAACAAGGTGTTTGGAATCATACAACTCAAAGTTATAATGAAGCTAAAAGAAGTGCAAAAAAAGTTGCTGTTATCGACTATGGAGTTAAGATCAATATCTTAAATGAACTTGTTGAAGCAGGTTTGGAAGTAGAGGTTTATCCTTATAATGTTAAAGCGCAAGAACTTATAGATCTTTATAAAAAAGGTGAAATTCAAGGAATATTTCTTTCTAATGGTCCTGGAGAGCCAAAAATTTTAAAACAAGAAATTGCAGAAATTGAAAAAATGGCTAAAGCAAAAATTCCTATATTAGGAATTTGCCTAGGACACCAGCTTTTAAGCAATGCTTTTGGTTATGAAACTTATAAAATGAAATTTGGTCAGCATGGCGCAAATCATCCTGTTATTAATTTAAATAATAAAAGCGTTGAAATTACAGCACAAAATCATAATTATAATGTTCCTGAAGAGCTTTGTGAAGTTGCTTATATTACCCATCGAAATCTTTTTGGAGATAATGTAGAGGGTGTTAAATATAAAGATTATCCTATTATATCGGTACAGCATCATCCAGAAAGTTCTTCTGGTCCTCATGAGAGTAAATATATTTTTAAAGAATTTATCGATTTGATGTGATTTTGCTAAATATTGATTTTTTTGTTATTTTCAGTGTTGCTTTTTTATCAAGCTTTGGACACTGCTATGCTATGTGCGGAGGTTTTACCTTAGCCTTTATGAGGTTGAATTCTTCACACAAACATTTATTTTTACTAACTTTTTTGTATCAACTATCAAGAATTTTAGCTTATATTTTTTTAGGAATACTTTGTGGGATTTTTGGAAATATTTTAGCGATTAATGCTAAAATTCAAAGTTTTTCATTTTTTATCATCGGTATTTTTATGGTTATTTTAGGCTGTGCTTTAATTTTTAGAGGTAGTCTTTTAGCTTTTTTTGAAAATAATATAATAATTCACTCTTTGTTTAAATTTGTAATGCAAAAATCGATGAAGTTTAAAGGCGTTAAATCTGCATTGATGTTAGGATTTGCAAATGGCTTTGTTCCTTGTGGTTTGGTTTATTTTTTTTTAACAGATGCTCTTAAAAGAGAAAATATTTTAGAAAGTATGCTTATTATGCTTATTTTTGGCATCTCAACACTTCCTGCTATGTTATTTTTTGCTAGATTATCTCAAATTTTAAATGAATTTTTAAAAATGATTTTTAATTATATGGCTTATATTATTATTATTATCTATGGATTGCATATTAGTTATATAGGTTTTATTACTTTTATAAAATAATTTTATTTATATTTTTTAATTTGATTAGTAAATTTTATTTTATTTTTTTAAAACAAAATGCTGAAAATATCGATAAATTCTTAATTTTAAGATGTAATAAATAAAACAAAATTATTTTTTTTAAGAAAAAATGTATAATTAATAGTTTATAATGTTATCAATGAATAAAATTTTAAGGAGAAAAAACTATGCATCCAGGTAATGCATTAAGTTACGACTATACAGTTGCTAAATGTTTTATGTTTGCAACTGTATTGTTTGGTATTATTGGTATGGCCATAGGAACTTTGATAGCTTTTCAAATGGCATATCCTGATTTGAATTATTTGGCAGGAGAGTATGCAACCTTTTCAAGATTAAGACCTCTTCACACCTCAGGGGTTATTTTTGGTTTTATGCTTTCTGGAATTTGGGCCACTTGGTACTATATAGGACAACGTGTTCTTAAGGTAAGCATGGCTGAATCAAAATTTTTAATGGCGGTAGGAAAGCTTCATTTTTGGCTTTATATGTTTACGATGATTGTTGCTGTTATTTCTTTATTTTTAGGAATTACAACTTCTAAAGAATATGCAGAGCTTGAATGGCCTTTAGATATTTTGGTTGTTATTGTTTGGGTATTGTGGGGTATGAGTATTTTTGGTCTTATTGGAATCAGACGTGAAAAAACTCTTTATATCTCTCTTTGGTATTATATAGCAACTTTTTTAGGTATTGCTATGCTTTATCTTTTCAACAATATGGAAGTTCCAACTTATTTTGTTGCCGGTATGGGAAAATGGTGGCATAGTGTATCAATGTATGCGGGAACTAATGATGCTTTAGTTCAATGGTGGTATGGACACAATGCGGTTGCTTTTGTTTTCACTGTTGGTATTATTGCTCAAATTTATTACTTTTTACCAAAAGAAAGCGGTCAGCCAATTTTTTCTTATAAACTTTCTTTATTTGCGTTTTGGGGCTTGATGTTTGTATATCTTTGGGCAGGTGGACACCATTTGATTTATTCAACTGTTCCTGATTGGATGCAAACTATGGGTTCTGTATTTTCAATAGTGCTTATTTTACCTTCTTGGGGATCAGCGATCAATATCATGCTTACAATGAAAGGTGAGTGGAGTCAGCTTAGAGAAAGTCCATTGATTAAATTTATGATTTTAGCATCAACTTTTTATATGTTCTCGACATTGGAAGGACCTATTCTTTCTATAAAATCTGTTAATGCTTTAGCACATTTTACTGATTGGATTCCAGGACATGTTCATGATGGAACTTTAGGTTGGGTAGGCTTTATGACTATGGCCGCACTTTATCATATGACACCTAGATTGTTTAAAAGAGAACTTTATAGCAAATCTTTAATGGAAATTCAATTTTGGATCCAAACTACAGGCGTAGTGCTTTATTTCAGTTCAATGTGGATTGCAGGTATCACACAAGGTATGATGTGGCGTGCAGTTGATAAATACGGTAATCTTCTTTATTCATTTATCGATACAGTTGTGGCTATAATACCTTATTATTGGATTAGAGCTATTGGTGGTTTATTGTACCTTATTGGTTTCTTTATATTTACTTACAATATTTATAAAACAATTGCTTGTGGAAGAGTGCTAGATAAAGAGCCAAAAAGTGCTTCACCTATGGCAGTGTAAAAAGGAGGAAAAATGTTTAGTTGGTTAGAAAAAAATCCATTCTTTTTTGCTGTGGCTGTTTTTGTTGTAATTGCTTATGCTGGTATTGTTGAAGTTTTGCCTAATTTTACTGAAAATGCAAGACCTATTGAAGGAAAAAAACCTTATACTGTTTTACAGCTTGCAGGGCGTCAAATTTATATAAAAGAAAGTTGCAATGCTTGCCATTCTCAGCTTATACGTCCATTTAAATCTGAAACTGATCGTTATGGAATGTATTCAGTTAGTGGCGAATTTGCTTATGATAGACCATTTTTATGGGGTTCAAAAAGAACAGGTCCTGATTTAATGCGTGTAGGAAGTTACAGAACAACTGATTGGCATGAAAATCATATGTGGGAGCCTACTTCGGTAGTTCCACATTCTATTATGCCAGCTTATAAGCATATGTTTAAAAATGATGCTGATATAGAAACAGCTTATGCTGAAGCTTTAACTGTAAAAAAAGTTTTCAATGTACCTTATGATGTACCAGGCGGCGTAAAACTTGGTTCTTGGAAAGATGCTCAAGAAGAAGTAAAAGCGGAAGCGCAAACTATAGTTGATGAGATGAAAAATGAAGAAGTGAAAAAAGCTTTTGCCAAAGGCGAAATTAAAGAAATTGTTGCTTTGATCGCTTATTTAAATAGTTTAAAGTAAGATGATGGAACATTTATTAATTTTATTAGATGTAATTAAAAAATTAACTACTCTTAATTTGAGTGAAATTAATCAACACGAGTGGAGAATTTTCCAAGCTTATGGATTTTTCCTGCTTGTTGTTTTTTTGTCATTGGTTTTGTATTCATATTTGTATCATCTTTATAGAGCGGAGAAAAATGGCGAAAGAAATTATGAAAAATATGCAAACCTTGTTTTAGATGATAGTATCAATGATAGTGTTTTAGAAAATAAAAGGAGTGCTTGATGCAATGGTTAAATTTAAAAGATAATACTAATTTATTGTCTTTGATTGGAGCTGTTCTTATTGTTCTAATCACGCTTATAATTGTAAGCAGAATGTTTAGAAAAATGAAAGAAAAAAAAGGTGAAGCTGAGCTTAGTGAACATGAATGGGATGGAATAGGAGAGTATAAAAATCCTATTCCTTTAGGCTGGGCTATTGTCTTTTGTCTTACTATTGTTTGGGCAATTTGGTATTTCTTGTGGGGATATCCTTTGAAATCTTTTTCAAGTATAGGTCAATACAATGAAGAAGTGCAAGCCTATAATTCTAAATTTGAGAAAAAATTTAAAAATTTATCTGCTGATGATAAAAAAGATATGGGCGAAAATATTTTTTTAGTTCAATGTTCTGCTTGTCATGGCATTACTGCTGATGGAATCAATGGTAAAGCTCAAAATTTAAATATTTGGGGTAGCGAAGAAGGAATTATTAATACAATTGTACATGGTTCTAAAGGGATGAATTATGAAGGCGGAGAAATGCCAGATGCATCTGTTTTAGGCATAGCAAAAGAAGACATTCCAGCAGTTGCTGCTTATGTTGCACAAGAAATCTCAGCGATTAAAAAAACTAAAAATGAAAAGTTAGTAGCTAGAGGAAAAGAAGTTTATGAAACTTGTGCTGCTTGTCATGGAGCTGATGGAAAAGGAGGAGAGGGTGGAATGTTTCCTGATCTTACAAAATATGGTTCAGCAGAATTTGTAGTCGATGTTTTAAATAGAGGTAAAAAAGGTTTTATAGGAACTATGCCAGCATTTTCTACTTTAAATAACGTGCAAAAAGAAGCTGTTGGCGAGTATGTAATTTCTCTTTCAAGGGGTAAATAATGGAAAACACAAATAGATGCGTATTTTCTTTTTCAGGTATTACAGGAATGCTTATTGCAACTGTGTTATTGATTGCTATTTTAGTAGTGCTAACTATTTTTGGAATTAAAGCTCAACGAGAAGTGATGCAAAAACCTTATAGTCTTAAAGATATTCAAAGTGTAAAAATGTTAGGTTCAAAAGAGCAAGATCATAGAATTATAAAGGATGCACAATGAGTAAAGCATTAGAGTATTTAATTGTTATTGGACTTATCACTACTGCGGTAATTACTGCTTGGTCGGTATTAACTGCTAATCACTTGCACATAGGATGAAAAAAATATTACGAGATAGCTTATTTTTAGCTATCTTTTTATTTTTTCCTTTGAGGGTTTTTGCTCTTGATTATGTGGTTTTTAATGAAGGCGTATTGAGTCCAAAAGTTGTTCAAGAAATTAATTTAATAGGCAAAGAACTTGAAGAAAAGAGTCAAATTTTTGCAGGAGTAGCTATAGGCGATAATATGGATTTTGAAACTTTGTTTAATATGCAAAAAACACTGCCAAAGTCTTACATTCTTCTCATTTTATCTAAAAAATCGCATAGAGTTGATATAGTTGGTTCTAAGGGTGTTCTTAATTTGATTGATAAAGAAGCTATATTAAGTCCTTATCCAGGAACAGGTTCGATTTTGCCAATTTTAGCAACACAAAAAGGCGATATTTATAATGCTGCTATTTTAAATGGCTATGCTGATATAGTCGATCGCATAACCCAAGCTAGAGGGATTACATTAAATTCTTCTATAGGTAATACAAATCGTGATACAATAAATATTTTAAGAATTTTAATCTACGGTTTTGTTTGTTTTGCATTACTTTATTATACACAAAGAAGAATGAAGAGGAAAAGAAATGGATAAGAAAAAAACTTTTTGGCCTTATGGTTTATTGATTGCTTTTTTATTGATTATAGGGGCTTCTGTTGCAACCGTTGTCATTTCAAGCGATTATCCTGTATATGAAGATGATTTTTATTTTGATTCTTATCAAAATGTAGAAAATAACTATAATGAAATTCAAAAGCAGCAAGAAAATTTTAATAAACTTTTTAAGGTTGATTTTGAAAATAAAAATTTACAATTGCTAGGTGCTAGGAAAATTCCTGTTTATAATATTGATTCTAATTCTTATGTAGCTAATTTCAAAATAGAATCTTTAGGAAAAGCAGATATTCAAAATTTAAAGTATGAAATTTTACTTACTAGACCTCATACAAAAAAAGATGATCAAAAATTACAAGGACAAATAAAACAAGGAATTTTAAGTATCACCTTTCCTTCTAAAATCGAAGAAGGTAGATGGCAATTAAAATTTAAGCTGATTGCAAATCCTCAAACAATAGGCTTTTTTAGCTATGAATTATATGCTAAATGAAGCTTAGAATATTTGGTTCTACAAGGAAGATCAAAGAATATTACGATCAAAGCAAAGCTTTAAATGCTTTGCTTGATAATGCTATAAGCATACAAGATTTTCTAGAGAGAGTATGTTTAGTTAATTCTCATAAGGCGAGTTCTTATGAGAGTTTGCTTTTAATGCAAGAAGCGTGTTTAAAAAGTAAAAATTTAGAGAAAGAATTAGGAATTAGTGCTGATTTTTTTACTTTTTTAAAAAATAATGAATATTTATTCTCTTTTTTCAAAGAATTAAGCTTAGAGAAAAAAAGTATTGATGATCTTAAAAATAATGATTATTATGCAAGTTATAATGAACATTTAGAAATTTTAAAAGAAGTATTTGATCATTATCTTGCCTTGCTTAAAAAGAATCATCTTCATGATGATTTATCTTTGGTGAAAGATTATTCGATTAATTTTGATTTTATAGATGAATATGATGTTATTATTTATAATTTAGAGGGTTTTTTAAGTAAATTTGAAGAAGATTTGTTTTTGCAAATTGCTGATTATAAAGAAGTGATTTTATGTTTTAGGGTAAGTCGGTTTAATTATGAGTATTTTTCCAAATTTGATTTTTTAAAAGAAATAGATCTTGAAATAGAATTTTATTATGAAGTAAGTTTAAATGAAGGAAAAATTCTTAAAAAAGAGAAAATTTATACTCAAAACTCACAAGTTAAAGTCAAATCCTTTGAAATTAGAAGTTTGCAATGTGCCTTTGCAATGGATGAAGTTTCTCATTTTTTAAGGGAAGGATTAAAGCCTGAAAATATAGTTATTATAACACCAGATGAAAGTTTTTGTGATCTTTTAAGATTGTTTGATAAAAACAATATGTTTAATTTCGCTAGTGGTATTAATATCAAAGAGAGTTTATTTTATCAAAAACTAAAAATACTTTATGATTCTGCAAATTCTGAATCATTTTATTATCAAAAGCAAGAAGATTATTTTTTAAATGAAGATACAATTTTTGATTATCATAATACTTTTTTGCATTATTTAAATCTTGATTTTGAAAATTTTAAGAGTCAATTTGATCAACAATTTAATTTTGAGCAGTTTGAAAATTTAATAATTCAATTTTTAGAAAATGAAAAACAAGAACTTGTCAGCATTATCCAAAAAGAATTGTATTTTATCAAGGATTTGTTAAAAAATCAGTCTTTGAAATTTAAAGAATTACTCCAGCTTTTTTTTATACACATTTCAAATTTAAATTTAAGTTATGTTGGCGGTGGAAAAATTACTGTTATGGGGCTTTTAGAAAGCAGAGGACTTCATTTTGATGGAGTTGTAATTGTTGATTTTAATGAAGATGTGATTCCTAAAAGAAGTATTAATGAGCTTTTTTTAAATAATGAAATTCGCAAAAAAGCAGGGTTAATCAGCTATGAACGAAGAGAGAATTTGCAAAGATTTTATTATGAAAATTTAATCAAAAACGCTAAAAAAGTAAGCATTTCTTATGTTGAAAATGAAGAGCAGAGAAAATCACGTTTTTTAGATGATCTTGATATAAAATATTTTTATGAAAAACCAAATTCTAAAACTTATTTAGATGCATTAAAGCTTGATTATCAGAGTGCAAGATTAAATTTAGAGCCTATTAAGGCTCCTGTTTTAAAGCATGATCCATTTGAAAAACCTTTATCTTTTACTCGCTTTAACTTACTCCTAAATCAAAAAAGAACTTATTATTATCGTTATATTTTAAATTTAAAGGAAGCTAGAGCCTTAAGTTATGAAAGCAATTTTAAAAATGAGGGTAATTTTATCCATAAGATTTTAGAAATTTACTATAAAGAAAATTCAAAAAATTATTTTGATTGTGGTATTTTTAATAAATTATTACAAAGGGAAAGTTCAAAATATGGCATCGGCGATTTGGAACTCGAAATTTTAAAAATACGATTTGAAAATTTTTACAAAAATGAACAAAAGCATTTTGATGAAGGATATAAGGTTGATAAACTAGAATTGTCTATTTCTAAAGTTTTAAATTTTAAACAAGAATTTATAAAATTAATAGGAGTTATTGATAGAATTGATCATTGTGCGGGTGAAAATTTTATTATCGATTATAAAAGTGGAAAAATTCCTACAGATTCTTATCAGTTGGCTTTTTATCAAGCTCTTTATGATGAGAATGCTCAAGCTTTTTTTTATGATTTAAAACGTATGAAATTTACAAAAGAAAAAGCTAAAAGTTTGATTGATTTGAAGGAAAGTTTAAAAAATTTACTAGATGAAAGTAAAGAAGAAATGGAGTTTGAAAACAAAAAGGATGAATATTGCCCTTATAGGTTGATTTATAAAAAGGAAGTGAAATGACTTTTGAGCCTTTTTTAGCTTTAGAAGCAAGTGCTGGTAGTGGTAAAACCTTTGCTTTAAGTGTTCGTTTTATAGCACTTATTTTAAAAAACGCAAAAATAAATGAAATTTTAGCTTTAACCTTTACTAAAAAAGCTGCTAATGAAATGCAAAAAAGAATCATTGATACTTTTTTAAATTTAGAAAGTGAAGAAAAACAGAGTGAATCTCAAGAATTATGCCGACTTTTAGATGTGGAAAAAAAAGAACTTATAGCTTTAAGAGACGCTAAAAGAAAAGAATTTTTAAGACAAGAGTTAAAAATCAGCACCTTTGATGCTTTTTTTAGCAAGATTGTTAGAGCTTTTGCTTTAAATTTGGGACTTAGTAGCGATTTTAATATTAGCGAAGAAAAACTCGATATCAAGGCTGTTTTTTTAAGGCTTTTAAATAGAGAAGAATTAAAAGATTTAGCTTATTATTTGGTCAATATAGAAGAAAATCAAGATTTTTATAATGAATTAGAAAGATTTTATGAAAACGCTTACCATAAAGATTGTGTAAAAATTCCAAATCCATCAAAAGCAAAAATAAACAAAGCTTACAATGATTTAAGAACGTATTGTTTAAGTTTAACCCATGTTAAAAGATATACAAATTTAATACAAAATTTTAAAAATGAAACTTTGGATTTAAATGAATTTATCAAAACAAGTTTTATGTCAAAATTTGATGAAACGGAATATTTGCAAAAATTAAATGATGAGGATACAAATTTTAAATTAAAAAGAGAAGAATTTATCAATGCTTTAAATGGCTATGCTATTGAGCTTGAGCAATATAAAATTGCTAATTTAATGAATCTTTTAAATTATTATAGTAAGGCAAAAAATTCTATACAAAAAGAAAAAAATGTTTTAAGTTTTAGTGATATTAGTCGAAGAGTTTTTGATTTAATCACAAGTGATTTTAAGGATATGATTTATTTTCGCTTGGATGGATATATTTCTCATTTGCTTATCGATGAGTTTCAAGATACAAGCGTTATACAATATAAGATTTTATATCCTTTAATCGCTGAATTAGTTTCAGGCGAGGGCGTGAAAAAAAATAGAACTTTTTTTTATGTTGGAGATAAAAAACAAAGTATTTATCGTTTTAGAAAAGGCAAGAAAGAGCTTTTTGATTTATTACAGCTTGATTTTAAGCAAATCAAAAAAGATCAACTTAAAGTCAATTATCGTTCTAAAGAAAATTTGGTTTATTTTGTCAATGAAGTGTTTAAAAATAAAATAAAAAATTATACGCCACAGCTTTCTTTGGAGGATAAAAAAGGAGGCTTTGTACGCATTGTTGAAACAAAAGAAACTAAAGCCAAAGATCAGTTTCAAGAAATAAAAGAAAAAGTATTTGAAACTTTGCTAGAGCAAATTTATTTTTTAAAAGATAGAAATATTTCTTTAGATGATATTTGTATTTTATGTTGGAAAAATAATGATGCAGATATGATTTTAGAATTTTTACAAGAACACAAAATTCAAGCATTTACACAAAGCAATATTTTGCTTGAAAATAAAGCTAGTGTGAGGGTTGTTTTAGAATATGCAAAATATTGTATTTTTGGAGATGAGTTTTATTTGCATTTTTTAAAAGAATTTTTAGGATTTGAACCTTTGAGATTAAATCTTGATTTAGCAAGAAGTGCTATAGAAAATTTACTTTATTTGATTAAAAATTTAAGACTTGATCTTAGTGATATTGCTTTAATCCAATTTATAGAATATGCTAGAGAAAAAGAGGATTTTTTAAAACTTTTATTTGAACCTTGTCCTTTAAAAATTATCAATGAACAAAATATGGGGATAAGCATTATGACTGTGCATAAATCCAAAGGTTTGGAATTTAAGCACGTTATTTTGATAGACAGTCTTTCAAAAAATAATACAAATAGCGATAATATCATGCTAGAATATGATATCAATCAAGGTTGGCAACTTCATATAAGAGATAATATACGCAAATTAACTAAAGAGCATAATTATCAAGCTTTTATAGACAATATAACCAAGGCTGATTATGAAGACGATATGAATAAGCTTTATGTGGCTTTTACCAGAGCTAGAGATTCTTTGATTGTTATTAAAAGAAATAGTGAATTTAAGCATGGGAGTTATCCTAGTTATTTAAATTCAATGCTTGAAATCAATGAGCAAGAAATTGGAACATTAGAATTTCAAAATTTATATGAGCAAAAAGAGGAAATTTTGCCTCCTGATTTGAAAGAATTTGAAAAGGTTGGTTTGCAAGAAATTGATCATGATGAAAAATTAGATTCTAAAGAAATTTATTTTGGAAACGCTTTTCATTTTTTTATGCAAAATTTAAAACTGCCATATGGAGAAAATATCGAATTAGCTTATCAAAACACTAAGAGTAAATTTAGGTATTTTTTGGATGATGAAGAATTTGAAACATTGCTTATAAGAATTAAAAATTTACTCAATAGTAAAGAATTTCAAAACCTCCTTGAAAATAAAAAACTTTTCAAAGAACAAACATTGAGTTTTCAAGGAGAAATCAAGCGACTAGATTTGCTTGCTTTAGATGATAAGGAAGCGATAATTATAGATTATAAAACAAGCCTTGCAATGGAGGATAAACACAAAGAGCAAATTTTTGAATATAAACTTGCCGTGGATGAAATCTTGAAAAAAAATTCAAGAGCTTTTGTTGTTTATTGTTTAAAAGATAAAATCTTAATTAAAGAGTTTGCTAAAAACTAAAATATCCATATTTTAAAATTGATTGAAAAATTAAAAGTATTCTAAAGCCGCATTTTTCTAAGAGTTTAAAAATATTATTTAAAAATCAATCATTTTCTTACTATATTATTTAATAAGTTAAGCACTATTGAAATATAAACAGAAAAATAATTTTAAACTTGTCAAAATATTATAAAAAGATGATAAAATAAAAAGCTTTGTATCAATGGCTTAATGGTTTAATATAAAAGGATGAATATGGATTTTTATACTATGCATGAAAAAAATGGTAAGCTTTATTTCGAGATAGAAGGGGATAATCTATTTGAAGATTTTTTGGAACTTATGAGTGAAAAAAGTGTATTTAATGTGCATAAAGAAGGAGAAAATACACTAACAATCAATTCCGTTGAAATTACTTGGCTTTATGAAAATAAAAAGAATATCATTATGGCAGAGTCATCACTTTTTGCTAAAGGTACAATCGAGTTTGCTTTGGAAAATTACAAAATAATTTTCGAAGAAGAAAATAAAATACATGATGAACAAGATAATGAAGAAAATGAAAATTACAGTGATGTTGATAATTTCAAAGAATTTCATGGGCCCACTCATTTACATAGCATTGACTTAAAGGACATGTTTAAGCTTGCAAGACAAATGGATGAGATGATGAATTATTATCAAGATGAATTTGAACAAAATGAAGAAATGGATCCTAAGGAAAAATCTTTAAGAAATTATCTAGAAAATTATAAACACAATGCTTTAATAGGTGCTTTAAGTCTTACTCAAGAGGAATTTATCAAACTTTCTTCAAAAGATTTTAAAAGAGTGCAAGACTATATCGATGAAGCTTTGCAAGAGGATGTTTTAAAGCATTTTGATATTTGCAAGATAGATGATGCTAATTTGACAGTGTTTAAAGTAAAACCTTTAATGCAAGAATTAAACATTAAAACAAATTTCATAAAATCTAAAAATCCCATTACAAAAAACATTAAAGAGTATTTTTTTGATCTTTTAAAAGCTGGCGCATTTGTATATGCTGGAGATTCTGAAAGGATTGCAACAGTATCACATATTTATTATTTTTTACAAAGAGAGCTTTGTGAGAAATACAATGAAAAAAAGAAAGCTTTAGTATTTAATAATCAATTAATTGAAGATTTTTGCTCCTCTTTGCCTAATTATAAAATTTTAAATAAAGTTAATTTGGCTTTGCAAGGCTGTCGGGTAACACGAGGTAAAAATCGTATTTTAATGCTTGATGATATTGAAGATTTATATGAAGATTGGGACAAAGAAGAATATATAGAAGTTTTTATAACAGATAATAAAAATGGAAGAAAACTTATAGCCTATGATGTATATGATTTAAATTTAAGCGAAGAAGAACTAAACCAAAAAATCGATATTTTTAAGGAACAAGTTAAGCAATTTGGAGAGCAATTTAATTTTGATACAATAGAAACTTTTTTAAGCGAACGTTTTCAAGAAGAAAGCGATTCAGATCCGCTTAAAGATAATGAAGATATAAATTTAGACAATGAAGATAATCAAAATCCAGATTCCAAAGATGAAAACGATGATATTAAATTCATTCCTTTAAGTCTTGAAGAACAAAAAAATATAAGAGAAATTTTGAATTTAGATGAAAGTAAAAATATTGAAAGTTTCCACCAAAAGATTATAAATAAAATCTTTTCTGATATATTTGAAAGATTGTGCGGCGAGAGTTCATTGGCGAATAGTATTTTAGATGATGACACTATGTATAATTTAATCCATGATCAAATTTTTGAATTTGTAATGGGAAAAAGTGTGAGTAAAAATACTTTTAAAAAGATCAATATCCTTACTTTTATGCCTGTTTTCAAAACAAAAGAAGATGAAAGATATTACACATTGGAAGTTGAAGACAAACGCATTGCCTTTAAATTGAATCAAGATTCTTTTAAAACTTTATTAAAATGTGGTGTGGTTATTACAGAAAAACATTTAAAGCAATTAAAAGAAGCAAAGGATCTTTTTGCTTTATTGCATAAATTAAATGTTAAATTCTTTAATGAATATTTGCACGTTCATAAAGGACAAAAATGCACCACAAGAAAAGGCGGCCTTATTTGTTTAAATGATTTAAGAAAAATAGATGATTTGGAAGATTTTTTACAAAGCCATCCACGCTTTGTAATGTTAGAACAAATTTTAGAAATTCTAACTCAAATAAAAGACTTAAATTCATCACAAAAAGAAGAATTTTTACAAAATTATGATTTTAAGAATTGGGAATATGAAAATAATGAAATTTTTATTTATGACAAAGTAGAAACAAAATATAACAATAGCATGCGATTTATCAATAGCAAAAAAGAAAACCGAAAACCAAAATCGGAGATCCGTTTGCTTGCTCATACTCAAATAGATTGTAATGAGCAAGAAATAGAAGAGCAAGCGGTAGAATTATTTGAAGGATTTTCACAAAATGAAGCAGAATTTGCTCTCATTATGATTTTAGATTATTTAAATATGGTGCAAGAATCTGAATTTGATAATATTTTAGATGTTAAGATAATAAAAAGTCCTCAATTTCATGCAAATACGAATTTTTATCAAAGTTTAGATGAATTTTTAAAGAAAGAAGAAATATTTAATATCGTTTTTATCCGTGATAGTAATGAAATTTTTTATTATCTAAGTAAAGTTTTTAGAATATTAAGATTTAAGATAAATTTTAATTTTTGTCTCAAAAATACAGACACAGAGCTACAAGTTTTTGTTATAGAAAATGAGCAAAACAAAAATTTAAAAACAGCTTTATTGATTGGTGCTAGTGTTGAAGAAATTGGAATATTGAAATTTATAAAAGAGAAAAAATTTAATAAAAATGCCCTTCCATTTATGGCCAATTTATATGTTGAAATAGATGGGGCAATGGCTTTAAATTCTTGTTTTTATCAGGGTCGTTATACTCTAAAATATAAAGATGAATTTATAGAAATCGACAGATATATAGGTCATATTTTTTCTTTTTGCGAGGATTATTTTTCAAAATATTTAAGAAGTGATTTGAAAAAAATCGTTGTTGGTTATATGGTTAGAGAGCTAAGCGAAAAATATGAATACGATGGAGAAGAATATGAAGAAAAATATGATGAAAAAGAATATGAAGAATTTAAATGTTATTTTGATGAAAAATTTCCATCTTATATTGATTTTTATACAAATTTTTGCAGTAGTCTTTTTGTTCATGAAAAGGATGATGTGCTTTATATTATGTTTTGCAAAGATAAAAAGATATATACTAATTCTAGCTTAGAATATGATTTTAAATATATCGATAAAGTCATAAGAAAATATTTTCCATTTTGCACACAGGAATTTAAATCTTATTCTAGTCCTTATACATTTTGCGGTTTAAAAACGTCTTATATACAAGAAGAGCTTCAAATAGAAAAATTAAAGATTAATAAAAATGAATTTGAATCTGAAAATTTTATTTCTTTAGAAAGTGCAAAATTGGCTAAAAATTTGTATGATAATTTAAAACCTTTTGATGGATTAAATGCTTTAAAATTTTATGAAGAATTTAAGAAAATTTATTTAACCCCTATGCAATTTTTAAAAGAAGAAGATAAGGAATATACAGAATTTGAGATAGATATAAGTATTCATGATGAATCAAAAAGAGGTTATATTAGCTTTCGTTTTGAGAAAGTATTTAGAACTTTCCTTGAAGATGAATATATAGCGGGTAGTTTGAATATGGTTATCAAATTTCGTAAAACTAGCGAATCTAAATTCAAATCTCAATCTTATTCTAGCCTCGACAACGAAGGCGAATTTGTAAAATTTGCGGGCTTAGAAGAAGTGGAGGAATTGGAAGATTTGGAGCTTAGTTATCAAGATCATGAAATAAGAAATAAAAAGATTTTCGAATTTATAGAGCAAAATAATGCTTTTAAACATTTTTTTTATGATGAAAATTATAAAGAATTTGAAGTGTCTTTTAGTAGCGCACATCAAGATTGCGATGTTGTTTGGATTGATAATGTATTTACATTACAAGAAAACAAGCAATTATCATTTTTGGATAAAGTTACATCTTTTTTTAAGAAATAGAAAGTAACATTTTAAAAATGCAAAAAAGGAAAAACAAATGAAAACTTTAGAAGAAATTCAAGCTATGGATGAAAAAACGGCAACGGAGATAGGTTGGGAGTTTTTTGATCTTATTAAAGATAATAAACTTAAAGAGGTGAAAGAGTTTTTAAAAGATTATCCCGTGCCTGAAGTATTTTTAGAGAAATGTTGTAAGACATATTGGTGTGATCATCCTATACCTTTTTTTAGCCCTAGTTCTACTTTAGCTTGGGCAGGGATTGCTTATGATAAGAGTCAAAGTTTTGAAATGATGGAGTATTTTGAGAGTTTAGGACTTAAAGCTGATGATGAGTGTTTAGGAAATAATGCCCTTACTGATTATATTGGAGTGGGTGGAAAAAATAAAAAAATGATTGATTATTTTTTTAAAAAAGGATGTAAATTTGAAGTTTATGATGAAGAAGGTGCCACCCCTTTGCATTCTTGGATATTGCTTGGCGATCCTGAGTCTGTAAATTCTTTAGAAGTGGCTTTACAATTTGGTGCTGATGTAAATATGAGAAGGATTGAAACAGAACATGAACACAGTTATATCGATGCAGGAAAAACCCTTTTACATATAGCTGCAAGATCTAAGAAAAAACCTGTTGGAACTTGTTTGGAAATTTTGATCAAATATGGAGCTGATGTCAATGCTGCTAATTGCACTATCAATAAAACTAAAGATGATAAAATCAATTATTTTGAACCTGATACTCCATTAGATAGAGCTATTTCTTTTGGGATAAATAAAAATAAAACAATCTTAAAAAAAGCAGGTGCTAAGACTTGGGAACAATTGGTTAAAGAATACAATATTGATACGAGTTTAGAGAGACCAGAACAAATTAAAATGTATGAAGAAAGAAGAAAGATAAAAAAATAATAAAAAGGAGATATTATGGAATTTGATGTTGAAATTTTAGACAATCTTGAGAATTTTAAAGAATTCTTAAAAACAAAACCTAGCAAAGAAGTTTTACAGGCTATTAATTCTCATTTAGAGGGTTTTTTAAGTGATGCGTATGATCATATCGATCCAGAAGAATACGAAGTAGCTTTTGAAGAAGAAACAGGAATATCTTATCATGATGCTACTGAGGAAGAATTTGATGAGTGGTTTATTGCAAATGTACTTTGCTTTGAAGATTTAAGTGAGATTTGCAAAATTCTTCGATCGCTTTTAGGGGCTAAAGATTTAGATAAAGCTTTGGAAAATTTAGCAAAATAAGCGATAAAAGGCTTTTGGAGGCTATAAAAAATGCTAGAGCACTTGAAGCGGTGCGTTTGATAAATGAAAATCCAAATATTGCAATCACTAAAGATGCTATACAAGCTTGTGAAAAGTTTTTAAATTTATTTTATAAAGAATTTTTTGATGATAAATATAAGGCTCCAAAATCTTTTTATCGAATTGCATTGATTAGAATAAGGGAAACTCTCGAGTCAGATATAGCTGCTGCAAAAAGCTGTAAATACTTGTAGTATTGCAAGGTTAAAAGAGTTATTAAAGTCTATACTAAATGGTAAAAATGCAGAAGAGGCGCTTAAAAGTTCCAATTTTTCCAAAGTACTTTTTGGTAAAAAACCAGCTATACAAAATCAACTTTATTGTCCAATGAATAATATAGAACTTATATTTTTAGTAGAATATGCGCAAGATAAAGAAGATTATCTTATCGCTAAAGTAGCCCTAGATTGTATTAATTTAATATATCTTAACTCACTTGAAAGTGCTTTTATGTACAGAGAAAGATTTGACGGGATAGAATCTTGGGATGTTTCGCATATTAAAAATTTCTCTGATTGTTTTTATCATTGTGAAAATATGAATGTTGATTTAAGCAAATGGGATGTAGGAAAAGGTCAAGATTTTGATAGAATGTTTTCTGGATGTAATAATTTTAATTGCGATATAAGCTCATGGAATATGGGTAAGGTTAGAGATATGGATAATATGTTTTGTAACTGTAAGGAATTTAACCAAAATCTTGATGCTTGGAAAATCTCAACCGAAATCTTAAGAAAAAATAAAAATATTTTCAAAGGATGTCCTTTGGAAAAAAATCCTCCGATTTGGTTGAAAGAATTCAATGAAGCGATCAATGCAGATACCGGAATATTAGCGATTTTAAATCTTATAGAAGATAATAGAGATAAAGATCATAAGGAATATTTTAAATCTTTTAGTACGCAAAAAGAAAGATTATGATTATGCAAAGCATTAAAAGTTTTTCAAAATACAAACGCACAGAAAAAAATGAACGATATGGAGCTTGCTAAAATATATAATGAGATAATGCATTTATCGTACCATAGTATTCATGATCTTTATATACGTTGTAGTTGTGAATGTATTTGTATTGTACCTTTTGAAATTATAGAAAATATCGTTAAACTTGCTGAAAATACAAATTTTCTCTTAGAATCTAAAGAAGTTGAAGATTGTCTTAAATGGGCATTATCAAATGGTCGTGCAGATATTGGGAAGCTTTTAATAAGTTATGGAGCGAATTACAAAGAACTTGTCAAAAGCGCACGATTTTTGGGTATATATTGGGCAGAATCTATGCGTTTTGATTTTTATTTTATGGGTAAAGAAATAGATTTTGATATATTGGAAAAACGTGAAGAAGAAAGATGTGATATACTGAAATTGTATATACAAAATGGTGCAGATTTTAAGCATTTATTTTTTGCTCATGTGGATATTGCAAAAAATATTTTAACGAAAAATTATTTTAAATTTGAAGAAACCTTTTTAACTGTAGAAAATTCCATGTATGAAAAAAACCTATACCTTCGATATTTGCATTAGTTGAGTTAATAAGATTGGATCACTATACGAGCGATCTTTATTTAAATAAAACTTTGCTAGAATATATGATATTTTTAGGCAGACACAAAAATATAAAAAGCCCAGATAATGATTATGATAAACGCTTTGTGAATTTGGATTTTACTCAGTATTTAGTTCAATACGTAGATCTTGTAGAAATGTATGAGAGTAAAAAAGATTATTTTATTTTACTTTTAAAATTCATCGATATTGCAGAAAAGATTAAAAATAATCAAAAGGTCAAAATAGATGATAAAAATTTACTTAAAATGCTTGTCAAGATTGATGAGATTAATTTAGGGCTTTTGGATGTAAGCAAACTAAAAGACTTATCTAAAGTTTTTGAGCGTTCTTATCGTAAAGATTACAGCGGGATAGAAACCTGGGATGTAAGTAAGGTAACAAATTTTAATTCTTGTTTTAAAGAGGCAATTTATTTTAATCATGATATAAGTACTTGGAATGTAAGCAAAGTAATTTCTATGGAAGAAACTTTTCGAAAAGCTATTTGTTTTGATCAATGTTTGGATAATTGGGAGCTTGCAAATTTAAAAGAATGTAAAAATGCGTTTTTAGAATGTCCTTTAAAGTATAATCCATCAAAGTGGTATAAAACGAAAACAAAACAATAAACAATATTGATTTATAAGATATTTAATAGGAAATTAAAGAATTAATTTCCTAGTTTTTTATTGAGGTGAATTAAATTTATATCTTATTTTGCAATAATATTGCGGGTTTATTAAAATTATTTTTTTATATAAGGTTTAAATTGTATAAAAAATAAACATTTAGCATAATTTTATTATTTCTTTATTTAAACTTAAATTAAGTAAATATTAAGATTATTTTTTATACAATCACATTTTAAATTTTTGGCAAAGGTAAAAAATATGACAAAGATAACAAAGCCAAACGAAGTAAAGCGAGAATGGATTGTTTTAGACGCAGAAGGAAAAAGATTTGGTCGTCTTTTAACCGAAGTAGCGACAATTTTAAGAGGTAAAAATAAACCTTGTTTTACACCTAATGTTGATTGTGGAGATTATGTAATCATTATCAATGCATCAAAAGCTATATTTACAGGTGCTAATAAGGCTGAAGATAAGCTTTATCATAGACATTCTGGATATTTTGGAAGTGTAAAAAGTGAAAAATTTGGAGATTTACTTCAAAAAAATCCTGCTAAATTATATAAATTAGCAGTTAGAGGTATGCTTCCTAAAACAAATTTGGGTAGAGCAATGCTTAAAAAACTAAAAATATATGCTGGCAGTGAGCATCCACATACAGCACAAATTGCTAAAGAAGGAAAATAATATGGCAACAACATATGCAACAGGTAAAAGAAAAACCGCTATTGCAAAAGTTTGGGTAAAACCAGGTAGTGGTAAAATCAGCGTTAATGGTGTTGATTTAAATACTTGGCTTGGCGGACATGAAGCTATTAAGCTTAAAGTGGTTCAACCTTTACTTGCGACTAAGCAAGAAACTTCTATGGATATTAAAGCGACTACTCTAGGTGGTGGTTATAGTGCACAAGCTGAAGCTTTAAGACATGGTATTGCAAGAGCTTTAGCGGCTATGGATGCAGATTTTAGAGCCTTATTAAAACCAAAAGGACTTCTAACAAGAGATAGCAGAACTGTAGAACGTAAAAAATACGGTCGTCGCAAAGCAAGAAGAAGCCCACAATTTTCTAAACGTTAATCTTTACAGCGAGAATTTTCTCGCTGCTTATTTTTATACTTTAATTATTTCTCTCTTTTTCTATTTTTATGTTATAATCTTTACATTTAAAATTTATTATCAATTGAAGGATTTTTTATGAAAAGGTTATTATTGGGTTTAGGTTTAGTAAGTACTTTATTTGGTGCCGATCAAAATATTAAATTTGAAGTGACTCCAACTTTCAATTATAATTATTTTGAAGGTAATTTGGATATGAAAAATCGTTATGCCCCTGGAATTCGACTTGGCTATCATTTTGATAATTTTTGGCTAGATCAAGTGGAATTAGGTTTTGAGTATTATTCTAATGTAAAATATGCTAATACTCATGAAACTACAGATATATCTAGAACTTATTTAAATGCGATCAAAGGATTTGATTTAAATAAAAGATTTTATTTTTATGGTCTAGCTGGAGGTGGTTATGAGAATTTTTCTAATGCTGCCTATGATAATAAAAGCGGCGGATTTGGACAATATGGAGCAGGAATTAAATTTAGTTTAAGTGATTCTTTAGCTTTAAGACTTGAAACAAGGGATCAAATTAATTTTAATGATGCTAATCATAATTGGGTTACAACCTTAGGTATTAGTTTTGGTTTTGGTGGAGAAAAAAAACAAAGTGTAAAAAATGAATCCAAAACTAGACAAATTGAAGAAAATACACAAGCAGAAACATATGTACTTGATGAAAGTGGCAAACAAAAAGTAATTTCCTTAGAGGGACATTTTGGGTTTAATAAAACTAATATCAATCCAGTTTTTAGCCAAAAAATTAAGAAAATTGCTAAAATCCTAGATGAAAATAAAAATTATAATACTATACTCGAAGGACATACTGATAATATAGGTTCAAAAGCTTACAATAAAAAACTTTCACAAAAACGTGCGCAAAGTGTTGCTAAAGAGCTTGAAAAATATGGAGTTGATAAAAATCGTATTAAGACCATAGGATATGGTGAAGAGCACCCAAGATCTAGTAATGCAACTAAAGAAGGAAGAGCTGATAATAGAAGAGTAGAGGCTAAATTTATACTCAAGCAAAAACAATGAAATATACTATTTTATTTGATTTAGATGGCACTTTGATAGATTCTACAAATGCCATCTTAAATTCATTCAAGGATGCCTTAAGATTTCTTAATTTGGATGTAAAAGAAGATGAAAAAATTAAAGATCTTATAGGCCATCCGTTAAAAAATATGTTTGCGATGCTCTATCCTCATTGTTTTAATTTGATCGATGAATTTGCTAAAATTTATCGTGAATGTTATTCTAAAATTTATTTAGAACAAACAACTTTACTTCCAAAAGCTGATCAAGCTTTACATCTTGCTTATGATTTTGCTGATTTGGGTATAGTGACAACTAAGGGTGGAACTTTTACTCCTATTTTGCTTGAATCTTTAGGAATTAAAAAATTTTTTAAAACTTTAATTACTCTTGATGATGTTAAAAATCCAAAGCCAGATGCAGAACCTATACTTTTAGCATTGGACAAATTAAACAAAACTCAAGAAAATGCTTATATGATTGGCGATACTATTTTGGATGTACAAGCATCTTTAGCGGCTAATATCACTCCTATCGCTTTAAGTTGTGGTTATGGCGATGAGAATGAATTAAAGAGATATTCTCAAATTTTTCCAAATGCGTACGAAGCAATTTGCCATATACTAAATATTAAACAAATTTGAAGTTTTTGTTAAACACCTTTTAAGAGAATTCGTAGTATAGTCTTGCTGATAAAAAATATTGATTAAGGAAGGTCTTAATGAGTAAAGTAATGAAAACTATGGATGGAAATGAAGCTGCTGCTTACGCAGCGTATGCTTTTACAGAGGTAGCTGGTATTTACCCTATCACTCCAAGTTCCCCTATGGCAGACTATACCGATATATGGGCTGCTGCAGGAAAGAAAAATTTATTTGGAGTGCCTGTAAAAATTGTAGAAATGCAAAGTGAAGCAGGTGCGGCAGGTAGTGTTCACGGATCGTTACAAGCAGGTGCTTTGACAACAACTTATACTGCATCTCAAGGTTTATTATTGAAAATTCCAAATATGTATAAAATTGCAGGACAACTTTTACCTTGTGTTATACACGTTGCAGCACGTTCTTTAGCATCTCAAGCTTTATCGATTTTTGGGGATCATCAAGATATTTATGCAGCAAGACAAATTGGTTTTGCGATGCTTTGTTCTCATTCTGTTCAAGAAACTATGGATTTAGCCGGAGTAGCGCATTTAGCTGCGATTAAAGGTAGAGTTCCATTTTTACATTTCTTTGATGGTTTTAGAACAAGTCATGAAATTCAAAAAGTCGAAGTGATGGATTATGAACATTTTGATAGATTGTTAGATAGAAAAGCTCTACTTGAATTTAGAAATGGTGCTTTAAATCCAGAGCATCCAAAAACACGCGGAACAGCGCAAAATGATGACATATATTTCCAAACTAGAGAATTAGCAAATCGTTTTTATGATGCTTTGCCAGATGTTGTTAATGAATACATGCAAGAAATTTCAAAAATTACTGGTAGAGAATATAAACCATTTACTTATTATGGACACAAAGAGCCAGATCGCATTATTATTGCTATGGGTTCTGTAACTCAAGCTCTTGAAGAAGTTGTGGATTATTTAAATGCGAAAGGTGAAAAAGTTGGTGTTTTCAAAGTTTATCTTTATAGACCATTTAGCTTAAAATATTTCTTTGATGTAATGCCAAAATCAGTTAAAAAAATCGCAGTGCTTGATAGAACTAAAGAGCCAGGTAGCTTAGGAGAACCACTTTATCTTGATGTAAAATCAGCTTTCTATGGAAGAGAAAATGCACCAATTATTGTAGGTGGAAGATACGGACTTTCTTCTAAAGATGTCGATCCTGCACAAATGATCGCTGTATTTGAAAATTTAAAACTTGATAACCCTAAAAATGGTTTCACAGTAGGTATTGTCGATGATGTAACTCATACATCTTTACCAACCGGTGAAAAAATTTCTCTTGGAGACGAAAGTACAATAGAATGTTTATTCTATGGTTTAGGTGCCGATGGAACAGTAGGTGCTAATAAAAACTCTATTAAAATTATCGGGGATAAAACTGATTTTTATGCACAAGCTTATTTTGCGTATGATTCTAAAAAATCAGGGGGTTATACAAGAAGTCATTTGCGTTTCTCTAAAAAACCAATTCGCTCAACCTATCTTGTATCAACACCTCACTTCATAGCCTGTTCAGTAGCAGCCTATCTCGAACTTTATGATGTATTAGCAGGAATTAGAAAAGGTGGAACTTTCCTTTTAAATAGTATTTGGAGTGCTGAAGAAACCATCAGACAAATTCCTGATTCTGTTAAAAAGACTTTAGCGGAGAAAGAAATTAATTTCTACATCATCAATGCAACAAAATTAGCACGTGATATAGGACTTGGTAATCGTACAAATACTATTATGCAATCAGCATTCTTTAAACTTGCAAAAATCATTCCTTATGAAGATGCGCAAAAATATATGAAAGAATTTGCTTATAAATCTTATAGTAAAAAAGGCGATGCTATTGTAGAAATGAATTACAAAGCTATTGATGTAGGTGCAGATGGACTTGTAAAAGTAGAAGTAGATCCTAGCTGGAAAAATCTAGAAATCAAAGAAAAAGAACAAACTAATGCTTACAAAGGTACTGAATTTGTTGAAAAAATCGTTAAACCTATGAATGCCGCTAAAGGTGACGATTTACCGGTTTCAGCGTTTTTAGGTCACGAAGATGGAAGTTTTGAACACGGTACTACCGAGTATGAAAAACGTGGTGTAGGTGTTATGGTTCCAAGATGGATTGAGGCAAATTGTATCCAATGTAATCAATGTGCTTCTGTATGCCCACATGCGGTTATTAGACCATTCTTAATTAATGATGAAGAAATGGCGAAAGCTCCACGGGGAGTGAAAGAACACGCTTTAGAGGCTAAAGGAACTAAAGGTGAAAAACTAAGCTTTAAAATTCAAGTTTCTCCTCTTGATTGTACAGGTTGTGAGCTTTGTGTTCATGAGTGCCCAACTAAAGAAAAATCATTAGTTATGGTTCCACTTCAAGAAGAAATGGATTTTGGAGAGCAAGAAAATGCTGATTATTTATTTAAAGAAATCACTTACAAAGATGAAATTTTAAATAAAGAAAGCACAAAAGGCGCACAATTTGCACAGCCATTGTTTGAATTCCATGGTGCATGCCCAGGTTGTGGTGAAACTCCTTATATTACCTTGATCACAAGATTATTCGGGGAAAGAATGATTATTGCTAATGCAACAGGTTGTAGCTCAATTTATGGTGCTTCAGCTCCTTCTACTCCTTATAGAAAAAGTGTTAAAAATGGACATGGTCCTGCTTGGGGTAACTCTTTATTTGAAGACAATGCAGAATTTGGTTTAGGGATGAAGGTTGCTACTGAAAATACAAGACACCGCATTGAAGCCATTATGAATGAAAATATGCAACAAGTGCCTAATGCTTTAGCAGCGCTTTTTAAAGATTGGATTGCAAATAAAAATGATAGTACTGCTTCAGTTGAAATTAGAAATAAATTAGTTCCAATTTTAGAGCAAAATAAAGATATTAAAGCAGTTCAAGAAATTCTAGATTTAAAACAATATTTAAGCAAAAAATCTCATTGGATCTTTGGTGGTGACGGTTGGGCTTATGATATTGGATATGGTGGCCTTGATCATGTTTTAGCAAGTGGTGAGAATGTAAATATCTTAGTACTTGATACTGAAGTTTATTCTAATACTGGAGGTCAAAGCTCTAAATCATCTCGTACTGGTGCTGTAGCACAATTTGCTGCTGCAGGTAAGCCTATTCAGAAAAAAGATTTAGGTCAAATTGCAATGACTTATGGTTATATTTATGTAGCTCAAGTTAATTCTGCTGCAAATTATAGTCATTTGGTTAAAGCACTGGTTGCAGCTGAAGCTTATGATGGTCCTTCTTTGGTTATTTGTTATTCTCCTTGTATAGCACATGGTATCAAAGGTGGTCTTGGTTATTCTGGGGAGCAAAGTGAGCTTGCTACAAAATGCGGTTATTGGCCACTTTATACTTTTGATCCTCGTTTAGAAGAGCAAGGAAAAAATCCATTAACCTTAGCTGGTAAAGAGCCTGAATGGGATCTTTATGAAAGCTTTTTAATGAATGAAGTTCGTTACAATGCTTTGAAAAAATCAAACCCAGATCATGCAAAAGAATTGTTTGAAAGAAACAAAAAAGATGCGCAACGTCGTTATAGACAATTAAAACGTATTGCTATGGCTGATTTTAGTAACGAGTTAGAAAACTAAAATTTGCAATGCAAAGATTTTTTTGTGCCATTTGTTTGTTTTTTACTTTTTTAATGGCACAAGATGATTTTGAAGAATATTTCAGATCTTTAAATTCTAAATGCGATGTAGATCTTGAAAATCTTCAAAATCCTTTCTTAAATCCTACCCTTGAGAAAATCAAAAAACTTAATATAGCAGCTATCATGCTAGATCAGGTAAAAATCAATAATCATTGGTATAAAAAAGGTGATAGAATTGACGGTGCTTTGATTGTTGAAGTCAATAAAAAAGATATAGTATTACAATACGATAATTTAAATTTTAAAATCAATTTTAAAACCAATGCTAAGATTAATATTTATTAAGATCTTATTTTTTACTCAAATTCTTTATGCTTTAGATTGCCAAAAACGTTTATTTGATATCAATATCCATGAAAATACAAGTTTGGAAGAAAGTCTTAGAGAACTTGCAAATTATTGTTCATTTAGTATTATCGTAAAAGATAAGATCGCTAAAGAAAAATTAAAAACCATTCAAAATGATATTAATATACATCAAATGAGTTTAGATGAGATTTTTAATCTTTTTATCAAAGAGCATGATTTATTTTATGAATTTAACGGCAAGGTTTTGAAAATTTCAGCCTTAAAAACAAAGATTTTTAAAATAAGTTATATCACTTCAGTTAGAGAAGGTCAAAGTATCACTAAAGCTTCAGTGGATGCAAAACCAAGGCAAAGCGAATTTAAAACTTCATCTGAAGATAATGAAGATAATATGATTAAAAGCATGGAAAAATTTGATTTTTGGCAAAATATAGAAAAAGAAATCACTATGTTGCTTAATTCTTCTCATGAAAGCTATGAAATAAAAGCACCCATAGTCAATTCAAATGCTGGAATTATAATAGTTGCAGGCACTCATTCTCAATTAGAACGCGTTAGAGAATATTTGCAAAAACTTGAAAATCGTTTAAAAAAGCAAGTGATTATTGATGTTAGTATTATCGCTGTAAATCTAAGTAAAAGCCATTCTAGCGGCATTAATTGGCAAAATTTTAATTTGGATTTTAATTCCAAAACAAAAAGTGGTGAAAATTCTTTTATTCATTTTCAAAATGGACAAAGTTTTGTGAAAAATTTAGGTTTTAGGGCAAATTTAAATTTTGATTCTATTATCAACTTTCTTTCTCAAAATGGAAAAACTTATGTACTTTCCAATCCTAAACTCATGGCTTTAAATAATCAACAAGCTATTATTTCAGTTGGGGATACGATTAATTATCAAGTTAAAGAAAGTTCCAAAGGAACAGAAAATGGAACAACGGTGAGTGAAAGTTATAGTAATTATTCTATTTTTATAGGAATTTTGCTTAATATTTTGCCAGAAATTTCTGATGATGGTAAAATAATGCTTAGAATCAACCCAAGTTTAAGTGATTTTAAATATCCAGAAGATAAGAAAAGACAAAAAGAGCCACGCACTATCGCTCCAGATACAATCCAAAAAAAGCTATCAAGCGTTGTTCAGGTTGAAAACAATCAAACTCTTATTTTGGGTGGGCTTATTTCAAGAAATAATGGTGAAAATAAGCATTCTGTTAATTTTTTATCCAATATCCCCTTAATAGGAGCTTTATTTAAATCTGATGAGGAGATATCGGATGTAACAGAAATTGTTTTTATCATAACACCTACCATAGTTGATAATGCTAATTTTCCAAGTCTTAGGGAGTTAGGATTTAAACATTATGAATAAAATTGTGGATTTAAGGAGAGAAATTTTTTCAAAGATAAATGAGAGTTTAAAACATAAAACCTTGATTTTAATTTGTGGTTTAAGTGGGAGTGGCAAAAGTGTTTTACTGCAAAGATTAGCAAAATATCATGACATTGATTATATCGATGAAATTTTTTCAGATGAGAAAGAATTTAAAGACATCGTTAAAAAAAGAAAAAAGGATGTTTTGATACTCGATGAAGTGGGTATGTATGAGGAAAAAATATTAGAACTTATTCGAATTTATAGTGATCAAATGAGTTTTATATTGAGTTCTCATAAAAAAATAGATCTTTTTGAAAAAGATTATTTTAAAAGTCGCTTCGAGACAATTTTTTGGCTTGAAAAGCTTAATATTAAAGAGCTTCATCAATATATTCAATTAAAATTCAATATTGATTTTTCCCATAAAGCAATGAAAATAATAATGAAATTTTACAAAGGAAATTTAAGATATGTTGATAAAATGCTTAAAAGTTTTTGCGAACTCAATCTTTATTTTAAAAACACAAAAAGTCAAGATTATGTACTAAAACTTTGTGCTTTAGAGAATGGATTTTTAAAATGAATTTGCAAGAAAGAGTGCGTGATCTTGAAAGTGCCTATAAAAAATATTTGCTGAAAAAATTTTTTAAAAATTTATTTTATCTTCTTTTTATCGGTTTGCTAATTGGCATTATTTTTTTCATTGTGCAAAATCATTATAAACAAAAATCAATATCTTTAGAAGCTTTAAATTATAAAAAAGAGTTGGAACAAAACATCATAAAAGCTAAGATCTTGCAGGAAAAAAATAAAATAATAAGAGAAAAACTCATACAAGAAAATAATCATACCATCTCTAAGATACAAATTGATTCTAAAGTATTTAATATTGCTAAATTAAAAAATAATTTTTATAAAAATCCTAGCTATGAAAAGGCTTTAATTTTATCTCGTGAGTATTATAAGATGAAAGATTATAACAAATCTATTTTTTGGGCGTTAAAAGCTAATGACATAGATAAAAAAGCTGAGGATTCTTGGTTGATATTTGCTAAGGCTAAAATAGCCTTAGGTCATAAAGATGAAGCTAAAAAAGCTTTAGATGCTTATTTGGATTCTTATGGATTTATTGAATTTGATAAAGAGTTAAAGAATGATTGATCAAAATTTATTTGAGGATTATTTAAATCAAAAAATAAATCTTGATCAAATTTATCAAAATTTTAACATACAAAGTGAAGATTTTTTAAAGAAATTAGCCTCTTTTTTAAATATGAAATTTATTGAGTTAAATGAATTTGATGAAAAATTTTGTGAAAATTTTCCTTTTAATATGCTTTTAAAATTTCAAGTTTTGCCGATAAAAAATGAGAATATTTTATATGTAGTCAGTGCAAAACCTTGTTCTTTGGAGCTTTTAGAACAAATAAAAATTTTTACAAATATTGAAAAAATAGAAATTGCACTTGCTGATGAGTTTAAAATTTTAAAATTTTTAAACATTCTTCGTATTAAAGATGAGTTAAAAAAATTAAGTATCAAACTTAAACTTGAATGGCAAGAGGGCGTAAAAGAAAACCAAACTTGTATCAGTCAAATTTTTTATTTTATCCTTGAAGAAGCGCTTAAAATAAATACGAGTGACATTCATATAGAATCTAGGATTAATGATGCTTTGATAAGATTTAGGGTGGATGGTATTTTAAAGAAATTTGTTGATCTTGAAAAAGATATTTATGAAGCTTTGATTTTTCATATTAAATTTTTAGCCCATTTGAATGTAGCAGAATCAAGAAAAGCTCAAGATGGTAGTTTTGAGTTTAAATTTAAAGAAGAAAAATACGATTTTAGAATTTCATCTTTGCCTTTATCAAACGGTGAGAGTGTGGTTATAAGGATTTTAAAGCACAATAAAGAAATTTTAGAGCTTGAAAAGTTAAATTTAGGAAAGAAAAATATTGAGATTTTAAAAAAAGCTTTAAAATCTCCTCATGGGATGATTTTACTTACAGGTCCAACAGGAAGTGGTAAAAGTACTACTTTATACGCTTGTTTAAATGCATTAAAGAGTATAGAAAAGAAAATCATCACGGCAGAAGATCCTATAGAATATAAAATGCCTTTAATTCAGCAAATTTTACTCAATCCTAAAGCAGGATTTGAATTTAATAATGCTTTAAGGGCGATTTTAAGGCAAGATCCCGATATTATTATGATAGGCGAGATTAGAGATGAAGAAAGCCTCGATATAGCTTTAAAAGCTTCTTTAACCGGACATTTGCTTTTAAGCACTTTGCATACAAACGATGCGCTTTCTACGATAGATAGACTTTTAGATATGAAAGCAAAACCTTATTTAATCGCTTCTGCACTTAGTTTAATTATCGCACAACGTTTAGTCAGAAAGCTTTGTCCAAGATGCAAACAAAAAAGCACTAAATACAAGCAATTTCAAGGAAATTTTTTTGAGGCTAGGGGTTGTGAGTATTGTCATCAAAGTGGATTTATAGGTAGAGAATTGGTTGGTGAGTGTTTAAGGGTGGATGATGAAATTTCTCAAGCTATTAGAGAAAACAAAAGCAAGAGTGAAATTTTGGCACTTGCGAAAAATAAAGGCTTTCAAAGCATGTTTGAGCAGGGTTTGCAAAAAGCAAGAGAAGGTATTACGAGTATAGATGAGCTTTTAAGGGTTTTAAATGAAACTTTATGAGCTTGAAATCATTAAGGCGCAAAAAAAGTATAAAAAACTCATCAGAGCTGAAAATTTAAACACTGCACAAGCTAAAGCTTTGGATAAAAATTGGAAAATTATCAGCATTAAAGAAAAACAAAATAGCCATTTAAAAAAAATAAATAGTGAATATTTCATACTCTTTTTTAAAGAATTAGCCTTGCTTTGCGAAGCTGGATTAAGCATACAAGAAGCCTTTAAAGAGCTTGTAAAAATTCATTCTTTTAAAGGTATAAGCAAAGTTCTTGATAATTTGCTTTTAGGGCAAAATTTAAATCTTGCTTTTGAAAACGCTAATTTTGGGTTAAATTATGCAGAATTAGCCCTAATAAAAGCAGCACAAAACACTGGAAAATTGAGTGAAAATTTTTTGCAAATTGCTACGCTTAGAGAAAAAAGCTTAGAAAATAAAAAGAGATTTAAAAAAGCTATGAGATATCCTTTGTTTGTTTTTGTTAGTGTTTGCGTGGCTTTTATTTTTTTGATGCTTTATGTGATACCTAATTTTAAAGATTTATTTGAAAATTTAAATATTAACTTGCCTTTCATAACTACCATCATGCTTCAAATTTATGATTTTTTACAAAATTATATCGCGATATTTACCTTTTTATCGGTGTTTGTTTTTATCTTTGTTTATTTTATGTATAAAAAATCTTATTTTTTTGCTTATATTTGCGATTTTATCTTTTTAAAAATACCTTTATTTTCAAATTTCATTATTTATAGTCAAAATTATTATTTTTTTATGGTTTTTTCTTTACTTTTAAAAAATGGAATTTCACTTTCTAAGGCTTTTAATTTAGCGATTTTGGGACTTGAAAATAAGCTAATTATTTTAAAATATAAAAAACTTTTATCTTTTATGGATTCTGGACTTGAAATTACTCATGCTTTTAAGAAAATAGGTACATTTGATCCTTTGGTGCTTTCTATGTTAAATATTGCGATGAAAAGTTCTAAACTTGAATTTTTAACTGAGGAAATTTCAAAATATTATGAAAACAAAATGCAAAATCTTATGGATAGATTTTTAGTTTTACTTGAACCTTTAATGACTTTATTTGTGGCAATACTTGTTTTATTGCTAGCCCTTGGTATTTTTCTGCCTATATGGGAACTTAGCTCTGGAGTAAGTTATTAAATTAATTGTTTTTAACTAAGCTATAAATTTTTCTAGTGTAGAACTAATTTATTTATTAATTCAACGTTGGTTATTTGGTTAAAAATTTTTTATAAAGTTTAAATTTGTAATTTTGTTTTTTTGATAAAATAAGTTTTTTAAAATTATAACAAAAAATTCAAGGAATTTCTATGGAAAATGTAGTTTTGCTTGGCGGAAGCAATTCTGTAATGATAAATGGTCTGCAAGGAGGCTTAAGAGAAGGTATTAATGAAATTAACAATCACAAAAAAGATTTAAAATTTTATAATTTCGTTATTGGAGGCTGTACAGCTATTCAAAATCTTTACGAAATAATTAGACATAAAGAAATTGTCAATAGTGCAAATTTAATAATTACGGAATCCAATGTTAATGAAATCCACAATCATGGTTTAACTCCAGAAAAATTAAGTCTGAAATTAATTTATAGACAATTAAGTTGGTTTTACAAAGAGCTTTTTGCTCTAAAAAAAAGAGTTTTAATTATTATCTTTCCGGAATACTGTGTAAAAAATCGAAATATTCATATTTTAATCAACAATCTACATAAAAAATTTGCAAATTAAGTATGGTTTTAACATTATAGATATTCAAAATTATTATAATATTAAAAATTTAGAAGAATTTGGAAAAAGATATGATGGCGGCGGGCATTCATTTGGATTCATCATGAGAAATCTTGGAATAAATATTATAAAAAATATTGATTATTTTCAACTATCGAAATTTATAGACTGTAAAAACGATAATCCTAAATTTAAAATTTGCACTCCGGTAGATATGAAATTAATTGAAGGTAATTTAAAGTTAATTCATATTAACAACTCCGTATATGATGAAAAAATTTACAGAATAAATAATATCACAAAGCTAAAATTTCCCGATTTGTTAAATCATTATACTTTATTGGCTTTTCATAGCTGGAATAATAAAGAAGACAGGAAGGAAAATTTTAACATTCCGCAAAATTGGAATCAATGCATAAAAACATATTCAAGCATTATAATACAAAGTAAAACGCAAATTCTTACAAAAGAAATGGCTTTTTTAAATCAATTTATTAATATAAATAGCATAGATTTTAAAATCGATAATGAAACGATAATTACAAATAATAACGTGAATATTATACTAATGTTGCAATTTGGGATAATAAAGCGATAAAAATAGACAATAGTGATATTATTGCTTTCTTTCTTGTCTCTCCAGAGGGAAACTATCACAATGAAGACATTGACTTTGAAAGTTTAGTCGAAGAAAACATAGAAATTGATAAAGAATATAATTTTAATCATCTTATACCTCCAATAGAGTGG